>DASSZS010000026.1:0-12638 GCA_035702745.1 Acidimicrobiales bacterium | reverse complement strand
CTCTCGCCGGGCTTCCCCCGACCATCGGCTTCGTATCGGAGTGGTTCATCCTCGAGGCGCTCATGCAGGAGTTCCGCCTCCCGGGTCTGGCGTTGCGCCTGGCCCTGGCGGGAGCCGGTGCGCTGGTCGCCCTCACCTCGGGCCTCGCCGCCCTCGCCTTCGTGCGCGTCATCGGCTTCGTCGTCCTCGGACCCCGTCGTCTTGGAAGCGCTGTCACCCCTCACCGTCCCCTCGGCGGCCTCGCTGCCGGTGCCCTCGGGGCGTCGTGTCTCTGGGTCGCCGCGGTGACGCCGCTCGAGATCCGTGTCCTCGCACGGGGGCTGGCGCCAATCGTCGCACCCCGCCTGACCCTTATCGCCCTACGCTCGCCGTGGGTGCTCCAACCGGCCTTCGCGGGTTTCTCCATCCTCTCGCCGTCGTGGCTCTTCATCGCCTTGCCCGTGCTCGTGCTCGCGGTCACCGGCGCGGCGGTCGCCCTCTCACGCGGGCGCTACTTCCGCGTCCGTCGCGTCCCACCGTGGACGTCGGCCACGTCGGGTGTGCGCGGGCACACGAGCTACACCGCCTTCGGGTTCGCCAATCCCCTGCGTCACGTTCTCGCGAACGTGCTCGGCACGGAGCGGCGCGCTCACCCGCTCGAGAGTCGGTCGGATCTCGTGCGCGGGCGCGGACCGGTCGAGTACGCGACCAGCGTGGTCGAACCGGTGGAACGCTTCATCTACACCCCGCTGCGCCGAGGAGTCCTCGCCCTCGCCGCGGGGGCACGGCGCCTCCAGTCGGGGAGGCTGGAGGCGTACGTCGCCTACATGCTCGCCGCACTCGTGGCAGTGCTCGCCGTCGTCGCGGGACTCCACTAGCGACGACTGTCATCGCTGGGAGTCATCGAGGATCGACCCCTCGTGGACCCCGTGCGGACGCGTTACCATGAGCCATGGCCACCGCCCCCACGCCGGTGCCGTGACGACACCACTCTGGACGCCCTCGCCCGAGCGCGCACGCCGCTCCCAGTTGCACGCGCTGCTTGAGGCGCGCGGCTTCGCCACCTACGACGAGGCGTGGGCCTGGTCGACCGACCCCGCCACGCTCGGGGAGTTCTGGACCCACGTCGCCGACGACACGTCCCTACAGTTCCACTCCCCTGCGTCCGTCGCGCTCGTGCGCGATCGGGCCGCGGTGACCGGGGCCCGCTGGTTCCCGGGGGCGACGCTCAACTACGCCGAGCACGCGCTACGCCGACGGGGCCCCCAGACGGCCGTCATCTCCCACGACGACGCCCGCGACGACCGCGAGGTCAGCTGGGACGAGCTCGCCGGACTGGTCGGGGGCCTGCAGCGAGGCCTCGCCGCTCGCGGGGTCGGGCGAGGCGACGTCGTGGCGGCGTACCTGCCCAACGTCGTCGAGACCCTGGCTCTCATGCTGGCCGTCACCGGGCTCGGCGCGACCTGGACGTGCTGTGCCCCCGAGACCGGCGTCGACGGAGTCCTCGACCGACTCCTCCAGACCGCACCGAGCGTCTTCGTGGCCGTGGACGGCTACCGCTACGGGGAGCGCACGCGCGACTCGCGCGAGGACGCGACGGCCGTCCTCGCGGGTCTCGCCTCGGTGCGCCACGCCGTGATGCTCGACCTCCTCGCCCTTGAGCGCCCCACGGGCTTCGCGGCGTGGTCCGAGCTGGCCGGGGACCCCGCCGAGCCCACCTTCGAGCCCGTCCCCTTCGACCACCCCCTCTACGTGCTCTACTCCTCGGGCACGACGGGCAAGCCCAAGGCCATCGTCCACGGCCACGGCGGGATTCTCCTCGAGCACGCCAAGGCGCTGCGCTACCACTTCGACATAGACGGCGACGACCGGTTCTTCTGGTACACGACCACCGGCTGGATGATGTGGAACTTCTGCGTGTCGGGTCTCGTCGTGGGTGCGACGGTCGCCCTCTTTGACGGGAACCCCAGCGCCCCGCGCGCCGATCGGCTCTGGGCGTTCATCGACGACCACGCGATCACCGTCGCCGGGGTGGGGGCCGCGTACCTCGTCGCCGGCGCCAAGGCCGGACTCGTCCCGCGCGCGCACTACGCCCTCGACGCCCTCGAGACCCTCGGGGCGACGGGCTCACCACTGCCGGGCTCGGCCGCCGAGTGGGTCTATCGCGACGTGAAGGACGACCTCCTCGTCGCCTCATTCAGCGGGGGCACCGACGTCTGCACCGGCTTCGTCGGGACCAGCCCCCTGCATCCGGTGTGGCCGGGCGAGATCTCGTGCCGTTGCCTCGGGGTGGCGCTCGAGGTCTTCGACGAGACCGGGCGGGCCGTGCGTGATGAGGAGGGCGAGCTGGTCGTGACCCAGCCCATGCCCTCGATGCCGGTCGCCTTCGTGAACGACCCGGGTGACGTGCGCTACCGCGCCGCCTACTTCGACCGCTACCCGGGCGTGTGGGTCCACGGCGACCGGGCCACCCTCACCTCCCACGGCTCGGTCGTGATCAGCGGTCGCTCCGACGGCACGTTGAACCGCGGGGGGGTCCGCATGGGCACCGCCGAGTTCTACAACGTCGTCGAAGCCCTCCCCAAGGTGACCGACAGCCTCGTGGTGCACCTCGAGGACCCCACCGGCGGGCCGGGCGAGCTCTGGCTGTTCGTGGTCGCCCCCGACGTCGAGCCCTCGCCACTCCTCGAGCGGATCCGCGTCGAGGTTCGCACCCGACTGTCGCCCCGCCACGTCCCCGACCACGTCGTGGTCGTCGACGCCATCCCGCGGACCCTCACCGGCAAGAAGCTCGAGGTCCCGGTCAAGCGCATCCTGGCCGGTGCCGACCCCGCGAGCGTGGCCTCGCGCTCCTCGGTCGCCAACCCCGCGAGCCTCGACGCCTTCGTGGCCCTGGCCGGCGCACACCGCCCCCCCGCCCACGACTGAGGCACCTCGCTGAGGTGACTTTGGTCCCTAGGCCCTCGGGGACATCGGCGAGCGAACCTGGTGTCCTCGACGGCACCAGGAGAGCCACCATGATGACGGCGGTCCACCACCCCACCACCACCACAACCAGGGTCGCCGCCACGCGCCGCAACCAGACGAGCGTCGAGCGCGCCGTTCGCGTGGCGCTCGGGATTGCCGCGGCACTCGCCGGTGCGCTGCTGCTCGCCCTGCCCGGGGCGGTCCTCGCCTATCGGCTCGAGTCGCTGCTCGTGCTCGGGGGGTTCGTCCTCATCGTGACCGGGGTGACCGGCTACTGCCCCTTCTACGGGCTGGTCGGCCACGTGCCGGCGTCGCTGCGCGCGGGCGACCCCGAACTGCCCTAGGACAGGACGACCGCCGAGGCGAGCGCGCGCAGGCGCGCCTTGTCGATCTTGCCCACGGCGTTGCGGGGCAGTTCATCGACGACCACGAGGCGCGAGGGCACCTTGTAACCCGCGAGGCGCACTCGGGAGTGGGCCTCGCGGGCGCCGAGGTCGTGGGCGTCGCCCAGGGCCACGTCGACCTAGGCGAGACCCGTCTCACCCCAGCGCGAGCGATCGACGCTCACCACCGCGGCGTAGCCCGCCCCGCCGCCTCGTGACGAGCACCCAGATTGTCGCCTGCCTGGGAGGCGGACACGACCCCACGGGCGTTGCGGCGATCTAGGCCGAGCGCGCGTGTTCGCCGAGGGCGGTCGGACCGTCCAGTGAGCCGGGGTGAGCCCCGACGGCTCGTCAGCCCCGACGGCTCGTCAGCCCCGACGCCAGAGCCGGTAGCCCTTGGCCGCGCCCACCGCGACGAAGCCGACGCGTTCGAGGACTCGGGCCGAGGCGGCGTTGTCGGGGTCGGTGCGCGCGGTGAGCTCGGTGACGCCCTCTCGCGCTTCGGCCCACGCACAGAGCAGCCCGACGGCTTCGGTGGCGTAGCCGCGCCCACGCCACTCGGGCGCGAGGGCGTAGCCGATCTCGAGCGATCCGTGGGCGTCGGGCGGTCCGTGGAAGCCGACGTCGCCGATGAGGGTGCGCGCGGCCACCTCGATCACGACCCAGACGCCAAAGCGCGGGTCGGCGGCGATCTCGGGGATCCCCTCTCGGAAGCGTTCGCGCACGACGGTCGAGGG
This sequence comes from Acidimicrobiales bacterium, assembly GCA_035702745.1. Taxonomy (GTDB): domain Bacteria; phylum Actinomycetota; class Acidimicrobiia; order Acidimicrobiales; family RAAP-2; genus RAAP-2. Next base: position 8,572 of record DASSZS010000026.1, on the reverse strand, counting down.
CCACTCGGGCGCGCTCCCGAGCCCGAGGCCCGCGGCGAAGGCCGCGGGATCGGAGCCGAGCCGGGCCGTCTCGGCCGGGGTGAGGGCCCGTAGCCGGACCCGCTCGCCCGAGAGCTCGACGGGGCCTTCGCCCACGTGGGCTAGAGGAACGGGAGGTACTCGCGCAGCTCCCAGTCGGTCGTCGCCGCGCAGTAGCGCTCCCACTCCGAGCGCTTCACCGCGAGGTGCTGGGCCACGAGCTCGCTGCCCACCGCCTCGACGAGCGCACCGTCGGCCTCGAGTTCGGCCAGCGCGTCAGCGAGCGAGTGGGGCACCCCGACGGTCGCCTCGATGGTGTCGAGGCCGTTGCCCGCCTCGGGGGCACCGGGGTCGGCGTGGGCCACCACGCCCAGGCGGGCGGCCTGCAAGACGGCGGCGATCGCGGTGTGCACGACCGCCGCGCCGTCACTCAGGCGGTGCTCGAGACGAGTGCCCTCACCCCTCGCCCCGGGCACCCGGATCGTCGCACCCCTGTGGTCGTAGCCCCAGTTGGCCCAGTAGCCCGAGAGCGACGCCGGCCGCAGTCGCTTGTAGGCGTTGACCGTCGGGGCGCACAGCCCGGCCAGGGCGCGGTGATGCGCGATCAGCCCGCCGATCGCGTGGTGGGCCGCCGCCGAGAGCCCGTCGGGGTTCGCGGCGTCGGCGAAGGCGTTGTGGCCCGACTCGTCGCGCAGGGAGAAGTTGACGTGCAGACCCGAGCCGCCGCGATCGCTCAGGGGCTTGCCCATGAAAGTGAGCAGCAGCCCGAAGCGATGGGCGACCTCACGGGCGAGAACCTTGAACAAGAAGGCGTCGTCGGCCGCGCGCAGGGCGTCGCTGTAGCGCAGGGTGAACTCGAACTGGGGCGAGTCGTACTCGGAGTTGACCGACTCGAGGGGCAGTCCGGCCGCACGGCAGGCCGCCCAGATCGCGTCGATGAGCCCGTCGGGGTCGACGGCCGGCCCGGTGCCGTAGACGAAGGCGCCAGGGGTGTCGCGGGGCCGCCACCCGCCCTGACCGTCGGGCGCGAAGACGAAGGCCTCGAACTCGATCCCGACGTAGGGCGCGAGGCCGAGGGCCCGCCAGTCCTCGACCGCCTTGGCGAGAGCGGTGCGCGGTGAGACCGCGAGTGGCGCGCCGTCGCGGGTGAGCCCGGCCACCACCACGCGGGTCCCCTCCTCCCACGACGGGCGCAGGTCGCCCGCCTCGAAGACGGCCTCGAAGTCGGGCAGGCCCTCGTTCCACCCGCTGCCTGGGGTGTAGGGGGTCATCGACCGGTCGTAGGCGAGGGCCCAGGTACCCGTGCAGTGGCGCGCCCCGTCCTCGACCATCTCGGCCGGGATGTACTTGCCCCGGGCCAGGCCGAGGTGGTCGGGCCACAGGACCCGCACGCGATCGAAGTCTGTCGCCATCACGCCTCCTCGAGTGACGGGGCGAACGTAGCACGCCGTCGCGGAGACGGTTTGTAGTGTGGGGGAATCATTCGTACGCAAACGACTTCGGAGGGCCGGTGGAGTTCCGACGCATCCTGCTGGAGGGCAACGCGGTCGAGGTGATGGCCGAGGGTCCGACCCTCGTGGCCGCCGACGGTCGTCGGGTCGAGGCGGCCACCGCCGTGCACCTGCCCCCGGTGACGCCGACGAAGATCCTCTGCTGCCACCTCAACCACGTGTCGCGGGTGCGCGAGTTCGGGGTCGGCCTGCCACCGGCCCCCACCTGGTTCCAGAAGCCGGTGTCGGCGCTCAACGCCCACGGCGGTGCCGTCGTGCGTCCGGCGAACTGCCACTACCTCAACTACGAGGGCGAAGTCGCGATCGTGATCGGCCGCACCGCGCGCAACATCGCCCTCGCCGACGCCGCCCACTACATCTACGGCTACACGATCGCCAACGACTTCGGACTGCACGACTTCCGTGACACCGACGCCGGGTCCATGCTGCGGGTCAAGGGTGCCGACACGCTCTGTCCGATCGGACCGGGGGTCGTCACCGACTGGTCGTTCGCGCACAAGGCGCTGCGCACGAGCGTCAACGGCGAGGTCCGCCAGGACGGCACGACCGACGAGATGGCCTGGGACATGCACTACCTGGTGACCGACCTCGCCCGGCTGATCACCCTCGTGCCCGGTGACGTGATCCTCTCGGGCACGCCGGCCCACTCGCGGCCCGTCGAACCCGGCGACGTCGTCACCGTCGAGGTCGAGGGGCTCGGGGCCCTGACCAATCACGTGGTGGCCGGCCCGGCCCCGGTGAGCGACGAGGTCGGCGCCCAGCCGACCGCGACCGAAGAGGTGCTCTCGACCGCGCTCGGGGGCGACTGGCCCGAGCGCGGACGGCGCCGACCCGTCGCGACGGACCGCGCCCAGCTCCCCTACCCCCGCGTTCGACCGCGGTTCGAGCCGTGAGCGCCCGAGCCGACGTCGCGGGCGTCCCCGTCGCCACCGGCCACTTCATCGCCAACGAGCGCGTGGACGCCGCGACGACCTTCTGCGACCGCAGCCCCCTCGACTGGTCGCTCGCCCTGGCGCAGGTGTCGCGCGGGTCGGCCGAGGACGCGGCGGCGGCCGTCACCGCCGCGCGCGACGCGTTCCCCGCCTGGGCCGCGCTCGAACCGGCCGAGCGCGGGGAGTACCTGCACCGCCTGGCCGACCTGATCGACGCGAACGTCGAGCGCCTCGCCCGGGTCGAGTGCCTCGACATGGCCATGCTCGAAGAGAGCCTGCGCCTGCGGGTCATCGCGCGCGGCGCGCGCAACTTCCGCGCCTACGCCGACCTGGCCCAGGGCTACGAGGGCCGGACCTGGTCCTCCAACGGCACCGAGAACCACGTCCAGCGCATGCCCGCCGGACCCACCGTCGTGATCACCCCCTGGAACGCCCCCTTCATGCTCTCCACCTGGAAGTGCGCCCCGGCGCTCGCGGCCGGCAACACCGTCGTGCTCAAGCCGGCCGAGTGGTCGCCGTTGTCGTGCTCGCTGCTCATGGACCTCGTCGCCGAGGCCGGCCTCCCCCCGGGGGTGTTCAACCTGGTCCAGGGGGTCGGTGAGGAGGTCGGCGCGGCCCTGGTCGCCGATCCGCGGGTTCGGCGGATCTCCTTTACCGGCTCGCCCGAGACCGGTCGGGCCATCGGGCTCGCCGCGGCGGCGAACCTCGTGCCCTTCACGGCCGAGCTCGGGGGCAAGGGGCCCTTTGTCGTGTTCGCCGACGCCGACGTCGAGCTCGCTGTTGATCGGGCCGCCGCCATGTACGACGACGCCGGCCAGGTCTGCCTCGCCGGGACGCGCCTGCTCGTCGAGGCCCCGCTCTACGACGAGTTCCGGGACCGACTGATCGAACGCGCCCGCGCGCACGTGCTCGGCGACCCCCGCGACCCCTCGACCACCGTCTCGCCCCTCATCCACCCCGACCACCTGGCGCGCGTCGAGGGGTTCGTCGAGCGCGCCCGCGACCAGGGTCACCGGGTCCTCACCGGCGGACGGCGCTGGCGCGAGGACGGGCTGTGGTACGAGCCGACGGTGATCGAGCCCCTCGACAACGACGCCGAGATCGTCCAGCGCGAGGTCTTCGGCCCGGTCCTCACCCTCCAGAGCTTCGCGGGCGAGGACGAGGCGGTCGCCCTGGCCAACTCCACGGCCTACGGACTTTCGGCGATGCTCTTCACCCGGGACCGCGCCCGGGCCGACCGCGTGGGGGCGCGCGTGCGCGCCGGGACGATCTGGGTCAACTGCTTTTTGGTCCGCGATCTCACCGCGCCCTTCGGCGGGACGGGCATCTCGGGCATCGGCCGCGAGGGCGGCGACTACGCGCTCGACTTCTACAGCGACCTCAAGACCTACCAGGTGAAGGAGGGAACGACCCATGGGTGAGATCGTCGGGGCGGGCCTCTTGGCCCACGTGCCCACCATCGTCCTGCCCGACGAGGAGCGCCGGGCGCTCAACCACGGCCGTGAGAGCACGCTCTATACCGGGCTGCACCAGCTGCGCCGCGAGGTCTTCGACGCGCTGCGTCCCGACCTCGTCGTCGTCTTCGACAGCCACTGGTTCACCACCGTCGAGTTCGTCGTCACCTCGGCCGAGCGACGCCACGGCCTGTTCACCTCCGAGGAGCTGCCCCGGGGTATGTCGAGCGTGCCCTACGACGTCAAGGGCGACCCCGCCTTCGCCAAGCTCGTGGGCGAGATCGCCCTGGCAACCCCGGAGTGTTGGATCACCCCGATCGACAACGAGCACCTGCCCATCACCTACGCCACCACGAACTTCCTCGGCTTCCTCCAGGGCGACGAGGCCTGGGTCTCGGTGAGCGTCTGCCAGACCGCCGAGCCCGAGGACTTCGCCACCGTGGGCCGGGTGATCGCCGAGGCGATCGCCCAGAGCGACCGGCGAGCGGTCCTCATCGCCTCGGGGGCGCTCAGCCACACGTTCCACCCGCTGCGGCGCCTGCGCGACCACGAGGCCGCCGACGAGGAGCACATCTTCTCTGAGAGCGCGCGCGACTGGGACCACCGGGTCATCGAGGCCTGGCGGCGCGGCGACCACGCCTTCGTCGTCGACCACCTCGCGGAGTTCGCCACGGTCCGGCCCGAGGGGCGCTTCGGGCACTACCAGATGCTGGTCGCGGCGCTCGGCGGGCGTGACTGCGTGGCCCCGGGCCGGCTCTACTCGGACTACGAGAACGCGATCGGGACCGGCCAGATCCACGTCTGGTTCGACCGGCCCGCGGCGGGTTGGAGCCGCTCGTGAGCCTCGTCGGGCTGCCCTTCCCGCGCACCGCCACCGGGCGGGCCTCCCTGCTGCCCCCGCCCCCGTGGCACTACTCGGGCGACCTGCTCAGCGTCGAGTACCGCACCGACCCCTCGGCGATCGCCCGGCTCCTGCCCGAGGGCGTCTCGCTCGCCCACGACGACGAGGACCCCGGCGCGGTCGCCTTCATCTGGGCCGACTGGCAGAGTTGCGGCGCCGACGGCGCCGAACTGCTCGACCCGGTGCGCAGTCAGTACCGCGAGGCCTTCGTCGTGGTGCGCTGTCGCTACCGCGACGCCCTCTACAGCCGGTGCCTCTTCATCTGGGTCGACACCGACTTCGCCCTCGTGCGCGGGCACCTCCAGGGCTACCCCAAGAAACTCGGCTCGATCCACCAGACCCGCCCGGTCAACGTGGGCCGCGCCGGGCCCCGCGTCGGCCCGGGCGGGCGCTTCGGGATGACCCTCGCCGCGGCCGACCGCCGATTGGCCCAGGCCACGGTGACTCTGGAGGCCGAGGCGCCGAGCGCCGGGTTCGTGAACGGCCACCCGATGCTGCACCACCGCTACCTCCCGCGTATCGAGCTCGACGGCTCCGACTCCCTCTACGAGGTCGTCACCATGGCCGGGGTCGACCTCGAGCTCGGCCCGGCCTGGCGGGGCCGCGCCACTCTCGAGCTGTTCGACGCGCCGACCGAGGAGCTCGCCTCGATCGCCCCGCGCGAGGTCATCGCCGGCTACTACCGGGCGGTGGGCACGACCTTCGCGGGAGGCGCCACCCTCGAGACCCGATGAGCCGGCGCATCGCGAGCAGCGAGGCGTCGGTCGTCTCCCAGGCCGAGCGCGACATCCGCGCCCGGCTCGAGGGCCACGAGCTCGACTTCACTGCGATGAGCGCCGTGTCGAACATCTACCGGGCCGGCTCGGCCGTGCGCCACCACATGGAGCGCACCGTGCTCTCCGATTACGACCTGAGCTGGGTGGCCTTCACGGTGCTGTGGGTGCTGTGGATCTGGGGCGACCAGGAGACCGGCCACGTGGCCGAGGAGGCTGGGGTGACCAAGGGCACCCTCACCGGGGTGATCAAGACCCTCCAGGGACGCCGACTCATCCGGCGCCTCCCCCACCGCGACGACCGGCGACGCGTCTCGGTCGGCCTCACCGGCTCGGGACGCCGACTCATCGAGACGGTCTTTCCCGCCTTCAACCGCCACGAGGCCGTCGCGGTGGCTGGCCTCACCCGCGCCGAGCAGGAGGAACTCGCGCGCCTCTTGCGCAAGGTGTTGCGCGCGACGAGCGCCCTCGACGACCCGTCCCGCTAGGCGGTCGGGCGCCCGCGGGGCGACGTAACTTAGGGCCGGGGCGCGTCGGCCGTCGCCACCAGGTGGCGCGCGGCGCGCGCCTCGTCGACGCGCGCGACCGGCGTCGTCTGGGGCGCGCGGTGCAGCCCCTCGGGCTCGCGCGCCGCGCGCTCGGCGATGCGCTCGATCGCCTGGGCCAGGGCCTCGAGGGTCTGGGGGCTCTCAGTCTCGGTCGGCTCGAACATGAGCGCCTCGTCCACGATGAGCGGGAAGTAGACGGTGGGCGCGTGGAAGCCCTCCTCGAGCAGGGCCTTCGCGACGTCGAGGGCCCGCACGCCGTAGGTGTCCTTGAGCGGCGTCGCGCGCAGCGTGCACTCGTGCATGCAGGCGCGATCGTGGGCCGCCGGCAGGATCGCGGCCAGGCGCCGGCGCAGCCAGTTGGCGTTCAGCACCGCGTGCTGGGCCACCCGGGTCAGGCCCTCGGCCCCGTGGACGTGGATGTAGGCGAGGGCCCGGGCGAGCACCAGGGCGTTGCCGTGCCAGCCGTGGACCCGGCCGATCGAGCGCGCGGGCGTCGCCCAGGCGTAGCCCGCGCCATCGCGCACGGCGCGCGGTCCGGGCAGGAAGTCGACCAGGTGCGCGGCGACCGCGACCGGTCCGGCCCCCGGGCCCCCGCCGCCGTGGGGGGTGGCAAAGGTCTTGTGCAGGTTCATGTGCACGATGTCAAAGCCCATGTCGCCCGGACGCACGACCCCAAGGATGGCGTTGAGGTTCGCGCCGTCGTAGTAGAGGAGCCCGCCGACCTCGTGGACGGCGGCGGCGATCTCAACGATCTCCTCCTCGAAGAGCCCGAGCGTGTTGGGGTTGGTGAGCATGATGCCCGCCACGTCGGGTCCGAGCACGCCGCGCAGCGCCTCGAGGTCGACGAGGCCCCGGTCGTTCGAGGGGACGGTCGTGACCTCGTAGCCGCCGAGGGTGACCGAGGCCGGGTTGGTGCCGTGGGCCGAGTCGGGGATGATGACCCGTCGACGCACGTCCCCGCGGCTCTCGTGGTAGGCGCGCATGAGCAAGAGCCCCGTCAGCTCGCCGGCCGCCCCGGCGGCCGGCTGCAGGGTGGCCGCCGCCATGCCGGTGATCGCGCAGAGCCGCTCTTCGAGCTCCACCAGGATCTCCAGCCAGCCCTGGGTGAGGGCGGCCGGGGCGGCGGGGTGCACGCTCGCCAGGCCCGGGTCGGCCGCCACCGCGTCACAGAACTTGGGGTTGTACTTCATGGTGCACGAGCCCAGCGGGTACATCCCGAGATCGACCGAGAACTGCCGGTGGCTGAGCCGGGTCACGTGGGCCACGAGGTCGCGTTCGGAGACCTCGGCGATGGCAACGGGCGCCTCGGCCAGGTGGGCCGCCGGCACCAGCTCGGTGAGGGGGCGGGCCGGCACGCCGGTCGTGCGCAGTTGGTAGGCGCGCCGTCCGGGCACCGAGATCTCAAAGAGGGTGGGCTCGGCGTCGCGCCCCATGAGGGGCGCCGACGAGGCCCGCCCGGCGGGGCTCGCGGTCACTGGAGGGCTCCTCTCATCGCGGCGACGTAGTGGTCGATCTCGGCCCGGGTGCGCCGCTCGGTCACGGTGACGAGCAGCACGTCCTCGGGCGCGTCGATCGAACGGTCCTCCGGACCCACGAGGGCGTCGAGGGCCACCCCGGCGAGGATTCCGGCGTCGGCGAGACGCGCCACGACCTCGCGAGCCGGCCGGGGCAGGCGCAGCGCGAACTCCCGGAAGAACGGGCCGGCGCTGGCCGGGATGACCCCGTCGAGACCGATCAGCTCGTCGAAGAGGTAGTGGGCCCCCTGGGCACAGCGCGTCGCCACCTCGCGCAGACCCGTGGTGCCCAGCCAGCCCAACTGGACGGCCGCGGCCACGGCCATGAGGGTCTGGTTGGTGCAGACGTTGGAGGTCGCCTTCTCGCGCCGGATGTCCTGTTCGCGCGCGCGCAGCGTCGTCACGTAGGCGCGCCGCCCCTCGGTGTCGAGCGTCTCGCCGACGATGCGCCCAGGCAGACGGCGCACCTGAGCCTCGGCGCAGGCGAAGAGCCCGAGGTAGGGACCGCCGAAGGAGAGCGCCGTGCCGAAGGGCTGGCCCTCCCCGACGAAGACGTCGGCCCCCCACGACCCGGCCGAACGCAGCACGCCCGCGGCCACCGGGTCGCCCGCCACGACGAGCAGGCCCCCCGCCGACGCGGCGAGGGCCTTCGCCGCCGCGGGGTCCTCGAGGACCCCCAGGTAGTTCGGGTAGGCGACGACGAGCGCGGCCGCGTCGGTGGCATCGACGCTCGACCAGTCGGTGTGACCCTCGACGAGGGGCACCTCGACGATCTCGTGGCCGGTGCCGGCGGCGAAGGTGCGCGCGACGGCCCGCCAGTGCGGGTGCACCCCCGACGAGACGAGCATGCGCGAGCGGCCCATGGCCCCGTGGGCCATGTTGAGCGCCTCGACGAGCGCCGTGGCGCCGTCGTAGAGGGAG
>DASSZS010000019.1:0-11966 GCA_035702745.1 Acidimicrobiales bacterium | reverse complement strand
TCGTCACCAGCGGCGAGTCGTTCCGGATGAAAGAAGCTCGGGCGAGAGGAGGCCAGTTCTCGTCAAAAAAGAAGTGAATCACGCCTGAGGGGTGGGGACTTTTCGTGGCCACCAGCGGGGACTTGAAATTGGCCATTGACAACGATAAACGGCATTGCTCCTGCAATCTGGACCATGAACTCGTCGGGGTAAGTGCAGTCGAGTTAGCAAAGTCCAAAGGACGAAGATCGGCCTTTCGCTACAATCACGAGCGTGGCGAGCCACAAGTCCAACGAGCCAGAGCCTGGCGCCGAGGTGTGGCCAATCGGTTTGCGGTTTGAATTGTTCGTCGATGACGTCGAGGCCTCAGTGCGCTTTTACGGGGCGACTCTCGAGTTAGTGCCGCCGGAGGGTTGGTCTTCCGATGGCTATGTGCCACTTCGAGCGGGCGTTGTGACCGTTGGCGTGCAGAATCACACGAAGCTTCCTGTTGATCACCACTTCAGCCCCGCGCATCTCGCCGGGCCGCGGGGCGTCGGACTAGAGGTCGTAATCGAGGTTGATGATGTTGACCGTGCCTATGCCCGTGCCAGCCCTGAGGCGGAACGCCACGGTGGACGGATCGAACCGATCGGTGAGCGACCGTGGGGAGCCAGGGACTTCCGCTTGATAGATCCTGACGGGTTCTACGTGCGGGTGACCTCCCGCAGGGGTTAGTGGCAACGAGCGGTGTCCGGTGGGGCGGATGGCGAATGGCTATTTCATTGGGCTCTCAGAAGACCGGAGAGGCGACTAGGCCCTGGTCTTGGAACAGATACGTTGAGCAATCAACGTGACGTTAGTTTCCCATCAACTTTTTGCGTCAAGTGGCCGGATCGACTCCTCACCGAGTCGGGTCAAACGCCAAGTCGTGGTGCTTCCAGACGGCATGGAAGTTCGTGGACCGACTGGTTCATGGCGGAGACGCGGACCTCATGAAGCCGTCATTGGAAAAGGCGAGCTGAATCCCACTCGGCTGGCGGCTGAGTACTTGGCAAATTTTTGTGCTGCAAACCCGTCACCCATTCGGCGCAGGGATCTCCGCTCCTCGCCTCTCAAGAAGACTTCATTGGAAATCAGCCTCGGCTAACCTAAGTGGTCCGGGGTTGAGCATTTCTCAATGCATTTCGCCATCCGCCGGGCCGCTAGCTCATCGGGAAGAGCAGGGGACTTTTAATCCCAAGGTGCCGGGATCGAGACCCGGGCGGCCCACCAAGAGCCTGCCGCTGATCGTCTTCACAAGCGAAACGTCGTCGAGACTCTCACGGGGACTTCCGACATCTACGGGGTAGGCCGACTGTAGAGACCGATGCCGTGGCACCACTTGAGCGTCCTCGTCATGGACCTCACGCTCCGGGAGACCTGTGACAAAACGGGGTGACAGCGAGGTCGAGCCACCGTCGACGAAGGCGCGCCCTCGCGGCGTTGAATCACGGTCAGCCTCGAAGAGCTCCGCAAGACTCAGTGGGCACCAGCCCACTCCGTGCAGTGCGTCGCGAGACGCCACCGGATTCTTACCGATCGCGCAGCGCGCCGACGCTAATTGTGTCCGCGCCGAGGGCGCGAACTCGGGGGGCGCCCCGGGTCTCGTTGAGACCCGGGGCGGCTCACCCCGGCACTACTCAGATGACGCGGACGTTCTGCGCCTCTTCGCCCTTCTTACCGGGCGCCGCGGTGAACTCGACCCGCTGACCCTCTTCGAGGGTCTTGTAACCCTCGCCCTGGATGTTGGAGAAGTGAACGAACACGTCGTCACCCTGCTCGCGGGAAATGAACCCGAATCCTTTTTCCGCGTTGAAAAACTTCACGGTGCCTTGTGCCACGATTCACTCAATTTCTAAAAAGCGTCGAAACGACCTTTTCGTTTCATCCGCACAGTAAGCGTACACGGCTCGGGTGAGGGGTGGCCAAGAACGTCCACCAACGCACGAGGCCGCACGCCCTCGCGCGAGGGAGCCGCGGCACCTCCCCTGGTCCCTAGCCCTGGATGTCGCCTGGTCCGCGGGCATTCTCCGGTCAACTCACGAGCCGCTGACCCGTTGACAACTGGTCCGGGCGCTCACAGACTCGTGAGTGTTAACCCGTGACGAGGTGGGGGTGGCCGTGACGTACGAGAAGGGCCCGACGTTCTCGGGCGCACGACTGGAGGACGCGGACTTCTCCCACGCGCGCCTGCACGCACCGAACTTCGAGGGTGCTCGGATCACCGACGCGTGGCTGCGCGACGCCGATGTCTGGGGCGACCTGGAAGGGCTTCGTCTCAACGGCATCGAGGTAGCGCCACTCGTCGAAGCGGAGCGCACGCGCCTCTTCCCCGAACTCGCGAGACTTCGGGCAACCGACCCCCAGGGCCTCGCCGCGGCGTGGACGATGATCGAGGATCTATGGCGCGCCACGGTGGCTCGCGCGCGCAATCTCGGCGAGGCGGCGCTTCACGTGCGCGTCGATGACGAGTGGAGTTTCGTCGAGACCCAGCGCCATCTCATCCTCGCGACGGACTGCTGGCTCCGACGGATGGTGAAGGGAATCGCCCGGCCTTACCACCCCTTAGGACTCGCGGGGTCGTGGCTCACCGACCCGCACGGGTGGGGGCTCGACACGACCGCTGACCCGTCGCTCGAGGACGTCCTGGCCGTACGGCGTGACCGGATGGACGAGGTCGCGCACGAGATCGCGACGATGACGACGGTCGAACTCGATCGGGTGTGCGTTCCTCCGAGCACGATCGGACACCCCACTCGCGAGCACACCGTCCTGGAGTGCCTCCACGTGATCCTCAATGAGGAGTGGGAGCATCACCGCTACGCGACGCGCGATCTCGCGATGCTCGAAGGCGACTAAGACGACGCACCTCGTCGGTTCGTCACGGGTGCGGGGCTCCCTGGCCGAAACGCGTCATCCGACGACGACTCTCAGTTCGTGGTGCGAGCTCCGGGTCCCTGGTCGCCGAAGAGGCCCTTCTTCGTCTCGCGCTTGGCGTGCTTGTCGCTGCGCTTCTCCTTCAACGACTTCCCGACCTTTTTAGCGTTGTGGTGGTTCGGTGACTTGTCGGCCACGCGGACTCCTCTCGTAGGCGTCGTCGGTGGTGGCGGCGTCAAGGTCGTCATCGCGGACACCCCCGACGCCCTCTCGGCGTCGTGGGCGAACTGCGAGGCCTCGTCGCCGAGGCTACTCGCACCCATCGGTCAGGCGAGCCCTCCCGACGCGCCAAGGGCGCGACGCACGATGTCGTCGCAATCAGGACTGATCGACCACCACGTCCAGCGTCCCCGCCTCTCCGCCACGACGACGCCGGCCTCAGCGAGGACCTTCGTGTGATGGGAGATCGTGGATTGGCTCCGACCCAGTGGAGCCTCTAAGTCGCACGAGCAAGCCGCGCCGCGCTCGAGCAGGATCGAGAGGAGCCGGAGACGAACCGGATCGGCCAGCGACCCGAGGAGCCGGGCTAGGCGCAGCGCCTCGTCCTCGTCGAGGGGCGCGTCCCCGACGCTTCCCACGCACGACTCGTCCTCGAACCCACCGGCCGAGACGTCGACGGCCACCTCCGTACGCCGCCCTTCGGACCACCTATCGACGGTCATCGATGCAATAATAGCCATCGATGACCATGAATCCGTGGCGGAGAGATCCCGTGCGCAGTGAGTTGCCGAGCGGACCCGACGACGCCGCGGGCCCCCGCGTCGACGCGCCCGACGCAATCTCGACCCTCGGGCCCGACCGACCGGTCGTCGCTCGACTCTCGATCCTCGACCGGTTCTTGCCCCTGTGGATCCTCGGGGCAATGGCCCTCGGGATCGGGCTCGGTCGCGCCTTTCCGACCCTCAACACCCACCTCGACGCGATCCAGGTGACCCGGGGCACCTCTCTGCCCATCTTCATCGGCCTGCTCGTGATGATGTACCCGGTGCTCGCCAGGGTGCGCTACGGCGAGCTCGACGCCGTCACGACCGACCGACGCCTGCTCGTCTCGTCGCTCGTCTTGAACTGGGTGGTCGGTCCGGCCGTGATGTTCGCCCTCGCGTGGGCCTTCCTCCCCGACCAGCCGACGTACCGCACGGGGCTGATCATCGTGGGCCTCGCCCGGTGTATCGCCATGGTGCTGGTCTGGAACGACCTGTCCGGCGGCGACCGGGAGGCGGCCGCGGTGCTCGTCGCCCTCAACGCGCTCTTTCAGATCGTCGCCTTCGCCCTCCTCGGCTACTTCTACCTGCGCCTCCTGCCCCACTGGCTGGGCCTGTCCACGGTGGGGGTGCGCTTCTCGATGGGCGAGATCGCCGCGACCGTCGCGATCTTCCTCGGGATTCCCCTCGTGGCCGGGTTCCTCACTCGGCGCATCGCCGAGCGGACCCGCGGGCGCGCGTGGTACGAGACGCGCTTCCTCCCCCGCGTCGGTCCCCTGGCGTTGGTGGGCCTGCTCTACACCATCGTCGTGCTCTTCTCCCTCCAGGGCCACACCATCTCCGCTCACCCCCTCGACGTGGCGCGCATCGCTCTGCCCCTGCTCGCCTACTTCGCCGTGGTGTGGACCGGAGCCTTCGCCTGGGGTCGGGCCCTCGGTCTTTCCTACGAGCGCACCGCCACGCTCGCCTTTACCGCAGCCGGCAACAACTTCGAGCTCGCGATCGCCGTGTGCATCGGCGTCTTCGGGGTCACCTCCGGAGAGGCGCTGGCCGGCGTGGTGGGTCCCCTCATCGAGGTGCCCGTCCTCGTCGCCCTGGTCTACGTCGCCCTGTGGGCGAGGCGCCGGCTCTACCCGACCACGACCGACTGACCCGATCGAGGAGGCGACCGTGCACCTACTGGCCATCGGCGGCAGCGACGCCGGGATCGCCGCAGCCCTACGCGCCCGTGAGCTCGACGACTCGCTCGAGGTCACCGTGATGCTCGCCGACGAGTTCCCCAACTTCTCCATCTGCGGCCTCCCCTACCTCGTCGCGGGCGAGGTCCTCGACTGGCGCGACCTCGCCCACCGGCGTCGTGAAGAGATCGAGGCGCTCGGGATCCGGGTCGTGACCGCCACGATCGCGCGGGCGATCGACGTCGCCGGCCACCGGGTCCGGGCCACCGGTCCCGACGGCACGGAGAGGGTCATCCCCTACGACCGCCTGGTCGTCGCGACGGGGGCCACCCCGGTGCGTCCGACGATTACCGGACTCGAGCGGCTCGGCGCGGCCGACGGGGTCCACCTGCTGCACACGATGGGCGACGCGTTCGAAATCCTGACCACGCTCAGCGAGCGTCGACCCGAGCGCGCGGTCGTCGTCGGGGCCGGCTACATCGGGCTCGAGATGGCCGAGTCCCTCACCCGTCGGGGCCTCGCGGTGAGTCTCGTTGAGGCCCTGCCCCAGGTCCTATCCAGCCTCGACCCCGCGCTCGCCGACGTGGTCGCCACCACGCTGGTCGCCCACGGGGTCGAGGTGCGCACCGCGACCACGGTGCGCGAGGTCGAGCGCGACGGCGACGAGCTGGTAGTGCGCGCGTCGGGCGCGGACGGTACCGAGGTCGCAATCCGCGCCGGCCTCGTGCTCGTCGTCACGGGCGTCACCCCCGACGTCGGGCTCGCGCGCGCCGCGGGCGCCACCCTGGGCGCGCGCGGAGCAATCCAGGTGGACCGACGCATGGCGACCGGCCTACCCGACATCTACGCCGCGGGCGACTGCGTGGTCACCCACCACGCCCTGCTCGGTGACACGTACCTTCCCCTCGGCACGACCGCCCACAAGCAGGGTCGGGTCGCCGGCGAGAGTGCGCTGGGTGGCGACCGTCGCTTCGCCGGAAGCCTCGGCACCCAGGTCGTGCGGGTCTTCGAGACCGTCGCCGCACGCACGGGGATCCGCGACCACGAGGCCCGCGACGCCGGCCTCGACCCGAGGACGGTGGCGGTGTCGGTCGACGACCACAAGGCGTACTACCCGGGCGCGACGAGGATCGGGGTGCGCCTCACGGGCGACGGCACGACCGGTCGGCTCCTCGGGGTCCAGCTCGTGGGCACCGTCGCCAGCGCGGTGCACAAGCGCGTCGACACCGCCGCCGCCGCCCTCTTCTCGGGACTCGGGGTCGATCAGCTCGGGGACCTCGACCTCGCCTACACCCCGCCCCTGGGCAGTCCTTGGGACGCGCTGCAGGTCGCGGCCCAGCGCTGGCGGGCCGAGGCGCCGACGCCGGACGATCGGTGAGCTCGCGGTCGCCGCGCGCCGCCTCGGCCGACCCGAAGGCGGGGCGGCTCGGTTAGCGTTGAGCCCGACCCCCGCGAGACACCGCGCCGGGGGTGAAAATCGTTCAGCCGTCCCGGTTCGCGTGCGGTCTGGACGCCGAGTAGAGAGTGGGGTGCCGCCACGACGGCGCCAGGAGGAAGAGCCATGCCGTTCACGTCTGTCAACCCCGCCACCGGAGAGGTCGTCGCCGAGTTCGAGGGGCACACGCCCGAGCAGATCGAGGCCGCGCTCGCACTGTCGGCGCGCACGTTCCGCGCCTGGCGCGACACTCCGTTCAAGGACCGTGGCGAGCTGATGAGCCGGGCCGCCCAGATCCTCGAGGACGAGGTCGACGAGGTCGGGGCGATGCTCACCGGCGAGATGGGCAAGACCCACGCCCAGGCCAAGGCCGAGGTCCTCAAGTGCGCCAAGACGATGCGCTACTACGCCGAGCACGCCGAGTCGATGCTCGCCGAGGAGATCATCGCCTCGCCCGCGAGCCGTAGCGGCGTGCGCTACGAGCCCCTCGGGCCGGTGCTCGCGGTCATGCCCTGGAACTTCGCTCTGTGGCAGGCGGTGCGCTTCGCGGCACCGGCGATCATGGCCGGCAACGTGGGCATCTTGAAGCACGCCTCGAACGTCCCTCGCTCGGCGATGTTCCTCGAGGAGCTCTTCCGCCGGGCCGGCTTCCCCGACGGCGTCTTCATCACCCTCTTCCTCTCCCACCAGGCCGCCGCCGAACTCATCGCCGACGACCGCGTGGCGGCGGTGACCCTCACGGGCTCAGAGGCGGCCGGTAAGACCGTGGCCGCCCAGGCGGGGGCCGCGCTGAAGAAGTGCGTGCTCGAGCTCGGGGGCTCCGACGCCTTCATCGTGGCGCGCTCGGCCGACATGGCCCGGACGATCCCGATGGCCGTGACCGCCCGCATCCAGAACAACGGGCAGAGTTGCATCGCCTCGAAGCGCTTCATCGTCGTCAAAGAGCGGGCCGAGGAGTTCATCGAGGGCTTCACGAAGGCGATGGGCCAGGTCGTCGTGGGCGACCCGATGGACCCGGCGACCGGCATGGGCCCGCTCGTGAGCCGTGCCCAGCGCGAGGAGCTCGACGCCCAGGTGCGCGAGTCGGTCACCCGGGGCGCCGTCGTGCGCACCGGGGGCACCGTCCTCGACGGCCCGGGCTTCTACTACGCCCCGACCGTCCTCACCGACGTGCCGAGGGACTCGCGCGCCGGGTGCGAGGAGCTCTTCGGACCGGTCGCCGTCGTCGAGGTCGTCGAGGACCTCGACGAGGCGATCCGCGTCGCCAACGCGACGCCCTGGGGACTCGGCGGCTCGATCTGGGCCACCGACCCCGCCGAGATCGAGCGGGCGATCGCCGGGGTCGAGGCGGGGATGGTCTTCGCCAACGCCGTCGTCGCCTCGACTCCCGAGCTGCCCTTCGGGGGCATCAAGCGCTCGGGCTACGGCCGCGAACTGTCGGTGCTCGGTATACGCGAGTTCACCAACGCCAAGACCTTCTACATCGCCTAGCCCACCATTCTCCGGCCCGCGTCCCCGGCGGTGCCACGAGATGCCCTAACCGGGTCTCCCGGCCCCCCTCCACCCGTCGACGGTGGCTCTGGGCCCGTCGGAACGACAGTGAGGGCGGGGCCACTGTGAACGGCGACGCCAGGTGCGGCCCGATCACGGCGCTTGACGTCCCAGGGTCGTCCGGGCGGTCCCGTTGCGTCGCTGGTCTGTGCCACCCGGGACCTGGAGTCCCCGGGTGGGCGAACTCCCCTCGCGACCGACCGTGAGCGTCGGTCGCCCAGGAACGCCCCGTGGCCACTTGAAAGCGACTAGGGACCACGGTCCCTACCCCGAAGAGGTCACGGACGGGCAGTCTGGGAACGGTCGATGAGGAGGTCGCCGTGTACGGATGGGACATGACGCCGTGGGGCTCCGGCGGGTGGCTCGTGATGGGGCTCGTCATGCTGACCTTCTGGGCCGTCGTCGTGTTCGGCGTGGTGGCCCTGGTGCGCGTCACGGCGCACCACGACCGCCCGGCACCGCGTGAGTCGGTGGACTCCGCCCGACAGATCCTGCGCGAACGCCTCGCCCGCGGCGAGATCAGCCCTGAGGAGTACGCGACACGCGTCGAGGTCCTCTCCCGACCCGACCGGTGAGCGGCCCCACGATTCGGCTCGCCGCTGCGGCCGTCGTGGTCCTCACCGTGCTCAGCCTCGGGGTGGCTTGGGAGGGCCGAGTCAGTTCGCCCGGCTCGCCGCTCACCGCGTGTGCGCCGCTCTCGGCGCGCGGGAGCGTGGTTCGAGTCACTCTCTCGGACGGAGGGCCGATGATGATGGGGGGCTGGCTACGCGGAGCGTCGCTCACCGAGAGCCCCGCGAGCGTGTCGGCTGGATGGGTGACCTTCGTCGCGACCAACGTCGGCACGGTGCGCCACGAGCTCGTCGTCCTGCCTCTGGCCACCGGCGCCGCGGGTCGCCTTCGAGTCGGGCCGAACGGGAGAATCGACGAGTCGTCGAGCCTCGGCGAGGCCTCGACGTCCTGCGGGGCCGGGGCCGGCGACGGCCTCGCGCCGCGGACGCGGGGCTGGGTGAGCCTGCGACTGGCCCCGGGCCGCTACGAGATCGTCTGTGACGTCCCGTGGCACTACGCCTCGGGGATGAGCGCGTCGCTGAGGGTCGACGCCCGCTCGTTATAATACCCCTACCGGGTATTGAGGGAGGAGGCCCGTGGTGGCGGCACCGGGGTACACCGACGACAAGGGCGCGGTCCTCACGCGGCTGCGACGCGTCGAGGGACAGGTGCGAGGCATCGCCCGGATGGTCGAGCAGGATCGCTACTGCATCGACGTCCTGGCCCAGGTCTCGGCCGCCACCCGCGCGCTCCAGGCGGTCGCCCTCGAGCTGCTCGACGACCACCTCGCCCACTGCGTGGCGAACGCCGTGCGCGAGGGCGGTGACGAGCAGGCCGCGAAACTCCGCGAGGCCAGCGCGGCCATCGCCCAGCTGGTGCGCTCGTGACCGCGGTCACCGTCGCGACCATCGCGGTCGACCTCGGGCGCGGCCTGCGTGAGGGCCTCTTCATGTTCTGGGAGACCCTGTGGGCGCTCACTCTCGGGTTCTTGCTCTCCGGTGCGGTCCAGGCGTTCGTCTCGAAGGACCAGATGCGCCGGCGACTCGGGGGCCACAGCCCCGCCAACGTGGCGCGCGCGTCGGGCTACGGGATGGTCTCGTCGAGCTGCTCCTACGCCGCCTCGGCGATGACCAAGTCGCTCATCACCAAGGGCGCCGACTTCACGAGCGCCATGGTCTTCATGTTCGCTTCGACGAACCTCGTCGTCGAGCTCGGCGTGGTGATGCTCGTGCTGCTGGGCTGGCAGTTCATGGTCGCTGAGTTCATCGGCGGACCAATCATGATTGTCCTGCTCGCCCTGCTCGGGAGCGCCGCCTTCACCTCGACGATGGTCGCCGCCGCGCGCCGGCGCGCCCAGTCCCAGAGCGCGGCGGCGCACGAGCGGGTGACGGAGGGACGCTCGAGCCCCGTGTCGTCCGATGAGCGCGAGGAGCACAGTCCCCCGACCTGCGCCGAGCACGCCGAGGGCGCCGACGACGTCGGCGGGGACCTCCCCGTCTCGAGCCCGCGCACCCTGGCCGGGTGGTCGGACGCCGCGAGTTACGCGCTGGCCGACGCGACGATGCTGCGCAAGGAGCTGGCGATCGGCTACGTGGTGGCGGGGCTGCTGGCCGTGCTCGTGCCCCACGATGTCTGGAACGCGCTCTTCTTGAGCGGACACGGCTTCTGGTCCTCGCTCGAGAACGCCTTCGTCGGTCCCCTCATCGCCGTGGTGAGCTGGGTGTGCTCGATCGGCAACGTCCCTCTCGCCGCGGCGCTCTGGTCGGGCGGGATCTCCTTTGGCGGGGTCATCGCCTTCATCTTCGCCGACCTGATCTCGATGCCGTTGCTGGTCATCTACCGCAAGTTCTACGGCACTCGGGTCATGGTGCGGATGCTCCTCGTCTTCTACGCCGTCATGGCCGTCGCCGGACTGCTCACCGAGGGCGTCTTCGCCGCCCTGCACCTCACCCCGGCGCGAAGGGTGTTCGCCCTTAAGAGCGCCCACTTCTCGTGGGACTACACGACGTACCTCGACCTCGTGTTCCTCGTCGTGGCGCTCGGCGCGTGGTGGCTGGTGCGCCGTCGGGCGCGACTGGGCGGCGGGGTCGGCTACGCCATCGACCCCGTGTGCGCGATGCAGGTTCGCACGGCCGACGCGCCGGCGACCTCCCGCCACGCCGGCGCGACGTACAACTTCTGCTCCGACAAGTGCCGAGAGCGCTTCGACGCCGACCCCGAGCGCTTCGGCGGGCGCGGGCCGCTCCCCCCCGCCGGCGGGACAGTGGTGGACCCGGTCTGTGGGATGAGCGTCGAGCCGGCCAGCGCCGCGGCCCGGCGCACCCATCAGGGCACCGACTACTGGTTCTGCTCCCCCGGGTGCGCCGAGCGCTTCGACACAGACCCTGAGCGCTTCAGTCGGCCGGGTGGCGACTACGAGCCCATGGCCCAGCCGGTCACGCTCACCCTCGCGCCGCCGGCCCGACGCGCCACGTCCGTCGACCCGGTCTGTGGGATGAGCGTCGAGCCAGCCAGCGCCGCGGCCCGGCGCACCCATCAGGGCACCGACTACTGGTTCTGCTCCCCCGGGTGCGCCGAGCGCTTCGACGCGGAGCACCCCCCGGCGGGCTAACCCGCCGGCGCTGAGCCCGGTCCGGCGAAGCCCTCGGGCAGGTCGAAGGCGACCATCTCGGCGCGCACCGTCACCGCCCCGTTGACCACGACGCGCGAGAGGACGTGGACCTTGCGCCCCGAGACCACGTCAATCACCCCGCGCACCTCCAGCTCGGGGCCCAAGGGCGTGGGCCGCTCGAAGCGGACGGTGAGGGTGCCCGTGACGCACCGGTGCACGGGTGGAGTGTCGAGGTCGATCTCGCGGCCCTCGGCGCGGTAGAGCCCCGAGGCCGCCACGGCCGTGCCGTGGCAGTCCAGGATGGAGGCCAGCAGACCGCCGTAGACGAAGCCCGGGAAGCTCGTCACGAAGGGGCCCGGCGTGAAACGCGTCACCGCCTCGTCCCCCTCCCAGCGGGTGCGCAGCCCGTAGCCGTGCTCGTTCAGCCGACCGCAGCCGTAGCAGTGGGCGAGGTGGTCGGGGTAGAAGTCCTGGATCGCGGGGCCGCCGTCGCTCGCCATCGGCCGATCGTAGGCCGGAGCCCACGGCGAGGACGTGGCTCTCGTCCCTAGAGGGTCCGGGCGCCACCCGCGAGACTGCGGGGAGACCCGACCCGAAGGAGCGCCATAGAACTGGACATCCTCCTCGGGCTCATCGCGGAATCCGGTGGGCGTCAACGGGAGCGTCCTGTTCATCGTCGCGTTCGTCGTCTGGGAGCTCTCGGACCTGGTGTTACCGGACTACGTCGCGGGCCGTCCGGCCACCGAGCACTGGATCGTGGGATCGGTCGCGACCGTCCTGCTCTTCTTCACCCTGCTCTTGCCCGAGACGTCCCACGCCGTGGTAGCCGAGCGCGAGGGCGTCGGCGTGCGGCGCATCACTCCTTGGCTATTTGGTGGAGTGTCTGAGCTCGAGGGCGAGGCGCTCAGCCCCGGCGCGGACTTCCGGATCGCGGTGGTGGGTCCGCTCACCTCGTTCGTGCTCGCCGGGGCCTTCTGGCTCATCACCCTCACCCTCCAGCCGAA
>DASSZS010000062.1:0-26566 GCA_035702745.1 Acidimicrobiales bacterium | reverse complement strand
CTCGACGCTGGTCATGGGAGGGTGGTCACTGTCTCGATGAATGACGCGACGATGACGCGACGAGGATTCGTCCCCTACGGTCCTTCCGGGGCAGCGGTCGAGGCGTTCGCGAGAGTCATGGCCGCCGATCTCGAGGGCACGAGGGTCACGGCCAACATCCTTCTCCCGGGGGGCGCGACCGCTACGGGGATGGTGCCCGACGACATAGACGAGGCCACCCGGAACCAGCTGCTGGACCCGTCGGTCATGGGGCCGGCGATTGTTTGGCTGGCGTCTCCGGACGCGGACGGGGTACACAACGAGCGAATCGTTGCGCGCGATTTCGCCGACTGGTTGATAGCCCGCGCTCGGCGGGCCGAGGTCAAATGAGAAGGGACCACTCGCGTCGCGTTCGGCGAGCAGTGTGGGACCTTCCCGACGCCTGAGTTTGGCGCCGCCGCCCCATCGTTACGCCGACGCCGGGGGAGTGCGGTCAGCCGTACCTGAGCGTTGGCGAAGGCTGAGGTGATGCCCACCCTCACACGACGTCGCTCAGACCGATCACCCGAGTGTGGTGGCGCCTCGGACCATTGCCGGCGCTCCCGGACCGCGGGTATTGCTCACGTCGGTCGTCAGTCGGGTGAAGTGCACCCGGGCACCGGCGCCTCGAATCGACGCGAAGGCTGAGGTGTACTCTCAAGAAAGCAAGGGGCGACGGGGGCCACCGGTCCTCGGCGGTTCCCCGGGAGTTGGGGGGATCCATGGGCGGATACCGCGAGGCGTGGCGCAGGAGCATCGAGGACCCCGAGGGGTTCTGGGGCGAGGCGGCCACGGCGATTCGCTGGGACCACGTGCCGAGCCAGGTGCTGGACCGCTCGAACCCGCCCTTCTTCCGGTGGTTTCCCGACGGCGAGCTCAACACGTGCTTCAACGCCGTCGACCGTCACGTCGAGGAGGGTCGAGGCGACCAGGCCGCTCTCATCTACGACAGCCCCGTGACCGGGACGATCGCCACCCTCACCTTCGTCGAGCTGCGTGACCAGGTGGCGCGCTGCGCGGGGGCCCTGCGCGACCTCGGGGTCGAGCGCGGCGACCGGGTCGTGATCTACATGCCGATGGTCCCCGAGGCGGTCGTCGCCATGCTGGCCTGCGCGCGCCTCGGCGCGGTCCACTCGGTCGTCTTCGGGGGATTCGCGGCCCACGAGCTGGCCTTGCGTATCGAGGACGCCCAGCCCAAGGTCGTGGTCACCGCGTCGTGCGGCATCGAGGTCAAGCGCGTCATCGAGTACAAGCCGCTGCTCGACGCGGCGATCGACGAGTCGAGCCACAAGCCCGATCACTGCCTCATCCTCCAGCGTCCCCAGGCGACGGCGAGCCTACGGGCGCCCCGCGACGTGGAGTGGGCCGAGGCGCTCGCCCGCGCCACGTCGGCCGACTGCGTGCCGGTGGCCGCTACCGACCCCCTCTACGTCCTCTACACCTCGGGCACGACCGGACGGCCCAAGGGGGTCGTGCGCGACAACGGCGGTCACGCCGTGGCGCTGCGCTGGAGCATGGCCAACGTCTACGACACGCATCCCGGCGAGGTCTTCTGGGCCGCGTCGGACGTCGGCTGGGTGGTGGGCCACTCCTACATCGTCTACGCGCCCCTGCTCGCCGGGTGCACCACCGTCCTCTACGAGGGCAAGCCCGTGGGCACCCCCGACGCCGGCGCCTACTGGCGGGTGATCGCCCAGCACGGGGTCAAGACCCTCTTCACGGCTCCGACGGGATTCCGCGCCGTCAAGCGCGAGGATCCCGAGGGCAAGCTGATCGGCGACTACGACCTGTCGGGGTTCCGCTACCTCTTCCTCGCCGGCGAACGGCTCGACCCCGAGACCTACAAGTGGGCGAGTGAGCACGTCGGGGTCCCGGTCATCGACCACTGGTGGCAGACCGAGACGGGCTGGCCGATCGTCGCCAACCTGATGGGCATGGACCCGATGCCGATCAAGGCCGGTTCGCCGACCGTGCCGGTACCCGGCTACGACGTGCGCGTACTCGACGTCACGGGCGAGGAGGTCCCGCCCGGGACCGAGGGCGCGATCATGATCCGCACCCCACTACCCCCGGGGACGCTCTCGACGCTGTGGCGCAACGACGAGAACTACGTCCAGACCTACCTCTCTCGGGTCCCGGGCTACTACTTGACCGGGGACGGGGGCCACTTCGACGAGGACGGCTACCTGTTCGTGATGGGCCGGGTCGACGACGTCATCAACGTGGCCGGGCACCGACTCTCGACCGGTGAGATGGAAGAGATCATCGCCGGCCACCCCGACGTCGCCGAGTGCGCGGTGATTGGAGTCGCCGACGAGCTGAAGGGTCAGGTGCCCCGCGCCCTCGTCGTCTTAAAGGGCGGGGTGACCCGCGACCACTTGACGATCGCCGACGAGGTCGTCCAGCGCGTGCGCGACCAGGTCGGCAGCGTCGCGAGCCTGCGTCGGGTCGACGTGGTAGCGGCGCTGCCCAAGACGCGCTCGGGCAAGATCCTGCGCAAGAGCATGCGCGCGATCGCCGACGGACGCGACGAACCCGTCCCTTCGACCATCGACGACCCGGCGGTCCTCGAGGCCCTTAAGCCAGTGCTGCGCGCGAGCGACTGATCCCCGGGCGGCACCGACGCCGGGAGTGAGCCCCCGGTTGCGTCGCACCGGCGCAAAGGGACGTTGGTCCCGATGTGTCGGCTGTGGCGACCCAGCACAATGGAGTGACGCCTCGAAGGCTGGGGCGGCACGGAGGGTCGCGGATGGTAGGTGAGTGGGGGCGCGCCGTTCGACTGTGGACGGCCGGGTGGAACCTATCGCGCCGGTACGCGCCGAAGGCGCCGTCGCGGGCGCTCGCGGTTATCGCCGTGCTCATGGTCGCGGTCACGGTGCTGCGCTGGTACGTCGACGGCGCCGGGCAGAGCGCGGCTCTCCTCTACGTCGTGCCCATCGCGCTCAGCGCGATGCGTTTCGGCTGGCGGGGTGGGACTGTCTCGGCCGGCCTCGCGATGGCGGCCTTCGTCGTCCTCGAGTTCGCCCGGTCCAACGGTGACGTGGACCTCACCGGGTGGGTGGCGCCCCTCCTGGCGATGGCCCTCATGGGCGGTCTGGTGGGACACCTCAGTGAGGCCGCCGCGCGCAACGACGCGGCGCGCCGACTCCACCTGAGGGACTTCGAGGCGGCCCAGCAGGCGCGCCTGGCCGAGCTTGAGGCGAGCGACTCGATCGTCCAACGCGTTGCCGCAGCCCGGTGGATGCTCGAGGTCGGTCGCAGCGAGGAGGCCCTACGGGCGCTCGAGGACACCGTGAACGAGGGAATCGGCCATCTAGGGAGGAGGCTGCCCCCGCCCGAGCCGGACTCGCTCGCCGGCGGAGACACCTAGGGAACGGCTCGAGGGGTCGCGGTGGTCCGAGGCTCACCGGTCTCGGCGAGCGCGCGACGACGCGGCCACTAGCGACGAGCCCGGCCCGGTCGGCGGGCCGAGGGCTCGTCCGGACGTCGCAGCCACACCAGCAACTCGGTGTCGCCGAGGAGCTCGAGCCGGCGACGCAGGACCGGGTTGTCGGTGGCCTGGCTGGCGTGGCAGAGAATGGCCCGGCGCTGGACGGCCCGGTCGACCTCGAGGCGCACGTCGGCGTCGCTGACGTCGCGACCGATAAAGCCCGTGGCGAACTCGGCGTTGAGCGTGTCGGCCACCTCACGGGGCAGGCTCCAGGCGATCACCGGGAGGAGGGCCGCACCCTCGAGGGCGGCCGCGGTCGCGCACACGTGGTCGGGGTGGCCGGTGACACCCCCCTCGTCGAAGACCACGATCAGGTCGGCGTCGACCGCGCGCGCCGCCGTCGCGACGTCGGCGGCGAGGCGCGCCAACGGGACCTCGGCGAGCCCCCCGTCGGGGTAGTCGAGCAGGTCGACCCGGCCAGCGCCCAGGACGGCCGCCGCCTCGGCGAGCTCCTCGCGACGGACCTCGCCGAGGGGGCGGTGGGATCGGCCGAGCGTCGAGGCCTCACCGTGGGTGAAACACAGCATCGACACCGCGGCGCCCGACTCGGCGAAGCGCGTGAGGACGGCCCCGAGGCCGAAGCTCTCGTCGTCGGGGTGGGCGCAGACCGCGAGTACCGACGACGCCGCGGGCAGGGCGTCGGCCCGCGCGGCCACGCTCACGCGCCCAGACGGTCCGCGACCCTCGTCAGCGCGACGGCGACCTCGTCGGCGAGGCTGGGGTCCACGGAGGAGCGGGCGGGGTCCGCGAGGGCGAACATCGCGCGCGGGTCCGCGAGGGCGACACGGGTGCGCCCGTCGCCGAGGTCCTCGAGCACGACGTTGCAGGGCAGCACGAGGGCGAGCGACGGGTCCGCGGCGAGGCCCCGGTAGGCGAAGGTGGGATTGCAGGCGCCCAGAATCGTGAGGGGGCGGCGCTCCACGCCGAGCTTGGCCTTGAACGTGGCGGCGACGTCGATCTCGCTGAGCACGCCGAAGCCCTCGGTCGAGAGCGCCTGGCGAACCGCGGCCGCGGCCTCGGCGAAGGGGAGCTCCAGGGTCACCTCGATGGCGTTCATCGGTCTAGGACCTCAGGCCTGGGCCCGCTCGGCGAGCGACCTTTTCACCTCGTCCATGTCGAGCGCCTTGACCTTACCGATGAGATCCTCCAGAGCGGCCGAGGCCAGGGCGCCGGGCTGGGCGTAGAGGAGAACCTGGTCGCGGAAGGCCATCAGGGTCGGGATCGACATGATGCCGAAGGCGGCCGCGAGCTGCTGTTCGGCCTCGGTGTCGACCTTGGCGAAGACGACGTCGTCGTGGGTCTCCGAGGCCGCCTCGAAGACGGGGGCGAACATCCGGCACGGGGCGCACCAGCTCGCCCAGAAGTCAATCAGGACGATGTCGTTGTTCGCGACGGTGGACTCGAAGCTCTCTTGGGTCAGCTGGACGGTGGCCACGGGTTCTCCTCAACGGTCGGGCGACTGCTCATCAGTATACCCCCTGGGGTATCAATCGTGACGGCACCGACGGGTCCCCCCGTCTCGGCTGGTGCGCCCGGTGGCCCGGGCGCAGCCCCACGAGAGGGGGACCGCCCGGGCTATGTGGCCCATCGAGGGGGAGAGGGCGTGGTGGAGTCCGTGGGTGAACGCGGTCGCCAGCCCGTGGGTGAGGTGGGCCGGGCCGACGAAGATCGCGAAGGCCCGCCGGCGGCCGATGGCCGTGCGAGGCGGCGATCCTCGTCAGGGAGAACGAGAAGACCATGCCGGCGGTGGTGCAGGTCCGCGGCATCGCTTACGAGATCTCGAAGGCCCCGCGCGGAGAGGCCTTGACTAGGCGCGAGGCCGGATGCGGCGGGTCACGCGCTCGTCGGCGGACCTGTCGGCCCCGCGGAGGCTCCTGGGCCAGAGTTGCTCGGTGCGCACGACGTTGATCTGGGCGCTATAGACGAGCAGCCGCGCGCCGAGGTAGACCCAGGCGAGCAGTCCCACGACCGCGGCGAAGGGGCCGTAGTAGTGCGAGGCGTGGGCGACGACGTGACCGACGTAGAGGGTGCCCCCGGCCTGCAGCGCCGTCCAGGCGACGGCTCCAATGACCGCTCCGGGCCACGTGACACCGAGACCGAGGTGGCGGTTGGTGAGAAGTTCGAAGGCGAGCAAGAAGAGCACGGCGTTGACGGCCAGTGCGCCCACGACGGCGACCACCCCCGAGGTGAGGGGCGAGAGCGCGTGGGCGAGCGGCAGTCCGGCCAGGGCCGTCGAGACGACGGTGAGGAGGCCGAGCGCGGCGAGCATCGCCAGCCCGCGTGCGGACGAGCGAAGGACGCCGGGCCTCCTCGCGCGGGGCAGGTCCCAGACCGCGTTCATCGCCCGCTCCAGCGCTCGGGTCACGCCGAGCCCTGCCCATAGCGCCCACAGCGCCCCGAGACCGAGGGCGACCCCGCTGCCCCGGACCGAGGAGTCGAGGACATTCGAGAGCGTGGGGAAGCTGCGCGCGGCGCTCGCCAGCACGCGCGCACGCAGTCCGGGGTCGCCCTGGAGGACGAAACCCACGATCGATGCGAAGACGAGGAGGAGTGGTAGTGCGGAGAGGAACCCGTAGTAGGCGACGAGAGCGGCCAAGTCTCCTCCACCGTCTTCGGACGTCTTGCGCACCACCGCCACGACGAAGGCGAGCGCGGGAGTGCGGCGTTGGAGGCGGTCGAGCGGATCCAGCAGTCGGGCGAGGCGGTCGGCCACGTGTCCAGCGTGACAGACCCGACACCCCCGAACGGCTCAGCCCACCTCGAGTACCACCGACGCGAGGTCCCCGAGTTCGAGACCCTCGGCAACGCGCACCGCGGCTTTGAGTGGCACGACGTAGCCGCCCTCGCGGGGGAAGAGTGAGGTGGTGAACGCGGTGGCGCCCACGCGGCCCCGTACCGGGATGCACCCCCAGCCGTAGGTCAGCGAGGGGGCGATCTCGCTGATCAGCTCGGCCCCCTCGGGCGGGACCGTGACGAAGTGGAACGGCGAGGGACCACGCCAGTACCAGACCTCACCCTCGAAGGCGATTTCCACGACCGAAGGCTAGGGGGAGGGTGTGACCCCGCGACGAGGGCCGCGTAGGGACCTACGTCCCTCACCGAGGCCGCGCGCGAGGGCCTACGGTGGTCTCAGGGAGGTCGCCATGGCCAACGGCGCGTCGCACTGGGTCCGGCGGCGGCGGGTGCCCGGTCGCGCGCGCACGCTCGTGGCGCACTCGAGCGCCCACGGCTCTCCGCGGCCCCTCCGCTACGGGGATTGCCCACAGGAGCGCTGAGCGATTCCCGCCTCGCGCGCCTCCGACGCGACTGGTTCCAGCCCGAGTGGGGTCGGCCGCGCCGCGGTCCCCTCGGCCCGCGAGGCCGCACCCCGCGCGGTGCGAGCCCCTGGCGCACCACGCGATCGTGGCGTGGTGCCGATCGCCCTCACGGGCGTCACCAAGGTCTACCGCGGCGGCGGGGGCGTGCGCGATCTCACCCTCGAGGTGGACTGGGGCGAGGTCTTCGGGTTCCTGGGGCCCAACGGGGCGGGCAAGACCACGACCATTCGACTGATGCTCGACCTCATCCGGCCCCAACGGGGAGCGGTGCGGCTCTTCGGGCTCGACGCGCGCCGAGACGCCGTGGCTGTCCATCGCCGGCTCGGTTACCTGCCCGGCGAGCTCGCGCTCTACGAGAGGCTCAGCGCCCGCGAGACGTTGGCCCACGTTGCGCGCCTTCGCGGCGGGCCCGACGAGGCGACCGTGGAGCGCTGGGCGAGCGAGCTCGACCTCGAGCTCGACCGCCCGGTTCGGGCGCTCTCGCGGGGAAACCGGCAGAAGGTCGGGCTCGTCTCGGCGTTCATGAACGAACCCGACTTGCTCGTCCTCGACGAGCCCACGGTCGGGCTCGACCCCTTGGTGCAGCGCACGGTCCACCAACGGGTACGCGAGGTCGCCGCGTCCGGGCGGACGGTCTTTCTGTCCTCGCACGTCTTGAGCGAGGTGGCCGAGGTCGCCGACCGCGTGGGGCTGATCAGAGACGGTCGGCTGGTCGCCATCGAGCGCGTGAGCGACATCCGGGCTCGAGCCCTCCACGTGGTGGACGTGCGCGTAGGCTCGACGGCCACGCTCGCGGCCCTCGACGCCCTCGAGGGCGTGACGGTGCGCCAGCGGGTCGACCACGGGGTGCGCCTCGAGGTCGTGGGCGGGCTCAACCCGCTGCTCGCCGCGTTGGCCCAACTGGACGTGCTCGACCTGTCGGTGCACGAGCCGAGCCTCGAAGACGTGTTCCTCTCCTACTATGACGGCGTCTCGCGTTAGGGGGCGCCGGCCCTGGGCGCGTCGCGGGGTGTTCGCCCGCGCGCTGCGCGAGGAGCGACGCGGCCTCATCGGCTGGTCGGTGGGGATCGCCACGTACTGCGTGGTGATGCTGTCGATCTTCCCCACGATCCATGACAACCGGGCCTTCGCCAAGATTTTCGAGGCCTACCCCGAGGTGTTCCGCCGACTGTTCAACGTCACCGACTTCACTACCGGCCCGGGCTACCTGGGCGCCGAGATCTTCTCGGTGGTCGCCCCGATGCTGCTCACCCTCTTCGCCATCTTGTGGGGGTCGGACCTCGCCGCCGGCGAGGAGGACCGAGGCACCATCGACCTGCTGCTGGCCAACCCGGTGTCGCGTCGCCGGGTCGTGCTCGAGAAGTGGTCGGCCCTCGCGGTGGGCACCCTGGGGCTCGGGGCGGTCCTGGAGGCGACCCTCGGGCTGCTCGGCCCGCTCTTCTCGCTCTCGGTGGGCTGGGCCGGACTGAGCGCGGCGGTGATCGGCTCGGCGGCCTTCGCCCTCGCCTTCGCCACCCTCGCGCTGGCCGTCGGGGCGTCGAGCGGCTCACGGGGCCTGGCCCGAGGGGTCGCGACAGCCCTCGCCGTGGCGAGCTACCTGCTCTCGGCCCTCGCCCCGCTGGTGAGCGCGTTGCAGCGCGTGGTCGGGCTCTCGCTGTGGGACCAGGCGCTCGGACACCAGCCGCTCACCACCGGGCTGCGCCTGGGGAGCCTCGGCGTGGTGATGGTCGTGGTCATCGTGCTCGTGGCGGTCTCGGTGTGGGGCTACGACCGGCGAGACCTCGCGACGTAGGACCCGCGCCGGGCGGGGCCGAGGCGGGCGGGGCCCGAGCTCCCGTCGGGTACCGGGCGGGGGTGACCCTCGCCTCTAGGGGATTCGGGGTCAGGGCCCACGCGCCGCGGTCGCGGGGTCGTGCGGCGCTACCCAGGGAGTCCTCGCGCACGATCCCCACACCGTCCCGGAGCCGTCCACCGGCCACGCCCTACCCGCCGCTCGCCCGCTCCCCGGTCCCCGTGGACCCAGGGGCCACCGTGAGCCGCGTCCATCGCGAGATCGTGGCGCGGGCTCACCGGCTGGGCGGGCTCGCCCCCGACCTCGGGGCCGCGCCACGGGCCACGCCCAGATGGACGGGGTCCGTCGCGTCCTCTAGGGCCTCAAGACCGTTCCGCGACTGCACGGGGGTCAGGAGGAGGAGAGATGCGTCACCCTGGCCGAGATGGGGATCGTGGAGCCCGCGGCCCCGTCGTTCGGTCGGCCGCGATGGACGGGGGCAGGATTCGCCCGCGCAGTGGAGCGACGCGCGTCACCGTCTCGACGACCAGTGCGCCCACCACGCCCAGGGCGAGGGCGCCGAGCTCGACGGGTGCGCCAGGGTGGGCCGCCAGGTCGAAGTAGCGCGCGACCGGCCCCCAGGCGTAGGCGACGAGGAAGAGGGCGGCCATCGCCGCGACCAGCGCGAGCCGACCCCGGGTCACGGGTCGCGCGACCACGGCGATCAGCCACAGCGTCACCACCGCCACGGCCGTCACCGCCGCCACTCGGGCGGTGGCCGCCGGCGCGCCGTTCGAGCGGGCCAGGGCGTACGCGGCGAGGATGACCGCAGCCGAGACGGTCCCGGCGACCACCGACAGGGTGAGGACCCGGCGCAAGAAGCCCGGTTCGAAGCGCCGGTCGTTGGGCCCGAGGGCGAGGAAGAACCCCGGGATGCCGATCGCGACCGACCCGACCAGGGTGAGCTGACGAGGCAGCAGGGGATAGGTTGAGCCCGCGATCGATACGACGATCGACAGCACCAAGGAGTAGATGTTCTTGGTGAAAAAGAGCGCCGCCACTCGCTCGATGTTGGCCAGGGCCCGCCGGCCCTCGGACACCACCGCGGGCATCACGTCGAAGTCGTCGTCGAGCAGCACCAGCTGGGCGACGCCTCGGGTGATCGCCGCGCCCGAGCCCATGGCGACGCCCAGGTCGGCCGTCTTGAGTGCGAGCACGTCGTTGACCCCGTCGCCGGTCATCGCGACCGTGTGGCCCCGCGCGCGTAGCGCCACCACCATCTCGCGCTTCACCTCGGGGGTGGTGCGCCCGAAGACGCGTGAGGACTCGACGAGATCGGCGAATCCCCCCTCTCCAGGGTGCAGTTCGCGCGCGTCGAGCGCGCGCCCGGCGTCGGGCACGCCCACGGCCCGCGCGATGGCGCGCACGGTGGCCACCGCGTCGCCCGAGATGACCCGCAACGTGACGCCCTGGTCGGAGAAGTACGCGACCGTCGCCGCCACCGTGGGGCGGACTCGCTCGGCGAGGGCGACGAGCGCCACCAGGCGCAGGTCGCCCGGGAGCCGGTCGCCCTCGAGGCGCTGGTTGCCGCGCGCCAGCGCGAGGACCCGCGAGCCGGTCTCGGCCCACGACGCGGCGAGCGGACCCAGGCCGTCGGGGTCGGCCCCCTCCATCATCTCGGGCGCCCCGAGGACCCAGGTGCCGTGGTCGGCGACGCCCACGGCGCTCCACTTGCGCGCCGAGCTGAAGGGCACCGACGCCTCGACCGTCCAGTCCGAGGCCGTGGGCTCGGTGGCCTCGGCGATCGCGGCGAGGGTGGCGTTCGCTCCGGTCGCGCGGGCGATGGCGTCGAGGGCCGCCCGAACCTCGTCGACGCCCGCGCCCCGGGCCTCGAGCGCCGAGAAGGCGACGCGTCCCTCGGTGAGGGTGCCCGTCTTGTCCACGCACAGGGCGTCGACGCGCGCCAGGGTCTCGATGGCCGGGAGCTCCTGGACCAGGGTGCGCAGGCGGGAGAGGCGAACGGCCGAGGCGAGGAAGGCGAGTGTGGTGAGAAGCACCAGTCCCTCGGGGATCATCCCGACGACCCCGGCGACGGCCAGGCGCACGGCGACCCGCCACGGCTCGTGCTGGACCTGGCGCCAGAAGAGCACCGGGCCGATCACGACCATGGCCCAGGTGACCCAGCGCAGGACGCGGTTCACCGCGGCCACGAGCTCCGAGCCGGCCAGGCTGAACCGGCGAGCCTCGGCCGCCAGGTGGTTCGCGTACGAGTCGCGTCCCACCCGAGTCACCCTCGCGCGCACGACCCCGGCCACGACCCAGGTGCCCGAGAGGAGGTCGTCGCCGACGCCCTTGGCGACGGGCTCGGACTCCCCGGTCGTGAGCGACTCGTCCACCTCGGCCGCCCCCTCGGCCACGACCGCGTCGACGCTCAGCTGGTCGCCGGGGTGCAGCTCGAGGAGGTCGTCGAGCACCACGTCCTCCACCGCGAGGTCCACGACGGCCCCGGCGCGCACCGCCCGGGTCCGCGGGGCGCTCACCACGGCGAGTCGGTCGAGTTGTCGCTTGGCCCGTGATTCCTGGATGGCCCCGACCACCGTGTTGATCACGGCGACCGCGAGGAAGGTGGCGTCGGGCAGGGCTCCGGTGGCGAGGGTGGCCGCGCCCAGCACGAGCAGGAGGAAGTTGAGTCGGGTGAGGGCGTTGCGCCGAAGGATCCGGCCCCACGACTGGGAGGTGTCGGCCTCGGTGCGGTTGGAGCGGCCGTCGGCCATCCGCGCGGCGACCTCCTCGAGGGTGAGCCCGTTCGCCGTCGCCTCGGCGGGGGAGTCGAAAGGCTCGGCCATTGACCCATCCTGCACCGCTGAGAGCGCGCGGGGCTCGACGCGGTCGTCCACGGGCCCGCGGCTAGAACCAGACCCGCAGAACCGACGCCACCGTGAGGGACCCGTCCTTCGCCGAACGGGTGAAGAGGATCAGCGCGCCGGCGCGCGCCGAGGGTGTCGCGAAGTGCAGGACCCCCCGGAACGGGCCCACGACCCCCATCGAGCCTCCGTGGACGACGGCGCTCGCGATCGGCGCGGTCCGGCCATCCGCGCGAAGCTCGAGATTCGCGACCCCCTCGAACGCCGTGCTCGTTCCGGTCACGGTCAGCGGGGAGCGCACGATCGAGGGCGACGGTGGCGACGTGATCGTCAGGTCCTGACCCACGGCCCCGAGCACGCTCCAGGTCGAAGCTCCACTCAGTTGGCGCACGAGCACCGTCGTCACCGGGCCACGGGAATCGGGCCGAACGTCGACCTCGCCCGAGCGGCTGTCGCCCGCGCGGTAGACGCCGGTCACGACCGTCGCCATGGCGAGGTAGCGCAGGGCAAAGGCCCGGGCCACCGCGACCGGGTCGGTGTAGTCCGAGTGGCCGAGTGGCCACAGCGCGCTCGAGGGTGGGGCGGTCGTGGTCGTCGCGGGCGCGCCGGTGGTGGTCGTGGACGTCGCGGGCGAGCGGGAGTTCACGGCCAGGGCCCACGATCCCAACGCCACGACCATGAGCGCCACGACGATCACGAGGGCGCGGCGACTTCCGGTCATGACGTGACCCTAGGGGCGTGGGCGGTCCCCACCTAGGGGCGAAGGTCCCGGGGCCCGACGAAGGTGCGTCTCGGTGGTGTCGACGACGAGCGCCGAGTACACGACGCCCCGAGCGAGCGCGTGGGGCATACGTCCGAGCGCGGCCCGCCCACCATCTCGCCGCGGATGACGACGAGATCGGCGTCGAGGTCGTGGGCGTATGTCACGATGGCCCGGTCCTCGAGCCGGTCCCCCACCTCACCTTCGGCAGTGGGGTCGTGGAACGCCGCCGACCAATCTGACGACGGCACGGACCTGGACTCGAAGGCCGAGACCGTGTGCGGCGACGCGCGGAGGGTCCGGGCGACATCGGCCGCGGCGTTTACGTACCGCGTGGCCGTGGCTGATCCGTCCGCTCTCGCGACGAGGGATCTGATCCCACTCCCTCTCACCGCCTCGGCCCTCCTACCGACGGGATTCGTCCGCGCCGGACACGGTGCTCGGGGCGCGGTGCTCGCGCTCGACGCGCTCGGTCACGTCGCGGATCACTGCCCCGACGGCCGTCGGTGGGTCGCCGCCGAGCAAAACGACGCGAAACTCGATCGAGAGCGAGCGCCCGTCGCGGTGCCGGGCCGGCACCGCGAGGAGCTGGCCCGCGTAGCGGGTGACGCCCCGATCCATCGCCGCGTCGAAGCCCTCGCGGTGACGTTCCCAGAGCCGCTCGGGCACGATGAGCTCGAGTCCGTGGCCCACCGCCTCGTCGGCGTCGTAGCCGAAGATCGCCCGGGCGCCCTCGTTCCACAGGCGGACGCGTCCCTCGCGGTCGAGGATGACCACGCCGTCACCGACGCGCGCGGCGAGCTCCACGACGAGCTGGTCGAGGTCGGCTCCCTCGACCACTCACGACCCCCGAGGCATGAGCCCGCCGCGCTCACGGTGCAGGCTGAGATAGCCCACGGTGCTTTCCCGCGCGGCGATCGCCCTCCGGGCGCCGGCGGGCACCACGAGTAGGTCGCCGGGTCCGAGCGCCACCTCTCGCCCGTCGACCGAGACCGTGGCCGTGCCCGCGACGCCGAGCAGGACGACATCGACGACGTGGTTGACGTGCTCGCCGATCGCCTCGCCGCTGTCGAGGCGCACGAGGTTCACGTTCACCCCGCCGCCGCGGGGGAGGGCCCACACCACGCCCGAGCCCGTCGCACCCTCGACGAGCGCGGCGAGGGCGAGGGGTTCGGGGCTCACCGACGGACCAGTCGCCGACGGAGGTGGGTGGCCAGAACGTGAGCGCTCGAGTGCTCGAGGTCGCGGGTCGCGGTCAGCAGCACCACGGGCCCCGAGCGGGCGATCGCGACGAGTTCGCCCACCGCGCCGGTCGAGTCCTCGCGCAGCTCTCTGCGGTAGCGGTGGGCGAACTCGGCGAAGCGCTCGGGCCGGTGTCCGTAGAAGGTGCGCAGCGCCGTTGAGGGGGCGACATCCTTCAGCCACCGGTCGAAGGGCGCGGTCGCCGTGGCGAGTCCCCGGGGCCAGAGACGGTCCACGAGCACGACCGTCGCCCCGTCGGGATCGGGCGGGTCGTAGACGCGTCCCGTCGTGACCGCGCTCGCTCGAGCCACCGCCACGACCCTAGCCACCTCAGTCCGCGCTGGGCTCGGGCGTGGGCTCGAGGGTGGGCTGGAGGGCCGGTCGCAGCGTCGCGCTCCAACGGGCTTCGACGTCGCCGTAACGCCAGTAGAGCGCCGCCGCGAGCCAAGTGAGGACGAAGAGCCCGACGATGACGAAGCCCGCGGCGTTGATGTTGAAGCGTTCCATGACCCGCCAGAAGCCACCGTGCAGGTGCAGCTCACTGGGCACGAGACCCAACACCTCGACCGTGCCGATGAAGAAGCAGATCACTACCGAGAGTGTCGTGATCGCGAGGTTGTAGAAGACCTTGCGCACCGGGTTGAAGAAGGCCCACCCGTAGGCGAAGTTCATGAAGACCCCGTCGAGCGCGTCGAGCAGGGACATCCCGGCCGTGAAGAGGATCGGCAGGCACATGATCGAGTACCACGGCAGAGCCTTGCTCGCCAGCAGCGCCGTCGTGGCGAGCAGGGCCACCTCGGTGGCGGTGTCGAATCCCAGACCGAACAGGACCCCGACGGGGTAGATCTGCCACTCCTTGGTGATTGAGCGCATCCAGCGCCCGAAGAAGCGGTACATGAGCCCCCGGTTGTTGAGCTGGCGCTCGAGCTCGTTCTCGTCGTAGCGGCCCTCGCGCATCGAGCGGAAGACCCGGACGATGCCGCTGAGGATGACCAGGTTCATCCCGGCGATGAGGTAGAGGAACGTCGCCGAGACCAGGGTGCCAAAGACCCCGCCGAACTGCGAGAGTCCCGAGTGAGAGTGGCTCAGCGCTCCGTAGACGGCCTTCTCGGCGACGACGAGCCCGGCCCCGATCGCCACCACGATCGTCGAGTGGCCCAAGGAGAAGAAGTAACCGAGGCTGAGGGGGCGGCGCGCGGTCGGGTCGCTCTGACGATCGTTCATGAGTTTGCGGGTGGTGTTGTCGATCGCCGAGATGTGGTCGGCGTCGAAGGCGTGGCGCGCGCCCAGGGTGTAGGCGAGGATGCTCACGCCGATGCCGAGGCCCTTGTAGTGACCGGGCACGACGAAGGCGAAGAAGATCCCGAAGCCGATGACGTGCAGGGCCGCGATCGAGCCGAACATCCACTTGACCCGTCGCCACTCGGCGGGGCTGAAGGCGGCGCGCATCGCGTGGAGGCGACCGGCCGCGGGAGGCGTGGCGTCCATTCCTCTCCTTGGGCGGGCTTCGGGGTGGGCCCGACGCGGCCCAGCGTAGGGGTATTGGGAATCGTTCGCAACAACGTCTCGTGAGCAGTACGCAACTACGCTGTGAGCGTGGAGAGCCACCGGACCGCGGGCGCCCCCGCCGGGGTCGAGGAGGTCCTGGCCCGCGTGCGAAAGGCCGGGGGTCGGGCGACGACCTCGCGACGGATCCTCCTGGAGCGGCTCTTCGCCGAGGGGTCCCACAAGACGGCCGAGGAGTTGGCCCACGAGGTCCAACGGGTCGCCCCCGACGTGCACCTGTCGACGATCTATCGCAACCTCGACGAGCTCGAGCGCCTCGGCGTCGTGACCCACGCTCACCTCGGCCACGGCCCCGCCACCTACCACCTCGCGGCCGAGACCCACGGTCACCTCTCGTGCGAGTCGTGCGGAACCACCCTCGAAGCCCCGCTCGGCCTGTTCGACGGGCTGGCCGAGGCCGCACGGGCGGCGCTCGACTTCGAGATCGACCCGCGTCACTTCGCGGTGCTGGGCCACTGCGCCGCGTGCCGCGCCCGCGAGGCCGCCGCCGGCGACGTCTAGGGTGACGACCGTCTCGGCCAGAGGTCGAGGACCCGTTCGGCCCGGCGCTCCTCTTCGAGCAGCCGGCGCCGCGCGCGCAACAGGTCGAACTCGCTGAGCAGTCCCACGAGTCGGTCGGGTGCCTCACGCTCGACCACCGGGACGACGCCGACCTCCCGGTCGACCATCCGGTCCGCTACCGCCCGCAGGATCTCGTCGGGGTGGGCCACGACCGAGGTGGGCGTGGCGACCTCACCGACGCACAGCCCCGGTTCCTCGCGCCGGGCCCTGATCGTCGACCAGGGTACGACGCCCACCAGACGGCCGTGCTCGACGACGGGGAAGAGGCGCTGGCGCCGGGCCGACGAGCCCTCCGGGAGTTCCGCGTAGAGGTCGCGGACCAACTGGTCGGGTCGAGCGGTCGTGACGTCGTGGGCCATCATCTCGCGCACGAAGGTCGCCTCGAGGGGGTCGACGGCGTACTCGCGCATCACGTGGATCCCCCGCCGGGCGACCTTCTCGGTGAGGATCGAGCGCTTGAGGATGAGCACGCTCACCAGGTGGGCGCAGCACGCCGCCACGAGAAGCGGCAGCAGACTGTTGGGGTCGTGGGTCAGCTCGAAGGCGAAGACAATCGCCGTGAAGGGCGAGCGGGTGACTCCGGCGAGGGCGCCGCCGAGTCCGATGAGGGCCCAGCTCCCGGGCGTCGCACCGGGCAGGACGTGCCCCAGGATGCCGCCGAGTCCGGCGCCCACCATCATGATGGGCGCCAGGATCCCCCCGCTCGTGCCCGAGCCCAGGCTGAAGGCCCAGATCGTGGTCTTCACGATCACGAGGGCGACCATCGCCCTCAGTCCGAGTTCGCCGAGCAGCGTGGCGTGGATGGTGGTGTAGCCCACGCCGAGGGCCCGGGGGTCGATGAGGCCGCCGACCCCGACGGCCGCCCCCCCGATGAGTGGCCACCACATCCAGTGCAGGTGTCCACGAAGGCGCAAGAAGAGGTCCTCACTGCGGTAGACGGCCTGGGTCATGAACCACGCCATCAGGCCGCAGGCCACCCCGATTACGACGGCCCCGAAGAGCGCGACGCCACCCTCGGGGACCGGTGCGGCCAGGGGGAAGAGGGGCTGGGCCGAGATGAGCCCGGCGTGGGCGAGCTCAAGGCGCAGCCCGTCGGCGGTCGCCGCGGCCGCGCCGATGAGGACCATCGAGCGGGGACGGAACTCAAAGGCCAAGAGCTCGACCCCAAACAGGGTCGCCGCCACGGGCGTGCCGAAGACCGCAGCCATGCCCGCGGCGGCGCCGGCTACGAGCAGGCTGCGCCGCTGGGCGGCCGTTAGGTGCAAGAGTTGGCCAAC
This sequence comes from Acidimicrobiales bacterium, assembly GCA_035702745.1. Classification (GTDB taxonomy): domain Bacteria; phylum Actinomycetota; class Acidimicrobiia; order Acidimicrobiales; family RAAP-2; genus RAAP-2. The sequence goes on along the minus strand of DASSZS010000062.1, from coordinate 9,700 downwards.
GATCGACCCGACGGCGCCGCCGGTCAAGATGATCGGGCCCTCGGCGCCAAAGGGCCCGCCCGAGCCGATGCTGACCGCACTCGCCAGGGGCTTGAGCACGGCGAGTCGCGGCTGGACGGTGCTGCCGTTGATCAGGATCCTCTCCATCGCCTCGGGGATGCCGTGACCCCGGATCTGCTCGGAGCCAAAGCGCGCCATGAGCCCGACCACGAGGCCCCCCGCGATCGGGATGAGCACGGTCCACGCCCCGAGCCGCTCAGAGCCGGGGGCGACCAGAGAGACACTGACGCGCTGGAAGTAGAAGAGGTTGGTGAAGAGCCCGATCATGTCGAGCAGGGCGAGGGCGATGCCCGTCGAGAGGACTCCGATGGCGATCGCGACGGGTACCAGGCGCAGCACGCGCACGGTCGTGGTGAAGTCGCCGAGTCGGTCCTCGGCGTCCTGGACCGGTCGGACGTCGCTCATGGCGCGGGTGACGTGGCGAGAAACATCGTACTACGATATTATCGTCGGTCGAGTGACCCTCTCTGCCTCGACCTACGCGCGCCTGCTGGCCTTGCGGACGGGCCTGCGTCGCTTCCAGCGCTGGAGTGAGCGGCAGGCGCGCGCCCAAGGGCTGACCCCGGCCCAGCACCAGCTCATGCTCGCGGTGCGCGGGCACGACGACCCCCGGGGCCCGACCATCTCCGACGTGGCGGACTATCTCTTGCTCCAGCATCACAGTGCGGTGGGACTCGTGGATCGGGCCGTCGAGGCCGGACTCGTGCGCCGGGTACGCACCGACGGCGACCACCGCGTCGTGCGTCTGGCGCTCACCGCCGACGGCGCCCGCCGCCTCGAGCGCCTTTCGGCCCAGCACCTCGAGGAGATCGAGCGTCTGGCGCCCCTGCTGCGGGGCCTCGCCGAGGGCCTCGAGGTCAGCGAGGGGTCGACGTGAGGCTGTAGCCGATACCGGGGAGTGTTTGGATGAGGCGGCCGTCCTCGTCGTCGAGCTTCTGGCGCAGCCGATGGACGTAGGTGTGCACGTAGGCCGCTTCCTCGCCGTAGCCCCGCCCCCACACCTCGCGCAGGATCATCTGGTAGGTACAGGTGCGTCCGGCGTGGCGCGCCAGGTAGGCGAGGACCGAGAACTCCTTGGCCGTCAGGTCGACCCGGCGACCGTGGACTCGTGCGTCGTGGTGGACGAGGTCGACCTCGAGTTCGCCCAGCGCGAAGGTCGTCGGGGCGGTCGGAGTCGTCGTGACCCCACGATCGCGCAGCACCGCGCGCAGGCGCGCGTCGAGCTCGCCCATCGAGAAGGGTTTGGTGACGTAGTCGCTGGCTCCGCCGTCGAGAGCGGCGATCTTCGTGGACTCGGCACCGGTCGCCGAGAGGATGATGATGGGCACGTCGCTCCACTCGCGGATGCGCCGGCAGACCTCCAGGCCGTCGAGGTCGGGTAGCCCGAGGTCGACGATCACGGCGTCCGGGTCGACGGTGGCCGCCTGGACGATACCCGTCTGACCGTCGGGGGCCGCGGTGACCTCGTGGCCGTTCGCCTCGAGTCCCAGGCGCAGCGCCCGCTGGAGTGAGCGGTCGTCGTCGATGACGAGGACCCGAGCCATCAGGTGGCCCCCGCGACGGGGAGGGTCAGGCTGAAGCGGGCTCCGCCGCCGGGCGCGGCCTCGCACCAGATGCGCTCACCGTGGGCCTCGACGAAGGTGCGCGCGATCGTGAGTCCGAGCCCCGAGCGCCCCCCGGTGTCGAACTGGGTGAAGCGGTTAAAGACCGCCTCGCGCTGGTTCTCGGGCACGCCTGGGCCCTCGTCGTCCACGGAAAGGACGACGGTGGCCCCGTGGCGAGACACGGTGACGGTGACGGTGCCCGTCGGGGGCCCGTGGCGCAGCGCGTTGTCGAGGAGGTTGACGAGCACCTGGTGCATAAGTCCGGGGTCAACGGCGAGGGCCGGCAGGTCGGGGTCCATCTCGACGATGACGTGCTGGCGCGCGAGCGAGGTCTGCACGGCCGCGAGGGCGTCGTCGATCAGTCGAGGGGCCGCGGTCGCCTCGCGATGCAGAGTCAAGACCCCGGCTTCCAGCCGCGAAAGGTCGAGGAGGTTGGTGACCATCCGGGTGAGGCGGTCGGCTTCGACGTCGATCAGTCGGTGGAGCTCCTCGGCGTCGGTCGCGCTGAGCGACGCTCCCCGCTCGAGCAGCGTCGACGAGGCGACCTTGATCGTCGCGAGAGGGGTGCGAAGGTCGTGGCTCACGGCGCCCATCAGACCGTGGCGGAACCGGTCGGCCTCTTCGAGGAGCTGCGCGCGCAGGGCTTCGTCGCGCAGCCTGGCGCGTTCGAGGGCCACGGCGGCGTCGTTGGCGAAGGCGGTGAGGACCTCACGTTCGGTCGACTTTTGGGGTCGGCCACGGAGGGCCAGCATCGCCACGGCCCGACCCGACGACGAGAGGGCAATCGCGCGCAGGCCACCCCCGTCGAGGTCGTCGGGTCCGACGGTGATCGGCCGGCCCGACGCCGGGTCGAGACGGGCGAGGTCGTCGGCGCTCAGGGGCTCACCGGAGCTGGCGACGACGACGAGGTGGCCCTCACGTAGCTCGAGCAGGGCAGCCCCCGACACGTCAAAGACGGTGCGGGCGGTGGCGACGATTGAGCGCAGCAGGGTCTCGACGGGCTCGTCGGCGACCAGGCTCTCCGAGACGGCCGCCATCTGACGCATGACCTCGCGACCGTGGCGCGCCTCGGTGCGCGTCACGTCGAGCGTCGCCACGATCCGGGCGACGAGCAGCATCACGACGGCGTAGACCGCGAGGGCCACCCAGTCCTGACCCGAGCTCACCTGGAGCGTCTCGTACGGGGGAATGAAGAAGAAGTCGTAGACGAGGAATCCGGCGACGACGGTGAGCGCTCCGGCGACGAATCCGCCGAGGGCGACCCCGAGCACGACGGGGACGATGAGGACCAGGGCGTCGGTCGAGATCGCCAGGGCGGTCCTCAAGGGCACGAGGAGAGCCGCGACGATTCCGAGGCTCCCGAGTCCCGCGGCCACTCCCCACCAGCGACGTCTCACGCACTCAGTATCGCCGAGCGTCACCTCCGAGACCCGTTCAGAAGTTTTTCAGTGCCGTAGCGGACCGTACAGAACGGCTCCAGTCGGGGCTCGCGACTATGGGGTGATGGCAGATCTCCTCGCCGTCCTCGGCGTTGTCGCGTTCACCGCGGCGATGCTCGGCCTCATCGCGGCCCTCGGCCGGCTGTGAGCGCCACCGAACTCGTCCTGCTCGTCGTGAGCGTCGTCATGTTCCTCTACCTCGGCTACGCCATGTTCAAGCCCGAGCGGTTCTGATGGGATTCCTCTTCACGCTCGTCCTGCTCGTCCTCACCCTGGCCATCGCCTGGCGCTACTTGGGCTCCTATTTAGCCTCGGTCTTCGATGGACGCGTCCGGTGGCTCGGGTGGGTGGAACGGCCGGTCTACCGCCTTTTGGGCACCTCACCCGAGAAAGAGCAGTCCTGGAAGCGCTACGCCGGCGCGCTCGTCGTGTTTTCGGGGATGTCGATCCTCCTGACCTACCTGGTCCTACGACTCCAGGGTCACTTGCCTCTCAACCCCCAGCACCTCGGTGACCTCACCAGCGCCCTCAGCTTCAACACGGCCGTCTCGTTCGTGACCAACACCAACTGGCAGAACTACGGGGGGGAGACGACCCTTTCCTACTTCTCCCAGATCACCCTCATGGTCCAGCAGTTCGTCACGCCGGCCGTGGGCATCGCCGCCGCCATCGTCGTTGTACGCGGCTTCGCCCGGCGCCGAGCGTCGACGGTCGGGAACTTCTGGGTCGACCTCACTCGTTGCCTCTTGTACGTGCTCTTGCCGATCGCCTTCCTGGCCGGGATTGTCTTTGTGAGTCAGGGGGCCGTCCAGACTTTGGCCGGGACGGTCACTTTCCACGACGCCTTGAACGGGGTGACCCAGACGGTCCCTCGTGGCCCGATCGCCTTCATGGAGACGATCAAGCAGCTCGGCACCAACGGCGGTGGGTTCTTGAACGCCAACTCGGCCACGCCCTTTGAAAACCCGACCGGGTTGACGAACTTCCTCTCCATCCTTCTTGTGCTGTGCATCCCGGTGTCACTGACCTACACGTTCGGCCAGATGGTCGGCAGCCGGCGTCACGGCCTGGCGCTGCTCGCCGTTATGGCGATTCTCTTCGGCTCGGTCCTCGCCGTGACGGCCACGGCCGAGCACCAGAACAACCCCGCGGTGGCCGCGGCCGGCGTCCACTCGAGCGTCGGGAACACCGAGGGCAAGGAGGTGCGCTTCGGTGACACGACGAGCGCACTGTTCGCCGTTACCTCGACGTCGACCTCGACCGGTTCGGCCGACGCCGCCTACGATTCATTTACCCCCATGGGTGGCTTCGGGCTGCTGGTGGGCATGATGCTCGGTGAAGTCTCACCCGGCGGGACCGGGAGTGGCCTCTACACGCTCTTGCTCTACGCCGTCATCGCCGTGTTCATCGGTGGGCTGATGATCGGGCGGACTCCGGAGTTCCTCGGCAAGAAGATCCAGGCGAGCGAGGTCAAGCTCGCCGGCCTGGGGGCCCTGGTGATGCCGGTCACCGTGCTCGTCGTGACGGCCGTCGCGGTCTCGACGGCCGCGGGTCGGGCCGGACCTCTCAACCACGGGCCTCACGGGTTCAGCGAGATCCTCTACGCGCTCACCAGCCAGGGCAATAACAACGGTTCGGCCTTCGGCGGGCTCACGGGCAACACTCCCTTCTACAACGTGATCGGCGCCCTCGACATGCTCATCGGCCGCTTCGCCATCTTGATACCGGCGCTCGCCCTCGGGGGCGTCCTCGCCAGCAAGGACGTCGTCCCCCACTCGCTCGGGACGTTCCGCACCGACAACGCAATGTTCGTCGGTCTCACCACCGGCGTCGTGGTCATCATCGGTGGGCTCACCTTCTTCCCGGCGCTGGCCCTGGGGCCGATCGTCGAGCAGCTGAGTCACGGGAGGTTCTTCTGATGAGCGTCGCCGAGGCGACGACTCCGCGCGGCGTCGCTCAGGCCCGGGGCCTGTTCGATCCCACGATCCTGCGCGACGCGATCGGGGGCGCCGTCACCAAGCTCGACCCTAGGGTGCAGATTCGCAACCCGGTCATGTTCGTCGTCCTCGTCGGCACCGTCGTCAGCCTGGTCGAAGCGATCGCCCACCCCGGCGTCTTCACCTGGTCCATCACGGTCTGGCTCTTCCTCACCGTCGTCTTCGCCAACTTCGCCGAGGCGATGGCCGAGGGTCGCGGGAAGGCCCAGGCCGACACTCTGCGGAAGATGCGCTCGGAGACCGAGGCGCGCCGTCTGCGCCCCGACGGCGTCGAAGAACGGGTGGCCGCCGCCGACCTCGCCGCGGGCGACCTCGTGGTCTGTGAGCCCGGCGACGTCATCCCCTCCGACGGCGAGATTACCGAGGGCATCGCCTCGGTGGACGAGTCGGCGATCACCGGGGAGTCGGCGCCGGTCATCCGCGAGTCGGGGGGCGACCGCTCGGCCGTCACGGGCGGCACCCGGGTCCTCTCGGACCGCATCGTGGTGCGGATCACGGCCGAGCGGGGCCACACTTTCCTCGACCGGATGATCACCCTCGTCGAAGGGGCCAACCGCCAGAAGACGCCCAACGAGATCGCACTCACCATCCTCCTCTCGGTGCTCACCATCGTCTTCCTCCCCGTCGTCGTGACCCTCGTCCCGTTCGCCGGTTTCTCCGGGGCGAGCGTGTCGGTCGTGGTCCTCGTGGCCCTCCTCGTCTGCCTGATTCCGACGACGATCGGGGCGCTGCTCTCGGCGATCGGCATCGCCGGGATGGACCGGCTGGTCCAGCGCAACGTGCTCGCAATGAGTGGCCGGGCCGTCGAGGCGGCGGGTGACGTTCAGACGCTCCTGCTCGACAAGACCGGCACCATCACCCTGGGTAATCGCATGGCCTCGGACTTCTACCCCGTGAGCGGACACGACGAGGCCGAGGTCGCTGACGTGGCCCAGTTGGCCTCCCTCGCCGACGAGACGCCCGAGGGGCGGTCGATCGTGGTGCTCGCCAAGGAGCGTTTCGCGATACGCGAGCGCACGTTGGACCAGCCCCACGAGTTCGTTCCCTTTAGCGCCACGACTCGGATGTCCGGTCTTGACGTCGACGGTCGGCGCATCCGCAAGGGAGCGGCCGAAGCGCTCAAGCGCTGGGTCGTCGAAGCGGGCGGCACGGTGCCCACGGACCTCGACGAGATCGTCGAGCGGGTCGCCCGCGCCGGCTCCACACCCCTCGTCGTCGCCGACGGGGCGGACGTGATCGGCGTGATTGAGCTCAAGGACGTCGTCAAGACAGGCATCAAGGAGAAGTTCGACGAGATGCGCCGCCTCGGCATCCGCACCGTGATGATCACGGGTGACAACCCCCTCACCGCGGCGGCCATCGCCCAGGAGGCCGGGGTGGACGACTTCCTGGCCGAGGCGACACCCGAGGCCAAGATGGCCCTGATCCGTCAGGAGCAAGAGGGGGGAAAGCTCGTGGCGATGACCGGGGACGGGACGAACGACGCCCCGGCCCTTGCCCAGGCGGACGTCGGGGTCGCCATGAACACCGGGACCATGGCCGCCAAGGAGGCCGGCAACATGGTCGACCTCGACTCGAATCCGACCAAGCTCATCGACGTCGTCGAGATCGGCAAGCAACTCCTCATCACGAGGGGGTCGCTCACGACGTTTTCGATAGCGAACGACGTGGCGAAGTACTTCGCGATCATCCCGGCGATGTTCTACACCGCCTACCCACAGCTCAAGGCCCTCAACGTCATGCGTCTGCACAGCCCCCAGAGCGCGATCCTCTCCGCCGTAATCTTCAACGCGCTCATCATCGTGGCTCTCATACCCCTAGCGCTACGCGGGGTGCGATTCCGCGCGGTGAACTCGGCGGCGATCCTGCGGCGCAACGTACTGATCTACGGAGTCGGTGGCGTCGTCACGCCCTTCATCTTCATCAAGCTGATCGACCTAATCCTGGTCGCCCTGCACGCCTACTAGGAGCCACCGTGTGGACCCACCTTCGTCGATCCCTTGTCATGGTGGTGATCTGCACGCTCGTCTTCGGCTTCCTCTACGCCGCCGTCGGCACCGGGGTCGCCCAACTTCTCTTCCCGTACCAGGCCAACGGCTCAATCGGTCCTAACGGATCGACGTTGATCGGCCAGAATTGGAAGGGCCGCGACTGGTTCCACGGCCGGCCCGACGACGCGGGCCCCTACCGGGCGAACCCCCGGGCCGGGGTGAGTGGTGGGGACAACCCCCTCGTGGCCAACGGCGTCCACGGAGAGTCGGGGGCGACCAACCTCGGCCCGCGCTCGCGGACCCTCCTCGCGGACACCCGCGCCCTCGTCGCCTACTGGCATCGCCTCGGGGTGGCGCACCCGACCCCGGACCTGGTGACGACCTCGGCCAGCGGGTACGACCCCGACATCTCCCCGGCCGACGCCCTCGTTCAGGTCCCCATGGTCGCCCGGGCGACCGGGATCGCCCCGGGGCGGTTGAAGCGACTCATTCACGACCAGACGCACGGCCCGGAGTGGGGCTTCTTAGGCTCGTCCTACATCGACGTGCTCAGCCTCAACCAAGCGCTGGCGAGCCTGCGCGCTCGCGCGTCGTGAACGCGCGGGTCCGACTCGGTGTCTGGGTCGGGTCTCTCGTCGCGCCTCTGGTGATCTCGGTGGCCCTGATACCGGTACGGGCCGTCTTCGCCGGGGCCGCGATGGCGCTCGTGCTGGTGGCGGTCGTGACCGTCCTGGCCGTCGTGGCCGACCGCGGGGCCGGCTACGTGGCCACGCTGTCCGCCGCCGCCTGGTACGACTACTCGTGGGCTCCCCCCTACGGACGATTCACGATCGGCCACCGGGCCGACCTCGAGACGTTCGTCGCGCTGATCGTCGTCGGTGTCGGCGTCACCGAGCTCGCTCAGTGGAGCCGACGGAGTCGGCGGCGTCACGACGAGAGCGCCCGACTGGTCGACGTCGTCGCCGAGGGGGCCGCCCTGGGCGCCTCGAGCGAGCCGGCGCGAGTGGTATCCGAGCGCACCGGGGATCTCCTGGTCGAGACGCTCGAGCTGAGGGCGTGCCGCTACGAGCCCGGCGAGATCCACCCTCCTCACGCGCGCCTGCTGGCGAGCGGTGAGGTCGAGAACGCGGGTCTGCTCTGGCCGGTCGAGGAGTGGGGGCTGCCCGGACCCGAGGCCGAGATCGCCGTCACCTGGCGCGGGCGGGTCGTGGGCCGATTCGTCCTGACCCCGCGAACGGCGCACCCGGTGTCGCGCGAGCGTCGTGTCGCCGCGGTCGCCCTGGCTCAGTCGGTGGCGGGCTCGCTGCCGGGCGCGAAGGCGGCCGGAGGGTCGTGAGCCGCGGGACGCTGCGGGTCTACCTGGGCTCGGCGCCGGGTGTCGGCAAGACCTATCGCATGCTCGACGAGGGCTGGCGGCGCCGCCAGCGGGGGACGGACGTCGTGGTCGCCTACGTCGAGACCCACGGCCGTCCCCTCACCGAGGCGCAGCTGCGCGACCTCGAGGTCGTCCCGCGCGTGACCCGCGAGTACCGCGGCGCACTCTTGAGCGAGATGGATCTCGACGCCGTCCTCGCGCGCGCCCCCCAGGTGGCCCTCGTCGACGAGTTGGCCCACACCAACGTCCCCGGCGGGCGCCACGAGAAGCGCTGGGAGGACGTCGAGGACCTGCTCGCGGCGGGCATCGACGTGATCACGACGGTGAACATCCAGCACCTCGAGTCGGTCAACGACGTGGTCGAGGCGATCACCGGCGTCACCCAACACGAGACCGTGCCGGACCCCTTCGTGCGCCGGGCCGAGCAGGTCGAACTCGTCGACATCACGCCCGAAGCCCTACGCCGGCGATTGGCTCACGGCAACGTCTACTCGGCCGACCGTATCGACGCCTCACTCGCGAACTACTTCCGCGTCGGCAACCTCGGGGCGCTTCGTGAGCTGGCCCTCTTGTGGCTGGCCGACCGGGTCGATGAGTCCCTCACGAAGTACCGCGAAGAGCACGAGATCGAGCGAGCCTGGGAGACGCGCGAGCGCCTGGTGGTGGGCCTGGCCGGCCGACCGACCGACGAGGGACTGCTCCGCCGGGCGGCCCGGATGGCGGCGCGCGCCGGGGCCGAACTCGTCGCCGTCCACGTGGTGGGCGGCGACGCTGAGGCGAGGGAGGGCGACCTCCGAGCCCCGCGCGAGCTCGTCGAGGAGCTCGGGGGTCGCTTCCGTGAGCTCGTTGACGACGACGTCGCCGGAGCCCTGGTGGCCTTCGCCCGTAGCGAGCGGGCCACCCAGATCGTGGTCAGCGCGGGTCACGGCCGCTCGTGGCGACGCCCCCGCGGAGGCGTCGTCGAGCGGCTCGTCGCCTTGAGCGGCGACCTCGACGTGCACGTCATCGCCCCCCACCAAGCGACACTTCCCACGCCGCGTGCCCGCCGGCGTCGGGCCGGCGCGGTGGCCCCCGCGCGCCGGCTCGTCGCGTTGGCCGCCGCGCTCGTGGTGCTGCCGGGACTCAGCGCCGGCCTGGCCGCGGTGCGCGCGAGCGTCTCGATCTCGACGGTGTACCTCGCCTACCTGGTGGTGGTGCTCGCCCTGGCCTCACTCGGGGGGGTCGTCGTCGGGGT
>DASSZS010000009.1:0-26304 GCA_035702745.1 Acidimicrobiales bacterium | reverse complement strand
GGTGGCGAAGGCGGCCCAGCCCGCCTCGTCGGGCTTCTCGGTGGCGAACTGACAGGTCGCGTCGAAGGCGTAGGCGCGCAGCTCGTCGTCGGTCATCTTCGACGACGGCCTCGCGCAGCCGACGATCCGGTAGTTCGGGGGCAGCAGACCCGCCGCGGCCAGGTGGTACAGGCCGGGGATGATCTTGCGTCGGGCGAGGTCGCCCGTGATCCCGAAGATGACGATGACGTGGTCCTCGGGTCGGGGACGGGCACTGGCCATGGGCTCTCCTTACGCCCCGCGGGCGGCCGCGTCACAGAAGACGACCTGCGACTCGGCGACGACGCGTCCGGCGGGGATCGAGCGGTCGCCCTCGAGGAGGCGCGCGAGCGCCTCACGCTTGTCCTTACCGCTCACCAGCCAGAGGACCCGGCGCGCGGCGTTCAAGGTCGGGTAGGTCATCGTCATACGCCGGTGACCCTGGTAGGGGTGGGTCGTGAGGGCCACGGCGCGGTCGACGACCCCGAGGACCGGGTCCTCGGGCACCAGCGAGGCGCAGTGGCCGTCCGCCCCGAGCCCGAGGTGCACGACGTCGAGCCGTTCGGGCAGGGCCTCGGCGTAGCGGTGAGCGCCGGCCTCGAGGTCGGGTTCGTCCACGGGCATGGCGACGAGTCGCGCCCCGGAGTCCCCGAGGCCGGCCTCGAGGTGACGCCAGTTGCGCAGCTCGCTCGTCACCGGCACCACGCGTTCGTCCACCTGGAAGACCTCGACCTCGCTCCAGGGCGCGGCGCCGCGCAGGTGGGCGACCATGGCCCAGGGAGTGGCTCCGCCCGACAGGGCGAGCGAGACGGGGGCGCGCTCGGCCCGTCGCGCCTCGAGCGCCTCGCCCAGCCAGTCGGCCGCGGCCTCGGCGAGGGCCCCGGGATCGGGCAGGACCCGCAGCTCGAGGCTCACGCGGACTTCTCCACGTGCCCGCCGAAGCCGGCGCGCATGGCCGAGAGGACCTTCGCGGCGAACGCGCCGCGATCGCGCGACTCGTAGCGGGCAAAGAGGGCCGAGGCCAGCACCGGGGCCGGCACCGACTCGTTGATCGCCGCCTCGAGCGTCCAGCGGCCCTCGCCCGAGTCGGCCACGTGGCCGGAGTACTCGGCGAGCTCGGGCGAACCGGCGAGGGCCTCGGCCGTGAGGTCGACGAGCCAGGAGCTCACGACCGAGCCGTGGCGCCAGACCTCGGCCACGTCCGCGAGGTCGAAGTGGTAGCGGTAGTACTCCGGCTCGCGCACCGGGGAGGTCTCGGCGTCGGGTGTCGGCGGGTGGAGCCCGACGTCGGCGTGGCGCAGCACCGAGAGACCCTCGGCGATCGCCGCCATCATCCCGTACTCGACCCCGTTGTGGACCATTTTCACGAAGTGCCCGGCCCCGGCCGGGCCGCAGTGGAGGTAGCCGCGCGCGGCCGTCGAGCCCGGCGCGCGCCCGGGGGTCGGCGCGGTGCCGTCGTCGCCCGGGGCGATGGTCGCGAACAGCGGGTCGAGGCGCGCCACGACCTCGTCCTCGCCGCCGATCATGAGGGCGTAGCCCCGCTCGAGCCCCCAGACCCCACCGCTCGTGCCGCAGTCGACGTAGTGCAGGCCGCGCGCCGAGAGGGCGGCCGCGCGGTCGACGTCGTCGTGGTAGTACGAGTTGCCCCCGTCGATGATGACGTCACCCTCGCTCAGCAGCCCGGCGACCTCCTCGAGCACCCCCTGGGTGAGGGCGGCTGGCAGCATGAGCCAGACCGCCCGCGGGGCCTCGAGGGCGTCGACGAGCTCGGCCAGCGTGGCCGCGCCCACCGCGCCGTCGGCCGCCACCGCCGCCACGGCCTTCGCGTTCACGTCGTAGGCGGCGACCCGGTGGCCGCCGCGTAGGAGCCGGCGCACGATGTTCGCGCCCATCCGGCCCAGTCCCACCATTCCCAGTTGTGCACCACTCACGTCGACCTCCTCGCTCGGTACCGATCGATCAGTGCGCGCGTCGAGGAGTCCCGCTCGGGGCTCACCGGCGCGCCGAGGAGCTCGGGCACGATGGCCGTGGCCAGCTCCTTGCCGAGCTCGACCCCCCACTGGTCGAACGAGTCGATGTCCCAGAGGGCGCCCTGGACGAAGACGGCGTGCTCGTAGAGCGCGACGAGAGAGCCCAGGCTGTAGGGGGTGAGCCGGTCCAGCATGATCAGGTTGGTCGGCCGGTCGCCGTCCATCTGGCGGTGGGCGACGAGGGACTCCTCGGCGCCGGCGGCGCGCACCGCCCCGGCCGGCCGGCCGAAGGCGAAGGCCGCCGCCTGAGCCAGGGCGTTGGCGACCAGGAGGTCGTGGTGGCCCTCGAGGGGGTTGAGGCTCTGGGCCACGACGATGAGGTCGGCCGGCACCACGGTCGTGCCCTGGTGGAGGAGCTGGTAGAAGCTGTGCTGGCCGTTGGTGCCCGGCTCGCCCCAGTAGATGGCGCCCGTCGGGTAGTCGACGCGCAGCCCCTCGAGGGTCACGTGCTTGCCGTTGGACTCCATGGTCAGTTGCTGGAGGTAGGCCGGCAGGCGGTGCAGATACTGGTCGTAGGGCAAGACGGCGACGGTGGGGTGTCCGAGGAACGTCCGGTTCCACACCCCGATGAGCCCGAGGAGGACCGGCAGGTTCTCACGCGGGGCGGCGGTGGCGAAGTGGCGGTCCATCGCGTGGCTGCCGGCGAGGAGCTCGGCGAAGTGGCGCGGTCCAATCGCGATCATGGTCGAGAGACCGATCGCGCTCTCCATCGAGTAACGCCCACCGACCCAGTCCCAGAAGCCGAACATCCGCTCGGGCTCGATGCCGAAGGCGGCAACTCGCTCGGCGGCGGTCGAGACCGCGACGAAGTGGTCGGCGACGGCCGCCTCGCCCAGCGCGTCGGTCAGCCACCGACGCGCCGAGGTCGCGTTGGTGAGGGTCTCGGTGGTGGCGAAGGTCTTCGATGAGACGATGAAGAGGGTCTCGTCGGGCGAGAGGTCGCGCAGGGCCTCGACGAGGTCAGTCCCGTCGACGTTGGAGACGAAGCGGAACGTCAGGTCCCGGTCGCTGTAGTGGCGCAGCGCCTCAAAGGCCATCACCGGTCCGAGGTCGGAGCCGCCGATCCCGATGTTCACCACGTTGATGAGTCGCCGACCCGTCGCCCCCCGATGGCGCCCCTCGCGAACGCCCTCGGCGAAGGCCCGCATGCGAGAGAGAACGCGATGGACATCGGCCGCGACGTCGACGCCGTCGACGACCAGGGAGACCCCCTCGGGTAGGCGCAGCGCGCTGTGCAGGGCCGCGCGGTGCTCGGTCGTGTTCACGGGCGCCCCGGCGAGGAGGGCGTCGCGGCGCTCGAACACCCCGCACTCGTGAGCGAGCCGGACGAGCAGGTCCATCACACCCTCGTCAAGGAGGTTCTTCGAGTAGTCGAGGTAGATCCCGGCACCCTCGGCGACCAGGGAGGACCCGCGCTGGGGCTCGGCCTCGAACAGGGTACGCAGGTGGCGGGTGTGCAACTCGCGGGCGCGCACCGCCAGCGCCTTCCACGTCGGGCGCTGGGAGGGCAGGGTGGCGGCCATGGGTCCCCGCCAACCTAGCGCGTGGTCCCGCGACGTCGTAGGGCTAGAGCTGGGCCTCGAGCTCGCCCAGGACGCGGTAGCAGTCGAGGACCTGGTGGACCGAGGCGTTGGGCTCGCGACCCTCGTCGATGGCCGCGAGGAACTCCCGGTCCTGGAGTTCTATGCCGTCGGTGGAGACGGCCACGTGGCTCACGTCGATCGGCTCGTCGCGGCCCGTCACGAGGTCGTCGTAGCGCGCGACGTAGGTCCCGGTGTCACCGATATAGCGGAAGAACGTGCCGAGCGGTCCATCGTTGTTGAAGCTGAGTGACAGCGTGCAGAGCTGACCGCGGGCCGTCTTGAGCTGGATCGACATGTCCATGGGGATCGCGAGCTCGGGGTGGACCGGGCCGGCCATCGCGTGGGCCGCCACGATCGGCGACGCGCACTGGTAGGCGAAGAGGTCGACCGTGTGGGCGGCGTGGTGCCAGAGGAGGTTATCGGTCCAGCTGCGCGGCTGGCCGAGCGCGTTGAGGTTCGTTCGGCGCAAGAAGTAGGTCTGCACGTCCATCTGGTAGAGGGTGAACTCGCCGTCGGCGATGCGTCGATGGACCCACTGGTGGCTGGGGTTGAAGCGCCGAGTGTGGCCGACCATGCACACCAGGCCCGTCGCGCGCTGGAGGGCGGCCACGGCTCGGGCGTCCTCGTAGCGGTCGGCGAGGGGGATCTCGACCTGGACGTGCTTGCCGGCGTTCATCACCGCGAGAGCCTGGGCCGCGTGCAGCTGGGTCGGCGTGCACAAGATGACGGCGTCCACGTCGGTGCGGGTGAGCACGTCGTCGAGCGCGGTGTAGGCCTCGGCTACGCCGTAGCGCTCGGCCACCTCGCGGGCCTGCTCCAGCCGGCGGCTCACGACCGCGACGACCTCGGCGCCCTCGACGCGCGCGAGCGCGTCGAGGTGCTTGAGGCCGAAGGCGCCGGCTCCGGCGAGGGCGATGCGCACGGGTTCGCGGGTCAGCCGGCCTCGAGGACCAGGTGGCCCACGGCGGTGTTGGACGCGGGGACGTGGTAGAAGCGGTGCAGCGGGCTGACCCGCGGGCCGAGGGCGCCGCGCATGATGAGCCACATGATGAGCTCGATCCCCTCCGAGCCGGCCTCGCGCAGGTACTCGAGGTGGCCGATGTGGGTCAGCCCCTCAGGGTCGTCGACGATGCGGTCGAGGAAGGCGTTGTCGAAGGCGGGGTTGATGAAGCCGGCCCGGGGGCCCTGGAGCTGGTGGCTCATACCGCCGGTCCCCCAGACCTGCACGGTGAGGTCCTCGGGGTAGGCGGCGATCGCCCGGCCGATCGCCCTGCCCAACTCGTAACAACGCCGGCCCGTCGGCTGGGGGTACTGCACGACGTTCACCGCGATCGGCACGACGCGCACCGGCCAGGCCTCAGGCTGGCCGAAGAGCAGCGACAGCGGCACCGTGAGGCCGTGGTCGACGTCGAGTCGGTTCACGACCGTAAGGTCGAACTCCTCGAGGATGAGCTGCTCGGCCAGGTGGCACGAGAGGTCGGCGTGACCGAGGACCTCGGGCACCGGCCGGGGCCCGAAGCCCTCGTCGGCCACGCGGTAGCTCTCGGCGCAGCCGATGGCGAAGGTCGGGATGACCTCGAGCGAGAAGTTCGAGGCGTGGTCGTTGTAGACGAGGACCACCACGTCGGGGAGGTTCTCGGCGATCCACTTGCGACTCCACTCGTAGCCGGCGAACAAGGGCGCCCAGTAGTCGCTGGCGGTCTCGCCCCGGTCGATGGCCGCCCCGATGGCCGGGACGTGGCTCGTGGTGACCCCCGCGGTGATCCGGGCCATCAGCGGCCCTCCTTGATGGAACGGTTCCCCTCCGGGGAGCGGCCCCCGTGGAGCATCATGTCGCGATAGGCCTCGGGCGTCATGCCGGTCATGTTGGCGGCAGCGTCGGCGAAGGACTTGCCGTCGGTGGCGAAGATCTTGGCGAGGAAGTAGATGTTGCCGCCCTCGGCGATCGCGGCGTTGTAGTCGCGCGCGAGCACGGCGTCCTTCTGGGCCTCGGTGAGGGGCCACTCGTCGAGGTAGGCCCGCTCGTCGGCCTTGAAGCGAGCCCGGTTCTCGGGCTTCATGAGGCTCATGCAGAACTGGTTCAGGTGGAAGCCCTGGCGTGAGCGCTCGGCGGTGAAGACCGTCGTGCCGGGGATGTCGTCAAAGTCGGGTCGCTCAGCCATCGTCCCCCCAGTACAGTCGCGTCGGGTTGTCGACGAGGAGTCTACGTTGGAGGTCGTCGGTCACGGCCACGCGCGCGACGAAGTCGACGAGCCACCCGTCGTCGGGCATCTCCCGGGTCAAATTCGGGTGGGGCCAGTCCGTGCCCCAGAGCACGCGATCGCTGTACTCCTCGATGACCCGGCGCATGAAGGGCACGACGTCGTCGTAGGGCGGGCCGGCGACCGAGAGCCGCTCGGGACAGGTGGGCTTGGCCCAGGCGTGCTCGTTCTCCTCCATGAAGCGTAGGAAGAGCCCGAACTCGGGTCCGTCAACGCCCCGAGTGACGTCGGGCCGTCCCAGGTGGTCGACGACGACCGGCACCCCCAGCGTCGAGAAGAGGTCCCAGCGTTCCGCGAGGTCGGCGGCCTCGAAGTAGATGACGACGTGCCAGCCGAGGGGGGCGATTCGCTCGACGATCGAGCGGTAGTAGGCGTCAGGCTTGGGTTCGCTGAGGCGGCGCACGAAGTTGAAGCGAACCGCGCGCACGCCGGCCTCGTGCATCTCGGCGAGGGCTTCGTCGGTGACCTCGGGTCGGACCGTCGCCACGCCCAGGGCCCGCCCCGCGCTCGCGCGCAGGGCGTCGAGCAGGGCCGAGTTGTCGGCGCCGTGGCAGGTGGCCTGGACGATCACGTTGCGGAAAAAGCCCAGGTGGTCGCGCAGGGCGAAGAGCGCGTCCTTGCCGGCGTCGCAGGGCGTGTACTTGCGCTCGGGGGCGTAGGGGAAGACGTCGCCCGGGCCGAAGACGTGGCAGTGGGCGTCGACCGCCCCCTCGGGCAGGACGAACGTCGGCTTCGAGGGGTTGGGGCAGTACACCAGCCAGCCCGGGTCCATCGCGAAGGCGGGGGTCATCGTCCCTGGGCCGCCAATCGCGCGTCGAGGCGAGGGAAGACGCGTCGGGCGTTGCCCTCGTCGATTGACCGGCGCTGGGTGGCGGTGAGGGTCGCGGCGTCGAGGTAGCGCTTGGTGTCGTCGTAGTGGTGGCCCGTGCGGGGGTCGACCCCCCGCACGGCGCCGAGCATCTCCGATCCGAACAGGACGTTCGCCGAGTCGACCACCCCGAGGAGAAGGTCGATGCCGGGTTGGTGGTAGACGCAGGTGTCGAACGAGACGTTGCCCATGACGTGCTCTTCGAGGGGCGGGCGTCCCAGCATGTCGCAGAGGCCGCGGTAGCGGCCCCAGTGGTAGGGCGCGGCGCCCCCACCGTGGGGGATCACCAGGCGAAGGGTGGGGAAGTCGGCGAAGAGGTCGCCCTGGATGAGCTGCATGAAGGCCGTCGTATCGGCGTTGATGTAGTGCGCGCCGGTCGCGTGGAAGTTCGGGTTGCAGCTCGACGAGACGTGGACCATGGCCGGCACGTCGAGCTCGACCATCGTCTCGTAGATCGGGTACCAGTAGCGGTCGGTGAGCGGCGGGCCGTCCCAGCGTCCACCGCTCACGTCGGGGTTGAGGTTGCACCCGACGAACCCCAGTTCCTCGACGCACCGGCGAAGTTCGGCGACCGACGCCGTGAGGTCCGTGCCGGGAGACTGGGGCAGCATGGCCACCCCCGCGAAGTTCTCCGGGAAGAGGTCGACCACCCGGGCGATGAGGTCGTTGCACGCTCTCGACCAGGCGAGACTCACCGATGCGTCGCCGACGTGGTGCTCCATCGCCGAGGCCCGGGGCGAGAAGAGGGTGAGGTCGGCCCCGCGCTCGCGCTGGAGGCGCAGCTGGTTCGCCTCGATGGTCTCGCGGATCTCGTCGTCGCCGATCGTCGGGTAGGGCGGTGCGACGCGCCCCTCGGCGCTGGCCGCGACCTGCTCGGCGCGCCACGCGGTGTGGGCCGGCGGGGCGGTCGTGTAGTGGCCGTGGCAGTCGATGATCACCGGTCCCCCCAGATCGCGCCGGGCACGTATACCTCGCCGCGCATCAAGAGCCTCGCCGTGCGCAACAAGGCGGCGCGTGCAATGGTCGGACCCGCGGGCCCGTCCACCACCTCGAGAGTCACCGAGAAGTAGCCGGTGGGGTGCTCGATGTCGAGGGTGGTCTCACCTTCACCCGTGGCGACGTGAGCCACCTCGGCCGCGACCGAACCCGGGAGAACGCAGGCCGTGGCCACCGAGACCGCCCCGAACACCCCGATCGCCTCGTGGACCCGGTGGGGGATGAAGGTCCGCGTGGAGATGGCCCCGCCGTCGCGGGCGGGTGAGAGCAGACTCACCTTGGGGACGGTCGAGTCGGTGACGTCGCCCAGGTTCATGAGCGGGCCACTGGCGCGCCGCAGCGCCTCGACGCGCTCGCGAACCTCGGGGCGCGACTCGATCTCGGCCGGGGACTCGGTGCCGTCGAGCCCCAGGTCGGCGGCGCGCACACAGACCACCGGCATCCCGTTGTCGACGCAGGTCACCTCAAGGTCCGTGACGACGTCGCGCACGCGGCCCGTCGGCAGGAGCGCCCCGCACGATGAGCCGGCCACGTCGAGGAACTCGATGGGGATGGGCGCGTGGGTGCCGGGCACGCCGTCGATGTGCGCGTCGCCCGCGTAGCGCACGACCCCCCCGGGGGTGTGGACGCGCGCGACGGCACGGCTCTGGGTGTTCTCCATCCAGATCCGCACCTCGGTGACCTCGCCGGCGGGGGCGACGAGGCCCTCTTCGAGGGCGAAGGGGCCGACGCCCGCGAGCAGGTTCCCGCAGTTCTGGGCGTCAGAGACCTCGGGCCGATCGGGCCACACCTGCAAGAAGAGGTAGTCGACGTCGGTGTCGGGTCGGCTCGAGCGGCGCACCACCGCGACCTTGGAGGTGAGGGGGTGGGCGCCGCCCATCCCGTCGATCTCGCGGGGGTCGGGCGAGCCCAAGGCGGCGAGCAGGACTCGGTCGCGCACGGAACGGTCCACGGGCAGGTCCTCAGCGCGGAAGTAGAGGCCCTTGCTGGTGCCCCCGCGCAGCACCGAGCAGGCGATGGCCCGCTGGTCGTTCATGCCCCGTCGTACTCGCGGTAGGTGAGGCCCCGTTCGCTGAGGCGTTCGCGCATCGCGTAGAGATCGAGCCCCAGCTCGCCCGCGGCGAGGCGGGCGCGCTTGACGGCCTCGTTGGCCTCGCGGGCCCGCGCGGCCTCAAGCACCTCCTCGGCCCGGGTGCGCGCGACGACGACGACGCCGTCGTCGTCGGCGACGATGAGGTCGCCCGGCTCGACGCGTTGTCCGGCGACGACCACGGGGGTCTGAACGTTGCCGGGGGTCTCTTTCACGGTTCCCTGGGCGCTCACCGTCCTCGACCAGACGGGGAATCCCATGGCGGTGAGCTCGGCGACGTCGCGCACGCCCGCGTCGATGACGAGGCCGCGTACCCCCTGGGCCCGGAGACTCGTGGCGAGCAGCTCACCGAAGTAGCCGTCGTCACACGGGCTCGTGGGCGTGACGACCAGGACGTCGCCGGGGCGGGCCTGCTCGGCCGCGACGTGGATGGACCAGTTGTCGCCGGGGGCGACCTCGCAGGTGAGGGCGGTGCCCGTGACGTGGATGGGCCGGTAGATCGGCCGCAGACGGTGGTGGAGCAGCCCGGTGCGGCCCTGCGCCTCGTGGACGGTAGCGACCCCGAGGACCGCGAACTCCTCGACCAGAGTGAGCGGAGTCCGGGGCGTGTTCGTGACGACGACGGCCATAGGTCCTCCGGTTACGCGGCCCACGCCTTAGCGCGGACGCCGTGGCCCACCCACTGTGGCACGTCGCAGGGCACCTGGCAAACACCCCCAGGTCGCTCGCGGTAGGTTCTGCGGCGAGCGGGAGGGCGCGTGGAGTCGATTCGAGTTCCGGTGGCCATCGTCGGTGCGGGCCCGGTCGGTCTCGTGCTGGGACACCTCCTCGAGGGTGCCGGAGTCGAGACCCTCGTGCTGGAGCGGCGCAGCCGCGCCTACGTCGAACAGCGCGTGCGGGCCGGGGTCATCGAGTACGGGATCGCCAACTTCCTCGCCGGAATCGGGGTGGGCGAGCGGATGCGCGAGAAGGGCCTCGTGCACCACGGCATCGAGCTGCGCTTCGAAGGCCGGTCACATCGCGTCCCGCTCTCCGAGCTCTACGACGGTCACCCGATCACGGTCTACGGCCAGACCGAGCTCGTGAAGGACCTCAACCGACTGCGCCTCGAGTCGGGCCGCCCCCTGCTGTTCGAGACCGAGGTCGAGGCGATCGAGGGGCTCGGCCAGGACCGGCCCGTCGTGATCGCGACGGGTCCCGAGGGACCGGTGCGGGTCGAGGCCGACTGGGTCGTGGGCGCCGACGGCGCCCACGGCGTGGCGGCCCGGTGCGTGCCCGAGGGGGTCTTCAGCGTCGCCACGCGCACCTATCCCTACGCGTGGCTGGGCATCCTCGCCGAGGCGGCGCCGGCGACCGAGGAGCTGATCTACTGCCGCCACGAGCGGGGCTTCGCCCTCTACTCAATGCGCTCGCCGACCATCAGCCGCCTCTACCTCGGAGTCGACCCGAGCGAGTCGCTCGAGAACTGGTCGGACGACCGGATCTGGAGCGAGCTCAACGCCCGTCTCGCGACCGCCGAGATGCCCACGATCGAGCAGGGCCCGGTCGTTGAGCGCTCGCTCACGGCGATGCGCTCGATCGTGCGCGCCCCCCTTCGTTACCGGCGTCTCGTGCTCGCCGGGGACGCGGCCCACATCGTGCCGCCCACGGGGGCCAAGGGGATGAACCTCGCGCTCGCCGACGTGCGTCGGCTCGCGCCGGCCCTCGTGGCCCAGGTGCACGAGGGTGACGGCCGACTCCTCGACGCGTACTCCGACGCGTGCCTGCGACGGATCTGGCGGGCCGAGGAGTTCTCGACCTATATGACCCAGATGCTCCACCCCCACCCGAGCGACGACTTCGAGAACGGCGTCCAGCTCGCCCGGCTGCGCCAGGCCGTGTCCGTTCGCTCGGCCACCGAGACCCTGGCGCGCAACTACGTCGACCTCTCCAGCATCGACCTCGGGGGCGACTGAGCCCGCGAGCGAGGGCTCTAGAAGGGGTAGGCGGGCAGCTCGCTCTGGGCGGTGACCCACTGACGCTCGGTGTAGGCCTCGAGATTGGCGAGGCCGCCCATGCGCGAGCCGTTCCCCGAGACGCCGAATCCGCCGAAGGGGATCGTGGCCTCGTCGGCCACGGTCATGTCGTTGATGTGGATCGCCCCCGAGGGGATGCGCCCGGCCACCTCGAGCGCCTTCAGCCCGTCGCCGGCCAGGATCGAGAAGCTCAGTCCGTAGGGCGAGGCCGAGGCGAGGGCCACGGCCTCGTCGATCGAGTGGTAGGGCACGACGGGCGCGACCGGGCCGAAGACCTCTTCGGCGTAGGCCGGCGCGCTGAGCGGCACGTTGGTGAGGACGGTCGGCTTGTAGAAGAGCCCCTCGAAGGAGCCACCGGCCGCGACCGTGGCGCCGGCCGCCACGGTGTCCGAGACCATGGCGTGCACCCGGTCGCGCTGGCGCTCGTCGATCAGCGGACCGAGGGCGACCTGACCGGTCTTGGGGTCGCCCACCGGCAGGTTCTTGGCGTGCTCGGCCAGGGCCGCCGCGTAGTCGTTCGCGATCGTCGCGTCCACGATGTGGCGCCCGGTCGTCATGCAGATCTGGCCCTGGTGGAAGAACGAGCCGAAGGCCCCAACCGAGGCGGCCCTCTCCACGTCGACGTCGCCCATGACGATCTGGGCGGAGTTCCCACCGAGTTCGAGATGGACGCGCTTGAGGTGTTGGGCTCCGAGAGCCCCGACGGTGCGGCCGGCGGCCGTCGAGCCCGTGAAGGCGATGACCCGGACCGACGGCTCGACCACGAGCGCCTCGCCGACGTCGGCGCCCCCGGGCAGGACGCTGAAGAGCCCGGCCGGCAGACCGGCTTCCTCGAAGACGCGCGCCAGGGCCACTCCGCCGCATACGGCGGTGCGCGGGTCGGGCTTCAAGATCACGGCGTTGCCCAGCGCGAGGGCCGGGGCGACCGAGCGGATCGACAAGATGAGGGGGAAGTTGAACGGCGCGATCACGCCCACCACGCCCACGGGCACCCGACGGCTGAAACTCAGTCGGGGCATCTCCGAGCGCAGGATCTCGCCGATCGGGTGCGAGGCGATGGCTGCGGCCTCGTAGCACTCCTCGGCCGCGACGTGGACTTCGAGGTCGCCCTTGGGCCCGATCGCGCCGGACTCGCGGACGATCCACTCGGCGATCTCGGGGTGATTCGCGGCGAAGACGTCGCCGGCCCGGCGCAGCACCGCCGCGCGCTGATTGAAGGCGAGCTCGGCCCAGGCCTGCTGGGCCTCGACGGCCCGGGCCGCCGCCGCGGTGACGTCGGCGGGCGTGGCGAGGCCGACGGATCCGAGTGCGTCGCCGGTCGCGGGCTCGATGACGCGGTACTCGCCGCCCGATCCGGCGACCCACCCGCCGGTGAAGATCTGGCCCCCCCAGGGCGCGCCGTCCATGAGTCCCATTGGGCCCCCTTTCTATCTCAACGTACTTGACTCAATAGCACAC
Source organism: Acidimicrobiales bacterium (assembly GCA_035702745.1). GTDB lineage: Bacteria > Actinomycetota > Acidimicrobiia > Acidimicrobiales > RAAP-2 > RAAP-2. Next base: position 13,985 of record DASSZS010000009.1, on the reverse strand, counting down.
AGTCACTAGCGTCGGCTCCAGCCGATGGCCGACGACGTCCATCTCGCTCCGGAGTTCGTTGGGGGGAGACAGGGAGTGTTCATTCGCCAGCGCTGGTACGTCGCGGCGCTCGCGGCCGAGTTGACCGACCGGCCGATTGGGCGGACGATCCTGGGCGAGCACGTCGCGTTGTACCGCAACCACGCGGGCGCGGTGGTCGCCCTGCGCGATACCTGTCCGCACCGGGGGTACCCGCTCTCGCGGGGTCGGGTCGTCGGGGAGCAGCTCGTGTGCGGCTACCACGGCTTCACCTTCGACGCTGCGGGCTCGTGCGTCTCGGTGCCCGGCCAGGACCGGATCCCGGGTCGGCTGCACGTGCGCACCTACCCGCTGGTCGAGCGCGGCGCGTGGGTCTTCATCTGGATGGGTGTCGGCGAACCCGACCTCACGCGTCTGCCCGACGCGCCGTGGCTCGAGGCGTCCGAGCAGCGGGCCGTCATCGCCGGGGTCGCCGCGATCAAGGCCAACTTCGGTCTGCTCGTGGATAACCTGCTCGACCTGTCCCACGAGACCTTCCTGCACGCGGGCTCGATCGGCACCCCGGAGGTCGCCGAGACCCCGATCGAGGTGGAGGTCGACGAGACGGCGCGTCGCGTCGAGGTGTACCGCCACATGACCGGCGTCGTCTGCCCGCCGTTCTACGCGAACACGACCGGCCTGGAGGGCCCCGTGGACCGGTGGCAGGACATCGAGTACCACCCGCCGGGGTTCTACCAGCTCAACTCGCGCCTCGCGCCGACCGGACGCCCGCCGCTACCGGACGGCACCGACGACCACGCCTTCCACATGAAGATCTTCTACGGACTCACCCCGGCGACGGAGCGGACGGTGTGGAACTTCTGGGCCCTGTCGCGGGACTTTGCGGTCGAGGACCGCACGGTGGACGACTTCTTGGCCAAGATGCAGGCCGGAGTCGTCCAAGAGGACGTGGATGCGCTCAACGTCCTGCAGGCGCGCCTCGACGAGGGGCGCGAGACGACCGAGGTCTCGATCAAGATCGACCGCGGCGCCCTGGCGGCGCGTCGCATCCTGGAAGAGATGAGACGAGAAGAGTTGGCGGAGTCGAAGTGAGCGGTCGAGCGGCGGTTGGGGCGGCAGTGACCACGTGGCGAGGGGCGCCGCGTGCTAAGAAATGACATTCGTGCGAGGGGGGCAACACCATGAGCAGTGAGCAGACACACGGGGACGAGGGCCTCGTCATCCCGGGGTGGGGCAGCGTGGAGTTCGGGCGACGCCTCGGGCTGAAGGCGATCGGGGCGACGGCTCTCGCCGGTGGGGTGGCGAGCCTGGCCAAGGCCGCGGCGGCCGGGGCCACGAGCACGTCCAACGTCATCAAGATCGGCTACGTCACCCCCAAGACGGGCGCTCTCGCGGACTTCGCCGGACCCGACAACTACGTCATCAGCCTGGTCAAGGCGTCGGGCGTCTTCTCCAAGGGGATGAAGATCGGCGGCAAGACCTACAAGTTCGAGATCACCGTCAAGGACAGCCAGTCCAACCCCTCGGTGGCTAGCCAGGTGACGACTGAGCTCATCCAGTCCACGGGGGTGGACATCGTGGTCACGTCCTCGGCGCCCGAGACGACCATCCCGGTCTCGGCGGTCTGCGAGCAGGCGGGCATCCCGTGCGTCTCGACGGTCTGCCCGTGGGAGGCCTGGTGGAGCGGGGTCAACCCGTCGAACTCGATCGGCCCGACCGGCAACGCCGTGGGCACGCCGCCGAAGTACTGCACTATGTACTTCTTCGGGATACCCGAGTTCGTCGGCACCTTCATGCCCATGTGGCTGAAGATCAAAAAGCGGCTCCACGCCTCCAACGTCTACGCCGCCATGTTCCCCAACGACGCTGACGGCAACGCCTTCGCGGCCGCGTGGCCCCCGACGCTCAACGCGATCAGCCAGGCGGAGGGTCACGGGCAGTGGGTGGAGGTCTTCGGCGGCGCCTACACCGACGGCACCACCGACTACACCTCGATGATCCAGACCTTCAAGGCGGGATCCAACGGCAAGCCGTGCGACTTCTACGTCAACGCGCCACTGCCGCCCGACTTCAACACCTTCTGGAAGCAGGCCCACCAGCAGGGGTTCAAGCCCAAGCTGGCGACCGTCGCCAAGGTCATGCTCTTCCCGACTGACGTCTACGCGCTCGGGGAGCTGTCGAAGAACATCGCGACCGACGCCTGGTGGACGCCGAACTCGCCGTACAAGTCGTCGCTGACGGGCATGACGGCGGCGAAGTTCGCCGCCCGTTACCAACAGGTCACCAAGACCCAGTGGGTTCAGTCGATGGGCTCGACGTACTCGCTCTTCGAGATCGTCGTCGAGGCGCTGAAGAAGGTGAGGAACCCCCACGACCGTCACGCCGTCGCCAACGCCCTCAAGGAGGTCAACTACGTCGGTATGTGCGGTCCGCTGAACTTCTCCGCCAAGACCGCGCCGGCGAAGGGGATCGGGATCATCAAGCCGGTGGGGATCCAGTGGAAGCCGGGCTCGACCAAGCTCGTCGGGGGCAAGAAGTGGCCATGGTCGCCCTACGTGGTCGACAACTCGCTCAACCCGCACATCCCCATCCAGGCGCCTCTGGAGCCGACCAACCCCTAGTCGGACCCACCCGTACGAGCACCGCGCACCCGGACTAGTCGACCGTGTCCCTCCTCGAGTTGAAGGGCGTCTCGAAGCGTTTCGGTCAGGTGGTGGTGGCCGCTGGAGTATCCCTCCAACTGGAGGCGGGGGACGCGGTCGGCATCGTGGGGCCCAACGGAGCGGGTAAGACGACGCTCTTCTCGATGATCGCGGGCGACGTCCGGGTCGACGCGGGGGAGATCCTCTTCAAGGGCCGCCCCATCACCCGCGCGGCGGTGGCCACTCGGTGCCGGGCCGGGATCGGTCGGACCTACCAGATCCCCCAGCCCTTCGAGCACCTGTCGGTGTTCGAAAACGCCCTCGTTGCGGTCCATCAGGGGGCGCGGGTGCACGGGCGCGAGGGGTCCGACAGGGCCCTCGACGCGCTCGAACGCACCGGGCTCATCAACCTCGCGAACCGGCCCGCGGGGGCGCTCGGCCTGCTGCACCGCAAGCGCCTGGAGCTGGCCCGCGCCCTGGCGACGGGGCCCGAGCTGCTACTGCTCGACGAGATCGCGGGCGGGCTCACCGACCTCGAGGTCGTTGAGCTGACCGAGGTGATCCGCGGCATCCGCGCCGTGGGGGTGACGATCGTCTGGATCGAACACGTCGTGCGGGCCCTGCTCTCGACGGTCGACCGGCTGGTCTGCCTCGCGGGCGGTGAGCTGATTGCCGACGGCCCGCCCCAGGAGGTCCTCAACTCCGAGGCGGTCCGACGGGTGTACCTGGGCGGCGCGATCATCAACGAGGCCGCGTCGTGAGCGCCCTGCTCGACGTCGAGGGCCTCGTCGTCCACCACGGCCAGCTCTGCGCGGTCGACGACGTGTCGCTCCACGTGGCCGAGGGCGAAGTGCTGGCCGTGGTGGGGGCCAACGGGGCGGGCAAGTCGACCCTGCTGCGCACCATCGCCGGCCTCCATCGCCCGAGCGCCGGCGTCGTGCGCTTCGCCGGCGAGGACGTCTCCCGGCTGGGGGCCCACGAGAGGGTTCGCCGGGGGATCTCCCTAGTGCCCGAGGGGCGACGGCTCTTCCGGTCGCTGACTCTCGAGGAGAACCTGCTCGTCGGGGCCCACAAGGCGCTCACGGGATCCTTCGACATCGGGGCCGTCTACGAGATCTTCCCGTGGATGCGCGAGCGTCGGCGCGCGAGCGTCGCGCAGTTCTCCGGCGGCGAGCAGCAGGCCGTGGCGATCGGCCGGGCCCTGGTCGCGAACCCCCGGGTCCTCATGCTCGACGAGGTATCACTCGGCCTCGCCCCCATCGTCATCGAGCGGATCTACGAGGTGATCCCCTCCATCGTGGCCCAGGGCGTCGCCGTCTTGCTCGTGGAGCAAGACGTCAGCCAGGGCCTGAAGGTGGCCCACCGGGTGCACTGCCTGCTCGAGGGGCGAACCTCGCTCGAGGGACGGCCCGACGAGCTGAGCGCGCGCGACATCGAAGAGGCCTACTTCGGGGCCGACCTCCACCACAGTCAGCCGGGGGGGCCGTCGTGACCTGGACCAACGTACTCGTCCAGGGGATTCTCTTCGGGGGCTTCTACGCCCTGTTCGCCTGTGGGCTCTCCCTGCTCTTCGGGGTCATGCGGATCATCAACCTGGCCCACGGCGATATCGCCGTCGTGGCGGGCTACACCGCCGTCTTTCTGGTGCCCCACCTGCACATCGCCGAGGTCTGGGGCTTCGTCGTGGTGGTGCCGATCTTCGCCCTGGTCGGCTACGTGCTCCAGCGCACCCTCTTGCAAGCGGCCCTCGACCGGAGCCCGCTCACCACCCTGCTCGTGACCTTCGGCCTGTCAGTGCTGATCGAGAACCTCCTGCTCGAGATCTATACGGCGAACGGCCAGTCGGTGAACATCGGCTCGCTGATCGGCAACTCGTGGCAGGTCAACTCGGTCATCTACGTATCGTGGTTCCAGCTGGTGGTGCTCATCGTGGCCGTGGCCGTCCTCGGGGTCCTGCAGGTCTACCTATCGAAGACGAGCACCGGCCGGCTGATCCGCGCCGTCTCTGACGATCGTGAGGCCGCGCAGATCTGCGGGGCGAACTACCGGCACATCTTTGGCATCGCGGCGGCCATCGCGGTGGCGACCGTCGCCCTGGCGGGCATCTCCTACGGCATCTTGACCGAGCTGACCCCGACGACCGGGGGCTCCCAGGTCCTGCTCTACGCCTTCGAGGCGGTGGTGATCGGGGGCATCGGCTCGCTGTGGGGGACTCTCATCGGTGGGATCCTGCTCGGGGTGGCCCAACAGATCGGGGCTCACTACAACCCGGCCTACCAGGTCCTCGCCGGCCACCTCCTCTTCCTCGCGATCCTCGCGCTGCGGCCCCAGGGCCTCTTCGGCAAGAAGGAGGCCCTGACGTGAGTGCGACCCTGGTGCCCGACGTCGGGCGAACCGTGGTGCGGGCCAACTACCACCCGGCGATGCTCGTCGGTGGCACGGTGGTCGTCGCGGCCTTCTTCAGCGCGGCCCCGTGGATCCTGCCCGCCGCGTGGGTGTCGGTGCTCAACAACTTCTTCTTGCTGCTGATCTTGGCCACGATGTGGAACCTGCTCGCCGGCTACGCCGGGATGGTCTCCATCGGCCAGCAGGGGTTCATCGGGCTCGGTTCGTACGCGTTGCTCTACCTCGCTCTCAAGGGGATGAACCCGTTCGCGGCCATCCCGCTGGCGGCCCTCATCGCCGGGGTCATCGCCGTGCCGGTGACCTTCCTGCTCTTTCGACTGCGCGGGGGCTACTTCTCGGTGGCGACCTGGGTCGTGGCCGACAGCGCCATGCTCGTCATCTTGTCGATCTCGTACCTGGGCGGCGGCACCGGCCGGCCGATGCCGGGCCTCACCAGCCTCAGCCCGACCGAGTACAACCACGACTCGTACCTCGCGACGTGGCTGACGGCCCTCGTGGTGAGTGTCGGGACGTACCTGCTTCTGCGCTCGCGGCTCGGCTTGGTGCTCGCCTCGATGCGCGACAGCGAGACCGCCGCGCGCAGCTCGGGGGCCAAGGTCACCTCGACGCGTCGGTGGATCTTCGTTATCGCCGCCATGGGCTGCGGCGCGGCCGGGGCGGTGCTCGCGATCAGCCAGCCCTTCGTCCAGCCCGGCAACGCGTTCAACATAAACTGGCTGGCCGAGATGCTCTTCGCCACGATCATCGGCGGCATCGGCACGGTCGAGGGTCCGATCATCGGCACGATCGTCTACTTCGTGCTCTACCAGACGCTCCAGGGACTGGGCGCCTGGTACCTGATCATCTTCGGCGCCCTCGCCGTCGCGGTCGCGCTGTGGCAGCCCGGGGGTGTGTGGGGGCTGGTGCGCGACAAGACCCGCTTCGAGCTATTGCCGGTCGGCTACCGGGTCCGCGAGAAGTAGCGCTCGCCCCCGTGGTGTCGCTCAGAGCGGGCGACGGATCTCGGGATAGATCGAGGTGAGACAGCGCGTCAGGGCGTCGCGGAACTGTCGACGCTCGTCGCAGCCGAGGGTGGCGAAGATGCGCCCCTCGAGCTCGTCCATGCGCCGGTCGCACTTGGTGAGGACGCCCTGCCCGCGCCGGGTGACGGCGATGCCGAGCACGCGGCGGTTCGCCGTGGTGGGGGTGCGGGTGACCAGCCCGTTGCGCTCGAGGATGAGGATCATCTCGTAGCAGGCCTGGGGGCTCACGAAGCTCCGTCGGGCGAGTTGGGCCGAGGACATGCCCGGGTTTCGCACGAGCACGCTGAGGGCCGTGTACTGGATGGGGGTGAGGCCGAACTCGCGGGTGATGTCGTCCATGGCGATCCGAATCGCCCGCTCGAGCTGCTTGACCAGGTACGTCAAACGGGCCTGGGGAGGGTCACCCGCGGCGGTCGTCGTCGGTCGAGTCACGGCCCGAGCGTACCAACGGGCGCCCCGCGGTCCGGGGAGGTTGGGCCGCTTGTGGGCCGCCCCTGTATCAGGTACCTTGCTACACGCGGCACACCGACGCCGCCGGTCGAACGACCGTGGAGGGGGGGCGCATGGCGGAGTCCGAGGCGACGGTCTGGACGACGGCGAAGGGGACGGTGCGCGTCGAGGTCGACGACGGCATCGGGTGGCTCTCGTTCAACCGGCCCGAGAAGCGCAACGCCATGAGCCCGACGCTCAACGTCGAGATGACCGAGTCCCTCGAGCGCCTCGAGGCCGACGACCGCGTTCGAGTCGTCGTCTTGACCGGTGCGGGGGAGTCGTGGTCGGCCGGGATGGATCTGAAGGAGTACTTCCGCGACGTCGACCGGGCCCCGGCCCACGTCCAGACGCGAGTGCGGCGAGAGAGCGCCGAGTGGCAGTGGCGTCGGCTCATCAACTACCCCAAGGCGACCATCGCCATGGTGAACGGCTGGTGCTTCGGCGGGGCCATCACGCCCCTCGTGTGCTGCGACCTCGCCATCGCGGCCGAGGACGCGGTCTTCGGCCTCTCCGAGGTCAACTGGGGCATCCCGCCGGGTGGACTGGTCAGCCGCTCGCTGGCCGAGACGGTCTCGACCCGCGACGCCCTGTGGCTGATCATGACCGGTGAGCCGATCGACGGCGTGCGGGCCGCCGAGATGCGCCTGGTGAACGAGGCGGTACCGCGCGAACGGCTACGCGAGCGCACGATCGAGGTCGCCCACAAGCTCGCCGCGGTGAGCCCGGCGGTGATGCGCGCGGCCAAGGGCGGGTTCCGCAAGGCCCGGCTCATGGCCTGGGACGACGCCGAGGAGTTCCTCTACGCCAAGTTCGACCAGGGGATCCTCACCGACCCGGAGCGGTCCAAGCAGCGCGGCCTCGAGGGCTTCCTCGATACGAAGAGCTTCCGGCCCGGGTTGGGCGCGCAGGCCGACCAGGCCCGTGGCGACTGAGTCGGCGCCTCGCGCGCGGGTGGACCCCGTCACCCTTGGGCGCCTGCTGCGGCCGCGGTCGGTGGCGGTCGTGGGCGCCTCGGACGTGGCGACCTCGGTCGGGGGCGCGCCACTGGTGCTGCTCGAACGCTTCGGCTTCACCGGCGAGGTCTACCCCGTGAGCCCGTCGCGCGAGTCCATCGGCGGTCGGACCTGCCTGCACTCGATCGACGAGTTGCCCGAGGGGGTGGACGCCGCCATCCTCGCGATCCCGCGCGCGGCCGTGCCGGAAGCGCTGGAGGCCCTCGTCCGACGAGGTGTGGGTGGTGCCGTAGTCTTCTCCTCGGGCTACGCCGAGACCGGACCCGGGGGGGCCGACGACCAGCGCGCCCTGGCGGCCTTCGCGCGCGAGCACGGCCTCGCCCTGGCGGGTCCGAACTGCCTGGGGCTCGTCAACTTCGTCGACCGGGTTCCCCTCACCTTCGGCGACGCCTCGCCGAACCGGCGGACTCGCCCCCGGGGCCTCGGCATCGTCGCCCAGAGCGGTGCGATGACCCTCGCGCTGACCTACGCGGCGATGGCCAAGGACGTCACGGTCACCTACGCCGTCTCCACCGGCAACGAGGCGGTGATCGGGATCGAGGACTACCTCGACGCGCTCGTCGACGACGACGCCACGGCCGTGGTGGCGATGCTGGTCGAGCAGATTCGCCAGCCCGGGGAGTTTCTCGCGGCGGCCCGGCGGGCTCGCGAACGCGGGGTCGAGGTCATCGTCGTGCACCTCGGGCGTGGCGAACGCGCCCGACGTGCGTCGATCACCCACACCGGGGCCCTGGCGGGCGACTACGCGGCGACGCGTGCGGTCCTCTCGGCCGAGGGCGTCGTGGTCCTCGAGTCGATCGACGAGTTGATCGACCTGGCTGACGTCCTGACCAAGTGCCCGACGCCCCGTGGACGCGGCATCGGCCTAGTCACCGACTCGGGCGCGATGAAAACCTTCTCGCTCGACCTCGGCGACGCGTGGGGGCTCTCGCTCGCCACGTTGAGCGAGGGGGCCACCCGCGCCCTGACGGCAGAGCTCCCCCCGTTCGCGGTCGCGGAGAACCCCGTCGATATCACCGCGTCGGGCCTGAACGACCCCAGCCTCTACGCGCGGGCGACGACGGTCTTGCTCGACGCGCCCGAGGTGGCGGGGGTCGTGCTCGCGGTGATGCCCGGTTCCCCCCTTCAGGGCGCCCAGCAGATCGGCGCGCTGGTGCCGGCGATTGCGGGGGCGCCCAAGCCGGTGCTCTACACGATCATGGGCGGGGACTGCGCTCTGCCCGAGGAGAACGTGCTCACGATCCTCAACGCCGACGTGGCGCTCTTTCGCTCCCCGGAGCGGGCGCTGCGGGCACTGGGCCGCCTGGTGGACCTGGGCGAAGCGGGACGCGCTCGGGCCGCGCGCGAGCCCGCTGCTCCCGGCGTGGCCCTGCGCGTGGGCGACGGGGCCCCGATGAGCGAGCGTGCGGCTAAGGGGCTTCTCGCGCAAGTCGGGATCGCGGTTCCGGCGAGCCGTCTCGTGGGCGACCTCGCCGGCGCACGCGACGCGGCGGCCGCGTTGGGCTATCCAGTGGTGCTCAAGGTCTCCTCCGCCGACATCGTGCACAAGGCCGCGATCGGGGGCGTGGCCGTGGTCGGGGAGCCGTCGGACCTCGCCTTGTCCTTCGACCGATTGCTCGCTCGGGTCCGGGCCTCGGCCCCGGGAGCCCGCGTTGAGGGGGTCCTCGTCGAAGAGGCGCTCAGCGGTGGCGCCGAGGCGATCGTGAGCGCCCGGCGAGACCCGGCGTGGGGGGTGATCACGGTCGTGGGCTCGGGCGGGGGGACCGTCGAGTCAATCCGCGACGTCGCCGTCGTGGGCGCCGCGGCCGGGCGGGCCGAGGTCCGGCGCGCCCTGGAGGGGCTGCGACTCGCTGGGACCCTGGTCGGTGGGGACGTGGTCCTCGACGTGGAGGCGCTCGTCACGACGGTGACGGTGCTCGCGCGCACGCTCGAAGCGAGCGACGAACTGGACGAAATCGAGCTCAACCCCGTGCTCGTGCGCGCCGAGGGCTGTGGCGTCGTGGCCCTCGACGCCGTGATCGTCCCGCGCGCACACCTGGCGTAACGCCCAGATCTCTGTTCTCGAGTCGCCCCCCGGCCCTTCGCCCAGTGGGTGCGCGAGGACGCCAGCGGGGACAGCGAAGGCGCAGGGGTAGACTGGTGCGTGGCTCCCGCAAAACCCCCGCGACGACCCGGTTCTCCGCGCCCTTCGAGCGGCACGGGTCGGACCGGACGCCCGGCGGGCTCGTCCGGGGGACGCCCCGCGCGGCCCTCGAGCGGCTCGCGACGCCCCTACGAGTCCCGTGAGGGACGACCCCCTCGCCCCTACGACGAGCGCTCCGATGGCCGCCCTCGCGGTCCGCGCGACACCGAGCGTCCGGGCCGACCGGCCCGCCCCTACGACGAACGACCTCGCGGTCCTCGTGACGCCGAACGTCCGGGACGCCCCGCGCGGCCCTCGAGCGGCTCGCGACGCCCCTACGAGTCCCGTGAGGGACGACCCCCTCGCCCCTACGACGAGCGCTCCGATGGCCGCCCTCGCGGTCCTCGTGACGCCGAGCGCCCGGGACGCCCCGCGCGACCCTCGGGTGAGCGGAGTGACGCACGCTCGAGTTCCGGGCCGGGCCGCGAGGAGTTCCGGCCCTCACGGGCACGCTCGGGTCCAACGTCGCGCCGTCCCCGGCCGGTGTCGCCGGAGGAGCGCCGCCGCGAAGCGATCGAACGCGCGGGGCGTGAAAAGGGCTGGGGTGGACTTGCTCGTCGCGGTGCCGCGGCCATCGGCGAGGACGAGCGACCGGCGCTGCCACGAGCGAACGCCGCCGCGCCCGCGCCCATGGCTGAGTGGGTACGCGAAGATGGGCCCCGGCGTGAAACCACGAGTGAGCCCCGTCGGGCTCGCGCGCCCTACGCGCTGCCCGGCGACGTGGCGAGCGAGGTGCGCCGCGCCTTCATCGGCACGGCCCACGCGCGCGAGCGTGCGGTGACGGATCTGACCAAGGCCGCCGAGGCCTACGACCGGCACCGCTACGAAGAGGCCCTGCGCCACGCGCGCGCCGTCGCCGACCTCGTGCCGGGGGTGGCTGCGGTACGCGAACTCGCGGGACTCGCCGCCTATCGGGCCGAGCGCTGGGCGATCGCGCGGGTCCAGCTGCGCGCGCACTTCGAGATCACCGGGGACGCCGAGCACCTGCCACTAGTGATGGACGCCGAGCGGGCCCTGCGCCACGCGCGCGCCGTCGAGCGCGTCTACGCCGAGATCGTCGAGTCCGAGCCCTCGGCCGACGTGCTCGCCGAGGCGCGCATCGTGCTCGCGGGCGCGTGGGCCGACGAGCGGCGCTTTCCCGAGGCGATCGACCTGCTCGTCAAGGCCGGGGCCGCGAAGAAGTTGCGCAACCCCTCCTTCCGCCACGTCCGGCTGTGGTACGCACTGGCCGACGTCTACGACCGGGCGGGCGACACCACGAACGCGCGCGAGCTCTTCGCGCGCATCGTGGCGGTCGAGCCCGACGCCTACGACGCTGCCGCGCGCCTGGGCGAGGTCGGTCACGCGGTGCGCAAGAACCGCAAGCGGCGCGCGACCCCCACGTCCACCAAGCGCCGGGACGACTAGCTGGTCATCCCCCCGAGACCGACGAGGGATCGGGCGTGCTCGATCTCGCCGAGGTGGCGTAAAGCGTGCTGGTAGATCCAGCACTCGAGGGCGTCCGAGAGCGTGATACCCCGCTCGGCGCCCACGAGGGCGGAGAAGGTGTGGGCGAGGCGCTCGGGATAGGGGGCCGCGACGAGAACCTCATCGAGCGAGGCCGGCGCGACGGCGTCCACGTAGGCCTCGGTGGCGGAAAAGACCCGCTCTTGCAGCTCGCGAAAGGCGCGGTAGTCGCCGATGCGCTGGGCCATCATCTCTGCGACCGGGCGCTCCTTGCCGTTGTCGGTGAGCGCGAGCCCGAGCGGTTCGAGGGCGGTGGGCTCGCATAGGGGGGCTGGACCCCCGCATAGAGCTCGGCTCCCGTCCTCGATGAGCAGCTGGTGGACGAGGGAGAAGGCGATTGGCAAGGTGGTGGGGGCGCTTACCGCGTTGATCTGCTCGAGGCTCATCGTGTCGCAGGCCTCACGGTAGAGGTGGTGCACGGCGCGCAGGCGCCGCGAGAGGGAGTCGCGATACGCCTCGTCCATCGCGCCAGCGTACCGAGGCCCCTACCGGAATCCGGTCCGGAGGTAGTGTCGAGCCATGGACATCGCGTCACTGCTCGGCGACGAGGCCGAGGACCTCCTCGGCCACAGCGCGAACGCATTCCCCAAGGACCGCCTGACCCTGCCCGGCCCAGACTTCCTCGAGCGGGTCTTCGTCGCGAGCGACCGCCCGCCGGCGGTGCTGCGCAACCTGGGCACTTTGTACAACCACGGCCGTCTGGCCGGAACCGGCTACCTGTCGATCCTCCCGGTCGACCAGGGAATCGAGCACTCGGCCGCGGCGAGCTTCTCGCCCAATCCCGAGTACTTCGACCCCGCGCGCCTCTGCGACCTGGCCATCGAGGCGGGGTGCAACGCCATCGCCACGACCCTGGGCGGCCTCGGGATCGTCGCGCGCCGCTACGTCCACAAGATCCCCTTCATCGTCAAGCTCAATCACAACGACCTGCTGCGCTACCCCAACACCTACGACCAGCGCCCCTTCGCCTCGGTGCGCCAGGCGGTCGACCTCGGCGCGGTGGGGGTGGGCGCGACCGTCTACTTCGGCTCGCCCGAGTCCCCCCGCCAGATCGAGGAGGTGTCGGCGGCCTTCGCCGAGGCCCACCGCGCCGGGCTGTTCACGGTGCTCTGGTGCTACCTACGCAACGACGCCTTCAAGCACGACGGCGTCGACTACGCCGTGGCGGCCGATCTCACCGGCCAGGCCAACCACGTGGGCGTGACGATCGAAGCCGACATCATCAAGCAGAAGCAGCCCACGGTGAACGGTGGCTACACCGCGCTCAAGTTCGGCAAGACCGACCCGCGCGTCTACAGCGAGCTCACGACCGATCACCCGGTCGATCTCACACGCTGGCAGGTCGTCAACTGCTACGCCGGTCGGATCGGGCTGATCAACTCCGGCGGGGAGTCCAAGGGCGAGGACGACCTGGCCGACGCCGTGCGCACCGCGGTCATCAACAAGCGGGCCGGGGGACAGGGGCTGATCGTCGGTCGCAAGGCCTTCCAGCGACCGCTCGTCGAGGGCGCGGAGGTCATCCGCACCGTCCAGGACGTCTACCTGGACGAGTCCGTCACCGTCGCCTAGGTGGCCGCGCCCGACGAGGCGAGCGACGCAGGCTGGGTCACCTGGGCGAACGCCGTCACGGCGCTGCGCCTGCTCGCGATCCCGGTCTACCTCGTGGTGGTGCTCGCGACCGATCATCGCGCCGTCGCGGCCTGGCTGCTCGGGGTGCTCGGCGCCACCGACTGGGTCGACGGGTACCTCGCGCGACGGCTCCACCAGGTCTCGGCCATCGGCAAGATCCTCGACCCGACGGCCGACCGGATACTGGTCGTTGCGGGGTTGGTGTCGGTCGCGGTGGTCGGAGCGGTGCCCTGGTGGTTCGCCGGGCTCACCTTGGCCCGTGAGGTGCTCGTCTCTTCGGTGACCCTCGTGATCGCCGCCCTCGGCGCACGACGGATCGACGTGCTCTTTTGGGGCAAGGTCTCGACGTTCACCCTGATGACGACGTACCCCCTCTTCCTGTTGTGCTCGAACCCGCACCACGCGGCCCTCGCGGCGTGGCAGCGCGACGGCCGGGTCGCGGGCTACGTCGTCGGGGTGCTCGGGCTCGCGCTGGCCTGGGTCGTCGCGGCCGGCTACGTCGGCCCCGCCCGGCGCGCCCTCGCCGAGGGTCGGGCCGCTCGGCGCGGCCGGGTTGTGTAAGTTGGCGCCGTGGAGATCCCAGGAGAGCTGCGTTATTCCAACGACCACGAGTGGGCGAGGAGGGACGGCGACGTGGTGCGCGTCGGCATCACCGACTACGCCCAGGACGCCCTCGGCGACGTGGTCTTCGTCGACCTGCCCGAGGTCGGCGACGCGGTGGGGGTGGGCGGCACGCTCGGCGAGGTCGAGTCGACCAAGTCCGTCTCGGAGGTCTACGCGCCGGTGAGTGGGACGGTGCGCGCGGTGAACGAGGCTCTGCGCCAGTCGCCCGAGCTCGTCAACGCCGACCCCTACGGGGAGGGCTGGCTCTGCGAGATCGAAGTCGTCTCGAGCGCGGAGTACGACGCTTTGCTCGACGCGGCCGGCTACGAGTCCCTGACCGGCCACTGAGAGGGTTCGCCTCGGCCCCGGCGAGCCGGGCGGGGGTTAACTAGTCTTAGCGCCGTGAACTGCCGTCGCTGCGGGGAGATCCTCAACGCCAACGCCAACTTCTGTTGGGCCTGCGGCGCGCCCC
>DASSZS010000032.1:0-13295 GCA_035702745.1 Acidimicrobiales bacterium | reverse complement strand
GCGTAGCGCGACGGTGCCGTAGCGTCACGGGCGAGACGCCACGGCGGCCCCCAAAGGGGGCCGCCGGCCTCGCCGATGTCACCTCGTGAAAACACCGGTGTCACCTCATGAAAGAAACCATGTCAAGTGGTGAAATTTCGGCGTGTCACGTGGTGAGCGTTCACATCATGTATGAACTTTCGTGAAATGTCGCCGGGAACTTTCATTTGGCGACATTCCCTCCCACGACCACCCGGCAGAAGTCAAGCGGAGGTGAGTCAGTGCCAGCGTTACCTTCCTTCGACGAGGACGCCGGGAACTACGGGCTCCTCAAACAACGCGGTGATTCCCTAACGTCTCCGCCAGTGCCCGCTTAAGGCCGGTACCCCTGCAAACGTAGCCGGCCTAGGCATCCCAGCGCGTCATTTTCGGGGAGTACGACGGAGCGATTACGGGAAACCGAGTTCGGGACTGGTGTACGTGTGATACGCGACATACCCACTTCCGGTGTAGGCCTTCGACTCACCGTAGCTGTAGTAGTTGCCCGTCCCGCAGTACGTGCCGTTTGTCGGATAACCGATTCCGCCCGCGGATCCGGAGTTGTAGTACCAAGGAGACTGCTTGCACAGACTCCCGTTGCTCTCATAGAGCCCCGCCCAAACACCCATGTACCCCGAGGGCACATTGACAGAGTTCGTGGTCTGGTCCCAAGTGGCGGCGTCGGTTCCCGTGTTGTCGACGACCGCGCGATTCTCGTAGGTGTACCCGTTCACCGTTCCCGTCACCTGCCAAGAGCTCTGAGCCTGCGCTGCGATCGCTGCGTGCGCACCGACGCCTACCAGGATCCCCGCAACAAGCGCCACGGATGCCGCTCGAGCGCGGTGAGAGTAATTGTGCAAGAGCCCCTCCTCCTCAGTTGCGACCTACAAATGCAACCACCGCGCAGTGCGAACGAGTCTCCGAACTTGTGCCCGAACCATCGCTACGGCTACATCATTCGACGAGTCCGGAGAGCCATGCCGAGCGCGACACGTAGGGCGTCGCTACGCTTCAGCACAGTGTGCGAGGAGGTTCACGTGACACGAGGAGTGAAGTTGCAAGTTGGCGCGCGGTGGGGTGTCTTGGCCGTCGGGGGGGCGGCCGTTGTAGGGCTTGTCGTCGGGACGGGAGCCGGTGCGCTGTGGGGAATCGGTGTGCCATCGACCAACGAGGCGCACGTTGTCGCGGGAACAGCGCCGCACTTCTCCCAGCGCGTGAACGCGAGCGGGCAGACCTACGGATCCTTGCTAGGAGCCGCGACGCCTCCCGACCTGGTGCAGGTCGTCGCCACCAATGGTCAGACTGGCTACGTGTCCTACGCTCAGCTCCAGAGTGCGTCAGGGGGAGACGTCACGACACCTCAGGAGGCCGTGGCATGGGACCAACACCTGGCCGCCGTCTCCTCCATCTCGATCCCCGTGTACTTGTCAGACGGGACTACGAGAATCGGGACCTTTGACGTATCAGGTGGGTCGGTGACCTCAGTCGTCGCACAATCAAATGCGGCCGGTTAGGCGGAGGACGCAGTTGCATCGACAAGCACCGCGTAGTCGGTGCACGGTGTTCAGTGTGCCCTCACGGTCTACAACCACCAGAGAGGCACACGAGTTCGAGCGCTTCACGCGATAGATCGCGCGGCGGCCCCCAAGGGGGGCCGCCGGCCTCGTCGGTGTCACTTCGTGAAATTGACCATGTCACTTAGTGAAATTTCGGCGTGTCACTTGACGAAACCTCACATCATGAGCATCCGCTCGTCGCCCCGCAGCTCGAGCAGACGTAGCACGACCCGGCGCGTTGCATCTGATTGCCGCACGCGTAGCAGAGGGGCGCGTCGCGCTGCTCGGAGCGTGCGATCAGTCCCGGCGTGGGCCCCGAGGGCGCCGAAGGCGCGACCCGCTCGGTCGGCTTCTCGGTGACCTCGAGCAGCGACGGCTGGGTCAGCGGCTCGTCGGGGGTCGCCTGCTCGGCGACGGTCGGCAACGTTGGCTGAATCCGCTCGCTCGTCGAGAGGACGCCGAGCTCCTCGCGCTCGGCGAGCGTGAGATAGTCGAGCGCGAGCCGGCGGAAGATGTAGTCCACCAGCGAGGTCGCGATGCGCAAATCGGCGTCGTCGGTCATCCCTGACGGCTCGAACTTCATGTTCGCGAACTGGCGGACGTAAGTGCGCAGCGGCACGCCGTGCTGGAGGCCGAGGCTGATCGAGATCGAGAAGGCGTCCATGATCCCGGCGAGCGTTGAGCCCTGCTTGGCGACCTTGATGAATACCTCGCCCGGGCGGCCGTCTTCGTACTCGCCGACGGTGACGTAGCCCTCGCAGTCGGCCACGCGGAAGGCGAAGGTCGACGAGGTGCGCCGGCGCGGCAGGCGCTCGCGCACCGCGCCCACCACGACCGAGGGGCTCTCGTCGCGCGCGGCGGCCAACGCCGCCTCGAGCTCGGCGACCTTGCCGTAGAGGGAGACGACCTCGGACTCGCTCACGCCGCCGAGGACGCCCGGGGCGGGCGCGTCGTCCTTCTTCGCCGTGGAGAGCGGCTGACCGACCTTGCAGTTGTCGCGGTAGATGGCGACGGCCTTGATCCCGAGCCGCCACGACTCGAGGTGCAGGTCGGCCACGTCGTCGACGGTCGCGTCCTCAGGCATGTTGACCGTCTTGGAGATCGCCCCGGAGATGAAGGGCTGGACCGCGCCCATCATCTTCACGTGACCGAGGTAGTGGATCGTGTTGTCACCCATCGAGCAGGCGAAGACCGGCAGGTGCTCGGGCTTGAGGGCCGGCGCGCCCACGATCGACTTGTTCTCGTCGATGTAGGCGACGATCCCCGCGACCTCCTCGGGCGAGTAGCCGAGCGAGGCCAGGGCCCGCGGCACCGTCTGGTTGACGATGGCCATGTTGCCCCCGCCCACCAACTTCTTGAACTTCACCAGGCCGAGGTCGGGCTCGATGCCGGTGGTGTCGCAGTCCATGAGCAGGCCGATCGTCCCGGTCGGGGCGAGCACCGATGCCTGGGCGTTGCGCACGCCGTGGCGGCTCCCCAGGTCGACCGCGTCCTCCCAGGCGCGCTGGGCGGCCTGGAGGAGCTCGGCCGGCGCCAGGTGCTCGTCGATGCGGTAGGCCGCGTCCCGGTGCATGCGCAGCACGTCGAGCATCGCCTGGGCGTTCTCGGCGAAGCCCTCGTGGGGGCCCATGCGCCCGGCCGTGCGCGCGCTCACCGCGTAGGCGTGGCCGGTCATGAGGGCCGTGATCGAGGCGGCCCAGGCCCGGCCGGCGTCGGAGTCGTAGGCGTGGCCCGAGGCCATCAGCAGCGCCCCCAGGTTGGCGTAGCCCAGTCCGAGCTGGCGGAACCGACGGGAGTTCTCGCCGATCTTCTCGGTCGGGTAGTCGGCGAAGCCGACCAGGATCTCCTGGGCCGTGAAGACGACGTCGATCGCGGCCGTGAAGGCCTCGACGTCGAAGCGGCCGTCGTCGTGGAGGAACTTCATCAAGTTGAGGCTCGCCAGGTTGCACGCCGAGTTGTCGATGTGCATGTACTCCGAGCAGGGGTTCGACCCGTTGATCCGCGCGGTGTTAGGCGAGGTGTGCCACTTGTTGATCGTCGTGTCGAACTGCAGGCCGGGGTCGGCGCACTCCCAGGCCGCCTGGGCGATCTGGCGCCACAGGTCGCGGGCCTTGACGGTGCGCACGACGCCCCCACCGTGGCGGGCCGTGAGCGCCCAGTCGGCGTCGGCGATCACGGCCTCCATGAAGGCGTCCGAGACCCGCACCGAGTTGTTGGCGTTCTGGTACTGAACCGAGGTGATGTCCTTGCCGTCGAGGTCCATGTCGAAGCCGGCGTCGCGCAGCACGCGGGCCTTCTGCTCCTCGCGGGCCTTGCACCAGACGAACTCCTCGACGTCGGGGTGGTCGACGTCGAGGATGACCATCTTCGCGGCGCGCCGGGTCTTGCCGCCGGACTTGATCGTGCCGGCCGAGGCGTCGGCCCCGCGCATGAACGAGACGGGGCCGCTCGCCGTGCCGCCGCCCTCGAGGGGCTCGTAGCTCGAGCGGATGCGCGAGAGGTTCACCCCGGCGCCGGAACCACCTTTGAAGATGATCCCCTCCTCGGTGTACCAGTTGAGGATCGAGCGCATCGAGTCCTCGACCGCGAGGATGAAGCAGGCGCTGGCCTGCTGGGGGACACCCCTCACGCCGATGTTGAACCACACCGGTGAGTTGAAGGCCGCCTTCTGGGTGACGAGCAGGTGCTTGAGCTCGGCGCGGAAGGCCTCGGACTCCTCCTCGTCGACGAAGTAGTCGCCCTCGACGCCCCAGGCGGTGATGGTGTCGACGATCCGGTCGACGACCTGCTTGAGCGAGGTCTCGCGCTCGGGGGTCCCCAGGGAGCCGCGGAAGTACTTCTGGGCGAGGATGTTGGTCGCGTTCATCGACCACGAGGCGGGCACCTCGACGCCGAGCTGCTCGAAGGCCACCGACCCGTCGCGGAAGTTGGTGATGCGCGCGTCGCGCCTCTCCCAGATGATCTCGTCGTAGGGGTGGCGGTCCTCGGTGGTGAAGTACCGGCGGATGCCGATTCCCAGGCGCTGCGGTGCGATAGCCATTCTCTCTTCTCCCGTCATCGGATCCGACACTGCGAGCGTCCCCCGACGTCCTGGGTGGGGGAACCATCCTACCGGCCACGCCCCCCCGAGCCACAAGATGTAGTGGTCAACCACCACCTCGTCGCAAGATGCTGTGTCATTACAGCACTGTAATTACACGGTGTCAACTACTTTCCTGAACACATTCTCACTACCCCACCCCATCGGTCGCTCCCCGCCGGGGGGCCGTCGGTTCCCTAGTCTTCGGCTGTGCGCATCGTCCTCGCCCTCGACGCCGGGACCTCGGGGGTGCGCGCCGTCGCCTTCTCACCCACGCTCGAACCGCTCGACGAGGCCTACCGCGACCTGCCCGTCGCCTACCCCCACCCCGGCGAGGTCGAGCAGGACCCCGCGACCATCGCCGCCCTGGCCCGTGACGTGCTCGCCGAGGTGGCCCGGCGCCGCCGCGGCGCCGGCGACGAGGTCGTGGCCGTCGGAATCACCAACCAGCGCGAGACGACCGTCGCCTTCGACCGGGCGAGCGGCGTGCCTCTCGCCCCGGCCCTCGTCTGGCAGGACCGGCGCACCGCGCCCGCCTGCGCCGCTCTGCGCGCGGCCGGGCACGAGTCCGCGCTGCGCGCCGCCACCGGGCTCGTCCTCGACCCCTACTTCTCGGCCACCAAGATGGCCTGGCTGGCCGAGCACGGCGCGGGCGACCGCGCCCTCGACCCGGTCTACGCCACCGTCGACACCTGGCTCGTCTGGACCCTCACCGGCGGACCCGACGGGGGGGCCTTCGTCACCGAGCCCTCGAACGCCTCGCGCACCGCGCTGTTCGACCTCACGACCCTCGACTGGTCGGGGACCCTCGCCGGGCTCTTCGGCGTCGACGCGTCGCGCCTGGCGAGCGTGCGCCCCTCGGCCGGGCTCTTCGGCGAGATCGACGCCGTGGCCGTCGAAGAGCTCGCGGGGGTGCCCATCACCGGGGTACTCGGCGACCAGCAGGCCGCTCTCCTCGGACAGGCCTGCGTCGCGCCCGGTCAGGTGAAAGCGACCTACGGCACCGGGGCCTTCGTGCTCGCCCACGCCGGCGCCGACGTGCCGGTCCCGGCCGAGGGCCTCCTCACGACGGTCGCCTGGGACCTCGGGGCCCACGGCCCAGCCCACTACGCCTACGAGGGCTCGGCCTTCGTCGCCGGGGCCGCGCTCACCTGGCTCGCCGAGGTGGGCCTCGTGGGCTCGGTCGAAGAGGTCGAGCCGCTCGCGCGCTCGGTCGGAGACGCCAGTGGAGTGCGCGTGGTGCCGGCCCTCACCGGACTCGGCTCGCCCTTTTGGAATCCCCTGGCGCGCGGCACCATCACCGGGCTCAGCCGGGGCACGGGCCGCGCCGAGATCGCCCGGGCGCTCGTCGAGGCCCTCGCCTTCCAGGTGCGCGCGATGACCGACGCCTTCACCGGAGCCGGGGTGTCGCTCACCGAGCTGCGCGCCGACGGCGGCGCCGCGGTGATGGACCTCTTGTTAGAGCTCCAGGCGGACGTCTCGGGCCTGCCCGTGGCGCGCTCGGACAGTCTCGAGGCGACCGCGCGGGGCGCGGCCAGCGTGGCCGCCCTCGGGGCCGGGCTCGTCGACTCCCTCGAGGAGGTGGCCGAACTGTGGCGACCGGCCCGGCGCTTCGCGCCGCGCCCCGACCGGCTCGAGCCGACCGGGGCCGCCTACGCCGCCTGGCGACGAGAGGCGCTGCGCGCCTAGAGGGGGAGAGATGCGCACTACGACGATCCTGCGCGAGGGACTGGGCTTCGGGGAGGGGCCGCGCTGGCACGCGGGCCGGCTCTGGTTCAGCGACTTCTACCGGCGCGCCGTCTACTCGATGGACCCCGAGGGCGCCGAGGAGCGCCTCGAGCTCGCGGTGCCCACCCAGCCCTCGGGGCTCGGCTGGACGCCCGAGGGCGACCTCGTCTACGCCTCGATGACCGACCACACCGTCCACCTCTTCGGCGCCGAGGGCGACCGGGTGATCGCGGACCTCTCCGCGTACTGCGGGTTCTGGCTGAACGACCTCTGCGTGGGCGCCGACGGCACCATCTACGTCGGCAACTTCGGCTTCGACCTCGACGCCGACCTGGCCGAGCTCGGACCGGCGGGGCTCTACGAGCGCGGGATCCCCACGACCTCGCTCGTCGTGCTCGCTGCCACCGGCGAGGTGCGCCAGGTGGTCGAGGAGATGACCTTCCCCAACGGGACCGTCCTCACCCCCGACGGCGCCACCCTCGTCGTGGGTGAGACCCTGGCCTTTCGCCTGAGCGCCTTCGACGTCGCCCCCGACGGGACCCTCGCGAACCGACGGGTCTTCGCCGCACTCGACCTCGTCGCCACCGACGGGATGTGCCTCGACGACGAGGGCGCGATCTGGCTCGCCGACGCGCTGCGCCCACGGTGCCTGCGCGTCGCCGAGGGCGGCCGGGTGCTCGACGAGGTGACCTGCACCCAGAACGCCTTCGCCTGCATGCTCGGGGGCGAGGACCGCACGACCCTCTACGTCATGACCGCGCCCACCTCGAGCCGCTTCGAGCTCGACGGGCGGCGACTCGGACGCGTCGAGGCCTGCGTCGTCGAGGTCCCCGGCGCGGGCCGGCCCTAACCCAGCTTCGCGAGCGCCCGCTTGAGCGAGCGCACGGCCTGGTGGGTGCGCATCTCGTTCTCGATGAGCGCGAAGCGCACGTGGTCGTCGCCGTTCATCCCGAAGCCGATCCCGGGACTGGTCGCGACGTCGGCCTCGCGGATGAGCAGGGTGGAGAACTCGAGCGAACCGACTTCGCGGTAGGCCTCGGGGATCGGCGCCCAGAGAAACATCGAGCCCCGCGGGGCCGCGACGGGCCAGCCGATCCGGTTCAGCCCCTCGACCAGAGCATCGCGGCGTCCCTGGTAGACCGCGCGCAGCTGGCCCGGGTAGTCGGTGGCCTCGTTCATGGCCACGATCGCAGCGATCTGGACCGGCTGGAATGTGCCGTAGTCGAGGTAGCTCTTCAGCTTGGTGAGGGCGGCCACCACCTCGGCGTTGCCCACGCAGAACCCCACCCGCCAGCCGGCCATCGAGAAGGACTTGGTGAGGGTGTAGAGCTCGACGCACCACTCCTCGGCCCCCTTCACCTGGAGGATCGAGGGCGGCCGGTAGCCGTCGAAGCCGAGGTCGGCGTAGGCGAAGTCGTGGCAGACCACGATCTCGTTCTCGGCGGCGAAGGCGACCAGACGCTCCATGAAGGCGAGGTCCACGCAGGCCGTCGTCGGGTTGTGGGGGAATGAGACGATGATCACCCGCGGTCGCGAGGGCGCGGTGCGCACCGCGTCTTCGAGCCCGGCGAAGAACTCCTCACCCGGGTCGAGGTCGCTCGCGCCGGGGTCGGCCACCGGCACGGTAATCACCCGGGCGCCGGCAAATCCCGGCCCGGCGAGGTGGATCGGGTAGCTCGGGCTCGGCACGACCGCACAGTCCCCCGGTTCGCACAGCACCCACATCAGGTGGGTCAGGCCCTCTTTCGCGCCGATGGTCGTCACCACCTGGGTCTCGGGGTCGAGGTCGACGTCGAAGAGGGTCTTGTAGCGCTGGGCGATCGCCCGGCGCAGGTTGGGGATCCCCCGGCTCGCGCTGTACCGGTGGTTGCGGGGGTTGTGGACCGACTCGGCGAGCTTCTCGACCGCGACGTCGGGGCTGGGAAGGTCGGGGTTGCCGAAGCCGAAGTCGACCACGTCACGGCCCGCGGCGCGCGCCTCGGCCTTGAGCCCGTTTATCTGGGCGAAGACGTAGGGCGGCAGTCCACTGACGCGACGGAACTCCATCCATCAACCGTAGTGAGTCAGCGCTGCGCGCGCCAGGCCTCGAGCGCGTCGAGGTCGCGCGTGCGCGTGGCAACCGCCCACGCGGCGCCGGCGTGCTCGAGCGCGTCGAGCAGCGCCTCGCCCCCCTCGAGGGGTCCGGCCCAGGTCACCGGACCGTCGGCCGCCGCGTCGCGCACCCGTCCCGGGCTCGCCCGCCAGAGGTTGAGCGCCGCGCCGTGCCGGCGCGCGATCGCGTTGGTCGCCGCGCCGCCGGCGCCGCACCAGCGCTCACCGAACCCCTCCAGGGCGACCAGCGCCTCCTCCAAGCGCGCGCGCCGCTCGTCCGGCGAACGCGCGGCGAGGCCGTAGGCGGCCTCCTCTTCGGCCGAGGTCGCGTCCCCGGTGCCCAACGCGCAGATCACCCGACCGGGCGCGAGCAGCGCCAAGGCGCGCATCTGGCCCACCAGGTGCGCGCTCGAGACGAGACCCACCCGCGCGACCAGCGGGCCTAGCACGAGCCGCTCGCTGCGCGCGGCCACCGCGGCGAGCACCGGCAGGGGCGCGAGGGCCGCCCGGGTCGGCTCTCCGACCGGCCAGAGGTGGTCGAAGGCCATCACGGCGTCGATCCCGTTGAGCTCGGCGCGCGCGGCGAGGGCCAGGGCCTCGGTGGCGTCCTCGGTGAAGGTGGGCAGGACGACGCCGAGTCTCACGGACGCGTCCCGAGCCGAGCCGCACCGACCGCGCCGGCGCGAGTCCCGTAGGCGGCCGGGCCGAGGGCGAGCGGCCCGCGGGCCGCCGCCCCCTCGAGGCGCGCGCCGAGGTCTTCGAGCACGGTCGGGGCGTAGAGGTCGGCCTCGGCGCCGAGCCCGCCGCCCAGCACGACCCGCTCGAGGTCGAGCGCGACCACGAGGTTCGCCAGTCCGAGCGCCAGCCAGTGGGCGAGCTCGTCGAGCACGGCCGCGGCGCCGGGGGTCCCGGCGCGCGCCGCCGCGACGAGGGACGGGCCGAGAGCGTGACCGGGCTCGCCCGCGCCGTCGCCGAGCTCGAGGCGGCCCTCGTCGAGCGCCGCGCGCGCGTAGCGCGCGAGGGCCTCGCCCGAGGCGTAGCGCTCCCAGCAGCCTCGCCCCCCGCAGGGGCACGCCTCGCCCCCAGGCACCACGACCATGTGGCCGATCTCCCCGGCGAAGCCGCCCCGGCCGGCGACGGGCCGCCCGTCGAGGACGAACGACCCGCCGATCCCCGTGCCCAGGGTGACCATCGCCACGTCGCGCGCGCCGCGCGCCGATCCCCACGCCCACTCCGCGGCGAGGGCGGCGTCGGCGTCGTTCACCCCGCGCACTCGCACCCCGAGCGCGCCTTCGAGGACCCCCTCGACGTCGGACCCGACGAGGTGGGGCAGGTGCGGGCTCACCACGAGCCGACCGTGTGCCACCATCCCCGCGAGGCCGACCCCGAGGGTCGCCTCGGACGGGTCCGCCCCGGCGTTGGCGAGGACCCCGGCGACCAGGCCCCCGAGGGCCTCGAGAGCCTCGCGCGAGCCGTCCGTGGGGCTCGGCGCCTCGGCCTCGGCGAGGACGGTGCCGGTCGCATCGATGACGACACACAGCGTCTTGGTGCCCCCGACGTCGAGGCCGGCCGCCACGGTCGTCATCGCGACTCGGCCCGGGCGCGCAGCTCCTCGAGGGCCTGGGCCTGGATGCGCGCCGCGGCGCGCGAGCGCACGAAGGCGGGGATCGGCACCCGCAGCTCGACCGCGATGTCGTAGGTCACCCGGGTCCCCCCCTCGACCTCCTCGAACCGGTAGCGGCCGTCGAGGATCGAGGTGAGGTCGCCCTCGACCTGGTGCCAGGCGATCTCGGTGGGCGCGCGGGCGTAGTCGTAGCGCAAGGTATAGGTGGTCGAGCGGCCGAAGGCCGCGGCCCGGAACTCGACCTCGAGGGGCCGGCCGTCGGCGTCGCGCTCGTGGACGGCCACGCTCTTGAGCTCACTCGTCCACTCCCCGTAGCGCTCGACGTCGGCCACGACGTCGTAGACGACCTCGGGCGGCGCCGCGACCACGACCGAGCGGCGAGCCCGCTGGATCACGACGCGGCCTCGGGCTCGGCCGGCGCGGGCACGAAGCCGTCGTAGGGGGCGAGGCCCCGGGCCAGGTCGGCCGCGCGATGGCGCCAGTCGAAGCGGTCCTCGGCGAGCGCGCGCGAGCGCTCGGCGTAGCGGGCCCGTCGCTCGGGGTCGCCGAGGAGCTCGCCGAGGACGTGCGCGAGGCGCCGCCACCGGTGGGGCCGGTCGACGACCACACCGTTGTACCCGTCGCTGAGCGCCTCCGCGCTCCCGCCCGAGCGGCCCGCGACGGGCGGTACCGCGCAGGCCGCGGCCTCGACGAAGACGATCCCGAAGCCCTCCTGCTCCAGGCCCAGCCACCGGTTCCGGCAGGCCATGACCATGACGTCGGCCGCGCCAACGACGCGCGGGTGCACCGCCTCCTCGGTGCGTCCCAGGAGGGTCACCGGCGCCCCGGTGCGTCGAATGAGGCGTTCGAGTCGGGCCCGGTCACGGCCCTCGCCGGCGATGAGGACCCGCAGCGATGGGTGGGTGCGCGCGAGCGCCGCGCTCGCGCGGATGAGCACGTCCATGCCCTTGCGCGGGACGAGACGCGAGTAGGAGACCACGACGAGGTCGTCCTCGTCGAGCCCCAGGTCGGCGCGCGCGGCGCGGCGCTCCTCGGGCGACAGCGGGGTGAAACGCTCCACGTCGACCCCCGGGGGGACGACGAGGACCGGGGCGAGTCGCTCGGCGGCGTTGCGCCACGCCTCGCGCGCCACGTACTCACCGGCCGCCACCACGACGGTGGCGCGCGCGAGGACCCGGCGCAGCGACGAGGCGACGAGGGGCAGCCGGCCCGGGATCGTGACCTCCGCCCCGTGCACCACGACGCCGTAGGGCACCGAGAGCCGCGGGCCGATCAGCCCGAGCGGCCAGGCCGGGTCGAGCAGGACGAGGTCGGGCCGGTGCCGGGCGATCGCCGCCTCGACCGCTCGGCGGGTCCGCCGGGTCGGCAGGTAGAGGGTGCGCGCGGCGACTCGTTCGACCACGACCCCGCTCGACGCGTCGAAGGCCGCCGCGTCGGGGTGTGAGCTCGCGCTCAGCACGACGGCCCGCCCGGGCTCGAGCCGGCGCCAGAGCTCGTAGAGGTAGTTCTGGATGCCGCCGGTCTTGGGGGGGAAGTCGTTGGTGACGAGCAGGTGGCGGGCCACTCCCACCACGCTACCGAGCCCTAGCGACCGCTCGCCTCGCGGGAGCGGTACTTGAGGGTGGGCACGAGGCCCTCGGCGCTGAAGAGGTCGAAGACCCGGGCGTCGGAGGCACTGAGGGTGAGCTCCTCGGGGGTCTCGTCGAGCACGAAGCTCACCAGGCACTCCGCGCAGTCCGGCGTCGAGCGGCGCACGCACGCCTCGCAGCTGATCGTGATCTCGAACTCCTGGCCCATGGTGGTCCCTCGCTTTCCGACCGGCCCATCCTCGTGGGGGGCTGTGACGTCAGCGCAGGTGGTCGGCGATCTCCGCGGCCACCTGGTCCGCACTGAAGAGCACGCCCTCGGTGAGCACGTGGCCGGTGCCGTCGACGAGCACGTAGTGCGGGGCGCCGCGCACCCCCGACGCCTCGACCCATTCGGGGGCCACCAGGACCGCGCGCGCGGCGTCGTCCCAGTCGGGATCCGCGCTGGCGCTCACGAGCACGACCCGTAGGTCCGCCAAGGGCCCGAGGTCGCCGTGGGTGAAGGCGCGGCAGCCCTCACAGGCGGGCTTAACGACGGCGACCAGGGTGGTGCGCGTGATCTCGACGGCGGCCCCGCGCCCGTCCCCCAGGCGCGTGGGCACCCGGCGCGGGCGCGGCGGGTCGAACGAGGTCGGGCTCACGCCTCGTCGAGGACCTCGACCTGGCGACCGTGGCCGCACCAGCGACACGTGACCGACTCCACGGCGCGGGCCACGACCTCGGGCTCCTCCACGCTGAGATCGCCCCCGACGCTGTAGTGGTAGAAGGCGCGCACCGAGGTCGTCTCGACGACGTCGAAGCGGGTCAGGTTGCCACAGGCCGTACAGCGATACCGGGTGGTCACCTTGCCACCGTAGTGGTCTAGACGAATCGCGACCGCCGGGGGAAGACCTCGGGACGCATCTCACCGGGGAAGGGATCGGGCTCGTCGAAGGTGTAGACCGCGTCGAAGGGCACGGGCGGGCGCTGCGCACTGCGCTCGGCGTCGATGAGACGACAGAGCGCGGCCGGCTGGCGGACGCGGCCGAGCTCGACCGGTCCTCCCCCGACCGTCTCGAGCACGACCACGCCCCGGCGCGCGACGCGCTCGCGCACGCTCTGGACGACCCGGGTCGCGAAGACGTCGGCGAGTTCGACCGAGAACTCGAAGTGGTTGAGGACCCCGCCCTCGACGAGGACCCGCCGGTCGGTGAGGTGGATCTTGTGGGAGCGCCAGCGCACGATCCGCGCCAGGGCCACGACGGCGGGGGGCACCACGCCCACCAGCAGCGCGACGTCGCTTACCTCGTGCACGAGGACGAAGCGGTGGCCGGCCTCGAGGATGAGGGCGAATGTCACGAGGGTGAAGAGCGTCGGCCAGGCGACACCCACGGCGACCGGGGTGACTGAGATCACCCTTCGCTCGTCGTCTCGCCACCGGTCACGTCGACCCACGTCCCTAGCGTAAGGAGTCGCGGTGACTCTTGCGTGCACCGATCCTCCTATTGATTGTCAAGTCGGTGGAGACCGGGCGGGCAGACCAATCATGAGCCATCCGGTGGAGGCAGCCTCTTATCAAGCCACGCCGTCCCTATCGACGGGTCGGCTCGGGGTCGGCAGATCGGGCAAAAGTC
>DASSZS010000020.1:0-25939 GCA_035702745.1 Acidimicrobiales bacterium | reverse complement strand
TGCTCGAACACCGGATCAAGCCCGGGACGTTTCGACGCATCCTGCGCTTCGGGCGCCACTACCGGCGCCTGATGGCTCTCTTCCTCTCCGTGGTGATCGTCGATGCGCTCGTCTCGTCGGTCTCGCCGTTGCTGTTGCGCGCGATCATCGACGACGGGATCTACCGTCACCGCAGCGGGTTGATCATCGGGCTCGCCGGGGTCACCGCCGGGCTCGCGATCTTCGACGCGGGCCTCCAGATGGTCGAGCGCCGGGTCTCGGCGGTGATCGGCGAGGGCCTGATCTACGACCTGCGCGCGGCCGTCTTCGATCACGTCCAGACGATGCCCATCGCCTTTTTCTCCCGCACTCAGACCGGGGCCCTCATCAGCCGTCTGAACAACGACGTCATCGGGGCCCAGCAGGCCTTCACCGACCTCTTCTCCAACGTCGTGGGCAACGTGATCCTCGTCGTGATCGTGCTCTCGGTGATGTTCGTCCTGAGCTGGCCGATCACCCTGGTCTCTCTGGTGCTGATCCCCTTCTACCTCCTGCCCTGGCGCCGGGTGGGACGGCGACTGGGGACGCTCTTTCAGCGGGGCATGGAGCTCAACGCCGAAATGAACACGGTCATGAGCGAGCGATTCAACGTGGCCGGCGCGATGCTCGTCAAGCTCTTCGGACGTCCGGGAGAGGAGCGGGACCTCTTCGAGCGGCGCGCCGGCGAGGTGCGTGATATCGGGATCCGCCAGGCCACCTACCAACGGTTCTTCTTCGTGGCCCTCACGCTCACGGCCTCGCTGGCGACGGCCTTCGCCTACGGGTTCGGTGGCGTGGCGGCCGTGCGCGGGACACTCGGAGTGGGCACGGTGGTGGCCATGACCGCGTACCTGGGACGCCTCTACGGTCCGCTGACCCAGCTCTCGAGCCTCAACATCGACGTCATGTCGGCGATGGTCAGCTTCGAGAGGGTCTTCGAGGTGCTCGACCTCGAACCGATGATCGCCGAGAGACCCGGCGCCCGGCCGATCCCCCCGGGCCCGGCCCGGCTCGTCGTCGACCACGTCGACTTCGCCTACCCCGGGGCGAGTGAGGTGTCGTTGGCCTCACTCGAGGCGGTGGCGCGCCTCGACGACACCGCGCGTACCCCGGTCCTGTTCGACGTCAGCTTCGTCGTCGAGCCCGGCACGATGACGGCGCTAGTGGGCCCGAGCGGGGCGGGCAAGACGACGATCTCGATGTTGGTGAGCCGGCTCTACGACGTCGACGCCGGGTCGATCGCGATCAACGGCGTGGACCTGCGCGACGCGACGTTTGCCTCGCTGAACGACACGGTGGGGGTCGTCACCCAAGACGCCCACCTCTTCCACGACACCCTGCGCGCCAATCTGCTCTTCGCGAAACCTGAGGCGACCGAGGCCGAGATGCACGCGGCGCTCGCCGCGGCGCAGATCGCCGACCTGATCGACGGCCTGCCCCTCGGGCTCGACACCGTGGTCGGGGAGAGGGGCTACCGCCTCTCGGGTGGGGAGAAGCAGCGCGTGGCCATCGCGCGGCTGCTATTGAAGTCCCCGCGACTGGTGGTGCTGGACGAGGCGACGGCCCACCTCGACGCCGAGAGCGAGGCGGCGGTCCAGCGGGCCCTCGACGCCACGATGGCCGAGCGGACCTCGCTCGTGATCGCCCACCGGCTCTCGACGATCCGTGGGGCCGACCAGATCCTGGTGGTCGAGGGCGGGCGGATCGTCGAACGCGGGACCCACGAAGAGCTCCACGCCCACCCCGGGCTGTACTTCGACCTCTACGAGACCCAGTTCGCGACCCAGGCCTAGCCCATGGCGTGGGCGCCGCCGTCGACGTGCAGGATCGCTCCGGTCGTCGCGCGCAGCAAGGGCGAGAGGAGGGCGACCGCGGCGTCGCCCACGACCGAGGTGTCGTTAACGTCCCAGCCCAGCGGCGCCCGGTCGGCCCACGTGTCCTCGAAGAGCGAGAAGCCGGGGATGGACTTCGCCGCGACCGAGCGCAGGGGGCCGGCCGCGAGCATGTTGACCCGGACTCGGTCGGGGCCGACCTCGCGGGCCAGGTAGCGCCCGAGGGACTCCAGGGCCGCCTTGGCGACCCCCATCCAGTCGTACTGGGGGTAGGCGCGCGACCCGTCGAAGTCCAGCGCGACGACCGAGGCGCCCCCGGGCGCGCTGGAGCGCGCGAGCAGGGGGCGAAAGGCGCCCACCAGGGCGGCCAGGGAGTAGGTGGAGGCGTGCAGGGCCGTCGCGACGTCCTCGAAGGGCGCGGTGAACATCCCCGAGCCGAGACAGCTCGGTGGGGCGTAGCCGATCGCGTGCACGAGGCCGTCGAGACGCCCGAAGCGCACCTCGAGTTCGGTCGCGGCGGCGCGGACCTGGGCCGAGTCGGTGACGTCGAGCTCGATCACCTCGCCGACCTCGCCGACCTCGGCGAGCTTGCGCGCGGTGCGCCGAGTCAGCGACATCCCCCGGCCGAAGCTCGACAGGGCGACCGCCGCGCCCTCCTCGAGCGCCCGTCGGGCGATTGCGAACGCCAGGGAGTCGTCGGTGAGGACCCCCGTGACCAGGAGCCGGTGATCGTCGAGGAGCGCCATCTTGTTAGCGTACTGCCGGGCCTAGCGAAGCGAGGGTGGACGTGACAGCACAGAGTGTGGGCATCCTCGGGGGCACGGGTCCGGCCGGACGCGGCGTGGCCGTGCGTCTCGCGGCCGCCGGTCACCGGGTGGTGATCGGCTCGCGCGACCCGACGCGCGCGCGCGAGGTGGCCGGTTCGCTGCCGGCGGGCCCCGGCGCGATCGAGGGTGACGACAACGCGGGCGCCGCCGCGTGCGAGGTCGTGGTGGTGGCGACCCCGTGGGACTCGGCCGTGGCGACGGTGCGCGGTGTTGGCGCGGCGCTCGCGGGCAAGGTGGTCATCTCGATGGTCAACGCCCTCGCGCGCGAGGGTAGAGAGGTGATCCCGCTCTACCCGGCCCGCGGCGCGATGGCGGCCCAGATCGCGGCGGCCCTGCCCGAGAGTCGCGTCGTGGGCGCCTTCCACCACCTGCCGGCGGCCCAGATGGAGGATCTCGCCAGCGGCCTGGAGGCCGACGTGGCCGTCGTGGGCGACGACGCCGAGGCGCGCGCCGCCGCGGTCACACTCATCGACGCGATGCCCGGGCTGCGCGCGGTGGAGGTGGGATCGATGTCGCTCGCCGGCGCCGTCGAGGCGTTCACCGCGGTGTGCGTCTCAATCAACATCCGTCACCGGGCCCACTCGTCGGTGGCCTTCCGGGGCCTTCGGGCGTGATGCGCCTCTACGACTCGGCGCGCCGAGCCGTGACCCCCGTGACGCCCGCGGGGCCCGTGACGATGTACAGCTGCGGGATAACCCCCTACGACGCGGCGCACCTGGGTCACGCCTTCGTCTACCTGGCCTTTGACGTGCTCACCCGGCGGTTGCGTGACGACGGCCACGAGGTGCGCGTCGTGCGCAACGTCACCGACGTCGACGACGACATCTTGCGCAAGGCTCGCGAGCTCGGAGTGCACTACCTCGACCTCGCGGCGCGCGAGCTGGCGACCTTCGAACGCGACATGCGCCTGATCAACCTGCTGCCGGTCTACGCCGAGCCGCGCGCCACCGGGGCCATCGCCGAGATCCTCACGCTCATCGGACGGACCTTCGACGAGGGGGTCGCCTACGAGGTCGACGGCTTCGTCTACTTCGAGGTCGCCAAGTTCCCCCGCTTCGGCCAGGTGAGCCACGAGACGCGCCCCCGCATGGTCGAGCTCGCGGCCGAGCACGGGGGACGCCCGGACGACCCGCGCAAGCGCGACCCGCTCGACTTCGTGCTCTGGCAGCCCTCGCTCGAGGACGAGCCGGCCTGGGAGTCGCGCTGGGGCCCCGGGCGTCCCGGCTGGCACATCGAGTGCTCGGCCCTCGCGCTGCGCGAGCTCGGCGAGACCCTCGACGTCCACGGCGGGGGCCGGGACCTCGCCTTCCCCCACCACGAGTGCGAGGCGGCCCAGAGCGAGTCGGTCACCGGCGCCCCGTTCGTGCGCCACTGGATGCACGTGGGCCTCGTCGGCTACGACGGCACCAAAATGTCCAAGTCGCTGGGCAACCTCGTCTTCGTGAGCGAGCTCGCGGCCCGCAGTGAGCCCGCGGCGGTACGGCTGGCGCTGCTCGCCCAGCACTACCGCGCCGACTGGGAGTGGCGCGACGAACTGCTGGCCGCGGCGCGCAGCCGACTGGCCACGTGGCGCTCGACGCTGGGCGGGCGCGAGTCGGGGGTCCTCGAGGAGGTGCGCGCGGCCCTCGACGACGACCTCGACACGCCCGGCGCGCTCGAGGCGATCGACGCCGCGGCCCACGCCGGGGCGAGCGTTCAGGCGGCCGCGGCCCTGCTCGGCGTTACGCTGTAGCGTCGAAAGGACCCCATGTCGCAGATCGCGGTGACCCTGCCCGACGGCGCCACGCGCGCGCTCGCCCCGGGCTCGACGGCACGGGACCTCGCCCGGGCGATCGGAGCGCGCCTCGAGCGCGACGCCCTAGCGGCCCGAGTCAACGGCGAACTGCGCGACCTCTCGAGCGAGCTCTGCGACGGCGACACGGTCGCGATCGTCGTCGCCGGATCGCCCGAGGGCCGCGACGTGCTGCGTCACTCGACCGCCCACGTGCTCGCCCAGGCGGTGACCCGGCTGTGGCCGGGGGCCAAGTACGCCATCGGTCCGGCGATCGAGAACGGCTTCTACTACGACTTCGACCTGCCCGGCGGGGCGCGATTCAGCGACGACGACCTCGCGCGCATCGAGGCTGAGATGCGCGGCATCATCGCCGAGGACCAGCCCTTCACCCGCGCCGAGATGTCGACCGAGGAGGGGCTGGCCGTCTTCGCCGACCAGCCCTACAAGGTGGAGATCATCACCCAGGTGCGCGAGGGGACCCGCGACGCCGAGGACCTGGGCGAGGTCGCGGCCGGCTCGCGGGTGTCGGTCTATCGCAACGCCGACTCCTTCGTGGACCTGTGCCGGGGCCCCCACGTGCCCTCGACCGGCCGGCTCGGCCACTTCCGGCTGATGCGGGTGGCCGGCGCGTACTGGCGCGGGGACGAGAAGCGCCCCCAGCTCCAGCGGGTCTACGGCACCGCCTGGGAGTCGACCTCGGCCCTCGAGGCCCACCTCCACCAGCTCGCCGAGGCCGAGAAGCGTGACCATCGACGCCTGGCGAGCGAACTGGACCTGCTGAGCTTCCCCGCCGAACTGGGCGGGGGGCTCGCGGTGTGGCACCCCCGCGGGGGCATCGCGCGCAAGGAGATGGAGGACTTCAGCCGGGCCCGTCACCTCGAGGGCGGCTACGAGTTCGTCGTCACCCCCCACATCGCCAACGCCCGGCTCTACGAAACCTCGGGCCACCTCGGGTTCTACAAGGACGGGATGTACCCGCCCATGGAGATGGACAACGGCACCTACTACCCCAAGCCGATGAACTGCCCGATGCACTGTTTGATCTACAAGAGCCGCCCGCGCAGCTACCGCGAACTCCCGCTGCGGCTGTTCGAACTGGGCACCGTCTACCGCTACGAGCGCGCCGGGACCCTGCACGGACTGTTGCGGATCCGGGGCTTCACCCAGGACGACGCGCACATCTACTGCACCGAGGACCAACTCCAAGAGGAGATCGTCTCGCTGCTCTCGTTCGTGATGGACATGCTGCGCGCCTTCGGCTTCAGCGAGTTCACCGCCAACCTTTCGACGAAGGACCCGCACAAGTACGTCGGCAGCGACGAGATCTGGGCGGCGTCGACCGAGGCGCTGCGCGCGGCGCTCGAGCGCTTCGGGCTGGCCTACGCCATCAAGGAGGGTGACGCTGCCTTCTACGGGCCCAAGATCGACATCGACGTGCGCGACGCGATCGGACGGACCTGGCAGCTCTCGACAATTCAGTGCGACTTCAACCATCCGGCCCGCTTCGACCTGGAGTACGTGGGCGCCGACAACCAGCACCACCGCCCGATCATGTTGCACCGGGCCCTCTTCGGCTCCATCGAGCGCTTCTTCGGGGTGCTGCTCGAGCACTACGCGGGCAACCTGCCCACTTGGCTCGCGCCCGAACAGGCCCGCGTGCTCGGGGTGCGCAACGACCACGACGGCTACGCCGGCGAGGTGGTAGCGGCGCTGCGCGCGCGCGGCGTGCGCGTCGGCCTCGAGGCGGCCGACGAGCCCCTGGGCGCGCGCATCCGTCGCGCCAAGCTCGACAAGGTCCCCTACGTGCTCGTGGTGGGTGACGATGACGTCGCGGCGCGCACGCTCGGGGTGAACGCGCGCGGCTCGGAGAGTCCCGAGCGCGGGGTTGCCCTCGAGGAGTTCGGGGCGCGCCTCGCGGCCGAGATCGCCGCCCACGGCGCGCCCGAGGTCGTCTAGTGCCCCTCGAGCGGTTCTCGGCCGCCTGGCGCGAGGCGTACGTCGAGGGCGTCTCGTCGCCCTCGACGCGCGCGGAGGGCTGCGTCTTTTGCCGGCTGGCCCACGAGGCCGTGGGGGAGGCGACCGGCGTGCTCGAGCGCCGCGCCCACGGCTACGTCGTGCTCAACGCCTTCCCCTACGGCTCGGGCCACGTGCTCGTGGTGCCCTACCGCCACGCCGAGACCCTCGAGGAGCTCTCCGAGGAGGAGTCGAGCGAGCTATGGCAGAGCGTCACCGCGGTCAGCCGCGCGCTGCGCGCGGCCTACCGGCCCGACGGGCTCAACGTCGGGTTCAACCTCGGTCACGCGGCCGGCGCGGGAATCCCGCGCCACCTCCACGCCCACCTCCTGCCGCGCTGGGACGGCGACACCAACTTCATGACGACCATCGCCGAGACCCGGGTCCTGCCCGAGTCGCTCGCCTCCACCTGGCGCAAGGTCAGCGCGGCGCTCGTCCCGGGGCCCGCCGGGACGGCGCCGGTAGACTTCGGACGATGAGCCCAGGAGCCCATGTTCGACGGTAGATTCCGCCGGTCCGTGGAGGTGGTCACCACCCCCATCGGGCGGGGCCTCGTGCGCGTGGGCTTCTCGGCCGACGTGCTCACCGCCTCGGGCCTGGTCTTCGCCTGCGCGACGGCCT
Source organism: Acidimicrobiales bacterium (assembly GCA_035702745.1). Taxonomy (GTDB): domain Bacteria; phylum Actinomycetota; class Acidimicrobiia; order Acidimicrobiales; family RAAP-2; genus RAAP-2. The sequence goes on along the minus strand of DASSZS010000020.1, from coordinate 18,854 downwards.
GGGCGATCGCCCTGGGCACGCACTGGGAGGCCATCGTTCTGCTCACCCTCACGGGCCTCCACGACCTCTTCGACGGGCCCGTGGCCAAGGCCGGTCACCGCACCAGTCAACGCGGGAGCTTCTTCGACTCGGTCGTCGACCGCGTCGCCGACGCCGTTCTTATGGGAGGGGTGGCGTACTACCTGACGGCCCACCACCGCGGTCAGCTGGTCTTGCTGCCCTTCGCGATCCTGACCGCGAGCTTCCTCATCTCCTATCAGCGCGCCAAGGCCGAGAGCCTGGGCCTCTCGGCCAAGGGCGGGCTGATGGAGCGCGCCGAGCGGATGATCCTGCTCGGGGTGGGACTGCTGGCCTCGGCGATCTTCGTGCCGGTGCTCTGGGTGATGCTCGCGCTCACCATCATGACGGCCCTCGGGCGATTCGTCCGGGTCTGGCGCGCCGCGGACCGTCCGGCCCCGGTCGAGCCCCGGTTCCACCCGCGTCGCGAGCACGTCCGTCGTCGCCGGACCCTCAGCCGCGCGTCGCGCCACTAGACGTGGCGTCGGGGCACGTCAGGCTCTTCCGATCGGTCGCCCGGATCATCGAGGCGCTGCCCCAACGCGTCGACGTCGCCGTCGCCGAGTCGTTGGCACGTACCATCGGCCCGCGCGGCGCCAAGGCGGGCAGCCTGGCCGACAACCTGCGTCCCGTGCTCGACCCTGACGGCCCCGTCGACGACGCGCTCGTCGAGCTCTTCGTGCGGCGGGGCTTCGCGAGTTACGGCCGCTACTGGGCCGAGGGGGCGAAGTTGCCGGCCGTAAGGGCCGACGAGGTGGTACGTCGCTTCGTGATCGCCGAGGGCCTCGAGCACCTCGAGGCGGCCCGCGACGCCGGGCGTGGGGTCATCCTGGCCCTGCCCCACGTGGGCTCGTGGGAGTGGGGAGGGGCCCTGCTCGCGCAGCTCGGCATGCCCATGTGGGCCGTGGCCGAGCGGCTGGAGCCGCCCGAGCTCTTCGAGTGGTTCGCGGCCAAGCGCGAGGCGATGGGCATCCACGTCGTGCCCCTCGACGGACGGGCCACGGGCACCCTCGTCGGGGTCCTGCGCGCCGGAGGCATCGTGGGCCTGCTGTGCGACCGCGACCTCGAGGGCAACGGGATCGAGGTGGAGTTCTTCGCCCGGCGCGTGAGCTTGCCGGGCGGTCCGGCGACGCTCGCGCTGCGCACGGGAGCGCCGATCCTCGTCGCGGCGTGCTACTCGGGACCCGGGCGCGACCACCACGCCGTGGTGCTGCCCCCGATCGTCGCCGAGCGCACCGGGGCCCGACTGCGCGAGGACGTCGCTCGGGTCACCCAGCGCGTCGCCGACGGCCTCGCGTCGCTCATCCGGCGCGCCCCCGAGCAGTGGCACGTCCTGCCGGCGCGCTTCGAGTAGTCCGTGCGCGTCGCGATCCTCTCGCCCTACGCGCTGAGCGTCCCGGGCGGGGTGCAAGAGCAGGTCCTCGGCCTGAGCCGCGTGCTCGGCGCGCGCGGCCACGAGGTCCTCGTGGTCGCCCCGGACGCGGGCGACACCTCCGCACACGACACCCCGGCCACCCTGGTACGCCTCGGTCGGCGCCTGGCGCTGCCGGCCAACGGCTCGCGCGCCCCCCTCACCCTCTCACCACGGGCCGCCCGCGGGGCCGAGCGTGCGCTCGCCGCCTTCGGCCCCGACGTCGTCCACCTCCACGAGCCCGGGGCCCCGGTGCTCGCCTGGGCCGCCCTCCTCGCGCACCGCCGGCCGACGGTGGCGACGTTCCACCGCGCCGGCGGCGGACCCGCCGTGAGCCTCACCCGACCCCTGCTGCGGCGCCTGGCCCGAGGGGTCGACGAGGCGGTAGCGGTGAGTGAGGCCGCCCGGCGCCTCGCCGAGGCGACCTACGCGCTGCGCTGCGAGGTGCTCTTCAACGGCATCGAGATGGAGCGCTACGTGGCGGTGGCGCGCGAGCGGGCCGCGGAGGTGACCCTGCTCTTCCTCGGTCGCCTCGAGGCCCGCAAGGGTGCCGACACGGCGATCCGCGCGGTGAGAGAACACAACGCGACCGACGCGCCCCCGTGGCGACTGGTCGTGGCGGGCGACGGACCCGAGCGGGCTCGTCTCGAGGCGCTGGCCGCCCACGACGCGCGGATCACCTTCGTGGGCCGGGTGAGTGACGGCGCCAAGCGCTCGTGGCTGCGGCGCTGCCACGCCCTGCTCGCGCCGGCGACGGGGGGCGAGAGCTTCGGGCTGGTCCTGCTCGAGGCCCTCGCCAGTGAGACGGTGGTCGTGGCCAGTGACATCGAGGGCTACCGCGAGGCGGTCGGGCCCCACGCGACCCTCGCGCCGCCGGGCGACCCCCGGGCCTGGGCGCGCGCGATCGAGACGGCCCTCGCCCACGAGAGCCCGATTGGGGTCGCGGCGGCGCGCGAGCACGCGCGGCGCTGGTCGATGGCCGCCCTCGCGGACGCGTACCTCGAGCGCTACGAACGCCTCGTGGCGGCCGGTGGCGGCGCGCACCGGTAGCCTTGGTCGGTGGCCAGTTCGCAGCGCACCCGTTCTCGCCGCCCGCACGCGCGTCGCGACCGCGAACCGCGCTACGTCGCCCCGGTGCTCGACCCCACCTGGGTCAGCCCCTACACGCCGACCCCGGCCGAACGGCACCGCCACGCCGCGGTGGTGCGGGCCTACGCGCTGCGCCGCCGACTGGTGGCGAGCGTGGCCGCCGGGGCCGCGGTGGTGGCCCTGGCGATCCTCGCGGTCGCGCTCTCCGCGTGGCTGTGGTGCGCGGCCGTCGCGTTGGGCGTGCTCTACGCGATCGACCTGCGCCGAGTGGTGGCCGGCTACGCCGTGCGCGCCCACGGTGCCGCCGGGGCCCTGCTCGCACGCTTCACGAAAGAAGAGGACCCGGTCGCCCGTGAGCGGCTCGCGACCCTGGTCGACCGGCTGAGCGCCACCTTCGGGGTCGACGGCGTGCGCGCCGAGGTGGTGCGCGACGCCGGCTACAACGCCGCCCTGGTCCCCGGACCCGGAGGCCTGGTCATGATCGCCACCAGCGCCCTGGTCCAGGACTTCGCGCTGATCGAGATCGAGGGCGTCGTCGCCCACTGCCTGGCCCGGGAGCGCACCGGGGTCCTCGAGCGCGAGTGCGTCGCCGCCCTCGACCTCGTGGGAGAGCCGGCACGACTGCTCGCCGGCCCGGGGGAGACCTTCCGGGCCGACGAGGTGGCCGCGGCGACCATTCGTTACCCCCTCGGGATCGCCGCCGCGCTGCGCCGGTGCCGGGCCCAGGCGGTGCCGGCGGGGTCGTTCCTCGCCGACCCGGCCTTCGAGGCCTGGCGTTGGGTCTTCTTCAACCCCTGGTCGGACCGGCGTGAGAGCGCACCGGGCGACCTCGACGACCCGGAGGTGCGCGCCCGCGCCCTCGAGGAGTGGTGAGGGACGGCCGGTAGGCTGAGCCCATGAGCGACTCCCAGACGACACGCACGGGCTCGACACTGGTCAAGCGCGGGCTCGCCGACATGCTGCGCGGCGGGGTGATCATGGACGTGGTCAACCCCGACCAGGCCAAGGTGGCCGAGGACGCGGGGGCCGTGGCGGTGATGGCGCTCGAGCGCGTGCCGGCCGACATCCGTCGTGACGGGGGCGTCGCGCGCATGAGCGACCCGCAGATGATCCAGGAGATCCAGGCGGCCGTGACCATCCCGGTGATGGCCAAGGCGCGCATCGGCCACTTCGCCGAGGCCCAGGTACTCGAGGCCCTCGGGGTCGACTACGTCGACGAATCCGAGGTGCTGACCCCGGCCGACGAGGAGAACCACATCGACAAGTGGGCCTTCACGGTGCCCTTCGTCTGCGGTGCGACGAACCTGGGCGAGGCGCTGCGACGCATCGGCGAGGGGGCGTGCCTGATCCGCTCCAAGGGTGAGGCCGGCACGGGCAACGTCGTGGAGGCCGTGCGCCACCTGCGCGCGATCACCGCGATGATCCGTCGTTGCCAGAGCGCCGACGCCAACGAGCTCTACGCCATCGCCAAGGATCTCCAGGCGCCCTTGCCCCTCGTGCTCGAGGTCGCCGAGACGGGACACCTGCCCGTGCCGCTCTTCTGCGCCGGGGGCATCTCGACCCCGGCCGACGCGTCGTTGGTGCGCCAACTCGGGGCCGAGGCCGTCTTCGTGGGCTCGGGCATCTTCAAGAGCGAGGACCCGGTGCGCATGGCCCACGCGATCGTCGAGGCGTCGACGCACTTCGACGACCCCTCGGTCATCGCCAAGGTCTCGACCGGGCTGGGCAGCGCCATGCGCGGCTGGGAGACGAGCTCGCTCGAGCAGCGTCTGGCTGAGCGCGGCTGGTAGGCCCCGTGGGCAGCGTCGGGGTCCTCGCGCTGCAGGGCGACGTCCGCGAGCACCTCGCCACCCTGAGCGTCCTGGGTGTGGAGTCGGCGCGGGTGCGCACCCCCGCCGAGCTCGACGCGGTCGACGCCCTGGTACTGCCGGGCGGGGAGTCCACGGCCATCGCCCATCTCCTGGTGACCTCGGGGCTGCGCGAACCGCTGGGCGAGCGCCTCGACGGGGGGATGGCGGTGCTGGGCACCTGCGCGGGGCTGATCCTGCTCGCGCGCGAGGTCCTCGACGGGCGCGCCGACCAGTGGGGCTACGGGGCGCTCGAGGTGGCCGTGCGCCGCAACGGCTACGGCCGCCAGATCGCGAGCTTCGAGGCGCCCCTCGAGCTCGCCGACGGCTCGAGCGTGCCCGGGGTCTTCATCCGCGCCCCGCGCATCCTCTCGTGCGGCGAGCGCGTCGAGGTGCTCGCGACCTACGCCCACGCCGGGGGCACCGACCCGGTCCTGGTGCGCCAGGGGCCGGTCTGGGGCGCGTCGTTCCACCCCGAGTTGACCGCCGACACCACGGTCCATCGTCTGTTCGTCGAGTCGCTCTAGGGCGTTCGCTACCATTTCGGGGCCCCGACGGGGCAGGAGGCAACATGTCCGGCCATTCCAAGTGGGCCACCACCAAGCACCGCAAGGGCGCCAAGGACGCCGCGCGCGCCAAGGTCTTCGCCAAGCTGATCCGCCAGGTCGAGGTCGCCGCCCGCGAGGGCGGGGGCGACCCCGAGGGCAACGCGAGCCTGCGCACGATGTACCAGAAGGCGCGTGAGGCCTCGGTGCCCCTCGACACGATCGAGCGGGCCATCAAGCGCGGCACCGGCGAGCTCGAGGGCGTGCGCTACGAGCCGATCACCTACGAGGGCTACGGGCCCGGCGGGGTGGCGGTGATCGTCGAGACCCTCACCGACAACCGCAACCGCACGAGCGCCGAGATCAAGCACCTCTTCGCGAAGAACGGCGGGACCATCGCCGAGCCCGGCGCCGTCGCCTGGCAGTTCGAGCGCAAGGGTGAGATCGAGGTCGCCGGTCCGCTCGACGAGGACCAACTCCTCGAGTGGGTCATGGAGGCGGGGGCCGAGAACTACGAGGCGAACGGGGCCGACTACACCGTGACGACCGAGCCCCAGGAGCTGGCCCGGGTGCGGGCGGCCCTGGAGGGCGTCGGACTGCGCGTGCGCAGCGCCGAGCTCGCCCTGGTGGCCCAGAACCCGGTGCCGGTGACCGATGAGTCCGAGGCGAAGCGGGTCCTGCGCCTGGTCGACGCGCTCGACGACCACGACGACGTCCAGAACGTCTTTTCCAACTTCGACATCGCCGACGACCTGCTGGCCGCCTACGAGGGGTAGTCCTCGAGGAGAGGCGGTGAGCGCGGTACAGTCGAACACGTGTTCGTCCTTGGTATCGACCCCGGGCTGACCCGCTGCGGCTTCGGCCTGGTGGAGGGGTCCCTCGAAGGGGACCCCCTCGCGGTCGCGGTGCGCGCCGGGCTCATCGAGACCGACCCCTGCGAGCCGGTCGAGGGGCGCCTGGCCCAGCTGGGCCGGGACCTCGCCCGGCTCTACCGCGAACTGGCCCCCCAGGTCGTGGTCGTCGAGCGCGTCTTCTACCAGCGCAACGCCCGCACGGCCATCCCGGTGGCCCAGGCGAGCGGGGTCGCCATCGCCCTGGCCGACGGGGCCCTGGTGCGCCAGTTCACCGCCCAGGAGGTGAAGCTCGCGGTCACCGGCTACGGTGCGGCCGACAAGGCTCAGGTCCAGGCGATGGTCGCCCGGCTCCTCGGGCTCCGCGAGGTGCCCCGCCCGCCCGACGTCGCTGACGCCCTCGCCCTCGCGCTCACCTACCTCGCGGTGGCGCGCACCGAGGCCCGCCTCCCCGCGCCCGCGCCGTGATCGGCTGGCTGCGCGGACGGGTCGTCGGCCACGGCGGCGACGGGGCGACGATCGTCGACGTCCACGACGTCGGCTACCGGGTCCAGGTGGCCGCCGCGGCGGCCCCGGCGGTGGGCGAGGAGGTCGAGCTCTTCGTGCACACCGCGGTGCGCGAGGACGCCATCGTGCTCTACGGGTTCGCGACGACGGCCGAGCGCGACCTCTTCGAGCTGCTCCTCGCCGCCCCCGGGGTCGGCCCGGCGACGGCGCTGGGGGCGCTGCGCACGATGAGCGTCGAGACGCTCGCGCGCGCCATCGAGGCCGAGGACGTCAAGACGGTGGCCCTCATCCCCGGGGTCGGACCCAAGACCGCGGGACGGATCGTGCTCGAGCTCAAGGGTCGCCTGCCCCACGAGGAGGCCGCCGTCCCGGCCCTGGCCGCGGTGGACGACGCGCTGCGCTCACTGGGCTACAGCGCGAGCGAGATCCGCGACGCGCTCGAGGGCGCCGAGCTGCCCGAGGACGAGGGCGACGCGCTGCGCGTCGCGTTGCAACTGGTGCGCCGCTCGTGACGCGCGACCTCGACCTCGACGATCTGCGCCGACCGGTGGCGCCCCAGGCCGGCGAGAGCGAGCGGCGCGTCGAAGCGTCGCTGCGTCCGCCCACCCTGGCCGAGTTCGTAGGTCAGAGCGACCTGGTGGGCCACCTCGAGGTGGTCCTGGGCTCGGCGCGCACCCGGGGCCAGTGCGCCGATCACGTCCTGTTCGTCGGCCCCCCGGGGCTCGGCAAGACCTCACTCGCCCAGATCGTCGCGCGCGAGATGGGCACGAGCCTGCGGGTGACCTCGGGGCCGGTCCTGTCGCGCCCGGGCGACCTCGCGGCGATCCTGACCGATCTCGCCGACGGCGACGTTCTCTTCATCGACGAAATCCACCGACTCAGCCGCAGCGTCGAGGAGGTCCTGTACCCGGCGATGGAGGACCAGCGCCTCGACGTGTTGATCGGGCGAGGACCTTCGGCCCGTTCGATCCGGCTCGACCTGCCCCGCTTCACCCTCGTGGGGGCGACGACCCGTACCGGCCTCGTCGCGGGTCCGTTGCGCGACCGCTTCGGCTTCATCGGCCAGCTCGACCTCTACGAGGTGGACGACCTGCGTCGGATCGTCGAGCGCTCCGCGGGCCTGCTCGGGGTTCGGGTGAGCGCCGAGGCGGCCACCGTCATCGCCGGGCGCAGTCGGGGCACGCCGCGGGTGGCCAACCGGCTCTTGCGCCGGGTGCGCGACTTCGCCTCGGTCAAGGGCCACGACGCCGTCGACGGCGGCGTCGCCGTCGAGGCGCTCGACCTGTTCGGGGTGGACGAGCTCGGCCTCGACAAGCTCGATCGGCGGATCCTCGCCTTGTTGTGCGACCAGTTCGCGGCCCAGCCGGTGGGGCTCACCACGCTCGCCCACGCCACCGGCGAGGAGCCGGTGACCCTCGAGGAGGCCTACGAGCCGTACCTGCTGCGTTGCGGGCTCCTCGCGCGCACCCCCCGGGGTCGGGTCGCCACCGAGCGCGCCTACCGCCACCTGGGACTGCCCCCACCGCACCACGGACTGTTCTAGGGCGCGGGCCCCCAGCCGCTAGAGTCTCAGGGTCTGTCTATAGAGGGGTCACCCATGTTGTTCGCTGCCACCACGTCGAGCTCGACCTCGCACGGCTCGCCCGCGATCATCCTCATCTACGTCGTTTTGTTCGGGGCGCTGTACTTCTTCTTCATCCGGCCGCGCTCCCAGAAGGCCAAGGCCCAGCGCCTCGAGGCCCGCAAGGTCGCCGTGGGTGACCGGGCCCAGACCGTCGGGGGCATCGTCGGCACGGTCATGGCGCGCACCGACGAGTTCGTGACACTGCGCACCTCGAGCGGGGTCGAGCTCGACTTCATCCCCTCGGCCATCGCCCGGCGCTACGACCCCGCACCGGCGGTCGATAGCGAGGCGCTCGAGGTCCACGCGGACCATGAGCAGGAGAGACCGGCCGAAGGCGACGCTGAGTAATGGCGCCGGCGGTCGGCTCGCGGCGTAACCTCGTCGTCAGCCTGGTCCTCACCATCGCGGTCGCCTTCGGCGCCCTGGCCACGACCCTGGCCCTGGGCTGGGGCCCCAAACTCGGCCTCGACCTGGCCGGCGGGCTCTCGGTCGTCTACAAGCCGACCGGCCACGCCACCACCGCCGACATGAACGAGGTGGTGACGATCATCACCAACCGCGTGAACGGGCTGGGGGTGTCGGGCGCCACCGTGAACCTCCAGAACAAGGACGTCGTCGTCTCGGTTCCGGGGGTGACCGACGCGCGCGCGGTGCTGGCCACGGTCGGCCAGACCGCCCAGCTGCTCTTTCGCCCGGTGCTCTGCGAAACGACGACCGCGAAGAAGGTCGTGGCGGTAAAGACCCTGCCGTCGTGTGGTCCGCAGTACCTCATGACCGCGGCGAACCTCAACGTGAACACCTCGACGGGCTTCACCAACCAGATCCCGCCCGACCCGGCCTTCGCCGGCATAAAGTCCACGCCCTCACGTCAGGACAACCCCAAGGACGAGGTGCTGCTGCCCGCGCTCGGCCAGCCGGGCGTGCGCTACGTGCTCGGCCCGGCCCAGCTCACGGGCACGGCCGTGCACAACGCGGTGGCCCAACAGAACCAGTCCGGCCAGTGGGTCGTGAACTACTCGCTCACCAAGTCCGGCAGCCCGGCCTGGGATCAGGTGGCCCAGCGCAACTTCCACCAGCTGGTGGCGATCGAACTCGACGGCGTCGTCCAGTCGGCGCCGATCATCCAACCCAATCAGTCGAGCTTCACGAGCTTCCAGGGTCAGGGTCAGATCTCGGGATCCTTCACCCAGGCCTCGGCGAAGAACCTGGCGATCGCCATGAACTACGGCGCCCTGCCGGTGCGCCTCACGCCGCTCACGACCCAGACCGTCTCGCCGACCCTCGGTCACTCGGCCCTGGTCGCGGGGCTCGGGGCGGGTATCGCGGGGTTGATCCTCGTGCTGCTCTACACGATCCTCTACTACCGGGCCCTGGGCCTGGTGATCGTGCTCGGCCTCGCGGTGACGGCCGCCTTGTTGTGGGCGATCATCTCGGCGCTCGGCCATACGTCGCTCGCCCCCAGCTTCGACCTGGCCGGGGTGACCGGACTGATCGTCTCGATCGGCATCACCGTGGACAGTTACATCGTCTACTTCGAACGTCTCAAAGACGAGACCCGGGCCGGGCGCTCGGTGCGGACCTCGGTGGACCGCGGCTTCAAGTCGGCCTGGCGCACGGTGCTGGCGGCGGACACGGTGAGCCTGCTCGCGGCGGTCTTGCTCTACCTCATCGCCGTGGGCACGGTGAAGGGCTTCGCCTTCTTCCTCGGTCTGTCGACCGTGATGGACATCGTGATCACGTGGTACTTCACGCGCCCGCTGGTCATCTTGCTCGGACGGCGTAGCGCGAACACCGGCTCGGCGCTCTCGCTCGCCGCCGGCCTGCAGGCGGAGGTCGCCGGTGAGTGAGGTGGCGGCCCCGGAGCGACACTACGGCCGTTTCGGCCGGCTCTACCACGGGCTCACGACGATCGACTTCGTCGGCCGGCGTCGGGTGTGGTTCAGCGTCTCACTGGTGATCATCGTGGCCGGGCTGGTCTCGCTCGGCGTGCGCGGGTTCAACCTCGGCATCGACTTCAAGGGCGGGAGCTCCTGGGAGGTGCTAGCCCCCCACACCACCGTCGCCAAGATGCAGAGCGCCGTCGAGGCGGCGGGACTCACCAACCCGACGGTGCAGAAGCTGGGTTCGTCCACCTACCAGGTCACCGCCGACATCAACAACCTGTCGGCCAGGGCCCAGTCGGCCCTCACCGACAAGGTGGCCCACACGATGGCGAGCGTGGCGGGCACGACCTTCAACCAGGTCTCGACCGCCACGGTCGGGCCGACCTGGGGCGGACAGATCACCAACCGGGCCCTCGAGGCGCTCATCATCTTCTTCATCGCGGTCGTGGCGTACATCAGCCTGCGCTTCGAGCCGAAGATGGCCCTGGCGGCCTTTTTGGCGATGCTCCACGACCTGCTCGTGACCGTCGGGGTCTACTCGATCTTCGGCTTCCAGATCACCCCGGACACCGTGATCGCGATCTTGACGATTCTCGGGTACTCGCTCTACGACACCGTCGTGGTCTTCGACCGGGTGCGCGACAACACCAACGGCATCTTGAAGTCGGGGGACCTGACCTACTCGGACATGGTCAACCTCTCGATGAACCAGACGCTCGCCCGCTCGATCAACACCTCGCTGGTGGCGATCTTGCCGGTGCTCTCGGTGCTCGTCGTGGGCGCCTACATCCTGGGCGCGACGACTCTGCAGGACTACGGTCTGGCGCTCTTCGTGGGCCTTATGAGTGGGGCCTACTCGTCGATCTTCATCGCGAGCCCGCTGCTCGCGGTGATGAAAGAGCGTGAGCAGCGCTACCGCGAGCTGGCCCAGCGGGTCAGCGCGCGCGGCGGCCACCTGGTTCTCTCGGCGACGAGCGCGGCGCGTCTGTCGGCCTCGTCGACCGCGGCCGCGGTCGCCGGGGTCGCGTCGACACCCGTGCGCACCGGTAGCGGCACGGCCATCCAGCCGCGCGCGCGAAAGCCCAAGCGCCGCTAGGGCGCCGGTAGGCTGACGCCATGGTGAGCCTGACGTCGCGCCCGGGCGTCGACCCGGTCCTCGCGGGCTCCCTCGAGCGGCTGATCGCGCGGTTCCTCGAGCACCACGACGGTGGCGACGTCGAGTTGATCCGTCGCGCCGGCCTGGCCGCCATCACCGCCCACGAGGGCCAACTGCGACGCACCGGTGAGCCCTACGTGACCCACCCCATCGCCGTGGCCGGCATCACGGCCGACCTGGGACTCGACGAGGTGACCCTGGCCGCGGCCCTCTTGCACGACGCCGTGGAGGACACCGGGGTGACGACCGAGTGGCTGGCCCAGGAGTTCGGCGCCCAAGTCGCCGCCGTCGTCGACGGGGTCACGAAGCTCGACCGGCTCGAGTTCGACTCGAAGGAGGCCCAGCAGGCGGCCACCATCCGCAAGATGTTCATTGCGATGGCCCAGGACTGGCGAGTCCTGTTGATCAAGTTGGCCGACCGCCTGCACAACATGCGCACCATCTCGGTCATGCCGATGCACCGCCAGCGCGCGATCGCCCAGGAGACCCTGGACGTCTACGCCCCCCTCGCGCACCGCCTCGGCGTCGAACAGGTCAAGTGGCAGCTCGAGGACCTCAGCTTCGCCACGCTGCACCCCAAGCGCTACGCCGAGATCGAGCAGATGGTGGCGGCCCGCCAGCCCGAGCGCGAGGCCTACCTGGGCGAAGTGATGGCCACCCTGAGGGCGAAGCTCGCCGAGTTCCACCTCGACGCCGAGGTGCGGGGGCGGCCGAAGCACCTCTGGAGCATCTACGAGAAGATGGTGGTGGGCGGCAAGGAGTTCGACGAGATCTTCGATCTGGTGGGCTTGAGGATCGTGGTCGACGAGGAGCGCGAGTGCTGGGCGGCGCTCGGCGCGGTCCACGCCCTGTGGTCCCCGGTCCAGGGACGCTTCAAGGACTACATCAACTCGCCCAAGTTCAACCTGTACCAGTCGCTGCACACCACCGTGATCGGCCCGCGGGGCAAGTCGGTCGAGGTGCAGATCCGCACTCACGAGATGCACCGACGCGCCGAGTTCGGCGTCGCGGCCCACTGGATGTACAAAGAGGGCGCCTCGGCCCAGGAGGTCGCCTGGATGCAGCGCCTGGCCGACGTCGAGGAGGAGGAGAAGGACCCGATCGCGTTCCTCGAGGCGCTCAAGCTCGACCTCGGCCACGACGAGGTCTACGTCTTCACCCCCAAGGGGCGGGTGATCTCGCTGGTCGAGGGGTCCACCCCCATCGACTTCGCCTACGCCGTGCACACCGAGGTCGGCCACCACTGCGTGGGGGCCAAGGTCAACGGACGCCTCGTCCCCCTCACGACGGTGCTGCGCTCGGCCGACGTGGTCGAGATCGTGACGGCGAAGAACGACGACGCCGGGCCGAGCCGGGACTGGCTGACCATCGTCAAGTCCTCGCGGGCCCGCTCGAAGATCCGCCAGTGGTTCCAGCGCGAGCGACGCGAGGACGCCCTCGAGGCGGGCCGCGAGGAGCTGGTGCGCGCCCTGCGGCGCGAGGGCCTACCGATCGCCACGACACTGGCCTCGGGGGCCCTGTCGACGGTCGTCGCGTCGTTCAACCTCGAGAGCGTCGACGCCCTCTACCTGGCGATCTCGGCCGGCCATCCGTCGGCCCACGCCGTCGTCCAGCGTCTCGAGCGTGAGCTGCGCGGGGGCGAGGTCGAACAGCTGCCGACGACGGTCACGAAGGCCCCCCGATCGAATCGCTCGAACCGGGGCGTGGGGGTCTACGTCGAGGGTCTCGACGACGTGATGATCCACCTGGCGCGCTGCTGCTCGCCGGTCCCGGGGGACTCGATCATGGGCTTCATCACCCAGGGCCGGGGCGTCTCGGTGCACCGCGACGACTGCTCCAACGCCGTCGCGCTGGCCCAACGCCTCGGCGAGCGAGTGATCGACGTCGAGTGGGACGGCACGAGCGGTCAGTACCGCGTGGTGCTCGAGGTCCTCGCCTTCGACCGGTCGCGGCTCCTGCTCGACGTGTCCAAGGTGGTCGCCGAGTACCACCTCAACATCATCGCCTCGAGCACGACGACATCGGGGGCGCGGATCGTGCGCATGGTCTTTGACGTCGAGCTCGCCGACCCGGCCCACCTCTCGAGCCTGCTCGCCGCCTTGAAGGCGGTCGACGGGGTCTTCGACGCCTTCCGCCAACTGCCCGGTCAGAACAAGTCCTCATGACCCCCACGCCGCCTTTCCAGGCGCCCACCGGGACCCGCGACGTGCTCGCGCCCGAGTCCCACGAGTGGGAGGGTCTCGTCGCGACGTTCGCCGAGCTGGCCTACCGCTACGGGTTCTCCCTGGTCATGACGCCCTTATTCGAGGACGTCGGGGTCTTCGTGCGCGGACTCGGTGAGGTGAGCGACGTCTTTAGGAACGAGATGTACGTCTTCACCGACCGGGGAGGTCGCACCCTCGCGCTGCGCCCCGAGGGGACGGCCTCGGTGGTGCGCGCCTTTATCCAGCACCATCCGACGACCCCGTGGAAGGCGTGGTACGTCACCCCGGCCTTCCGCTACGAGCGGCCCCAGGCCGGTCGCTACCGCCAGCACACCCAACTCGGGGTCGAGGTGATCGGCACCGATGACCCCCTCGTGGACGTCGAGGTCATCGCGCTCGCGAACGCCACCTACCAGGCGGCGGGCCTGCGCCGCTACCGCCTGCTGGTCAACTCGATGGGGGATCGCGCTTGTCGGCCCGCCTACGTCGAGCGGCTCAGTGCGCACCTGGCGGCCCACGAGGCCGAACTGTGCGACGAGCACCGCGAGCGCTGGCGCCAGAACCCGTTGCGCGTGCTCGACTGCAAGCGTGAGCCCTGCGGGCTCGTCACCGCGGAGGGCCCCCTGCTGGTGGACCACCTGTGCGAGCCGTGTCGGGCTCACTTCGCCGCGGTGCGCCAGGGGCTCGACGCCGTGGGTATCGTCGCCGACGTCAACCCTCGCCTGGTGCGCGGCTTCGACTACTACACCCGCACGACCTTCGAGTTCGTCTCCGACGTCCTCGACAGCGCCCAGAACGCGATCGGCGGGGGCGGGCGCTACGACGGGCTGGTCGAAGAGCTCGGCGGTCCGCCGGTGAGCGGGATTGGCTTCGGCTCGGGCGTGGAGCGGATCGTGATGGTGCGCGAGCGCGAGGGCGCGATCGAGCCCCTGGTGCGCCGCGAGCTCGACGCCTTCGTCGTCGACACGGTCGGCGACGCGGCGATCCAGCGACTCGTCGCGACTCTGCGCGGGGCGGGCCTCGCCCTGGACCGTGCCTACGGGGGGCGCTCCCTGCGCGCCCAGATGAAGGTCGCCGACCGCTCGGGCGCCCGGGCGGCCCTGCTCTACGGCCCCGAGGAGGCCGCCGCCGGCGCGGTTACCATGAGGGACCTGCGCGCGCCCAGTGACGAGGGCGCCCAACGACGCGTCCCCCTCGACCAGGTGGCCGACGCCGTGCGCGCCCTGGTGAACGGAGGACGGTGAGCGAGGTCGAGGCGACGAGCCTGCGGGACGTGCTGTGCGGGGCGCTCGGCGCGACCGACGTGGGCCGACGGGTCAGCGTGTGCGGGTGGGTGGCGCGTCGGCGCGAGCACGGTGAGCACCTCGCCTTCTTGGACCTGCGCGACCACTCGGGGATCGTCCAGGCCGTGGTGGCCGGCACTCTCGAGGTGCGCAACGAGTACGTGGTGCGCGTCACGGGCACCGTCACGCCCCGCCCCGAGGGCACGCGCAACGAGCGCCTGGCCACCGGAGCCGTCGAGCTCACCGACTGCGAGGTCGAGGTGCTGGCCGAGGCCGAGCCCTCACCGCTGCCCCTGGATGAGCACGCCGAGGCGGACGAGGCGGTGCGGCTCAAGTACCGCTACCTCGACTTGCGCCGCGAGCCGATGCAGGCCCACCTGCGCCTGCGCGCCCGGGTGAACGCCGCTTTGCGCGCGTCGATGGACGCCCAGGGCTTCGTCGAGGTCGAGACGCCCCTCCTGTGGGCGCCGACCCCCGAGGGCGCGCGCGAGTTCGTGGTGCCCTCCAGGCTCCACGAGGGGGAGTTCTACTCGCTGCCCCAGAGCCCCCAGATCGCCAAGCAGCTGCTGATGGTGGGCGGGTTCGATCGCTACTACCAGATCGCCCGGTGCCTGCGCGACGAGGACCTGCGCGCCGACCGGCAGTTCGAGTTCACCCAGCTCGACCTCGAGGCCAGCTTCGTGACCCAAGAGGACGTGCGCGGCTTCGTCTCGCGCGCGGTGCTCGACGCGGCCGAGGCGGCGACGGGGGAGCGGCCCGAAGGGATCGCCGAGATGACCTGGGCCGAGGCGCTCGATCGCTACGGCACCGACAAGCCCGACCTGCGCTTTGACATGGCGCTCGTGGACCTCACGGCCAGCTTCGCCACGACCGGGGTGCGGGCCTTCCAGGCGCCGTGCGTGAAGGCGCTGCGGGTGCCCGGGGGGGCGAGCCTCAGCCGGAGCCGACTCGACCAGCTCGTCGAGCGCGCGAGGGCCCTCGGCGCCCAGGGCCTGGCCTGGTTCCGCGTGGGGCCCGACGGCCTCGACGCGCCCCTGGCGAAGGTCCTCTCTCCCGAAGAGGCGGCCGCCGTCGCCGGGGTCGACGGGGCCGGGCCCGGCGACCTCGTCCTCGCCGTCGCCGACGCCCACGCGCGGGCCTGCCGGGTGCTCGGCGCGCTGCGCGTCGAGCTCGGGGCGCCGCCGGTGTCGGTGGGGCCACACCGCTACGTGTGGGTGATCGACTTCCCGATGTTCGAGGGGCTCGACGAGGACGGCCACCCCGTCGCGGCCCACCACCCCTTCACGATGCCCCACCCCGAGGACCTCGAGCGCCTGGGCGCCGACCCGCTGAGCGTGCGGGCCCAGTCCTACGACCTCGTCTTGAACGGCTGGGAGCTGGGCAGCGGCTCGGTGCGCGTGCACCGCCCCGACGTCCAGCGCGAGGTGTTCCGCGCGCTGGGCATCTCCGACGAGGAGGCCGAGTACCGCTTCGGCTTCCTGCTCGGGGCCTTCCGCCACGGCGCCCCGCCCCACGCGGGCTTCGCCTTCGGGGTCGACCGGCTGGTGGCGATCTTCGCCGGGGTGGAGAACATCCGCGAGGTGATCGCCTTCCCCAAGACCCAGTCGGGGGCCGACCTCATGACGGGTGCGCCCAAGGTCATCAGCGAGCGCCAACGGCGCGACCTGCACCTCGGACCGGCCCGGCCGGCGTAACCCCCCACCAGGACTAATCGGACCCGCCGGTAGAGTGACGCCGTGGACGCCGCCGACCTGCGCACGAGGTTCCTCGACTTCTTCGCCGCGCGCGGCCACCTGGTCGTGCCCTCGGCGAGCCTGATCCCGAACGACCCCACCCTCTTGCTCACGGTGGCCGGCATGGTGCCCTTCAAGGCCTACTTCTTGGGCGAGGAGGTGCCCCCGCGACGCCGAGCCGTCTCGGTCCAGAAGTGCTTTCGGACCCTCGACATCGACATCATCGGCACGACCCAGCGTCACCTGACCTTCTTCGAGATGATGGGCAACTTCTCCTTCGGGGACTACTTCAAAGAGGACGCCATCGCCTTCGCCTGGGAGCTGGTCACCGAGTCGCTCGGGCTCGACCCCGACCGGCTCTGGGTGACGGTCCACGAGAGCGACGACGACGCCGAGGCGATCTGGCGGGACCGGGTCGGCGTGGCCCCCTCGCGCATCCAGCGCCTGGGCGAGGACAACTTCTGGGAGATGGGCCCGACCGGGCCGTGCGGGCCGTGCTCGGAGATCTTCTACGACAAGGGGCCGGCCTTCGGCGCTGACGGCGGGCCGGCCCACGGGGGCGAGGACCGCTTCGTCGAGTTCTGGAACCTCGTCTTCACCCAGTACGACCGCCAGAGCGACGGCACCTTGGCCGAGCTGCCCCAGAAGAACATCGACACCGGCTCGGGCTTCGAGCGGACCCTGGCGATCTTGAACGGCGTGGAGTCGGTGTTCGCGACCGATCTCTTTGGCCCGCTCCTCGAGGCCGCCGCGCGCGCCGTCGACACCCCCTACGGCGCCGCCGAGACGAGCGACGTGCTCATCCGGCGCATCGCCGACCACGGACGCGCCATGACCTTCCTCGTGGGCGACGGGGTCCTGCCCTCGAACGAGGGGCGCGGCTACGTGCTGCGGCGCATCGTGCGCCGCGCGGTGCTCGCGGCGCGTCGGGCCGGCTCGGAGCGACCGCTCGCGGCCGACCTGGTGGGCGCGACCCTCGCCAAGATGGGCGACGCCTACCCCAACCTCGTCGCCGACCGGGACCTGATCGTCGAGGTGCTCGAGCGCGAGGAGCACGGCTTCGCGAGGACCCTGCGCACCGGGCTCAGCCTGCTCGAGGGGGCCCGGGCCGAGGTGGTCGCGGCCGGGGCGACGGTCTTCCCGGGCGAGGTCGCCTTCCGACTGCACGACACCCACGGCTTCCCGATCGAGCTGACGACCGAGGTGGTGGGCGAGTCGGGGATGTCGGTCGACCGTGCCGGCTTCGAGGCGGCGATGGCCGCCCAGCGCGAGCGGGCGCGGGCCGCCGCGAAGTCGCTCCACGTGGCCGACGACGCCCAGTACCGCGAGCTGCTCGAGCGCACCGGTCCGAGCGAGTTCGTGGGCCGCGACGTCGCGCGCTACTCCATCGAGACGACCGTGCTGGCGGTGCTCGCCGGCGCCCACGGCCAGAGCGAGGTGTTCCTCGACGCGACGCCCTTCTACGCCGAGGGGGGCGGCCAGGTCGGCGACACCGGGGTGATCGTCACCGAGTCCGGCCGGCTCGAGGTTCACGACACCCAGGGCGTGGCCGGAGGACTGATCGCGCACCGGGGGGCCCTCACCGGCGAGATCGTGGCGGGCCAGAGCGCCGTCGCGACGATCGACGCCGAGCGGCGCGAGGCGACCCGGCGCAACCACACCGCGACCCACCTGCTGCACGCCGGGCTGCGCCAAGTGCTCGGCGACCACGTGCGCCAGCAGGGCTCCTACGTGGGGCCCGACCGGCTGCGTTTCGACTTCAGCCACGGCGCCGGGCTCGCTCCCGAGGAGGTCGACGCGATCGTCGAGGCCGTCAACGGCGACGTCATCGCGAACGACCCCGTCGAGACGCTCCAGACCACGAAGGCCGAGGCCGAGACGATGGGGGCGATCGCCTTCTTCGGCGACAAGTACGGGGACCGGGTGCGCGTGGTGCGCGCCGGGCGCCACAGCCTGGAGTTCTGCGGCGGCACCCACGTCGAGCGCCTGGGCGACATCGGCCAGGTCCAGATCGTGAGCGAGGGCTCGATCGGCTCGAACACCCGCCGGCTCGAGGCGGTGAGCGCCCGGGGCGCCTATCGGCGCAGCCGGGAGATGGAGCGGCTCCTCGGGGCGGTCGCGGCCACGTTGAAGACCTCGAGCGAGGACGTGGTGCCGGCCCTCGAGCGGGTCCTCGAGCGGCTGCGCGAGGTGGAGACCCAGTACGCCGCCCTGCGCCAGAGCCAGCTCGCGCGCTTCGCCGACGAGCTCGACCGGGCCTCGACCGGTGACGCGCTGTGGGCTCGCGTCGACGGGGTCGCCCAGGACCAGCTGCGCGTCGTGGCGGCCGACCTCCAGCGACGGGGCCGGCGGGTCGTGGTGCTGGTGGGCGAGGTCGAGGGCAAGGTCGCCCTCGCGGTGGCGACCGACGGATCGCTCGACGCGGCGGCGACCGTGCGGGCCCTCGCCGGCCACGTGGGCGGCGGGGGCGGGGGGAGCGACCGATTGGCCGTGGCCGGCGGACGCGACCCGGGGGGCATCGACGCCGTGCTGGTCGCGGCGCGGTCCCTCTGATCGTGGGGCGGGTCCTCTCCCTCGACCCGGGCCGCGTGCGCTGCGGGGTGGCGCTCAGCGACTCGGCCCGCACCATGGCCTTCCCGCGCCCGGCGCTCGCGAGCGGCGACG
>DASSZS010000057.1:0-2275 GCA_035702745.1 Acidimicrobiales bacterium | reverse complement strand
GGTGAAGTTCGCCACGGCGTCGGCCTCGCGCAGGTAGAGCGGCGCGACCGTCTCGACCGCGGGGCGGCTGCGCGCGAGCTCGAGCGCCACCGACGGGGGCGGCACCACGAGGTCGAGTTGCACAAGGCCCGCGAAGTGCTCCCGGTAGCGCGCGGCGCCGTCCCCGCCGAGGGTCGCCGGGCGCGCCACGAGCTCGGCCGCGAGCGCCTCGGGGCGCACCACACGCGGCTCGTCGAGCGAAGCTATGGGCGAGAGGACAAAGCGCTGGGCGAAGACCTCGCCGCGACGCCCGTCGACGAGGGCGACGAACTCCCCCTCGCTCGTGGTGCGCGCCGCGCCGGCCGCCAGCACCTCGAGCGAGGTCACCCCCACGAGGTCGGCCCCGGTCGCGAGGGCGAGCCCGAGGGCCGTCGCGATCCCCACCCGCAGCCCGGTGTAGAGGCCGGGCCCGCGATCGACGACGACCCGCTCGATGTCACGGGGCGCCACGCCCGCCGCCGCGAGCGCCTCGGCGACCCCCGAGGCGAGCACCTCGGTGTGGCGCCGCTCGCGGTCGAGGACCACCTCGCTGACCTCGCCGTCGACCTCGAGCCCCACGGCGCACGCGGGCGTCGCCGTCTCGATCATGAGGGCGATCACTGCTCGGCCCACGCTCTCAGGGCCCCCTCGCGCGATAGCGCGAGCGCGCCGCCGACCACGAGGTCCCGGCCCTCGGCCTCGTCGTCGCGCAACGTGACCGAGAGCACGTCGCCAAAGAGCGGGGCCGCCGTCTCGCCCCACTCGACCAGGGCGACGGCGGCCTCCTCGACCAGCTCAGTGAGGTCGAGGTCGAGGACTTCGGCGAGCGAGCCGGCGCGGTACACGTCGGCGTGATAGAGCGTCGCTATCGCGCGGGCGTTCGCGCACGCGTGGGGCCGCACCAGGGTGAAGGTGGGGCTCGTCACCCGCTCTCTCACCCCGAGGCCCCTAGCGACGCCCTGGGCGAAGGTGGTCTTGCCGGCCCCGAGCCGGCCCGAGAGCACGACGACGTCGCCCGGGTAGAGCACCTCGGCGAAGGCCTCGCCGGCCGCCCGAGTCTCCTCGGCGCTCGCACAGTGGCGCAGTATCACGCCCCCATCGCCTCGCGCAACGTCGCCAGGTCCGCCCGCATCACCTCGACGAGGCTAGGGCCCTGGCGCAGCGCGGCCGCCGGGTGGTAGGTCCCGAGTCCCGGCCGGCCCGCGACCGTGACGAGCCGGCCGTGCATCGCCCCCATGGGCACCGAAAAGCCCAGCACCGACTGGCCGGCCACCAGGCCGAGGGTGAGGACGGCCCGGGGCGAGACGTGCTCGAACTGCCAGCGCAGCCAGGGCCGGCACGACCCGACCTCCTCGCGGGTCGGGGTGCGGTTGCTGGGCGGGCGGCACTTGACGACGTTGGTCACGTAGCACCGCTCCCGGGTGATCCCCATGACCTCGTCGATGAGGGCGAAGAGCAGCCGCCCGCTGCGCCCGATGAAGGGCAGGCCGCCCTCGTCCTCGGTGCGCCCGGGGGCCTCGCCGATCACGAGCAGCTCGGGCTCGTCCGGCCCCGAGCCGACGACGACCCGGGTGCGCGAGGCGCTTAGCGCGCAGCGCTCGCACGCCAGCAGTTCGGCCGGCGCCTCCACGGCTAGTCGACCAGGACCCGCGGGACGCGCGCCCCGATCCCACAGAGGATCTCCCAGCTGATCGTGCCGGCGCGCGCGGCCCACTCGTCGGCCGTGATTGCCTCGTCGCCCTGGCGTCCGAGCAGCACCACGTCCTCACCCAGGTCCACCTCGTCCTCGCCGACGTCGACGAGGACCTGGTCCATCGTCACGACCCCGGCGAGGGGGTAGCGCCGCCCTCGGATGAGGACCTCGGCCCCGGCCTCGAAGAGCCGGCGCGGGTAGCCGTCCGCGTAGCCGAAGGGGACGGTCACGACGTTCGAGGGGTGTTCGAGCGCCCGGCGCCGCCCGTAGCTCGGCCGCGCCCCGGCCGCCAGGTGTCGGCGGGCGACGACCTGGGCGCGCAGGGTGAGGGCCGGCTCGAGCGTGACGCCGCGCTCGGCGAGCGCCGAGGCGAGCCACGGCGCCGGCAGGTAGCCGTAGAGGGCGAGGCCGACGCGCGCGAGCGATCGGCGCGTCGCCGGATAGCCCAGGGCGCCGGCCGAGTTGGCGAGGTGCACCTGGCGCGGGGCGACCCCGCGCGCGCTGAGGCCCTCCAGCACCTCGTCGAGGCGGCGGATCTGGGCGAGCGTGAAGTCGCGGTCGGCG
>DASSZS010000002.1:0-2052 GCA_035702745.1 Acidimicrobiales bacterium | reverse complement strand
CCCTTTCGCCCCGGCTTTCGGACCGGGCATCTGGCACTCTCATCGATCGAGTGCCAGGTTAGCACTCTCCCACCGAGAGTGCTACAGGCCCCGGCCCGGAAGCGTCGTGCCGGGGCCTCCGGCCCGGGACGGGCGGGCTAGCGCGAGTTTCCTGGCTCTCCTCTGGGGCGGGTGAGTCGGGCCGGGGGAGAACTCTTTCAAATACGCGCGTGACCAGCGCGTTTGTCCTGTTCAGGTGCTCGCGATTCGCCGCGCCGTGGTGTATGACCTAAACATGGCGTCGATCATCTCGAAGAAGGTGAACGGGCAGACCTACTACTACCTGCGCGAGATGGCCCGCGTCGGGGGCAAGCCGAAGATGGTCTCCGAGCGCTACCTCGGCAAAGCCACCGACATCGAGGCGGCGATGGACGGTGCCGAGATGGTCCCCGAGCGCACCCGCCACCTCGCTTTCGGCGACCTGGCGGCGACGTGGTCGGTGCTCGAACGGCTGGCAGTCCGCTCGATCGTCGACGAGGTGATCGGGCCGAGGCGGGCCGACGCCTCGGGGTCGGTCGGGACCTACCTCGCCCTCGCGGCGCTCAATCGGGTCGTCGCCCCGTGCTCGAAGCTCGCCTTCCAGCAGTGGTGGGCGACGACGGCCGGAGACCGGTTGGTGAAGATGGCAAGCCCGGCGCTCGACCACCGCAGGTTCTGGGACGCGATGGACGAGATCGCCGTCGACCAGCTCACCGCCATCGAGGACGCCATCACGGCCCGAGCGGTCGAGACTTTCGGCATCACGACCTCCGGTCTCGTGCTCGACATGACGAACTTCGCCACCTACATCGACTCGGCGAACCCCCGCGCCCCGATCGCCAGGCGTGGCCACGCGAAGCAGAAGCGCAACGATCTGCGTCTCGTCGGCCTCGGCCTCGTGGCGGCGCGCGACGGCGGGGTCCCACTCCTCAGCCACGCCTATGCGGGCGACCGTCCCGACGTCACCCAGTTCGCCACCGTGGTCGAGACCCTCGCCCGGCGCTTTTCCCGCCTCGGCGAGCTCAGCGAGCTCACCTTGGTCTACGACGCCGGGCAGGACTCGAGGGCGAACCAGGCGGTCATCGAGGCCACGGGCATGCACTTCGTCGGCTCGCTGCGACCCTCGGACCACCCTCACCTCCTCGCCGTCCCCTCTCGGCGTTATCGCCCGGTCGACTCCCTGGCCTTCGCGGGCCTCAGTGCATTCGAGGATCGCGCCGAGGCGCTCGGAGCTGTGCGCCGGGTCGTCGTCACCCACTCCGACGAGCTCCACGCGAGCCAGTCCCGGGGCTTCGACCAGACGATGGCAAAGGCCCGCCGGCGCCTTCACGAGCTCCGGCGCGTGCTCGAGGGGGGTCGGGGGCGGCGTAGCCGCTCCGACGTCGAGGCCGAGATCGCCGACGCGACCAAGGCGCGCTGGGTGCGGCGGTGTCTGCGCACGGCGCTCGTCGGTGAGGCTCCCGGCACGCTCTCCCTCGTGATCGAGGAAGACCCGGCGTGGCGCGCCGAGCTCGAGGCCGAGCTCTTCGGCAAGCGGATCCTGTTCACCGACCACGAGGACTGGAGCATCGCCGAGGTCGTCGCCGCCTACCGTTCGCAGTGGATGGTCGAGGCGGACTTCCGTCAGATGAAGGACCCGAGCGTCGTCTCGTTCTCGCCGATGTTCCACTGGACCGAGCAGAAGATCCGCGTCCACGTCTTCTACTGCACCCTCGCCCTCACCGTCGCCCGGCTCATGGTGCGCGAAGCCGACCGGACCGGGCTCCACCTGAGTGTGCGGGCGCTGCTCGAGAGCCTGGCCGGCATCGAGGAGACGGTCCTGCTCTACCCATCTGCAGGTGGCCGGCCGCGAGCGCGTCGCATGCTCACCGAGATGGACCAGACCCAGACCCAGCTCTACGAGCTGTTCGGACTTGCGGCCTATGCACCCAGGAGCTGAGCGAAGTTAGGTAATACGCGACCGGGTTCGCGATTCAGCCGTTGACCAGGGAGAGCGCCTTCGCCACGTCAGCTATCCCGGAAACTCGCGCTAGG
>DASSZS010000024.1:0-13430 GCA_035702745.1 Acidimicrobiales bacterium | reverse complement strand
GTCGAGCACGAGTTGAAAGAGCTCTGCCGGCTCTACGTGTCGCGCTCAGTCAACTGCGCCTACTGCGGCAACCAGCGTTCCGAGCGGGCCCGGGCGGACGGGCTGGACGAGCACCTGGTCGACAACCTGGTGAACTTCGAGACGTGCCCCGACTACGACGAGCGCCAGCGCGCCGCCCTCGCGTACGCCGAGGCCATCACCTGGCGGCTCAACCCCGACGATGCCTTCTGGAAGCGACTCCGCCGCCACTTCTCCGACGAAGAGCTGGTTGAGCTCGCCGGGTTCATCTGCCTCACGATGGGCCAGCAGAGCTGGATCCGCCTGCTCGACCTCGGCCACCAGCAGGTGCTGTCGGGAACGCGCGCCGGCCTCGCCGAGGGCGTCGCGCCCCAGTCCTAAACGGCGGGCTCCCCGGCCCGACGCAGCATCCGGCGCGCGTGGGCGACGAGAGGGCCGTCGACCATCACGCCGTCGACCCGGACGACCCCGCCGGCGTCAGCCGACGCCGCGAGCACGCGACGCGCGAAGGCGAGCTCGTCGTCAGTGGGACGGTAGGCCTCGCGCACGATGCCCACCTGGCGCGGGTGGACGCACGGCGTCGCGTCAAAGCCCAGGGCCGCCGCGTCCCTCGCCTCGGCCCCCAGCCCCGCCTCGTCGTCGATGGCCACGTGCACCGTGTCGAGGGCGACGATCCCGGCGACGCGCGCCGCGAGCAGGGTGCGGGCCCTCGCGTAGCGGCTGACGTCGCTGAGCGCGCCGTCGGGCCGACGACTCGAGGTGCCCCCGAGGCCGGCCGCCAGGTCCTCGGCCCCCCACATGACCGCGACCGCGTTGGGCGCGGCCGCGATCTCCTCGACCCGGCTCAGCCCCCTCGGGGTCTCGCACAGCGCCACGACGCGCCACGGCGCGAGCGAGGTCACCTCGGCCGCCGACTCGGTCTTGGCGAGCATCACGAGGTTCGTCGCGCAGCGCTCGAGCGCCTCGCGATCGAGGGCGTGCTCGGGCGAGCCCACGGGGTTCACCCGCACGATGACGCGCTCGGGCGGCGCCTCGAGCGAGGCCAGCGCCGCGCGGGCGAGCGCGCGGCGCGACGGCGCGACCCCGTCTTCGAGGTCGAGGATCGCGAGGTCGCTGGACTCGATCGCCCGGGCGAAGCGCTCGGGGCGGTCGGCCGGGCAGAAGAGCCACGCCGGACCCGGTGAGAGCCAGCTCACGCCTCGACCTCGGGCGCGAGACGCACCAGCATGGTCCGTCGACAGCGCGCGACGAGGACACCCTCCTGGTTGAGCCCGCGGTGCTCGACCTCGACCACGCCCTCGCCGGGGCGAGAGCGCGAGGGCCGCTTCGATAGGACCGTCGACTCCGCGTAGAGGGTGTCGCCCACGCGCACCGGGTGGGGGAAGGCGACGTCGGTGAGCCCCAGGTTCGCCACCAGCGTGCCCAGGGTCAGCTGGCCCACCGACAGACCGACCAGCGTCGAGAGGGTCCACATCGAGTTCACGAGGCGCTCGCCGAAGGGCTGTCCGGCCGACCAGGCCGCGTCGAGGTGGAGGGGCTGGGGGTTCATCGTCAGGGTCGTGAAGAGGACGTTGTCGGCCTCGGTCGCGGTGCGCCCCGGTCGGTGGCGGTAGGTGACGCCCTCGTCCATCTCCTCGAACCAACGCCCACGCTGCTCGATCGACCGCTGTGCCTCGCCCACTTCGCCTCCTTCGACTGGTCTAGACCAGTCCTAGTCGCTCGCGCACCCCCGCCGGGCCCGTCGCGCCCCCGGCCGTTTCCGGCGGGTCAGCCCGAATCCGCGCGCGGGCCGTGGGCTTGGCTACATTGCTCGGATGGACGAGCCCCGCGATTCGAACGCCGGCCCGAGCACCCGCCTCGACTCCGCCATGAGTCGGCTCATCGTGGCCCTCGAGTACGGGGTCGTCCTCGCCCTGTGGACGCTGTCGGCGGTCATCCTCATCCACACCCTCATCCAGTTCGTCCAGCACCGGATCGCCTTCCCCGAGCTCACCATCCAGACCATCGACGGCGTGCTGGTCGTGATCATCGTCCTCGACATCGCCTACACCGTGCTCGGCCAGCTGCGCTCGGCGGTGATGCCGGTGCGACCCTTCCTCTACATCGGCATCCTGGCCGGCGTGCGCGACATCCTCAGCGCCTCGGCCCACCTGAGCTTCGGGGGGCCGCTCTCGAACCGCGACTACGACCACACCCTGGTCGCCCTCGGGGTGGGCCTCGGGGTCGTCTTCGTCCTCGTGCTCGGCCTGCTCATCCTGGGCCGCAGCGGCCACCAGGACCCCTGACCTGGGCCCCACGCTCGCGGGGGAAGACCGTCCACGCGCCGAAAGTGACGACGACGAGCGCCCCCACCGGCACGAACGGCGCCGCGAGCGGCGCGTCCAGGGCGCACAGCGCCCCGAGCCCGGCCCCGACGATGAGCATGAGCAGGATCAGCCCCGAGCGCACCTGGAGCGGCTGGCCACGCTTGGTGAAGCCCGCCACGAACTGGGTGAGGGTGCCCGTGAGGTAGGTCGTCGAGAGCCCGTGGATCCCGAAGCGCAGCACCGCCGCGCTCTGGATCCCGAGGGCCATCGCGTTCAGCCCGAGCAGCAGGTAGGTGGTGTCGCTCGAGGGGGCCCCGTGCACGAGCTCCCACCACAGCGCGAAGACGAGCAGCACCCCGAGCTCGACGCCGAGGGCCCGCACGATCGACGTGGGCCACGGATGGGTCTCGTCGGCCGGGGCGTGACCGGCCACCCGAGCCCCCACGAAGCTGCCCAGGACGTAGGCGACGAAGGCGACCCCCGTGTGCAGGGCGATCGACCCGCTGCGCTCGGCGGCCGCCATCCCGAGAAAGACCATGTTGCCGGTCATGACGCTCGTGAAGACCCCGCCCAGGCGGATGAGTCCGATGGCGTCGGTCGAGCCGGTCACGAGCGTGAGGACCATCACCAGGGCGTCGCGACGCCGCTCCTCGCTCCAGAAGCCGCGCGCGACCCTGGCCGCCTCGGTGCCGACCACGGCCCTAGTGGCGGGTGCCCCCGCCGAGGAACGACTCGACGAAGACCGGGTTGTCGGCGAGCTGGGCGGGAGCGCCCGAGAGGACGACTCGGCCGCCCCCGAGCACGAGCGTGTGGTCCGAGATCCTAAGGGCCGCCTTGGCGCGCTGCTCGACCAGCAGCACCGTGGATCCGGCGTCGGCGAAGCCCCGGATGTACTCCTCGAGCAGCTGGGTGGCCACGAGTGGCGCCAGGTTGGCCGTCGGCTCGTCGAGCACCAGGACCGAGGGCGCGAGCATGAGGACCCGGCCCATGGCGAGCATCTTGCGCTCGCCGCCCGAGAGCTTGCCGGCCTTGCGCGACATCATCGACTTCAAGCGAGGGAAGAACTCCAAGACGGCGGCCATGCGCTCGGGCACCCGCTGGCGCGCCAGGAGGTAGCCGCCGATCTCGAGGTTCTCTTTCACCGTGAGCGGCGTGAAGACGTCGTCGACCTGGGGCACGTAGCCGACCCCGAGGGTCGCGACCCGCTCGGGGGGCTCGTTGGTGATGTCGACCCCGCCCACGCTCACGCGGCCCGCGAGAACCGGGACCACCCCGACCAGGGACTTGAGCAGCGTCGACTTGCCCGAACCGTTGGGACCGACGATCGAGACGACCCGGCCCGGCGTCGCCTCGACGTCGATGCCCTGGACGATGGCCCGACCGTCGTAGCCGGCCGAGACCTGGTGGGCCGTCAAGACCTGTCCCGCGGTGGAGAGCTCAGCCGACAAGGTACGCCTCCACCACCTCGGGCTTCGCGCGCAGCTCGGCCATCGTCCCCTCCGCGAGCACCCGGCCCTCAGCGAGCACGATCACCGGGTCGCAGAACGCGTCCATGATCGAGAGCTCGTGCTCGACCATGACGATCGTCATCCCGGCCTCCACCAGGCGGGTCAGTTGGTCGCCGATCTTGTGGGCCAGGTTCGGGTGCACCCCGGCCATCGGCTCGTCGAGCAACAGGAGCGTCGGGCGCGCGAGCAGGGCGCGCATGATCTCCACCAGACGCCGCTGGCCGCCCGAGAGGGCGCCGGCGTAGGTGTCGGCGTACTGACGCAACCCGAAGCCGTGGAGCATCTCGGTGGCGCGCTCGATGTTCGCGCGATCCTCGGCCCCCCAGTACCGTCGTCCCCGCAGGGCCCCGGTGAGGGAGTCCCCCGACTGGTCGGGGATCGCCGAGACCAGGTTCTCGAGCACGGTGAGCTTCTTGAACTCACTCGCCAGCTGGAAGGTCCGCACGAGGCCGGCCCCCGCGCGCCGGTTCGAGGGCATCGACGTTATGTCGCGTCCCTCGTAGAAGATCCGCCCAGCCGTCGGGGCGAGCGTGCCGGCGAGCATCGCCAGCGTGGTCGACTTCCCGGCGCCGTTGGGCCCGATGAGGCCCGTGAGCCGGCCCCGGTGGATCTCGATCGAGACGTCCTCGACGACGGTGACCCCGTTGAAGGCGCGCGTGAGCCCCTCGGTGCGCATGATCACCGGACCCGCGTCGGGGGGCGCCGGATCGAGGCGGAGCAGTTCGCGAAAGTCCATCGAGTCGAGGTTGCCCAGGTTGATGAGCGCGTCGGGGTCCGCGCCGTCGCTCGCGCGCCCGAGCGCGCCGCCGAAGACGGCGTCGGGCGCGGGCTCGGCCGCCGACGACCCCGACCCCGACCCCGACCCCGGCCCCGACATCGACAGGATCCGGCGCCGCTCGGGCAGGATCCCGTCGGGCCGGAACCACAGAAACAGGATGATGAGCAGCCCGATCGCCACCCACTCGAGAGCCGGCACCAAGGAGGGGTTCGACAGCGGCGGGATGAAACGGGTGACCTCCTCGAAGCCCAGGGGCACCAGGATCGCCCCGAGGACGGCGCCCTTATGGTTGCCGGCCCCGCCCACGATGATCGCGGCGAAGAGCACGATGGTCTCGGCGTAGCCCCAGGCGCCGGGCGCCCACAGGTTGATGAACCCGACGAGGATCGCCCCCGAGAGGCCGGCGATCGCCCCCCCGAGCACCATGATCGAGGTGCGCTGGAGTCGGATGTTCTTACCCAGGGAGTCGGCGACCACGTCGTTGTCGCGCATGGCGCGCAGCGAGCGGCCGTAGGGGCTCTCGGTCACCCGGCGCAAGAGGAAGTAGGTGGCGACGCACAGCACGACCGCGACCGCGCCGTAGGCGAACTGGTAGCCCAGCCCCTGGGGATTCCAGATCCCCTGGAAGGGGGCCGGGACGATCGAGACCCCGGCGGCTCCGTTGAACAGCGGCACGAAGTTGTTCACGAGCTGGTTCAACAGCACCGCCGAGACGAGCAGCCCGACCGCGGCGAAGTCGCCGCGCAGCCGTTTGCCCACGAGGAAGACGAAGGGCAGCGCGAGCAGACCCCCGGCCAGCGCGGCGCCGATCCAGGGGAAGGGCCAGGGCAGGTGCCAGCCGAAGACGTACTCCTGGAAGCCCCCGTTGCTCGTCCGCCACGGCCCCATCGAGAGGGTGGCCGCGACGTAGGCCCCGACCGCTTGGAAGATGATGAAGCCGAAGTTCGACAGGCCGGCGAAGCCGAACTCCACGTTGAGCGCGAGGCAGGCCATCGCGTCGACCGCCCCGTAGACGATGATCGTCGCGAGGTAGAACAAGATCGCGCTCATCAGGCGGTCCGCTCGCTGCCGAAGAGGCCGAAGGGCCGGAACATGAGCATTCCCAGCAGGATCACGAAGGCGATCACCATCTTGTACTGGGGGTTGATGAAGGCGGCCGAGAGCTCCGTGGCCACGCCGATGATCGCGGCGCCCAGCATCGCGCCGTAGGGCTCGCCCGGCCCTCCGAGGAACATCGCGGCGAGCAGCAAGACGATGTAGAGCTGGGCGCTCGTCGCCTCGAAGACCCCGGTGTTCATGGCGAAGACCGTGCCGGCCAGCCCGGCCAGGGCCCCCGAGATGAGCCAGGTCGTCGAGATCACCCGGTCGGTGCGCACGCCCGAGTTTCGCGCCAGGTTCGGGTTGGCCGAGGTGGCGCGCATCGCCTTGCCGAGCCGGGTGTACTTGAGCAGCCACGCGACCGCGAGCATCACCCCCAGCGCGATGGCGATGATCGTCAGTTGCAGGGTCGAGTAGTACATCCCCAGCACGTGCCACTCCCGTCCGAGCGACTGGCGGTAGGAGAAGTAGCTGCCGCCCACGATGGCCTGCAGGCCGAAGGTCCCGCAGAGGTCGACCCCGAGCGCCACGATCACGATCGTGATCGGCGCGAGGTGGCGCCGCTGAAAGGGCGTGTAGACGAACCGGTTGAGCAGGTAGGAGGCCACCGAGCCGGTCGCGACGCCGCCGAGCAGCGCCACCCAGGCGTTCAGCCCGAGGTGGGCGTTCAGGTAGTAGGTCACGAACGCGCTGTTGATCATCACCGAGCCGTAGGCCAGGTTGAGCACGTTGGTGACGGCGAACTGCATCGTGAAACCGACGGTCGCGATGGCGAGGACGGCCGCGCTGATGATGCCAAAGCCCAACGACGATAGGAAGACGCTCACGGCGAGGGAGCCTTTCGGGAGTGGTCGCCCACGGGTCCGCGGCGAGCGCCGCGGACCCGTGGGCCGTGGACTAGGGCTTGGCCTGGCAGACCGTGAGGTTGCAGTACCCCAGGGACGGTCCGACCATCACGGTCGTCCCGTTCGCGGTGTACTGGTCGTCCTCGAAGGGACCGAAGGCCGTCTGGTACGCGTCGAACTTGTACGTGCCCCCGACCCCCACGTAGTGGATCTTCTTGTGCGCCTTCAGGGCCTTCAGCCCCTGGGCGAAGCTCGAGACCGTGATCGACCCGGGACCGCCCGCGGCGATCTTCAAGATGTCGGCCTTGTACTTCGAGCCCTGAGTCGAGCCGGACATCACCATGGCCAGCGCGGCCAGGTTGATCCCGTCGTAGAGGTGGACGGTGCCGTTGGCACTCAGCAGACCCTGGAAGCTCGGCACGCCGGGCACCTTGCCCTTCTGGGCGAGGATCAGCTTCTTGTAGAGCGGGTAGGCCGGGCCGCCGACGGCGACCGTCGGGTTGTCCGCGTCGAAGTTGCTGATGAAGTTCTGCACGCCGATCGGCCCCGAGGTGACCCCGCTGAAGAAGACCGGGTCGATCATCGCCGAGGTGCCGATGGTCGGGATCATCTTGTTGCCGTTGAGCTGGTAGATCTCGCTGAGCAGCGCCACGCCGGCCGCGCCCAGCGCCTCCATCATGATGGCGTCCGGGTGGGCCGCGACGATCGCCTGGGCCTCGGTCTGGAAGGTCGTCGCCGACATGTCGAGGGTCTGGTTGGAGACCACCGTCATGCCCGCGCGCTTGATCGCCGCCAGCGCCGGCTGGACGAAGGTCTGGCTACCCGCGTCGTTGCCGAAGGCCAGGGCGATCTTCTTGTAGCCGTGGCGCTTGGCGATCTGGGTCATGGCGACCGAGTCAGCGGCGTCGGGCGGAACCAGACGGAAGAAGTACGGGAAGTGCACCGCGTCGAACTCGCTCTGACCCGTCATGCAGAACGACACCGTCTTATGGGCGCCGAAGATCGGCACGACGGTGGCCGCCTCGTCCGAGGTGCAGCCGATCACTAGGGCCAGGTTCGGCGTCGTCGCGTACATCTGACGCACGGCCGGCACCGCGTCGGCGGGGTCGCCGCGGGTGTCCACCACCTTGCAGTTGACCTTCTGGCCGAGCACCCCGCCGGCGGCGTTGATCGCCTGGGTCGCGCCCAGACAGGCCGCCTGGTACTTCGGTCCCAGCGCGGCGTCGGCGCCCGTGAAGGGCGCCACCGTCGCGATGGTGATCGACCCCTTGAACGACGTGGCGCCCGCCGAGCCCCCCAGGGCCGGCAGAGCGACCACCGACGTGGTCAGTGCCAGCCCGGAGGCGACGAGCGCCCACCGCCTCTTACCTCGCGCAACGAGTCCGTCCCGTCGCGCCCTCTCTGTGAACCCCATCATCCCCCCTTGAGTGATTGGTTTCCCTGCTGTGTGCAGATCGCGTGCCTAGAAGTTCGTGGTGTCCACTTCCAGGGGGCGCCACGGCCAGTCGGCCGGCGCGCCCTCTTCGGCCACCACCCGGTTGGCGATGGTCCCGACGCCCTCCACCTCGACCTCGATGAGGTCGCCGGGCGCGAGCCAGACCGGCGGCGTGCGCGCGAAGCCGACGCCCCCCGGGGTGCCCGTGGCGATGACGTCGCCCGGGCGCAGCGTCGTGAAGCCCGAGAAGTACTCGACGGCGCGCGCGACGCTCACGATCATCATCGAGGTCCGGGCGTCTTGCATCACCTCGCCGTTCAAGATCGAGCGGATCCCCACGTCGGTGATGTCCACCTCATCGACGGTGACGATCTCGGGCCCGATCGGCATCGTCCCTTCGAAGTTCTTCCCCGGCGTCCACTGGGTCGCCTTGCGCTGCCACTCACGGGCCGAGCCGTCGTTCATCGCGGCGTAGCCGAGGATCGCGTCGAAGGCGTCGCGGGCGCGAATGTAGCGACCACCCCGGCCGATCACGACGGCCACCTCGGCCTCGTAGTCGAGTCGCTCGCTCAGCGCCGGGGCGACGAGGTCGTCGTAGGGGCCGATGACGCTCCCCGTCCCGCGCACGAAGGACTCGGGCCACTTGGGCACGTCGCGTCCACCCTCGATGGCGTGCTCGGCGTAGTTCACCCCGAGACAGAGGACGCGCGGAGTGTCGGGCGTCGCCGGTCCGACGCGGTGGCGCTCGATCGCGACGCCCTCGCGCTCGCTCGCGCGTCGGGCCGCGGCCAGCCCCGCGTCGCCCGTGGCAAAGAGACCGGTGAGCGTGGCCAGTCGCTCGTCGTCGGCGGCGTCGGCGAGGTCGACGTACCCCAAGGTCCCCCTCACGTGGAGGCGCAGCCCCCGGTCGGTCCGGATCGAAGCCAAGCGCACGTCGAGCCCCCTCAGAATTGGCCTAATCGGTTGCATTGGTATCAACCGGTGGCGAGAATCTACTTTGGGTAGGGTTCTGTGTCAACCACGTCCGACGCGAATCTCGGAGCGGCCGCGCCGTGGGGGACCCGTCGCCTCCCCCCGGTCGTCACGGGCTGACCCTTGCCCCCAACCGTGGATCGCGGAGTGACGCCCGGCGACGCGCCTCGCGCGCGAGTGGGGGGACGACGCGCCCCGACCGGGGTGATTGGTACTATTGGTTGCAGCCCAGCGCCAAGGAGGGCCGTGCGCACACTCTCGAGAGACCAGATCCGCGACGCCGCGGAACACATCCTCAAAGACGCCGTGCGCCAGGGGCTCTCGACCGGCGCTCAGCTCGCCACGGAGCGCTCCCTCGCGGAGTCACTCGGCGTGACGCGCTCGGCCGTGCGCAGCGCGCTCGCCCTGCTCGAGTCCGAAGAGATCGTCTCACGCGAGGTCGGCCGCGGGACGTTCCTGCGCTGCGATCCCCTCTCGGCCATCGTGGACCTCGACGGTGACGCCCCGAGCGCCCTCGCCATGCTCCACGAGATCGGGCCCTTCGACGTGATGGCGGCGCGCCAGGCCTTCGAGCCGATGGCCATGTACGTCGCGGTCCTCGAGGCGACCGAGTCCGACTTCGAAGAGGTGGGCCGCGCCGTCGCCACCGGCGCGCACACGAGCGACTACGACGAGTTCGAGACCTGCGACCTGGCCTTCCACCGCAGCCTCATCGAGGCCACCCACAACCCGCTCATGCTCAAGATGTACGGCCTGATCGAGGCGGCGCGCCAGGGCGACCTGTGGGGTTCGATGAAGCGGCGCGGCGACACCCCCGAGCGGCGCCACGGCTCCTACCTCCAGCACGTGGCCATCTACGAGGCGCTGCGCAACCGCGACGGCCGCGCCGCCGAGGCGGCGATGGCCCAGCACCTCGACTCGGTGACCGCCTTCTTGCGCGAGAACGCCCGGCGCTAGCGCTCGAACTCCTCCTCGCGGTACTCCCCGGGGGGAGGCGCGTCGCCGGTCTCGCGCGCGCGCAGCTCCACCCGGCGGATCTTGCCGCTGATGGTCTTGGGCAGCGCGGCGAACTCGAGGCGCCGGACCCGCTTGAAGGGGGCGAGCCGCTCGCGCGCGAAGGCGAGGATCTCACCGGCCAGCTCGCGACTCGGCTCGTGTCCCGGGGCCAGGGCCACGTAGGCCTTGGGCACGGAGAGGCGCAGCGGGTCGGGCGCGGGCACCACGGCGGCCTCGGCGACGGCCGGGTGCTCGATGAGCACGCTCTCGAGCTCGAAGGGGCTGATGCGGTAGTCGCTCGACTTGAAGACGTCGTCGGCTCGCCCGATGTAGGTGATGTAGCCGTCGGCGTCGCGGTGCGCGACGTCGCCGGTGTGGTACCGCCCCCCGGCCGTGGCGCGCTCGTTGAGGTCGTCGTTGGGACCGAGGTCGGCGTGGTAGGCGGTCATGAGCCCGACCGGGCGGGACTCGCCCAGGCGCACGCAGACCTCGCCGTCGTCGCCGAGCTCCCCGCTCACCGGGTCGACGAGGTCGATGACGAAGCCCGGCGCCGGCCGGCCCATGGAGCCGACCTTGACGACCTGGCCCGGGGAGTTGACGATCTGCAGGGTCGTCTCGGTCTGGCCGTAGCCGTCGCGCACCGTGAGCCCCCAGGCCCGGCGCACCGCCTCGATCACCTCGGGGTTCAACGGCTCGCCGGCCGAGACCGCCTCGCGCAGCGAGGTCCGCCACTTCCCCAGGTCCTCGAGCACCAGCATCCGCCAGACCGTCGGCGGGGCGCAGAAGGTGGTGACCCCCTCGCGCACGAGCACGTCGAGCAGGGCCGGGGCGTCAAAGCGCGCGTAGTTGAACACGACCGTGGTCGCCCCGGCGATCCACGGCGCGAAGACGCAGCTCCAGGCGTGCTTGGCCCAGCCCGGCGAGGAGAGGTTGAGGTGCACGTCACCCTCGGAGAGCCCGATCCAGTACATCGTCGACAGGTGGCCGATCGGGTAGCTCACCTGGGAGTGCTCGACCATCTTGGGCCGAGCGGTCGTGCCCGAGGTGAAGTACAACAAGAGCGGGTCGTCGGCCGGGGTAGGTCGGTCGGGCTCGTAGAGGTCGGGGTGGGCGCGGCTCGATGCGTAGTCGAGCCACCCCTCGACCAACCCGCCGACCACGACGCGCACGAGCGACTCATCGGCCGGCACGCGCGCGGCGACGTCGTCGCGCGCGATGACCGCGCCCGCCCCGGCGCGCGCGATGCGGTCGGCGAGGTCGTCGGCGGTGAGCATCGTGGTGGCCGGGATCAGCACCGCCCCCAGGCGCATCGCGGCCAGGGTCACCTCCCAGAGCTCGACCTGGTTGCCGAGCAGGACGAGCACCCGGGTCCCGCGAGCGACGCCGTGGTGGGCGAGCCAGCTCGCCAGGCGCTTAGAGGCCCGGGCGAGCTCGGCGAAGGTGGCGCTCGCGCTCGCGCCGTCCTCCTCGACGACCCGCAGCGCCACCGCGTCGGGGTGGCGCGCGCACAGCACGGCGTCGAACCAGTCGGTGGCGAAGTTGAAGTGGGTCGGCCGCGGCCAGGTGAAGCCCGCGTAGGCCGTCGCGTAGTCGTCGCGGTGGGCCACCAGGAAGTCCCGGGCCCTTAAGAACAGCTCGGTCGCCTCGCTCACGGCACCCCCTCGCTCGACGTCCCGCGACGAGACGAGTATGCCACCTCTCCTCGGGCCGCCGACTCAGGCGCGCAGGCGCGCGATGACGTCGTCGACGACCTCGCTCGTGGTGGCCTCGCCCCCCAGGTCGAAGGTGCGCACGCCGGCCGCGGCGCCCGCGAGGGTCGCGGCGCGCAGCCGGTGGCCGGCCGCGGCGTAGGCCGCGTCGCTCGCGCGCGCGCCGGCCTGATCGAGCACCGCGGCGAGTGCGAGCAGCATGGCCATCGGGTTGGCGACGTTCTTGCCCTGTAGGGACGGGGCCGTCCCGTGGGGCGCCTCGGCCATCGCCACCACGGGCGCCAGGTCGTCGTCGAGGCTGAGCAGGACCGACTCGGCCCCGGCGATCGAGCCGAACATCGCGATCACGAGGTCGCTCAAACAGTCCCCGTCGCGGTTGAGTGACGGGATGACGAGGGGCCGCTCGTGGTTCTCGGTCATGAGCAGCGCGTAGGCCGCGTCGATGAGGACGGGCCGGTAGGGGACCTCGGGGTGGCGGGCCGCGGCCGCGTCCATCTCCTCTTTCAGCATCCCCTCGTAGGTGGGCGAGACGGTCCACTTCGGCCCGCCGAAGACGACGCCGTCGTCCTCTCTGGCCGCGACGAAGCAGTACTCGGCGACGCGCCGACAGACCGAGCGCTCGATGCGCTCGGTGCGCCAGGCCACCTCATCGTCGGCCCCACTGGTGCCCTCGCGTCCCTCGGCGGCGCCGTAGGCGTCGCCCACGGCCATGCGCACCACGACGATCGGTGCGTTGATGCCGGTCACCGTCGGGGCGACCCCGGGGATCCGCCGCCCGGTGCGCACGATCACCGACCCGCCGATCCCCTCGCGCAGGATCCGGTTGGGCGAGCCGACCCCCCCGCGCTCGGGCGGGGTGACCGTGGCGGCCTTGAGCCCGAGGCCCGTCTCACGCATGGCGGCCGCGGCCTCGCGCACCACCCCGTTGTCGCTCGCGCGTCGGGCGGCGAGCGAGAGGTCGAAGTGCTCGAGTTCGACCGCGACCGACAGCGCGCCCGAGTGGACGACCCGCAGGGCCTCTTCGAGGAGCTCCTGGCCGGTCTCGTCGCCGTCGCAGACGATGACGGTGGGGGTCACCAGCGAAGTCTACGACGCGCGCTCGGCGCCCCTAGCCGAGCGCGGCGACCACCGCGGCGAAGCGGGCCTCGGCCGTCGCGCGCTGCGGGCTCGATCCGAGCGCGAGGCCGAGTGCGAGGCGGGCCTTCAGCCCCTCGAGCGCCCCGGCCGGGATGAGCCCGCGGGCGAGCAGGTCGATCTCGGAGCCGGGGTAGTCGTAGGAGGCCCTAAGCGTCGAGCCCACGCCGGTGCGCGAGGCGAGCACGACCGGAACCTCGCGCGCCAGCGCCTCGAGGGGCCCGACCATCGCGGCGGGCACGTGGCCCCCGCCCATCCCCTCGACGACGAGACCCCGGTAGCCGAGGTCGAGCACCGCCTCGACGAGTCGCCCGTCGTCGCCGAGCGCGCAGCGCACCAGCGCCACCGGGGGCACCGCGTCGACCCGGGCCCCGAGCGAGAGGGGCTCGACGCGGGTCGCCAGGCGGACCTTGCCCTCGATCAGGCGGCCGAGCGGTCCGGCCTCGGGCGAGGCGAAGGCCCCGGGTCGCGCGGTGTGGGTCTTGCGCACGAAACGCGCGGCGTGGATCTCGTCGCTCATCACGACGAGCGTCCCGAGCCCCCGCGCGGCCGGGCTGGCGGCGACGAGGACGCTGGCGCGCACGTTGGCCGGGCCGTCGGAACCGGGGGCGTCGGCCGGGCGCATCGCCCC
>DASSZS010000056.1:0-48626 GCA_035702745.1 Acidimicrobiales bacterium | reverse complement strand
AGTGAGCACCCCCAACGGGATTCGAACCCGTGCCGCCACCTTGAAAGGGTGGTGTCCTAGGCCGCTAGACGATGGGGGCCAGGGTGAGACGACGCTACTGCGGTGTGGTCGGGCTGCCGGGATTTGAACCCGGGACCTCTGCGTCCCGAACGCAGCGCGCTACCAAGCTGCGCTACAGCCCGCAGCGGGTCTCCCCGCAGCCCGACCATGCTAGTGCCTATGGGGGTGGGCCACGTTCGTCACTCGACGAGGGCGTCGCCCTCGCCCTCGGGGTGGCGCTCGACGACCAGCTGGCTTATCCGGCGCCGCTCAACGGTCTGGACCCGCAAGGTCCAGTGCCCGTGGCGATAGGTCGAACCGGGTGTCGGGATCTCCCCGGCCAGGTCGAGGACGAAACCAGCGATCGTCACGTACTGCCCCTCGGGGATGTCGATGCCGAGCTCCTGTTCGACCCGGTCGACGTGGGTCTGCCCGTCGACGAGCCAGCGGCCCTCACGGATGCGCACGACGGTCGGCTCCTCGCCCTCGTCGAACTCGTCGTTCAGGTCGCCCACGAGCTGCTCGAGGATGTCGCGGATCGAGACCACGCCAGCCACACCGCCGTGCTCGTCGAGCACGAGGGCGAAGGTACGCCGTTGGGCGCGCATCTCCCGAAGGCTCTCGAGCAGGTCGCGCGTCTCGGGCAGCATGAGGGGCCGGCGGATCTTGCGGGCGATCTCGTCCGCGTCGGGCAGGGCGACGCCCGGAGCCCGCTTGGCCGTGGAGGAGCGGAAGAGGTCGTTGACGTACAAGATGCCGATCACGTCGTCGAGCTCCTCGTCGGCCACCACGGGGAAGCAGGAGTGTCCGGTGTCGCGCACCGCGTCGGCGACCGACTCGGGCGTGACCGGGAAGCTGAGGTAGGCGACGTCCACCCGCGGGGTCATCACGTCGCGCAGCTCGAGCTCGCTCAGCTGGTCGACGCGAGCGTGAATCGCGGCGGCCTCGGGCGAGACGGGGCCGTGGTGCTCCCGAGTGGTGAGGCGTCGCCGGAGCCGGGCGAGGCCCGACGGGGGGTCGTCGCTACTCATCCAGCGCTGAGCCCGCCCGTACCGTCGCCGGACGCCACGCGTCGTCCTCGAAGGACTCCCCGTCGAGCAGGGCGCGCGCGGCCCGGCGCAGCGTCAGCGGGTCCAGGGGCTTCACGACGAAGCCGTCGGCGCCGGCGCGGCGCGCGAGGAAAACGTCGGGGCGTCGGTCCACGATCACCAGGACCGGCACCGAGTCGCTCGCGCCGTAGGACTCGAGGTTGCGCAACTCGTGGGTGATGGCGATCCCGCCCATGTGCCCCACCTGCATGTCGGTCACCACGAGGTCGACACCACCCTCGGCCACGAGCTCGACGGCCTCGGGGCCCGAGGTCGCCTCGACGACCTCGAGGTCCGGTCCGGCTAGGGCCGCCCCGACCTCGTGGCGCAGGGCCTCGACGTCGCTTACCACCAGGATGGTCGCCACGGACCCACTGTAATTGAGCGTTCGCAGACCCTCGGGGGAAGTGGCGCGGACCCCCTTGTCAGGGCCCCGGGGCGTCGTTAGTGTCGTCCCGGGGGAGGGGGACACGGTGTCGATCATTGCCTGGGCCCGGGAGGCCGCCTGTCGGGGTGCCGAGGCCGCCCTCTTCTACCCGGCCGACCCGACCGAGCACAAAGAGGACCGGATCGAGCGAGAGGCGCTGGCCAAGCGGATCTGCGCGGGCTGCGTGGTGCGTGAGGAGTGCCTCCAGGCGGCCCTCGAGCGCCACGAGTCCTACGGAATCTGGGGCGGGCTCAATGAGGTGGAGCGACGGGCGCTAACGCGCGCGTGAGGCCCAGCCGAGCTGGTACGGGCTGACCCGAGTCAGCACCACGAGCAGCGCGAAGGTCGTCAGGTGCACCATCGTGCAGTATTCGCAGATATTGCCGATGAGGATGACCTCGGCGAAGACCAGCCAGAGGACGAAGCACATCGCGAGAACGACCAGCACGAAGCGCGCGACGTGGAGCCACCGCCAAGGCGAGCGCCAGGCGAGTGGTGAGTTGATCGCGGTCATGACGACGTAGTTCGCAACGCCGAGGTAAGCAACGGGGATGCCGGCCACGGAGGACTCCGCCGAGGTCGTTACCTTCGCGCAGTTGATCACCCCGCTCGAGGAGCACACCAGCGCGCCGGGGTGCAGGTGGGTATAGGACAGGTAGAGCGACAGGCCCAGCCCGATCAGGCTGAGGGTGAAGGTGGTGTACTCGGCCCAGCGCGCGACGCGCAGGTCCGAGCCGGTCACTTAAGACCCATCTTCTTCGCGGCCGCCCTCACCCCCGCGCTGGTGCAGACGCTCGCGGGCTGTCCACCGTCGATAGAGCAGACCGACGCGCTCTGGTAGTTGGCGGTGGCGATGATGGCCTCGGTGATGGGGTCCTGGGTATTGGTGAGGCCCTGGGCGATCTGATCGCGGGTGTTGCCATCGAGCGCCGCGGGCGTGTAGCTCGAGCCCACGATCATCACCTGATTGGCGAAGTTGACGAAGGGGAACGACTCATTGTTCTGACAGGTCAGCCCGGTGATGTACTTACAGTTGTCGTACTTCTTGAACAGGGCGTTCTCCTCGGGGGAGAGCTTCTGGAAGGGCTGGTAGTAGGTCTTGGCCGCGTTGAGGTAGTTGGTGTACATCTCGACGCTGCGGAAAGCGACGTACTTCGAGTGGTAGCGGGCGCGCGCGAAGGTGAACGTGGGGGTGTTGGGGTAGACGTCTCCGGAGTAGCTCGCCATGTTGCCCAGCCCCGACCACGTCCCGAACCGACTGAGCGCGATGATCGTCGCCCAGCGCTCGGCCGCGCAGTACGGGCAGTACTCGGCGCCCACGTAGAGGATCTCGGGGAGCTTCTTCCCGTTCTCGGTCACCGTCACGAAGGGGAGCTTCTTCATCACCTGGGGCGGTGCCACCCCGATCGCCGAGGAGTTCACGCCGATCGTGTTGAACACCGTGGCGGGGACCGAGGTGACCTGGCTCACCACGGCCGGGTTGGCCGGCTGGAAGGCCTGGGCGCCCGAGCTCGACGAGCCGCCGCTGGTCACCTTGATGATGACCAGGGTCGCGACCACGACCACCACCAGCCCGACGGCGATCCAGGTGAAGAGCCCGGCCGGCCGGCCGGTGCGGGCGCCCCCCTGGGGCCCCGGGCGCGTCCCGGGGCGACCGGCCGCGGGCTTCTTGTTCGCCTGATTCGTAGCCACGGTGCTCCTTTGCGACTCGGGGCCCAAGGTTAGTGGACCCGCGCGCGAGACCCCGAGGCACGGGTGCGTCGGTAAGTTGAATCTTATGGACCTCCCGGTCGTGCGCCCGGCCTCGACGGTCCTGCCGCTGCGCGACGACGGGGGTCCCTACGAAGTCCTCATGCTCCGACGTAGTCCCCGCAGCGAGTTCGTCGCCGGCGTCTACGTCTTTCCCGGCGGGGCGCTCGACGTCGCCGACGAGTCGGCCGGCGAGCGCGTCGTGGGCTGGGACGGATCGCTCGCCCGGCGCCAGGGCTTCGACGACGGTGGCGTCGCCCACGTGGTCGCCGGTCTGCGCGAGCTCTTCGAGGAGGCGGGGCTCCTCGTCGCGCGTGACGCCGCCGGCCGGCCCCTCGTACCCGACGCCGCCCGGCAGGCCCGGCTGGCCGAGCACCGCGCGCGGCTCAACGACGGCTCGGTCACGATGCGCGAGGTTCTCGAGGCCGAGGACCTTTACCTCGACGCGAGCGGGCTCGTCTATCTGGCCCACTGGATCACCCCCGTGGGGCCGCCCCGGCGCTACGACACGCGCTTCTTCTGCGTTCGCGCCCCCTCGGGCCAGCGAGCGGCCAACGACGAGGCCGAGACCGTTGACGAGTGCTGGATCCGCCCGGCCGAGGCCCTCGCCGCCTACGACGAGGGCCGTTTCGACATGGTCCTGCCGACCGTGTCGACGCTGCGCTCGATCGCGGGTCTCCCCTCGGTCGAGGCCGTGCTCGCTCACGCGCGCGGGATCGAGCGCGTGGAGCGAGTCGAGCCCCGGGTCGTCGAGCGCGACGGCGCCCTGATCGTCGAGGCGCCGGGGATCGAGGCCACCATGGCCGCGCCCGAGGCCTGGCGCCGGGGTACCAAGCCGGCCTAGGCGTCGCTAGCATGGTCGAGAGCGCCAAAGGAGGGCCACGATGACCACCCAGGTGAACCTGACCGAGAAGGTGACCGACCCGATTGTCCTGACCGAGGCGGCGGTCGCGAAGGTGGCCGAGCTCATCACCGCCGCCGGGGTCGACGAGCCCCTGGCCCTTCGTGTCGCGGTGAAGCCGGGCGGCTGCTCGGGCTTCAACTACGACATGTACTTCGACTCTGACGTCGCCGCCGACGACGTCAGCCGGGAGTTCTCCGGTGTGCGCGTCGTCGTCGACGCACAGAGCGCCGAGCTGCTCAGCGGCTCGACCCTGGACTACACCGACGCGCTCCAGGGCGCCGGGTTCCACATCACGAACCCCAACGCGACGCGCACCTGCGGGTGCGGCAACTCGTTCAGCTAGTGGCCCGTCGGCCCTACGCGCTCTGGCGCCGGGCCGGCGACCTCGTGGTCGTCTCGGGCCAGCTCGGCACGATCCCCGGTTCCGACCCGCTCGCCTTCGTCGAGGGTGGCGCGCCCGCGCAGCTGCGTCAGGCCCTCACCAACGGCCAGTCGGTCCTGGCCGAGGCCGGGGCCAGCCTGGCCGACGTGGTGAAGACGACCCTCTTTCTCACCGACATCGACCAGTTCGGGCCGTGCAACGAGGTCTGGCTGGAGTTCTTCGACGACCCGCTGCCCACCCGCAGCGCCTTCGCGGTGGCCGCGCTGCCCTACGGGGCCCAGGCCGAGGTCGAGTTCTGGGCCCACAAGCCCCTCTAGGGCTCGAACTCGGTCGCCAGACCGAACTTGTAGCCCACCGAGCGCACCGTCTGGATCAGGTGGGCGTTCTCTTCGCCGAGCTTCGCCCGTAGCCGACGCACGTGGACGTCGACCGTGCGCGCTCCGCCGTAGTACTCGTATCCCCAGACTCGATTGAGCAGCGTCTGGCGGGTGAAGACGCGATTGGGATTCGTCGCGAGGAAGCGCAGCAGTTCGTACTCCATGTAGGTCAGGTCCATCACCCGACCGGCGACGGTGGCCTGGTAGGTCTCGAGATTGATCGAGAGCGGCCCGTGGTCGACTCGGGCGGCGACCGACTCGTTGCCGGCCCGGCGCAGTCGGTGGCGCAGCCGGGTCGCGAGCTCGGCCACGTCGACCGGGGCGACCACGAAGTCGTCGAACAGGTCCTCGCGGAAGGTGAGGTCGTCGAGCTGATAGTGGTCGATGACGAGCACGATGGGGCCGACCGAGCGCTCGCGCTGGCGCAATTGGCGACAGAGCCCCATGGCGTCGGCCAGGGGTAGGGCGGCGGCGTTGATCAGGGCCCCGGCGAAGCCGTCGGCGGGCTCGAGGGCCGCGACCTCGTTGAGCCGGGCCGACGCGGCCACGGCCGGGGTCACCCCGGTGACGTCGAAGGCCTTGCGCACGGGCCCCTCGCACGAGGGCACGCACAACACGACGTCGATCACAGCAGCGGTAGGTAGCGCTCGAGCTCGAAGGGGGTCACCTGGACGCGGTAGGCATCCCATTCGGCCCGCTTGTTGCGTAGGAACCACTCGACCAGGTGGTCCCCGAGGGTCTCTTTGAGCAGCGCCGAGGACTCCATCACCGCCGCCGCCTCGGCCAGCGACTGGGGGAGGGGCGCGGTCGCCTCGTGCTCGGTGGGCAGCTCGTAGCCGCCCTCGACGCCGCGCAGACCGGCCGCCAGGATCACGGCGAAGGCCAGGTAGGGGTTGGCGGCCGAGTCGGGGGCGCGGTACTCGAGGCGCGTGGAGTCGAGGCGACCCGGCTTGACCGGCGGCACGCGCACCAGGGCGGCCGTGTCGTGGCGGGCCCACCCGGCCGCGACCGGAGCCTCGGCCCCGGGCACCAGGCGCTTGTAGGAGTTGACCCACTGGTTGGTCACCGCGGTGATCTCGGGCGCGTGCACGACGAGCCCGGCGGCGAAGCGCTGGGCGAGCGGGCTCAGCCCGTAGGGCTCGTCGCCGACGAAGGCGTTCTCCTCGTCGCGCCAGAGCGAGACGTGCGTGTGCATCCCCGACCCCTGGACGCCGTCGAGCGGCTTGGGCATGAACGAGGCGGCGACGCCTCGCTGGCGCGCGAGCTCTTTCACGACGAGGCGCAGCGCCATAACCGTGTCGGCCATCGTCAGGGCGTCGGTGTAGCGCAGGTCGATCTCGTGCTGTCCGGGGGCGTCCTCGTGCTGGGCGTGCTCCACCCCGATGCCCATCTCTTCGAGGGTGAGGACCGTCTCGCGGCGCAGCTGGCTGCCCAGGTCGTCGGGCAGCAGGTCGAAGTAGCCACCCGAGTCGAGCACGGTGGGCCGGCGCGTGGGGTCGAGGTCGGCGAAGTAGAAGTACTCGACCTCGGGCGCGACGAAGAAGGTGTAGCCCTCGGTCTGGGCCCGGTCGAGCACCCGGCGCAACTGCTGGCGGGGGCAGCCGTAGAAGGGCGCCCCGCCGAGGGTGACGATGTCGCAGAACACCCGCGCGACCGGGGTCCCCGGGTCGTACCAGGGCAGGATCTGGAACGTCGTCAGGTCGGGCTTGGCGAGCAGGTCTGACTCGGTGGTGCGGCTGAACCCGTCGATGGCGCTGCCGTCGAAGGTCATCCCTTGGTCGAGGGCGTCCTCGAGTTCGGCCGGGGTGACGTGGAAGGCCTTGTGGCGTCCGAGGACGTCGGTGAACCACAGCTGGACGAAGCGCACGCCGCGTTCCTCGACCGTGCGCAATACGTACTGGGCCTGACTCTGCATCGGCGCCATTCTCTCACCCCGCCGACCGGGACCGCCGGGGCCGGTCTATCGACGCTTGGTCGGCGCCTTCTTCGCGACGGCGCGCGAGGCCGGCGCGCGCTTGGCGGCCACCTTCTTCGCGGTCGCCCGCGTGGTCGCCGTGGCGGCCGCCCCGCAGACGGTCTCGACCATGAGGGC
This sequence comes from Acidimicrobiales bacterium, assembly GCA_035702745.1. Lineage (GTDB taxonomy): Bacteria > Actinomycetota > Acidimicrobiia > Acidimicrobiales > RAAP-2 > RAAP-2. Next base: position 41,568 of record DASSZS010000056.1, on the reverse strand, counting down.
GGTCACCACGTAGGGATCGACGTTCGCGTTGGGCCGCCGGTCCTCGAGGTAGCCGCGCTTCTCGCGTGCGACGCCCGCGGGGATGCGCACCGACGCGCCACGGTGGCTCACGCCGTAGGAGAAGGTGTGGTAGGGCGCCGTCTCGTGGGCGCCGGTCAGCCGCTCGGTAATCCCGTCACCGTAGGCCGCGATGTGCTCCTTCACGCGGGTCGAGAGGGCCTCGCAGGCGGCGATGATGTGGTCCCACCCACCGGCGGCGCGCATCTGCTTGGTCGAGAAGTTCGTGTGGGCCCCGGCGCCGTTCCAGTCGCCGCGGACGGGCTTGGCCGCGAGGCTCACCTCGACGCCGTACTCCTCGGCGATGCGCTTGAGCAACCAGCGCGCCACCCAGAGCTGGTCGCCCATCGCCACCGGGTCGAGCACGCCGATCTGGTACTCCCATTGGCCCATCATCACCTCGGCGTTGGTGCCCTCGATCGAGAGCCCGGCGCGCAGGCAGGCCACCGTGTGGGCCTCGACGATGTCGCGACCGGGCATCTTCTGGCCGCCCACGCCGCAGTAGTAGGGGCCCTGGGGGGCGGGGAAGCCGTCGTCCGGCCACCCGTAGGGCCGTCCGTCTTGGAAGAACGTGTACTCCTGCTCGATGCCAAAGAGCGGCTCGAAGCGCGCGTACTTGGTCGCCGTGGCCACGCAGTGGGCCCGGGTGTTGGTGGGGTGCGGCTCGAGGTCAGCGGTGAGCACCTCGCAGAGCACCAGCACGTCCTTGGGACCACGCAGCGGGTCGGGACAGGTGAAGACCGGGCGCAAGACGCAGTCGGAGTGGTCACCGGTCGCCTGGTTCGTGCTCGAGCCGTCGAAGCCCCACACCGGGGGCTGCTGGCCGTCGGCCACGATCTTGGTCTTCGAGCGCAGCTCGTGGGTCGGCTCGGTGCCGTCGATCCAGATGTACTCAGCCTGGTACGCCACGGACGCTCCTTCACTCGGTCACTGCGTCCAGTCTGGCGGTCGTGCGTCGACGCACCCCCCCGGTTCTGTTTCGGGGATGTGAATAGTTCGCTCGAGGGCGCGTCGCCGAGCGCCGGTAGGCTCGCCCCGTGGCCACCGTGCGCCTCGCCCTCGCCCAGATGGACGCCGTGGTCGGGGACCTCGAGGCCAACGTCGCGTCCATCACGCGCGCGCGTCGGCAGGCCCAGGTCCTCGGGGCCGACCTCGTCGTCACCCCCGAGCTCGCCCTGATGGGCTACCCGCCCGAGGACCTCTTGTTGAAAGAGGGCTTCGTCGAGGCGAGCCAGGCCGCCCTGGAGGCGCTGGCCACCACCGACGGGCTGGCGCCGGTCCTGGTGGGCACGGCCGTGCCCGAGGGCGCCTACGGGGTCGCCCTCGAGCCCTCGAGCGACGCGCGCGACGTGGCGCGAGTCCCGGGCTTCGAGCAGCGCGCCCACGTCGCGAACGTCCTGGCGGCCCTCGACGAGCGCGGCGTCGTGGCCGTGTCGGCCAAGCGGTACCTGCCCAACTACGACGTCTTCGACGAGCGTCGGTACTTCCACTCGGGTGTGGGCACCGGCGCCCTCGTCAACGTGCGCGGCGTGGCGGTCGGCCTGCTCGTGTGCGAGGACGTCTGGCTCGACGACGGCCCGGCCCTCGACCTGGTGCGCGCCGGCGCGACGGCGCTCGTGGTGGCGAACGCCTCGCCCTTCGCGCGGGGGCGTCAGGACGACCGCGAGGCCATGTTGCGGGCCCGGGCCCGCGAGACGGGATGCCCCATCGCCTACGTGAACCTCACCGGCGGCCAGGACGAGTTGGTCTTCGACGGGCAGAGCGTGGTCGTGGACGCCGTCGGCGAGGTCGTGGCGCGCGCCGGGGCCTTCCGCGAGGAGATCCTCGTCGCCCGGGTCGAGGCCCGCGAGTCCTCGGCCGGGGTCGCCCTAGTGAGCCCGGCGCGCGACGAGAGCCCGACCCACCTGCTCAACCGCGTCGAGCCGCGCCGCGCCGAGATCGAGGAGGTCTACGAGGCCCTGGTCACCGGGACCCGCGACTACCTGCGCAAGAACGGCTTCACCGAGGCCCTCGTCGCGGTCTCGGGGGGGATCGACTCGTCCCTCGTGGCCACGATCGCCGTCGACGCCGTGGGTGCGCGCAGCGTGCGCGGGATCGCCCTGCCGAGCCGCTACTCGTCCGAAGGCTCGGTGAGCGACGCGGTCGACCTCGCCGAACGGCTCGACATCGAGTTGACCACCCTGCCGATCGAGCCCGCGCACGCCGCGCTCTCGGGGATCGTCGCCGACGCCCTCGGGGAGGCGCCGCCGGGACTGACCGACGAAAACCTCCAGAGCCGCGTGCGCGGGGTCGTGATGATGGCGATCTCGAACGCGACCGGGGCGATCGTGCTCACGACGGGCAACAAGTCCGAGCTCGCGGTGGGCTTCTTCACGATCTACGGCGACTCGGCCGGCGGTTTCGCCGTCATCAAGGACGTCAGCAAGGTGACCGTCTATGAGCTCGCGCGCTTTCGCAACGAACGGGCCCGCGAGCTGGGTGACCCCGAGCCGATCCCGACGTCGGTGCTCGACAAGCCGCCCTCGGCGGAGCTGCGACCGGGCCAGCTCGACTCCCAGTCGCTGCCGCCCTACGAGGTCCTCGACCCTCTGCTCGAGCTCTACGTCGACGACGACGCCACGGCCGAGGGGATGATCGAGCTCGGGCACGACCCCGACCTGGTGCGTCGGATCGTGCGCCTGGTCGACCACGCCGAGTACAAGCGCCGTCAGACTCCCCCGGGGGTGAGGATCTCGCGCAAGGCCTTCGGGCGCGACCGACGCATGCCGATCACCAACGCCTTCAGGCCCGAGGAGCCGTGACCGGGGCCGAGCGGGAGAGGGCCCTGCTCGGGGTGCTCGACGGCCTCTACCGGGGCCTCGGTGAGGGGGCGCCGCTCGCCGGCGATGACGCGGCGGCCGTCGCCCTCTACGAGGCCGCCCGGATCGTCGGCGAGGCCGCGCTGGCCTGGCGGGAGCGGCTCGGTGACGACCCGGCCGCGCCGCTGCCGGTGATCGTCGAGACCTTCAAGGCGGCCGCGGGGCTCGACGCGAGCGGGCGGCTCTCGCTCGCGGTGGCCACGAGCCTGGTCGGCCCCCGGGTCCTCGTCTCGTTGCGCGACGCGCGCGAGGTGCCGGGCGAAGGCCCCCTTGACGAGGGGGGCCGAGCCGCCTCGGCGCTGGCGAGTGACGCGGTGGTGGCCGCCATCTGGCGCTGCGCGCGCGCCGCCGCGGGTCGCGAGGCCGGCGCGCACTCGGCCGAAGGGGCGAACGGCTTCGCCGCGCTAGCCCGTAGACTGGACGATGACGGGTACGGCGAGAGTTTTCGCTGATCAGAGCGGGTTGCACCCCTCCGTATACCTATAGGTGCCCGGGGACAACGGCCGGGCGCGCAGTGAGACCGAGGGGAGCCATGGCCAAGGACCGCATCGACCGCGACGACGAGGACCTCGTCCGCCTGTACCTGTCGGACATCGGGCAGTACTCGCTGCTCACCAAGGACGACGAGGTCCGTCTGGCCCAGGCGATCGAGGAGGGTCGCGAGGCGCGCGCCGAGCTCGAGGCCGCCGAGGCCGACAAGAAGGTGAAGCTCACCCCGAGCCGCAAGCAGTCCCTCAAGCGCGCCGCGCACCGGGGCGAGCAGGCCGAGCGCGACTTCGTCCAGTCCAACCTCCGACTGGTCGTCTCCATCGCCAAGAAGTACCAGGCCTCGGGGCTGCCGCTGCTCGACCTCATCCAGGAGGGGAATCTCGGGTTGATGCACGCCGTGGAGAAGTTCGACTGGCGCAAGGGCTTCAAGTTCTCGACCTACGCCACGTGGTGGATCCGCCAGGCCATCACCCGCGGCATCGCCAACACCGGACGGACCATCCGGCTCCCGGTGCACGCGGGCGACACCCTCGCGCGCGTGCAGAAGGCCCAGTCGCGCCTCGAGCTCAAGTTCGGTCGGCCGCCGACCATCAAGGAGCTCTGCGAGGAGTGCGAGATGCCCGAGGACAAGCTCATCGAGGCGCTGCGCTTCCGCTCCGAGCCGATCTCGCTCAGCGAGCCGCTGCGCGAGGACGGCGACGCCGAGCTGGGCGACGTGGTCGAGGACCGCTCGGCCGAGTCGCCCTTCGACGTCGCGGCCGTGAAGATGATGCCGGCGGCCATCGAGAAGCTCCTCGAGCCCCTCGACGAACGTGAACAGAAGATCCTGCGCATGCGCTTCGGCCTGGACGGGGCGGGGGAGATCCGCACCCTCGAGGACGTGGGTGCCGAGATGAACCTCACGCGCGAGCGGATCCGTCAGATCGAGGCGCGCGCGATGTCCAAGCTGCGCCACCCCTCCTCCGACACCGGGGCGCGCGACCTCCTGACGCTCTAGCGGCGCTGGTTGCGCAGTCCGACCGCCCCGAGGGCGGTCGCCGCGGCCACCCCGAGGGCGGCCGAGACCACGACCGGGGTGTGGGATCGCGTCCGGCTGAGGGCCGTGACCGGGTGGCTGAAGGTGAGCAGGGGCCAGGAGCGCTCCTGGGCCAGGCGAGCCAGGGCTCGGTCGGCGTTGACGACGAAGGGGTGGCCGACGGCGTCGAGCATCGGCACGTCGGAGATCGAGTCGGAGTAGGCGAAGGAGTCGGCGAGGTCGATGCCCCGACGAGCCGCGACCTCGCGGATGGCCTCGGCCTTGTGGGGGCCCTGGGCGAAGAAGGTCATCTCGCCGGTGAAGCGGCCCTCGTCGTCGACGCGAGCGATCGACGAGATCGTCCCGGTGAGGTGGAGGACCTCGGCGAAGGGCTCGACGATCTCGGCCGGCGCGGAGGAGACGAGGTAGACCTCATCGCCCTGGGCCAGGTGGTGATCGATCAGCTCGAGGGCCTCGGCGTACAAGAGGGGCTCGATGACCTCGGTGACGGTCTCGCGCACCATGTCACGGATCTGGTCGCGGCTCCAGCCCCGGGTGACCTTAAGGACGGCCTGGCGGACGCGGTCGAGACGCTTCTCGTCGGCGCCGAAGCGCTGGAACCAGAACTGGGCGATGCCCGCCCCGACCAGGGTGCGCCGGTGCAAGAGGCCCCGGGCGTGGAGCTCCGGACCCCAGGCGAGCAGCGACGACTTGGCGATGACCGTCTTATCGAGGTCGAAGAAGGCTGCGCGCACGTTCCAATGGTAGGTCCGCGGACCGGGTGTTCAGCCCACGAACGCCGACGAGCACTCATCCCGGGAGTCGGCGCGGGCCATCAGGACCACGTGGTCGTCAATCAAGAAGTGCATGCTCGGCGAGGGCACGAGAGGGGTCTCGTTGCGCACCACGGCCACCACCCGGACCGAATCGGGCAGCCGGAGCTCGTCCAAGGTGAGATCCTCGACCACCGCGGGCGAGCGGTCGTCCAGGGTGACTTCGAGCAGGCACATCTTGCCGTGGGCGAAGGTCATCAGCTGGATCACCGCGCCCACCTCGACCGCCTCGTCGACGAGCGAGGTGATGAGGCTCGGCGTGGACACCGAGACGTCGACCCCCCAGGACTCGGTGAAGAGCCACTCGTTGCGTGCGTTGTTCACGCGGCTGATGACGTGGGGCACCCCGAACTCCTGCTTGGCGAGCCAGCTCACGACGAGGTTGTCCTCGTCGTCCCCGGTCGCGGCGATCATCACGTCGGCGCCGCGCACGTCGGCCGCGGCGAGGGAGTTGAACTCGCAGGCGTCGGCGGCGACGACCGTGACGGCCGGCAACAGCGTCCGGAGCTTCTCGGCGGTCGCGGGGACCTGCTCGAGCAGGGTGACCTCGTGGTGACGGTCGACGAGGTCGGTCGCGATCGCGGTGCCCACCGACCCGCCCCCGGCGATGACGACTTTCACGCCGGGCGCCCCTCGAGCAGCGCCGAGAGACGGCTGAGGCCCTCGGAGGTGACCATGAACTCCAAGATGTCGTCCTCCTGGGCGAAGAGACCCTCGACGTCGAGCCGGCCGGCGCCGGCGCGAACGACGCCGACGAGGCGCACGTCATCGCCCAGGGAGAAGTCCGTCGCCGGGCGGCCGGCCAGTGCGTCGGGCACGATGCGCTCGACGAAGTGGACGGTGCCCGCAGCGTCGGACCACGCGATCGAGGTGTCGGTCGGCAGAAGCCACCGCTTGACCTGGCCCGTGGTCCACGATGAGGTTGCCACGGTGGGGATCCCGAGCTTCATGTAGATCTCGGCCCGATTGGGGTCGTAGATGCGCGCCACGACGTTCTTGATCTGGTAGTGGTCGCGCGCGATCCGGGCGCACAGGATGTTCGAGTTGTCGCCGCTGGTCACCGCGGCCAGGGCGTCGGCCCGGGCGGCCTCGGCGTGGAAGAGGACGTCGCGGTCGAAGCCCGAACCCACGATCGTCTTGCCCGAGAAGTGGGTGAGCCGGCGCAGGCTGTCGCGGTTCTTGTCGATCACGACCACCGAGTGGCCCTCGTCGGAGAGCTCCATGGCCAGCTCGGAGCCCACCCGACCGCAGCCGACCACGATGATGTGCACCGACTCATCCCAGCACAACGCCGGATTTGCGTGCAACTCCCGGGCGTTTAGCGGTCGGTCCTTCCGGGGAACGTGTGTACGCCGCCGTAGTATCGTCCCCGTGCCCGGCTCGTCGCAACCGCGTCCTCGTCGAGCCCAGGCCCTCACCTCGTACGCGAACCTCGCCCAGGTCTACCCCGAGTCGTGGGACTACCGGCTGAAGCGATTCTTCCTCGGTCGGCCGCTCGTCACCGAGCAGCTCGCCGGCGAGCGCCTGAACCGGGCGATCGCCCTGGGGGTGTTGGCGCCGGACTGCATCTCGTCCTCGGCGTACGGGACCGAGCAGATCCTCACCCAGATGACCCCCTTCATCGGGATCGCCGCCTTCGCCTTGGTGGTGCCGGTGATGTTCGTCATCATCGGGGTCCTCGTGTTCGTCACGACGAGCTACCTCGACGTCATCAAGTACTACACGACCGCGGGCGGCTCCTACGTCGTGACGCGCGACAACTTCGGCCCGCGGGTGGCCCAGGTGGCGGCCGTGGCGCTTTTGATCGACTACATCGTCACGGTCGCGGTCCAGTGCAGCGCCGGCACGGCCGCTCTGACCTCGGCCTTCCCCTCGCTCGTGCCCTACACGCTGGTGATCACGGTCGCGGTGGTCCTGCTGCTCATCTACGGCAACCTGCGCGGTCTGCGCGAAGCTGGGAGCTACTTCGCCTTCCCGACCTACTTCTACGTGGTCATGCTCGGGATCACCATCGTGATCGGGTACTACAAGAAGATCGCCGGCACGCTGGCGCAGATCCCCCTGCCGGCTCGCCACCTGCTCATCGGCGGACGCTTCGGTCACCCCGGCAACGGGCTCCTGATGGGCTTGGCCTTCGTGACGCTGCTGCGCGCCTACGCCAACGGCGGCTCGTCGCTCACCGGGCTCGAGGCGATCAGCAACGGCGTGTCCAGTTTCCGTCGACCCGAGTCGCGCAACGCCCGCATCACCCTGGTGACGATGAGCTCGATCCTCGCCTTCTTGCTGGTGGGAACGACGCTGCTCGCCTCGTGGACCCACGCGGTCCCCTACGAGGTCGGCTCGCCCACCGTCGTCTCCCAGGAGGTCCTCGACGTCTTCGGGGCCCACGGCATCGGCCACATCGTCTACTACCTCGTCCAGTTCGCCACCCTGCTCATCCTCTACACGGGTGGCAACACCTCGTTCAACGGCTTCCCGTTCCTCGCCAACTACGTCGCGACCGACCGCTACCTACCGCGCCAGCTCACCAAACGGGGCCACCGTTTGGCCTTCTCGAACGGGATCATCGTGTTGGGGATCGTCTCGCTGGCGCTAATCGTCGTGTTCAACGCGCGCGTCAACGCCCTGATCGCCCTCTACGCGATCGGGGTCTTCACCGGCTTCACCCTGGCCGGGGCGGGCATGGTCGCGCGTCACTCGCGCACCCGTACTGGCCGCTGGCGCCTCGGGGTCGCCCTGAACGGGCTCTCGGCGACGGTGACGGCGATCGTGGTGTTGGTCTTTCTCATCGCCAAGTTCACCGAGGGCGCCTGGATCATTGCCCTCGTGGGGCCCCTCATGTACTGGGGGCTGATGCGCTTCCACCGTCAGTACGAGCGCGAGGCGGCCGCCTTCGAGTCCAACACCAACAAGTCGTCGGTGGCGATCCGGATGAATCGGGTCATCGTCTTCGTGGACGGCTACGACCTGCCCACCGAGCGAGCCCTGCTCTACGCGAAGTCGCTGAATCCCTACTCGATCCGCGCCGTTCACTTCGACATTGACCCGGCCGTCACCAAGCGGCTCGAGGAGCACTGGGGACAGGCGGGTACGGCCAGCGAGGGGCTCAGCCTGGAAATCGCCGAGTGCGAGGACCGCCGGGTCGACCGCGCGGCGCTGGAGCTGGTGGCCGACGCCGTGCGCGACCCCGACGTCTTCTGCATGGTGATCCTGCCCCGGCGCGGCTTCGTCTCGCGCCTCCAGCGGCTGTTGCACGACCGCACCGCGGACGCGATCGCCGGCGCGGTGATGCACGTGCCGCGCACCGCCACGATGATCATCCCCTACCGCGCCATGCGCCGTCGTCTCGGCGACCGCGAGGTCGAAGAGCCGATGGGCGACGAGGTCACCCGCGGCGGCGTGCGCGAGACGAGCCATCTCGAGGCTGACGTCCGCCTGGCCGAGCGCTCGGTCGGGTCGATTCCCATCGGGGGCGTGGTGGAGCGCCAGGTGGTCGAGGTCGCCGGGCGCGTTCGCGCGATGGCGATCGACCACGAGGCGGGGATCAACGAGTTGCGCTGCGTGCTCGCGGACCCGTCGGGCTCGATCACCCTCGTCTTCCAGGGGCGGACGAGCGTGCCCGGGATCGAGCGCGGGACCCGGCTCGTGGTGCGGGGCACGGTGACGACGATGCGGCGCGAGGCGGTGATCCTCAACCCCCAGTACGAGATCGTCGCGGCGCCCCACCCTCCCGCCTAGTCCTGGTCCGCGCCAAGAACCACCCACGCGTCGCCGGCGCCGCGAGACCTCGGCGGTAGGGTGACTCGCCGTGAACCCGAGGGAGGTGAGATGGCCCGCGCGCTCGTGATCGTCGAGTCGGTCGCCAAGGCGACCCGCATCCAGTCGATGCTCGGGCCGGACTACGTCGTCAAGCCCTCCGTCGGCCACGTGCGCGACCTGCCCCAGAGCGCGGCCGAGATCCCCGCGTCGGTGAAGGGGGAGCGCTGGGCCCGCCTCGGGATAAACGTCGAGGATCACTTCAAGCCGGTCTACGTCGTCTCGCCCGACCGAAAGAAGGTCGTCGCCGAGCTGAAGGCGGCCCTTAAGGGCGTCGACGAGCTCTACCTCGCGACCGACGAGGACCGTGAGGGCGAGGCCATCGCCTGGCACCTCCTCGAGGTCCTGAAACCCGCGGTCCCGGTGAAGCGGATGGTCTTCCACGAGATCACCCCCGAGGCCATCGCCCGGGCGGTCCAGGCCACCCGGGACCTCGACCTGCGCCTGGTCGACGCCCAAGAGGGCCGGCGCTTCCTCGACCGGCTGGTCGGCTACGAGGTCTCGCCGGTGCTGTGGCGCGCGGTCGACAAGGCGCGCTCGGCCGGTCGGGTCCAGTCGGTCGCGATCCGACTGGTCTGTGAGCGCGAGCGCGAGCGGATGGCCTTCACGGCGGCCATCTGGCACGACGTGACCGCGACCCTCGGCCCCCCCGGACCCTTCGAGGCGACCGTCGAGTCGCTCGGCGGGTCCGCCCTAGCCACCGGGCGCAACTTCGACGCGAGCGGGCGTCTCGACGACTCGGGCGTCGTGGTGCTCTCCGGGCCCACCGCGACCTCGCTGGCCGAGCGGCTCGTGGGGGCGGCGGCCACGGTCGAGGCGGTGACCTCCACCCCGCGGACCCAGCGGCCCCAGCCCCCGTTCATGACCTCGTCGCTGCAGATCGAGGCGAGCCGCAAGCTGCGCTTCGACCCCGAGCGCACGATGCGCGCGGCCCAACGGCTCTACGAGCAGGGGTGGATCACCTACATGCGCACCGACTCGACCACACTGTCGGACGAGGCCCTGCGCGCCGCGCGGTCCCAGGCGGCGGCCATGTTCGGCGACGACTACGTCGCCGACGCGCCGCGCCGCTACGACCGCAAGGTGAAGAACGCCCAGGAGGCGCACGAGGCCATCCGGCCCGCCGGCGACGCCTTCCGCACGCTCGAGGAGGCCGACGCCCATCTCGCCGGCGACGAGCGTGCGCTCTACGAGCTCGTGTGGAAGCGCACCATCGCGAGTCAGATGGTCGACGCGCGCTTGACCCAGGACCGGGTGCGCCTGCGCGCGTCGCTCTCGGGGGTCGAGGGTGTCGCGGACCCGGTCGAGGTGGCGCTCGTCGCCACCGGTCAGCGCATTGAGTTCGCGGGGTTCCGACGCGCCTACGTCGAGGGCGCCGACGACCCCGAGGCCGAGCTGGCCGACCAGGAGCGGCTCCTGCCCGCCCTGGTCGAGGGCCAGGGCGTCGAGGTCGTCGCCGCCGAGGCCAAGGACCACCAGACCCAGCCGCCCGATCGCTTCAGCGAGGCCACGCTGATCAAGAAGCTCGAGGACCTGGGCATCGGTCGCCCCTCGACGTACGCGTCGGTGATGAAGACGATCGATCGGCGCGGCTACGTCTGGAAGAAGGGCAAGTCCCTCGTGCCGGCCTTCCGGGCCTTCGCCGTGGTCAACCTGCTCGAGACCTACTTCAAGGACCTCGTCGACTACCAGTTCACCGCCGAGATGGAAGACGACCTCGACCAGATCGCCCAGGGCGCCCAGGACCTCGAGCCGTGGTTGGCCCGCTTCTACTTCGGCGACCCCGGGGGTGACACCGCGTTTCGCCGCGAGGGCCTCGCTCGGGCCACGCACGAGCCCAAGGAGTTCGACTTCGCCGCGATCAACTCGCTCCTGCTCGGCACGGCCCCCGACGGCGTCGCCGTCTACGTGCGCTCGGGTCGCTACGGCCCCTACCTCGTCCACGGGGAGGACCGCGTCTCGATCCCCGAGGCGACCGAGCCCGATTCGCTCAGCGTCGAGCGGGCCCTCGAGCTCCTCGCCGCCCCGTCGTCGGACCGTGCGCTGGGGGTGGCGCCGAGCGGTGAGACCGTCTACCTCAAGGCCGGCCGCTACGGCCCCTACGTTCAACTCGGCGAGCTCGTCGAGGGGACGAAGCCCCCGACGGCGTCACTCTTCTCATCGATGACGCCCGAGTCGCTCACCCTCGAGGACGCGCTGCGCCTGCTCTCGCTACCCCGCACAGTCGGAACTCACCCCGAGGGCGGGGAGATCCTGGCCCAGAACGGCCGCTACGGCCCCTACATCACCTGGGGGAAAGAGACGCGCTCGCTCGAGAGCGAGGAGCAGATCTTCGCGATCGACCTCGGGGGCGCTTTGGCGCTGCTGGCTCAACCCAAGGCCCGGGGCCGTCGGGCCGCGGCCGGCCCTTTGCGAACCCTCGGCACGGACCCGGTGACCGGTCGCGAGGTCGTGGTGCGCACGGGCCGCTTCGGACCCTACGTGACCGACGGAGAGACCAACGCCACCCTGCGCGTGGGCGACACCCCCGAGTCGATCGCGCTCGACCGGGCGTGCGAGTTGCTCGCCGAGCGCCGCAACGCCGAGCCGTCGTCGCGGCCCCGTCGCGCGGCGGGGACGAAGAAGGCTCCCGCGAAGAAGGCGGCCGCGAAGAGGGCTCCCGCGAAGAAGACGGCCGCGAAGAAGACGACCGCGAAGAAGACGGGCGCGAAAAAGACGGCCGCGAAGAAGACGGCCGCGAGCGCCGGGCGAGCGGCCAACGTGGCGCTGACCCGGGCGGTGGGCGGGGACGAGGCGTGAGCGCCTTCGTCGTGCTCGAGGGGATCGACGTCAGCGGCAAGTCGACCCAGGCGCGCCGCCTGGCCGAGCGCCACGGTGCCCTGTTCACCTTCGAGCCCGGCGACACCCCCCTGGGCGCGGAGCTGAGACGGTGGGTCCTCGACGCCTCGACACCGATGGAGCCCGAGACCGAGGCCCTCGTGATGCTGGCCGACCGCGCCCATCACGTGCGCACGGTGATCGAGCCGGCGCTGGCCCGAGGGGGCTCGGTCGTGAGCGACCGCTTCTTCGCCTCGACCCTCGCCTACCAGGGCTACGGGCGCGGCGTCGACCTCGAGCGACTGCGGGCCGCGAGCGAGCTCGCCGTGGGCCCGTGCTGGCCGACTAGAACCGTCTTGATCGACGTGACGCTCGAGGTCGCCGCCGAGCGCCGGGCGCTCGATAACCGGGACCGTTTCGAGGCCGAGGACCCGGACTTCTTTACCCGGGTGCGGGCCGGCTACCACGAGCTCGCCGACCTCTACGGCTGGGTCGTGGTGGACGGCGCGGGCGGCGTCGACCAGGTGGCCGCCCTCGTCGAGGACGCGCTCGACGACCTCGCGTGGTGACCGACGTCTTTAGCGGGCTGGTCGGCGCGTCGAGCGCGGCCGACGTCTTACGCCATCACGCGCGCCACCCGGTCCACGCCTACCTGATATGTGGTCCCGGCGGAAACGGCGTCCACGACGCCCTGCGCGCCTTCGCCGCCGCCCTGCAGTGCCCGGACCACGGCTGTGCCACGTGTGCGGTCTGTCGCGGGGTTCTCGAGGGTGCCGACGCCGACGTCCAGTGGATCGAGCGCGCGGGCCCCGCGTGGCGGGTCGATGAGATCCGCGAGGCCGAACGCGTGGCTCGGCGTCGCCCACTGGGCCGGGGCCGCCAGGTCGTCATCCTCGAGGACGTCGAGCTCACCGTCTCGGGCCCCTCACCCTCGGCGCCGGCGCTCCTTAAGTCCCTCGAGGAGCCTCCCGCGCGTACCGTCTTCCTCCTCGGGGCGTCCGAACTGCCCGGGGCGCTCGACACGGTGGCCTCGCGCTGTGTTCTCGTGCGCCTGACCGCCCCGAGTGACGCCGACGTCGAGGAGCGCCTGCGTGGCGAGGGCGTGTCCGCCACCGCCGCCCAGGCGGCGGCCCGCGCAGCGCTCGGCAACCTGGAGCGCGCGCGCGTGCTCGCCGACGACCCGGCTCTCGTGGCTCGGCTCGACTGGTGGCGGGCGCTGCCCGATCGCCTGAGCGGAACCCCGGCCGTCGCCAGTGCCCTTGCGCGTGAGGCGACGACGCTGTTGGACGAGGCGATGGAGCCGCTCGAGCGCGCCCTCACCGAGGCCGCGGCGCGCGAGCGCGACGAGGCCGGCCAGCTCGGAGTGCGCGCGACCAACCGGCGCGAGCTCGAGGCCCAGTCGCGTCGCGAGCAGCGGCGCTTCCGCGCCGAGGAGCTCACCGTGGGCCTGTCCACGGTGACCGCCGTCTATCGCGAGCGACTCGCCCGCGATCTTGAGGCGTCGCGCGAGGGCGACCCCCGGGCCGACCATCGAATCGCCGGGACGCTGCGTCGCCTCGACGCGCTCGCCGAGGCGCAGCGCCGGCTCTCGACGACCCTGGACGAGGGGCTCTTGCTGCACGATCTCCTCTTCACCCTGAGCGACTTCTAGCCTGGGTCGTGGCGGGGCGATGGGATAGGCTTTCCCCCTACGCCTGGGTAGCTCAGCCGGCAGAGCAGCGCATTCGTAATGCGCAGGTCGTGGGTTCGATTCCCACCCCAGGCTCCACAGGATCCACGGGGTCTTACGGGAACACGTGTAGGTCGCTTACGAGAATACGGTCACCTTTTGGTAGCGGCGGCACGAACGGTTTGCCGCCAGCGCCACCCAGGCGTCTCTAGCAGCGTGCGACGTCGATGTGACGACCGGACGCTGCTACGAGCGCGGCAATCTCCTTCTCATCGCCGGTGAGAATCGTGTCGTCGGCCCTTGCCACCGCCACCACCGTCGCGTCTACGGCGCCGCCGAACGGCGACACGGCGAGGAGCCGTCCTGCTGCACGACCAAGTTCATCGTCTACCGCCATAATCGCTACTCCTTTAAGGAGAGCAGCTAGCGGGGCTTGCCTACCACGACCGGTACGCCAGACTTCTGCTACGACACCCCCGGTTGTCCTCACTCCCCAACCAAGGTCTCGTGCGCGCTGCACACCACTGAGCACACGACGATCGTTGTTCTCAACGCCGATGAAAGCCCCCGAATCCAGAACGAGAGTCGTCACGCTGTCGGCTCACTGACTTCAAGAACGGTGACATCTTCCCCGCGCTCTCGGGCTGTGGACACAATGTCGCGGAGGCTCTGTGAATCGGACACGAGGACCAGCGCCCGGTAGCTCGGATTAGACAACTGTGTGTGCCACGGGAGGTTCTCGACTGAAGCTCTCTCGCCAATTAGAACCTGCCCGATCTCAGGTAGCCCGTGGCCGATCTTCTTATTGACGCCCAGCATCTCATCGGCCGCGTCTAGCTCGGCTTGCGTGAACGCGCCATTCTTGGCCTGCCACTCCACGAGAAACTCGTCCAGGGCGTCTCCGCGCAACTTCTCCCTCGCTGCCTCGGCCAGCCAACTAGACGTAGACAGGTGCAGACGCTCGGCAGCAGTGCGTATGGCCTCAGCAAGATCGGGTGCGAGGGAGATACTCAACTTGTCTGTGGCCACGGCGCTCGTACTCCTACTCTGGTAGTAACTACCATAGTAGGAGGGACTACTCACCTGTCAAGCATGATTGAGACATGTGAAAGATCCAGAGATCTATTGTGAACCGGTCCCTCCGGTCACTTCACTTACGCCCGTTCAGCAGGCATTTTACGACTTCCCGTAAGTCCCCTCCACGCCGCCGTCGCGGGTCGACGCGGGGACGCGTCGCCGCTCAGCGTCGAGGGCATCCCGCTGGGGCGTCGGTAGGGTGAGCGCGTGGAGCGGCGCCCACCGAGCCCGAGCGACCTGGCCGCCACGCGCTCGGGGGTGTGGCTCACCTACCTCGACTACCTGCGCGAGGAGGCGATCGCCCTCGTCGAATCGCTGAGCGAGGACGAGGCCGTCACGAGTCGGGTGGCGTCGGGCTGGACGTCCCTGGAGTTGCTCGTCCACCTGCGCCACGTCGAGCGACGCTGGATCGTCTGGGGCTTCCTCGGCGAGGCCGTCGAGGACCCCTGGGGCGACCAGCGTGACGGTCGGTGGGTGGTCGAGCCCGGCGCTACGCGCACCGCGCTCATCCGACGCCTGCGCGATCAGGGCGAGCTAACCCGAGCCGTCGTGGAGACCCGCCGCCTGGACCAGAGGGCCCGTCCGGGTCCGAGGTTCGCCGAGGGTGCCCCGCCCCCGACGCTTGAGCGGATCTTCTTCCACCTGCTCATGGAGTACGCCCGTCACGTGGGCCATCTCGACCTGGTGGCCGAGGCGGGGGTTTCGCGTGCGAACCCTCGGTGACCCGACGATCAGCCCAGGGCGTAGACGACCTTCACCTGGACCGAGAGCGACGTCGTGCCCCGCTCGATGGGCACGGCGGCGCCGGCCGCGGCGAAGCTGGTCGGGGCGGCGACGATGGGGCTCGACGCACTCTCCTCGTCGAGGATCGACAGCGGTGGGCCAAGGGACGTGCCGCTGGCCGCGGCGACCTCGAGGGCCGCGGCGCGGGCGTTGCGCACCGCGGCGCGGCGCGCCCGCTCGAGCAAGCGGGACTGACTGGAGATCGAAAAGGAGACCCCGTTGAGCTGTACGTCGTTGCCCACGGCCCGGGCCGCCGCGTCGAGGGCGGCGCCGGCCTCGTCGAGCCGGTGGGTCGTGGCCGTCAGGGTGTCGTTCACCGTGAAGCCCGTGACCTCGCCGCGGCCGTTGGTGTTGGGGTAGATCGCGAGGTTCGAGGTCTGTAGACCGGAGCGGGTGAGCCCATGGGCGAGAAGGGCTGACTCGAGCCGGGACATCTCGGCGTCGTTCTGGGTCAGCGCGGCGCTGGCTGAGGCCGCGCTCGTCTGGACGCCGACGTTCACGCTCATCGTGTCGGGCGCGCCCCGCACCGTCCCGGTGCCGGTCACCGTGAGCGTGCGACGGGCCCCGAGGGGCCGGCTGGTCAGGGTGATCGCGACGGCGCCGGCCGCCACGACTAGGACGAGCGCCCACGCGACGAGGGTGCGTTGGCGGGTGTGTGCGGTCGGCGGGTTGTCGGCGGACTCGGGCATGGGGCTCCTCGGTGGGCTCGTCGAGCCCTCACCCAGTGATGTCGGGGACGGGAACGGCGTTACCGAAGTTGTGGGGAGGTTGTCGCGGGAGTGGACCGGTGTCGACGTTCTCATCAGGAGTAAGACGTATTCTTCGAATGAGACTCCGAAGTCTGTTGGGGGACGGTGGTGAACGGATCGGACGAAGGCACACGCGACCCGGGACGCGACAGCGCGCGCGCCCTCGCGCGGCGCGGCGCGTCGGAACGCTGGTTCGAGGCCCTCGTGGCGAACTCGAGCGATCTGCTCGTCGTGCTCGACTCCGAGATGGTCCTCACCTACGCCAACCCCGCCTCGCGCGCGCAGCTCGGCTTCGAGGAGGGCTCGCGCACCGGGCGCAGCGTCTTTGACCTCATCCACCCCGAGGACCACGAGATCGCCGCCTCGGCCTTCGTCGACGTCGTCACCACCGGCGGGCCGAGCCCCCCCTTCGTGCTACGGATCGTGAACGTGGAGGGGGACTGGCGCCTCATCGAGGTCGTTCTCACCAACTGCCTGGACGACCCCGCGATCCGCGGCGTCGTCGTCAACGCCCACGACGTCACCGAGCCCCTGCGTCTCACCCGGGCGCTACGGATCCTCACCGACGTCCACCGAATCCTGGTCGGGGCGACGGACGAGGTCGATCTGTTGATGCGCTCGTGTCAGAGCCTCGTCGCCACCGGGTCCATCAAGCTCGCCTGGGTCGGCTACGTCGAGCGCGAGCCCCGCCCCCGCATCGCGGCCGTGGTGCGCGCGGGTCGCACCGCCCTCCTCGACGACCTCGCCCGGCGCGACGCCGAGGCCGAGTTCGACGACGGGATCATCGGCGAGGTCCTAAGGACCGGGGTCGCCCGGGTCGTCAGCGACGTGCGCCGCGTCCCCGAGCTCTCGGCGTGGTGGGGCCGCTACGACGCGACCGGTCTGGTGAGCGGCTGTGCGCTGCCGCTGACCCTCGGAGCCGAGGTGATCGGCGTGCTCACCCTGCACTCCGACGAGGTGGGCTACTTCGGCCCCGACGAGGTCGAGCTGTTCGGCGGCCTGGCCCAGGACCTCGCCTACGGCGTCGGGCGCCTGCGCGACGCGGACGAGCTGGTGAGCGCCCAGGAGCGTCTGCGCACCAGCGAGCAGCGCTTCCGACTGGCCTTCGAGGCGAACGTCGCGCCCCTGCTCTTCAGCGACCTCGAGGACCGGGTGATCGACGTCAACGACGCCTTCTGTCAGCTGGTGGGGCGGCGTCGCGAGGAGATCGTGGGCCGCTCGACGAGGTCCTTCTCCCACCCCGAGGACGTCGAGCTCACCGCGCAGTGGCGCTCCCGGGTCCTCGCGGGCGACGTCGATCGGGCGCGCTACCTCAAGCGCTACGTGCACCGCGACGGCCACGTCGTCACGGCCGAGATCACCCGGTCGGCCGTGCGCGACGAGCGCGGCGCGGTCTTGTACTTCGTCTCCTCCGAGCGCGACGTGACCGAAGAGAGCCTGCGGGCCGCCCGCCTGTCCCACCAGGCCCTCCACGACCCGCTGACCGGACTCGCGAACCGCACCATGCTCGAGGACCGCCTGACCCAGGCCTTCTCGCGCGCCGCGCGCGGGGGTGGCTACGGGGCGATCCTGCTCATCGACCTCGACGACTTCAAGCAAGTCAACGACGCCCACGGCCACCTGGCCGGCGACGCGCTGCTCGAGGCGGTCGCCCAACGGCTCAGCAACGTGGCGCGCGCCAGCGACACCCTGGCGCGTTTCGGCGGCGACGAATTCATCTACCTCGCCGAGGGCCTCGCCTCCCGGGACGAGGTCGAGGCCGTCGCTCGGCGGTTCCGCGACGCGTTGGCCGCGCCGTTCGCCCTCGAGGACACCACGCGGCGCCAGCGCGCGTCGATCGGCGTGGCCTTCTTCGACGGTAGCGAGGGCGCCCCGAACGAGGTGCTGGCGGACGCCGACCTCGCCCTCTACGAGGCGAAGCGCCAGGGCAAGTCCTGCTACGTGCTCTTCACCGCGACCCTGCGCGAGGCGGCCGTTTCCAACCGGTCCCTCGCCCGCGACCTGCGCGACGCGCTGGAGGCCGGCGACCTCGAGGTGCGCTTCCAGCCCGTCGTGGACCTGGTGAGCCTGGCCGTGGTGGGCTTCGAGGCGCTCCTGCGCTGGGACCACCCGATCCGCGGGCTCGTGCCGCCGCGCACGTTCCTCGCCGGTCTCGACGAGGGCGACCTCGCGGCGGCGGTCTCGGCCTACACCCTCGAAGGCGCCCTCGAGGCGGCGCGCGGGTGGCCGACGCTCGCGGGCTCCCAGCGGCCCTACCTCGGGGTCAACGTCACCGGGCGCCAGTTCCTCGACCCGAGCTTCGTCGCCCAGGTCGACGCCGCGCTCGCCCGCCACGGGCTCGACGCCGCCCGACTGGTCGTCGAGGTCTCCGAAGAGACGGTGCTGGGCGAACCCGCCGGCTGCGCGGCGACCACCGCGGCGCTGCGCGCGCTGGGGGTGCGCGTCGCCCTGGACGGGTTCGGCACGGGCGTGACCTCGCTCGGGATGCTCGCCGACCTCGCGCCCGACGTCATCAAGGTCGACGTCTCGTTCGTGCGCGAGGCCGTCGTGAACCCCGCCGCCGCGCCGATGCTCCAGACGATCCTCGAGCACGCCGCCCGCCTCGACCTCGGAGTCCTCGTCGAGGGGGTCGAGGACTCCGTCGTCCTCGAGCGGGTGCGGTCCCTGGGGGCCCGCTACGGCCAGGGCTTCCACTTCGCCCCGGCCCTCGACGCCGCGACGGCGCGCGCGGTGGCGCGCGACGGGCTCGGCGCGCTTCAGCCGACGAGCGACCTGACGACCTGGGTGAAGTCGGCCGAGCGCTCGGTCCAGTCGTTGTAGCGGTCGAAGCTCGGCGCGCCCGGCGAGAGCAGCACCACGCCGCCCCCGGGGAGCGCGGCGCGCGCGAGCGCGACCGCCTCGGCCATCGTCGCGGCCGCGACGGTGCGCGCCGCGCCGCCGCGCGCGTCGAGCGCCTCGGCGAGGCGCGCGCCGGCCGGACCGGACGTCACCACGGTGGTGGGCGCGCCGCGCCCGACGAGCGCGTCGGCTAGGGGGGCGTAGTCCACGCCGCGGTCGAAACCGCCGGCGAGGAGGGCGAGGGGCTCGGTGTCGAACACCTCGAGGGCCGCGAGGGTGGGCAGGGGCGAGGTGGCGAGCCCGTCGTCGACGAAGCGCACGTCGCCCCCCTCGCGGCGCTCGACGGCCACGACCGTGAGCCGCCCGGGCAGGGGGGTGAAGCGCGGGGCGCTCGCGCGCGCGGCCGCGCGCGCGGCCCCGACCTCGACCCCGGCCAGCGCCGCCGCGGCGGCCAGGGCGATGCCCACGTTCTGGTCGTTGTGGGCGCCCACGAGGCCGAGCTCTCCGGCCAGGCCCTCCTCGTCGGGCCCGACCCAGGTGACGACGCCCCCGACGAGCGCGCGGCGCGCGCGCCGCGCCGCGACGTCGGCGAGCAGCGTCACGTGCTCGCCCGGCGCGCGGGTGACGGCGAGCTTGTCCGCGTGGTAGTACTCGAGCGAGCCGTGCCAGTCGAGGTGGTCGCTGCCGAGCGCGGTGACCGCGACGACCGCCGGGGCGACCTCGAGGTCGACGCTCTGGAAGCTCGAGACTTCGACCACGACGTCGCGGCCCTCGGTGTCGAGCTCGGGGTCGTAGGGGGGGCGGCCGAGGTTGCCCGTGGCGAGGGCCGCTCGCCCGAGCGACTCGAGCACGAAGGCCGTGAGGGCCGTCGTGGTGGACTTGCCCTTGGTCCCGGTCACGGCGACGACCCGGGATCGGTCGGCGCCGAGGAGCCAGAGGTTGAGCGCCGAGGTGACGACGGTCCCGCCGGCCTCGAGGGCGAGCACGTCCGCGCGACGGCGCGGCACGCCGGGGCTCTTCACGACGACCTCGCAGCGCGCCAGCGCCTCGAGTCCGCCCTCGGCGGTGACGAGCACGCCATCACCGAGGTCGCGGTCGTCGACGATCACGAGCTCGCAGGTTCCCTCGAGCCGGGCCCGGGTGGCGCGGCCCTCCACGCCGTAGCCCCACAGGCCGACGCGCCGGCCGGCTAAATCAGCGAAGCCAGTGGGCCGGGACACGGCTCGCCCCCTGGGGCTCGAGCAGTTCGAGGAGCGAGCGGGCGGGTCGGCACTCGCGCGCCACCGACGCGAGGGGCTCGGCGCCGGCCCACTCGGGGAGGGAGGCCACTTCCAGGACCGCCGCGGCGCTCTCGGTCGGGTCGCCGACGCACTCGAAGGGCTTGGGGATCGCCCCGAGCCCCACCAGCGCGCGCAGCTGGTCCCCGCGGGCCGGGTCGGCGAGGGGCTCGACCCCGAGCAGCTCGCCCAGGCGGGCGCGCTCGACGAAGGGGGCGAGCACGAGGCTGACGAACAGGCACTTGTCGCACTCGCCGCACCAGCCCGCGGCCCGGTCCTCGAGGCGCTGGGCGAAGGCACGGTTGCAGCTGCGAAAGACGGGGAGGTAACGCTCGAGGCGGCTGAACTCGCGCGCCACCCAGATCTCGCTGCGGTCGCGCAGCACGCTCGCCACGTGGAGGGCCGGGCCCACCCGCTCGGCCAGCGCCGCGGCGAGGAGCTCCTCGGCGGCGAGGGACTTGCTCCACTGGTGGTTCACCGCCCGGCCGTCGACGACGAGGTTCGGCGCCGAGGCCGAGTGCTCGTTGCTCATCGCCACACCGCCGCGTCCCGTCGCCAGTGCCGCCACGGCGGCGAGCAGGGCGACCATGGCGGTGACCGGCACGTGGCCCCGCCACAGCGACGGGTCGCTCGAGAGCTGGGGGTCGAGGGTGCGCGTCGCGCGCACGACCTCGAGGCCGGTGAGCGCGGCGGTCGCCTCGAGTGGGGCGAAGCGCCCGGCCGCGGGGCTCACGACGAACAGGGCCCGGTCGAGGTCGCGTGAGAGGTGCTCGACGGTGACGACCGAGTCGATGCCACCGCCGAAGGGGACGAGGACGCCCGCGGGGTCGAGCGCCGGGCTCACCCGGGGCGCGGGGCTCCCCCCGACCAGGGCCACCCCGCGCAGGGAGAGGCCGTTCACGTAGGCGAACTCGCCCAGTCCGTCGACCAGGGCCGCCTCCAGGAGGCGTCGTCCGGCCTCGCCCAACGACGTCGCGGCCAGCTCGATCCGTCGCGCCGCGCCGGCCTTGTAGTACGAGAGGCCCGCGAGCAGGTACCAGAGCTCGGCCACGGCCACCACGTCGGGACGGTCCAGCCGGCCCGTCCCGGAGAAGGCGACGGACTCTTCGAAGACGCGCCCGTCGAGGCTGTAGCGGCCCCGCAGCGTGTCGCGGCCGACCTCGAGCCCGACGTAGGCGAAGACCTCGGCCCGGGCCGGCCCTGAGCCGTCCGTCATAGGGCCCCCATGCTACGGGCGCCGGCGCACCGCGAGCGCGAAGCGCCCCGTCGGCCGCTCGGCCCGATCGGAAAAGAACGTCGCCCCGCCGTCGGTCACCTCGGCGCTGACGAGCACGTGGGCGCCCCGCACCCCGCGGCCCTCGAGCTGCGCGGCCGCCACCGCGCGCAGGTCGAGGCGCCAGTGGCCCGGCCCGTCGGGGGTGAGGGCGCCCGCGTGCTGGCGGAAGCGACGGGCCACCTCCTCGCCGACCTGGTAGGCCCGTCCCGAGATCGACGGGCCGAGCACCGCCACGACGCGCGCGGGGTCCTCGAAGCGCGCGAGCGCTACGTCCAGGGCCCCCGCGGCGAGGCCCCGCCACCCGGCGTGGACGACCGCGACGCGCCGGCCCGGGTCGAGCAACGCGACGGGCACGCAGTCGGCGACGAGCACGCCCAGCGCGCGTTCGCACCCTTCCTCGACGAGCCCGTCGGCCTCGGTCGTGTCGCCCGCCGTGGCCGCGTCGACCACGCGCGCACCGTGGACCTGGCGCACTAGGACGACCGGCGCGCCGAGCGCCGCGCCGAGGCGTCGGCGGTTCTCGGTGACGGCGGCGGGGTCGTCGCCGACGTGGGTGCCCAGGTTCAGACTCCTATAGGGCGCGCGGCTCACCCCGCCGAGGCGCGCACTCACGACCAGGTCGAACCCGAGCGCGTCGGCCTCGGCGAGGCCGTACAGGGGCAGGCCCGCGACCTCGCGCGCCTCGAGCGCTACGACGCGCACGCGTCGCAGACCCCCGAGAGCTCGAGCACGTGGCGCAGGTCGTGGAAGCCGTGGCGCCGACCCACCTCGCCCGCCCACGCCTCGAGGTCGGGGGCGTCGACCTCGATGGTGCGTCCGCAGCGCCGACACGCCAGGTGGTGGTGGTGGGCGTCGACGACGCAGCGTCGGTACAGGCTCTCGCCCCGGTCGGTCATCACGACGTCCACCTCGCCCGAGCCGACGAGGCTCTTGAGCTGGGAGTAGACGGTCGCCAGGGCGATCCGCCCCCCGCCGTCGGCGATGAGCGCGTGCAACTCCTGGGCGCTGACGAACCCCTGGAGGCGCGACAGGGCCCCGACCACCTCGCGCCGCTGGGGGGTCTCGCGGGTCGTCACGGGCTGAGCGTACCGGCCGTCGCGTTGCTAGCTGGAATCATTTCAGGTACTATACCTGGAATGGTTCCAGATAGCGCGACCCGACGGCGCCCTCGCGGGCGGCTCGTGGGCGGGCTGGCCCTCGCCGGGGTGGCTCTCGCGGGTTGCGCGACCTCGGCGCCGCCGGTCGCCCCGGGCACGATCGCGGTCGTCGCCGCCGAGAGCCAGTACGCCGACGTCGTGCGCCAGGTCGGGGGTCGCTACGTGTCGGTCGCGGCCGTGATGAACAACCCCAACGCCGACCCCCACGGCTTCGAGGTGTCGCCGAGCGTCGCGCGCGAGGTGGCCCGGGCTCGACTCGTCGTCCAAAACGGCGCCGGGTACGACGACTTCATGGGCGTCGTCGAGGCGGCGAGCCCGAGCCCCCGGCGCCGGGTGGTCGTGGCCCAGCGGGTCCTCGGACTGCCCACCTCGATCCCCAACCCCCACCTCTGGTACGCCCCCTCGACGATGCCGGCCGTGGCCGCGGTGGTCGAGGGTGACCTCGCGCGGATCGATCCCGCCCACCGGCAGTACTTCGCGGCCCGCCTCGCGCGCTTCGACGCCGCGATGGGCGCGTTGCGCGCGAGGATTCGGTCCTTTCGCGCGCGTTTTGGCGGACGTCGGGTGGCGACGACCGAACCCGTCGGGGACTACCTGCTCTCGGCCCTCGGCCTTTCGAACGCGACCCCGTTCCGGTTCCAGGCGGACGTGATGAACGGCGTCGACCCGGCCCCCCAGGACGTGGGGACGCTCGAGTCGCTCCTGAGCGGTCGTCGGGTCGCGGCCCTGCTCGTGAACGCCCAGGTGTCGAGTCCGGTGACCACGACCCTCGCCGGACTCGCCGAGGGCGCCCACGTGCCCATCGTCGCCCTGTATGAGACGATGCCGCACGGCTTCACCTACCAGCGCTGGATGATTGCGGAGATCGACGCGATAGCCAGGGCGCTCAGCGTCGGGCGCTCGACGAGGAGGCTGCCCTGATGGGGTGCGAACCACTACCCGAGGATCGTCGCGAGGTCGTTCACGTCCATCGAGTCTCGGTCTCCCTGGGGGGGCGCACCGTCCTGCGCGACGTCGACTTTCGCGTCGGCGAGGGCGAGTTCGTGGGGCTCATCGGCACGAACGGGTCGGGTAAGACGACGCTGCTGCGCGCCATCCTCGGTCTGCAGGCGATCGCGGCCGGCGAGGTCCTCGTCGCCGGCCGCGCGCGGCGTCGGGGCGGTCCGGTCGGCTACGTCCCCCAGCGCGTGGCCTTCGACCACGACGTCCCGGTGCGCGTGGCGGACTTCGTCGCCCTGGGGGTCGACGGGACGCGACTCGGCCTCGCGCGCCGCGGCCGGGGCGTGCGCGCCCGGGTCGACGAGGTGCTCGCGTCGCTCGAGCTCAGCGCCCTCGCCGGCCGCCGGATCGGCGCGCTGTCGGGCGGCGAGCAGCAGCGGGTCCTCATGGCCCACGCGCTCGCCAGTCGCCCGAGGCTCTTGTTGCTCGACGAGCCCCTGGCCAACCTCGACCTGCCCCGGGTCCACGAGACCATCGCCGTGCTCGATCGCGTCCGGCGCGCCGAGGGCGTCGCCGTCGTGCTCTCCGCTCACGAGATCGGCCCCCTCGTGCCGGTGATGGACCGGGTGATCTACGTCGCCCAGGGCGCCGTCGCGTGCGGCACCACCGAAGAGGTGGTGCGCCCCGAGGTGCTGAGCGCCCTCTACGGTCACCACGTCGACGTGCTCCACGTGCACGGTCGCGTGGTGGTGGTCGAGGGGGAGGCGGGCGACCCGGGCGCCCACCCCGAGGTCGTGGTGCGCTGATGCACTGGCTCGTCGAACCCGGCTTCTGGTCGAACCCGGTCGTCACCACCGCCCTCGCGCTGGGGGCGGTCGTGGCCGTGGTGTCGGCCGCCGTGGGGGTCGTGGTGGTCGTGCGCGGTCAGTCCTTCGCCGGCCACGCGCTCACCGACGTCGCCATGGCCGGTGGCGCGGGCGCCTCGCTGGTGGGCGCGGCGCCGCTGGTGGGCTTCCTCCTCGCCGGGGTGCTCGGTGGCGGGTCGATGGAGGTGGTCGGGGCCGAGCGGGTCCGCGACCGTGACGTCGCCACCGGCGTCGTCTTAGGCGCCGCGGCCGGCCTCACGGCCCTACTGCTCTACTTCGTCAGCTCCGCGAGCTCGGCGACCGGTTCGACCCAGTCCGTGCTCTTCGGCTCGGTCTTCACCGTCTCGCCCTCGGTCGTCCCGCTCGGTGTGGCCGTCGCGGCGGCGACGCTCGCCACGCTCTTCGTCGTGCGCCGCCCCCTCCTCCTCAGCTCCCTCAGCCCCGAGCTCGCCGCGGCGCGCGGCGTGCGCCCGCGCGCGATCGGGCTGGTCTTCGTCGTCGTGCTCGCCGCCTCGGTCGCGCTCAGCGCCCTCGTGATCGGGGCCATCTTGTCGACGGCGCTGCTCGTCGGCCCGGCCTCGGCGGCCCTGCGCGTGGCGCGCGGCCTCGCGGGGGCGACACTCGGCGCGATCGTGGCCGGGGTGGCCGCGGTCGAGCTCGGGATCCTCGCGAGCTACGACTCGTTCTACTGGAGCGGCGCGCACCGCAGCGTCCCGGTGAGCGCGTGCGTCGTCGGGGTCGTCCTGGTCGAGGTCGCGGCGTCGGCCCTGTGGTCGCGCCTGCGCCGCGCTAGGGGTTAGGCGTGTTCGCACCCTTCATGGTCAACGCCTGGCTGGCCGGCACGTTCGTGGCGATCGTGAGCGGCGCCGTCGGGCTGTTCGTCGTGCTTCGTCAGCGCGCCTTCGCCGCCCACGCGATCCCCAACGGCGCCTTCGCCGGCGCGGCCGGCGCCACGCTGGTCGGGGCGAGCCCCCTGCTCGGGCTCGTCGTGTTCGCCGTCGCCTCCGCGCTCGGCGTGGCCGCGCTCGGGCGACGACGCGACGACGTGGTGACCGCGCTGGCCCTGGTGACGATGCTGGCCCTCGGCGCGGCGCTCCTCGCGGCGAGCGGGGCCTACGAGCCGGCGATCGACGCTCTGCTCTTCGGCCAACTGCTCGGTGTCTCGCGCGCCGAGGTGGTCGCCCTGGCGCTGCTCGTGGTGGCGGCCGGGGTCGTGCTGGCCCTCGTCTATCGCCCGCTGCTCTACTCCTCTTTGAGCGAGGAGGTCGCCGCCGCCCGGGGCGTCGCCGTGCGCGTGCTCGACCTGACGTTCCTCGTGCTGCTCGCGGTGAGCGCCGCCCTCGCCGTCCCGGTGGTGGGGGCGCTACTCACCTTCGCCCTCACCGTGGGCCCGCCGGCGGCGGCGCGCATGCTCGCCCGGGGGCCCGCACGGGCCCTCGCGCTGGCGGCGGCGCTGTCGCTCGTGTGCGTGTGGGCGGGCATCGCGAGCGCCTACGTGTCGGGCTGGCCCATCGGGTTCTTCGTCGGGGCCTACGCCGCCATTGAGTACGTGGCCGCCCGCGT
Organism: Acidimicrobiales bacterium; assembly: GCA_035702745.1. Classification (GTDB taxonomy): domain Bacteria; phylum Actinomycetota; class Acidimicrobiia; order Acidimicrobiales; family RAAP-2; genus RAAP-2. Next base: position 15,489 of record DASSZS010000056.1, on the reverse strand, counting down.
TGCGTCGTCCTGGAGAGACGCCGGGGCGCGACCCTAACGTGGGGCCGATGGACCCCGGTCGACTCCTCGACGCGTGCGCCTTCCCACCCCCCGGCGCCGCGGCGGACCTCGCGGTGTCGGGCGGGCCGGACTCGGTGGGCCTGGCGCTGCTCGCGCTCGAGGCCGGGCTCGTCCTCACGCTCCACCACGTCGACCATCACGCGCGCCCCGACAGTGGGGACGACGCGCGCTTCGTGGCCGCGCTCGGCGAGCGTCTTGGCGTGGCGGTCGTCGTCTACGACGTCTCGGTCCCGGCCGGGGCGAACTTCGAGGCCCGCGCGCGCGCCGCGCGCCGACGCGCCCTGCCCGCGGGGGTGCTCACCGGCCACACCATGGACGACCTCGCCGAGACGGTGCTGTTGAACGTGGTGCGCGGCGCGGGACTCGACGGGCTCTCGCCGATGGTCGGGGATCCGACCAAGCCTCTCCTCGGCGTGCGCCGGGCCGCGCTGGCGGCCTACGTCGCCGCACGCGGCGTCGAGGCCCGTCAGGATCCCACCAACCTCGACCCGCGCTACCGCCGCAACCGCCTACGCCACGAGGTCCTGCCGCTGCTCGAGGCGGTGGCCGAGCGCGACGTGGTGCCCCTCCTCGCGCGCCTGGCCCGCCTCGCCGGAGAGGACCGTCGGTGGCTCGAGGATCTCGCCGAGGCCGACCGCGCACGAGAGCTGGGCGATCCCGACGTGGGCGAGCTGCGCGGGTGGCCGCGGGCGCGACTGGCGCGCTGGCTGCGTGCACGACTCGCGCGCGCCGACGATCTGGGCGAGGTCCACCCGCCGAGTGAGGCCGAGGTCGGCCGGGCGATCGCCGTGGTGGAGGGGCGGGTCGTGGCCACCGAGCTCTCGGGTGGACGACGCCTCACGCGCCGCGCCCGCCATCTCGCGCTCGAGGACCCTTCCACTACGCTGAGCGACCATGGGTAGTGCGCCCGAGGGGCTCGGCTGGACGAACGGCAACCTCGGCGAGGTGGTCGTCTCGGCCAAGGAGATCGCCGACCGGGTGGCCGAGCTCGGCGCCCAGGTCACCGCCGACTACGCCGACGACCCGCCCCTGCTGGTCTGCGTGCTCAAGGGCGCCCTCACCTTCATGAGCGACCTCATGCGGGCCATCCGCCTGCCCGTCGAGGTCGACTTCATGGCCGTCTCCTCCTACGGCGCGGCCACCAAGACCAGTGGCGTCGTGCGCATCGTCAAGGACCTGGACACCGACCTCGGGGGGCGCACGGTGCTCATCGTCGAGGACGTCGTCGACTCGGGGCTCACGCTCAACTACCTGCGCCAGTACCTGGGGGCCCGGGGCCCCAAGAGCCTCGAGGTCTGCGCGCTGCTGCTCAAGGCCGGCGAGCAGCGCGTCGAGCAGTCGCTGCGCTACGTGGGCTTCACCATCCCCTCGGACTTCGTGGTCGGCTACGGCCTGGACGTCAACGAGCGCTACCGCAACCTCGACGCCATCTACACCTACGTCGGCGAGGCGTAGTCCGTGGTCGACCAGGCCCGGGTCGAACGGCTCGTGCGCGAGCTGCTCGAGGCCATCGGCGAGGACCCCGAGCGCGACGGACTGGTCGAGACGCCCCGGCGCGTCGCCGACATGTACGTCGAGCTCTTCGAGGGCGCAGAGGTGGACCCCGGCGAGCACCTGCGCGTCACCTTCGAGGTCGGCCACGACGAGATGGTGATGCTGCGCGACATCCCCTTCGTCTCACTGTGCGAGCACCATCTCGTGCCCTTCGTCGGCTACGCCCACGTCGCCTACCTGCCCGGACCCGAGGGGCGGATCACCGGGCTGTCCAAGCTGGCCCGCCTCGTCGAGGGCTACGCCCGACGGCTCCAGGTCCAAGAGCGTATGACGACCGCGATCGCCGAGGCCATCGAGCGCGAGCTGGCCCCGCGGGGCTCGATCGTGCTCGTTGAGGCGGAGCACTTCTGCATGACCATGCGCGGGGTCAAGAAGCCGGGGGTCACCACCGTGACCTCGGCCGTGCGCGGGGTCTTCCGGGACGACGCCGCGTACCGGGCCGAGGCGCTGCAGTTCGTCACGCCACGCCGGGGCCCGTGGCGCTGACACCCGCCGTGATGGGCGTCGTCAACGTGACGCCCGACTCCTTCTACCCCGCCTCGCGCACGGCGGCCGTCGAGGAGGCGGTCGCGCGCGGTCGCGCGCACCTCGCCCACGGCGCCGACCTGCTCGACGTCGGGGGTGAGTCGTCTCGCCCCGGCGCCGAGCCGGTGGCCGAGGCCGAGGAGGCCCGCCGGGTACTCCCGGTCATCGAGCGCCTGGCCGAGCTCGCCACGGTGTCGGTCGACACCACCAAGGCCCGCGTCGCGCGCGACGCGCTGGCCGCCGGCGCCCGGATCGTCAACGACGTCTCGGGGACCCTCTACGGGGTCGCCGGCGAGCGGGGGGCCGGCTACGTGGCGATGCACCGCCGCGGCGACGCGCGCACCATGCAGCTCGACCCCCGCTACGACGACGTCGTGGCCGAGGTGCTCGCCCACCTCGAGGACCTGGCGGTGCGGGCGCGCGCGGCCGGGGTCGGCGACCTGTGGCTCGACCCGGGCATCGGATTCGGCAAGACGACGGCCCACAACCTGGCCCTGCTCGCCCACGTCGACGACCTCGTGGCCCTGGCCGAGCGCCACGGGGCCGGCGTGCTGATCGGCACCAGCCGCAAGCGCTTCCTCGGCGAGCTCGGCCCCGCCCCCCTCGAGGTCGAGGAGCGGCTCGAGGGGTCGATCGCGACCGAGGCCTGGAGCCTCGTCCACGGAGCCGCCGTTATCCGGGTCCACGACGTGGCGGCGGCCGTCATGGTGCGCGAGCTCCTCGCGCGTCCCCTCGAGGCGGTGGCCCCGTGCCGATAAAGGGCAAGTGGGCCGCGGGTATCGAGCCCCGGGGCTTCACGTGGGTCTACCGCGGCGCGTTCGCCGTGGCCGAGCGCCCGGGCGGCGCGACGGGCGTGCACCGCCAGGTCCGTCGCGACGAGGAGCTGCTGTGGCTCAAGCACCAGGGGTTCTCACGCGTCGTGACGGTGGCCGCCGAGGTGCCCACCCCCTCGGTCTACGGTGAGCACGGCCTCACCCTCGGCCACTACGCGATGCGCGTCGGCGCCGGGCCCAAAGACGTGCTCGCCGCCTGCTACGCCGACCTCGCGAGATGTCTGTCGGCGGGCACGGTCGTTCTGCTCCACGACGACGAGGTCTCCGACCGACTGCTCGGGATCGTGGCCGGCTTCCTCGTGTGGTCGGGACGAGCCCCCGCCGTGCCCGCGGCGCTCACGGCCGTCGAGCGGCTGTTCCGCCGTTCGGTCGGACCCGACGGCCGGGGGGTCCTCTTCGAGCTCCCCGAGGCCGACCGTGCGTGACGTCATCGAGGTCCGCGGGCTGCGCGTCGCGGCGGTGGTCGGGGCGCTCGCCGAGGAGCGCCTGCGCCCCCAGCCGCTCGGGATCGACCTCGACCTCGTGAGGCCGTTCGAGGCCGCGGCGTTGGGCGACGACCTCGACGAGACGACCAACTACGCCGAGGTGGTCGCCCTCGTCGAGTCGGTGGTGCGCGCGAGCGCGTTCTTGCTCCTCGAGACGCTGGCCCACCGCGTGGCGCGCGAGGTGCTGGCCCTCGACCCCCAGGTGACCGAGGTGACCGTCGCGGTGCGCAAGCTCCGCCCCCCGATCCCCCAGGACGCCGACACGGTGGGGGTGCGCACGACCCTCACGCGCTGATGCGCGCCTACCTCTCGCTCGGCTCGAACGTCGGGGACCGTCGCGCGCACCTCGCGGGGGCGCTGGCCACCCTGGCCGCCGGCGAGCCCCTGCGGGTCTCGTCGGTCTACGTGACCGAGCCGGTCGGCGGCGTGGCCCAGGACGACTTCTGGAACCTGGTGGTGGAGCTCGAGACGACGGCGCCGCCCCACGAGCTGCTCGCGCGGGCCCGCCGGGCCGAGGCGCACGCCGGGCGCACGCGCGAGGTCCGCTGGGGGCCGCGCACGCTCGACGTCGACGTCCTGCTCGTCGGCGACCAGGTGGTCGACGACGACGAGCTGACCGTGCCCCACCCGCGGCTGGGTGAGCGGGCCTTCGTCCTCGTTCCTCTGGCCGAGCTGGCCCCCGAGCTCGTCACCGACGCCCAGCTCGCCGCGGCCGTCGGACGGGTCGAGCGACTGGGTACACTCGAGGAGTTGCGCTAGTCCGAACGGCACCCTCGGGGCCGGAACGGGGGGACGCCATGGAGATCACCGTCGTGGGCGCCGGCCGGGCCGGCACCGCCTTCTTCCTCGCCCTGACGCGCGCGGGCCACCGGGTGCGCCTGGTTCACCACGACGAGCTCGCCGACGCGCTGCCGGCCGAGCTCGTGCTGTTGTGCGTGCCCGACGGGGCCCTGGCCGAGCTCGCGGCCAACCTGCCCGTCGGCGGACACGTCGTCGCCCACGTCGCCGGGAGCCGGGGTCTCGAGGAGCTCGCGCCCCACGCCCGACGCGCACTGCTCCACCCCCTGGCGGCCCTGCCCGAGGCCGAGATCGGGGCCGCGCGCCTCGTCGGCGCACGCTACAGCGTGGCCGGCGACGAGGTGGCCCGTGCGCTCGTCGAGAGCCTCTCGGGCACGGCGGTCTCGGTCGAGCCGGCCCGGCGCGGCGCGTACCACGCCGCCGCAACCGTGGCGGCCAACCACACCGTCGCCCTGCTCGGTCACGTCGAGGCGCTCGCGCGCGCCGCCGGCCTCGAGCTGGCCGACTACCTGGGCCTGGTCGCCCAGGCCGTGGAGGACGTCGCCACCCTCGGGGTCGACCGGGCCCTCACCGGCCCCGCGTCGCGCAACGACGTCGCCACCATCGACAAGCACCTCGAGGCGATCCCGGCCGACGAGCGGGCGACCTACGTGGTCCTCGCCCGGGCCGCCTTCGACATCGCCGAGCGACGCCGCGCCAGGGTCTAGATGCGCGTCGTCAAGCGCCTCGACGAGTGGCGCGCGCGCGCCGAGGAGCTGCGCCGCTCGGGTCGCACCGTCGGATTGGTGCCCACCATGGGTGCCCTGCACGACGGGCACCGGGCGCTCATCGACGCGGCCCGCGCGCGCGGCGACGCGGTCGTGGTGACCCTCTTTGTCAACCCCCGTCAGTTCGACGACCCGGCCGACCTCGCGCGTTACCCCCGCACGCCGGCCGCGGACCTCGCCCTCGCGCTGGCGTCGGGCGTCGACCTGCTCGTCGAGCCGACGGCCGAGGCGATGTGGCCCCACGGGGCCGAGAGCGTCACGGTGAGCGCCGGGGACCTCGCGCGCCGCTTCGAGGGCCGGGACCGGCCGGGCCACTTCGACGGCGTGGCGAGCGTGGTGGCCAAGCTCTTCGCGATCACCGGGCCGGGCCGGGCCTACTTCGGCGAGAAGGACTACCAGCAGCTGTGCGTGGTGCGCGCCCTGACGAGCGACCTCGGCTTCGACGTCGAGGTGGTGGGGGTGCCCCTCCGGCGCGACCCCGACGGGCTGGCGCTGTCGAGCCGCAACGCGCGCCTCAGCGCGGCGGGCCGGGTCCGCGCCCGGGGTCTCTCGCGCGCTTTGGTGGCCGCGGGGGCCGAGGTGGCGCCGGCCTCGGCGCTCGCGGCGCGCATGCGCGTGGTGATGGAAGACGCCGGGGTCGAGGTCGCCTACGCCGAGGTGGTCGACCCGGCGACCCTCGAGCCCCTCGACGACGCCGCGGTCGGGCCCGCGCGCGCCCTGGTCGCCGGGGTCGTCGAGGGCGTGCGCCTGATCGACAACGGACCGGTGGAGGTGGGCTGATGCTCCTGGCGATGGACGTGGGCAACACCGAGACCCTGATCGGGCTCTTCGGCGAAGACGGCCCCGACAGTCCCGACGCGATGGGCTTCGCGCGCGCCTCGGGCGAGCACGGCCTCGCGTACCACTGGCGCACCGCGACCGCCGCGTCGCGCACGCCCGACGAGCACGCCATCACCCTCACCCAGCTGCTCGACCTCGAGGGCCTCGACCTGCGCAGCGCGGTGTCGGCCATCGCGGTGTGCTCCTCGGTGCCGTCGGTCACCACCCAGCTGCGCCGCATGGCCGGGCGCTGGTTCGCCGACCGGCCCCTCACGGTCCTGGGTCCGGGCACCAAGAGCGGCATGCCGATTCTCTACGAGAGCCCCCGCGACGTCGGCGCCGACCGGATCGCCGACGCGGTGGGGGCCTACGACCTCTACCCGGGCGCGCTCGTGGTCGTCGACATGGGCACGGCCACCGTCTTTGACGTCGTCTCGGCCGACGGGGAGTACCTCGGGGGCGCGATCGCCCCGGGCGTCGCGATCTCGCTCGAGGCCCTCTACGCCCACGCCTCGGCCCTGCGCTCGGTCGAGCTGGTGCGCCCGCGCTCGGCCGTCGGCCGCTCGACGGCCGAGTCGATCCGCAGCGGCGTCCTCTACGGCTTCGCCGCCCAGATCGACGGCATGGTCGAGCGGATCTGGGAGGAGGTGGGCGAGTGCACCGTCATCGGCACCGGGGGATTGGCGTCGTTCATCGCGCCCCACACCACGCACGTCGGCGTCGTCGAGCCGTGGCTCACCCTGCACGGAGTGCGTATCGTTCATGAGAGGAATCACCCGAAAGAGAGCCCGTGACCTCCCCGTACCAGTTCGCCCACGACGCCTACGCCGCCTGGCTGCGCCAGTCCTTCGACCACCTGGGCCCGGGGGAGGAGTCCGGTGAGGTCGTGCGGGTCGCCGGACGGGTGATGCTGCTGCGCACCCAGGGGCGGCTCACCTTCGCCACGCTGCGCGACTCCTCGGGCGAGGTCCAGCTGTTCTGCCTGGAGGCCACGACCGAGGGGTACGAGGCGTTGACCCGACTCCACCTGGGCGACTGGGTGGGGGCCGTGGGCGAGGTCGTGCGCACCAAGCGCGGGGAGCTCTCGGTCAAGGTCGCCACCTGGGCCCTCCTCGCCGAGGCCCGACGCACCTTCGGGGAGAAGTGGGCCGGGATCACCGACGTCGAGCTGCGCTACCGCCACCGCGAGGCCGACCTGTGGGCCAACGAGACGACCCGGGCCTCGCTGCGCCGACGCAGTGACGTGGTGCGCGCCCTGCGCGAGCACTGCTGGGCCCAGGGCTTCGTGGAGGTCGAGACCCCGATCCTCAACGCCGTGCCCACCGGGGCGGCCGCCCGGCCCTTCGTCACCTTCCACAACGCCCTCGACAGCGAGTTCTTCTTGCGCATCGCGCCCGAGCTGTGGCTCAAGCGGCTCGTCGTGGGGGGCTTCGAGCGCGTCTTCGAGCTGGGCCGGGTCTTTCGCAACGAGGGGGTGAGCCCCCGGCACAACCCCGAGTTCACGATGCTCGAGCTCTACGCCGCCTACTGGGACTACGCCGACATGATGCGCTTCACCGAGGAGCTCGTCGCCGGCGCGGTCACGGCCGTGCTCGGCACCACCGAGCTCGACTACCAGGGGCGGGCCGTCTCCTTCGCCACCCCGTGGGCCCGCCGGCCCATGGCCGAGCTCGTGAGTGCGGCCCTGGGCGAGGAGGTCTCGGTGCGCACGCCACGCGCAACCCTGGCCGCGCGGCTGGCCGATCGCGGCGTCGAGGTGGCCGACTCCTGGGGGGCCGGACGCTGCGTCCTGGAGCTGTTCGAGCACCTGTGCGAGGGCGACCTGTGGGCGCCGACCTTCGTCACCGACTACCCGGTCGAGGTCTCACCGCTCGCGCGACGCCACCGCGACGACCCCGAGCTCACCGAGCGCTTCGAGGCCTTCGCGACCGGCCGCGAGCTGGCCAACGGCTTCTCCGAGCTCAACGACCCCGTCGAGCAGCGGGCCCGCTTCGAGGACCAGGCCCGCCTGGCCGCGGCGGGCGAGGACGAGACCATGTCGATCGACGAGGACTACATCGCGTCCCTCGAGTGGGGGCTGCCGCCGACCGCGGGCCTCGGGGTGGGCGTCGACCGGCTCGCAATGATCGTCGCGGACGCGGCGAACATCCGCGAGGTGATCGCCTTCCCGACGCTGAAGCCGCGGCGCGACGGCTGACCGGCTAGTAGGCGGGGAGCTCCTCGAGGAGCGAGGCGATGAAGGCGCCGAAGGCGTCGCGCAGCGTCGCGCTGGCCACCACGGTGAGCGCGCGGCTGGCCTGGTCGAGGAAGTCGCGCGCCGTGTCGATGGTGCGCGCGATGCCGTCGGTCGCCACCACCAGCTTGCGCGCCCGCTCGCGCTCGTCGTCGCCCAGGGCTCGCCCGAGCAGGGCGCGCAGCTCCTCGCCACGCGCCGCGTCCTCCAAGGCGAACAGGGTGGGCAGGTTGTAGATGCCCTCGGCCAGGTCCTGGCCGGCCGGCTTGCCGAGCTGGTTGTCGGTCGCGGTGAGGTCGAGCACGTCGTCGCGCAGCTGGTAGACCATCCCGAAGCAGCGGCCGAACTCGGTGAGCGCGTCGCGCTCGGTGTCGCCGTGCGCGGCGGTCATCGCGCCCATGCGGCAGCTGCTGGCCATGAGCGCGGCCGTCTTGCCCTCGATGGCCTCGAAGTAGTCGGCGGGGGAGCGCTCGAGGCTGAAGGCCGTGCGCACCTCGCTCGTCTGACCCCGGGTCAGCCAGGCCAGCGTTGAGGCCATGAGGCTGGCCGTGGCGGCGCCGAGGTCGGCGGCGATGCCGGCCGAGCGGGCCATGAGGTAGTCGCCGGCGACGATCGCGATGAGGTTGCCGTAGCGCGCGTTGACGCTCTCGACGTTGCGCCGGATGAGGGCCTCGTCCATCACGTCGTCGTGGTAGAGCGACGCCAGGTGCATCAGCTCCAGGGCGACCCCGCCCAGGAGGTCCTCGCGGGTGGCCTGGCGCTCGCCGCCGGTGGCCGAGGCCACGGCCAGCAGGGGGCGCAGCCGCTTGCCGCCGGCGCGCAGCAGGTGGGTGGTGACCGTGTCGAGGTACTCGTCGCCCAGGACGACCGACTCGGTGAGCAGATCCTCGAGCAGGGCCATGTCGCGGTCGAGCCCGGGCAGAGCGAGCAGCACCGACGAGTCCACGTCTCCACCATAGAGGGTGCGTAATCGCTGGCCCGAGGGGCTCGTCCCCCCCGTAAAGGCCGACCATTACACTTAGTTTCAGTCGACAGTTAGGACGATGAATTGTTTGAGCGCTTCACCGACCGGGCTCGGCGGGTCCTCGTGCTCGCCCAGGAGGAGGCCCGTGACCTCAACCACGCCTTCATCGGGACCGAGCACATCCTGCTGGGCCTGATCCGCGAGGGCGAGGGGGTGGCCGCCAAGGCGCTCGACGCCCTGGGGGTGACCTTCGACGTCGTGCGCGAGAAGGTGGAAGAGGCCATCGGGGCCAACACGAACCCGTCGCCGGGCTCGCCCCCCTTCACGCCCCGGGCGAAGAAGGTGCTCGAACTGTCCCTGCGCGAGGCCCTCCAGTTGGGCCACTCCTACATCGGCACCGAGCACATGCTCCTCGGCCTGGTGCGCGAGGGCGAGGGCGTGGCCGCCCAGGTCCTGAACGACCTCGGCGCCGACATGGGCCGGGTCCGCACCCAGGTCATCCAGATGATGTCGGGCCAGTCGGGCAAGGAGGCGAGCGTCGCCTCGGGCCCCGGCTCGGTCAAGGGCGACACCGAGTCGGCCGGCGGCTCGGCCGTGCTCGACCAGTTCGGCCGCAACCTCACCCAGCTCGCGCGCGAGAACAAGCTCGACCCGCTCGTCGGTCGCGAGAAGGAGGTCGAGCGGGTGATGCAGGTGCTCAGCCGCCGGACCAAGAACAACCCGGTCCTGATCGGCGAGCCCGGCGTGGGCAAGACGGCGATCGTCGAGGGCCTCGCCCAGCGCATCGTGGCCAACCAGGTCCCCGTCACGCTCGCCGACAAGCAGCTCTACACCCTCGACCTGGGGGCCCTGGTCGCCGGGTCGCGCTACCGGGGTGACTTCGAAGAGCGCCTGAAGAAGGTGCTCAAGGAGATTCGCACCCGCGGCGACATCATCTTGTTCATCGACGAGATCCACACCCTCGTGGGCGCCGGCGCGGCCGAGGGCGCGATCGACGCCGCCTCCATCCTTAAGCCGATGCTGGCCCGCGGCGAGCTCCAGACCGTCGGCGCGACGACCATCGACGAGTACCGCAAGCACATCGAGAAGGACGCGGCCCTCGAGCGCCGTTTCCAGCCGGTGAAGGTCGAGCAGCCCTCCGTGGCCATGACCATCGAGATCCTCAAGGGCCTGCGCGACGTCTACGAGGAGTTCCACGCGGTCAAGATCACCGATCAGGCGCTGATCGCGGCGGCCAACATGTCCGACCGCTACATCTCGGACCGCTTCTTGCCCGACAAGGCGATCGACCTCATCGACGAGGCGGGCAGCCGCCTGCGGATCCGTCGCATGAGCACCCCACCCCAGTCCAAGAAGATCGACGAGGACATCCTGCGCCTACGCCGCGACAAGGAGACGGCCATGGAGTCGGGCGCCCTCGAGCAGGCCAAGGCCCTCGAGGAGCAAGAGCGTGACCTCGTGGCCAAGCGCGAGGAGCTCGACGCCCAGGTGACGGCCTCGGGCGGGGAGAGCTTCGACCTCGTGGACGAAGAGACCATCGCCGAGGTGCTGGCGACCTGGACGGGCATCCCGGTCTACCGGATCACCGAGGAGGAGACGACCAAGCTCCTGCGCATGGAAGACGAGCTCCACAAGCGCGTCATCGGCCAGGACGAGGCCGTGACCTCGCTGAGCCGGGCGATTCGTCGCACGCGCGCGGGCCTGAAGGACCCCAAGCGGCCGGCCGGGTCGTTCATCTTCCTCGGCCCCACCGGGGTCGGCAAAACCGAGTTGGCCAAGACCCTGGCCGAGTTCCTCTTCGACGACGCCGACGCGCTGATCCAGCTCGACATGAGCGAGTACATGGAGAAGCACTCGGTCAGCCGCCTGGTGGGCTCGCCCCCGGGCTACGTGGGCTACGACGAGGGCGGCCAGCTCACTGAGGCGGTGCGGCGCAAGCCCTTCAGCGTGGTCCTCTTCGACGAGGTGGAAAAGGCCCACCCCGACGTCTTCAACACCTTGTTGCAGATCCTCGAGGACGGACGGCTGACCGACTCCCAGGGCCGCACGGTCGACTTCAAGAACACCATCTTGATCATGACCTCCAACCTCGGCACGGCCGACCTGCGCCGGGCCGCGGTCGGCTTCGGCAAGGGATCGGACACCGTCACCCACGAGCGGATGCGCGAGAAGGTCAACCAGGCCCTGAAGGCCCACTTCCGCCCGGAGTTCTTGAACCGAATCGACGACACCATCGTCTTCCACGAGCTCACCAAGCCCGAGGTGATCGCGGTGGCCGACCTGTTCATCGCCCGATTGCGCGAGCAGCTGAGCGCCCAGGGGCTCGGCCTCGAGCTCTCGGCGGGGGCTCAGGAGTTCCTCGCCGAGAAGGGGTACGACCCCGAGCTGGGAGCCCGACCGCTGCGCCGGGCGATCCAGCAGTACGTCGAGGACGTGCTCAGCGAGAAGATCCTCTTCAAGGAGTTCCACGCCGGCCAGACGATCGTCGTCGACGCCGTCGAGGGGCCCGAGGGGCCGCACCTCACCTTCGAGGGCGTCGAGGGCCTGCCCCCCTCGGTCGACTTCGAGGGTCTCGCGCCCCAGGCCTAGTCACAGCCCGCGCCTAGCCTGCGCCCCGTGCGCGGGACCGGTTTCGTCTGCTCCTCGTGCGGGGCGCACGCGCCCCGCTGGCAGGGGCGCTGTGGGGGTTGCGCCGAATGGAACACCCTGGAGGCCGCGCCGGCGACGATCCGCGCGCGAGTCGGTCCCGACGCGCCGACCCAGCGGCTCGACGGGGTGGACCCCGAGGGCGCGGTCCGACGCCCGACGGGCGTCGCCGAGCTGGACCGGGTGCTCGGCGGGGGTCTCGTGGGCGGTTCGACGACCCTGCTCTTCGGTGAGCCGGGCGTGGGCAAGTCGACCCTGGCCCTGAGCGCCCTGCTCTCGGTGGCGGCGCGCGGTGAGCCCGTCGTGTTGGTGGCGGCCGAGGAGTCGGCCGGCCAGGTGGCCGGTCGCGCCCGGCGGCTCGGCCCGGTGCCCGCCAGCGTCGAGGTGGCCACCACCACCTCGGCCCCGGCCGCGGCGGCCCTGATCGCGCGGCGCTGCCCGTCACTGTGCGTCGTGGACTCGGTCTCGGCGATGAGCGACGACGGGCTGCCCTCGGCGACCGGCTCGGTACCCCAGGTCCGCCAGGCGGCCGAGCGGCTCTGCGCCGCGGCGAAGGCCGCGGGCACGGCCCTCGTGCTGGTCGGTCACGTGACCAAAGACGGCGACCTGGCCGGTCCCCGGGCGCTCGAGCACCTGGTCGACACGGTGCTGCGGGTCGAGGGCGACCGCCACGGACCGCTGCGCGTCGTGCGGGCCCTGAAGCACCGCTTCGGCGCGACCGGGGAGGTCGGGCTCTTCGAGATGGGAGAGGCGGGGCTCGTCGAGGTGACCGACGTGGCGGCCCTGGCCGGACCCCGGCTCAGCGTGCCCGGGGTGGTGCGCACCATCACCAACGACGGCACCCGGGCCTTCCCGGTCGACGTCCAGGTCCTCGTCGCCCGCTCGGCGGGCGCACCCCGGCGCGTCGCCTACCAGGTCTCGCCGGCGCGGCTCTCGCTCCTGCTCGCCGTGCTCGAGGCGCGCTGTGGCATCGACCTCGGTCCCCACGACGTCTTCGCCGCCGCCGCGGGGGGACTGCCGGCCAACGAGCCGGCCGTCGACCTCGCCCTGGCCCTCGCGGTGGCCTCGGCCGCCACGGGCACGGCGCTCGACCCGGACCTCGTCGCGGTGGGCGAGGTGGGCCTCGCCGGGGAGCTGCGCGCGGTGGGCGGGTTGGAGCGCCGGGTGCGCGAGGCCCGTCGGCGCGGGGCGCGGGTCGTCCTCACGCCCGACGTCGACGGCGCCGACGCCGACTCACGCGTGGTGCGCCCCTGTCGGAGCCTGGCCCAGGCCCTGGCCACGGCCGGGCTCGCCTAGGTGCGCCGAGCGGGGTCATCTGCTACAATGGTTAACCCCCCAAACGCCCCCTCGTGGGGGCGACGTCCCTGATGAGGAGCACTGTGGTCATGGCGGCGCGAAAGTACAAGAAGGGCGATCGTCTCGTCTACCCCCACCACGGGGCCTGCACCGTGGAGAAGATCGAGAAGATGGAGGCCTTCGACGTCAGGCAGGACTACCTCAAGTTGAAGGTCGCCTACACCGATCTGACCCTGATGGTGCCCGTCGCCAACGCCGAGGCCGTGGGACTGCGCGAGGTGATCAACGACGAAGAGGTCGAAGAGGTCTTCGCCGTCTTGCGCAAGCGCGAGGCCCGCATGCCGACCAACTGGTCGCGCCGGTTCAAGAACCACTCCGAGAAGCTGCGCTCGGGGGACATCTATCAGGTCGCCGAGGTGGTGCGGAACCTCTCGATCCGCGACAAGGACAAGGGTCTTTCGGCCGGCGAGAAGCGGATGCTGACGCGCGCCCGCCAGATCCTGGTCTCGGAGCTGACCTTCGCCCTCAACGTGGACACCGCGGCGGCAGAGGAGAAGCTCGCCTCGGTCCTGCCCTAGCCGTGAGCGTCGCGGCCGTGGTGGTGGCCGCGGGCGAGGGCCGACGCTTCGGCTCGCCCAAGCAGTTCGCCGAGCTCGACGGCTCCACGGTCGCCCGGCGCTCGGTCGAGGCCTGCCGCGCCGTCGCCGAGCTCGTGGTGCTCGTCGTGCCCGTCGGCTACGGCGGGGACGGTGAGGGGGCCGACCTGGTCTGTGAGGGCGGGGCGACGCGCTCGGCGTCGGTGCGCGCCGGGCTGGCCCACGTCGGCGAGGCCGAGGTCGTGGTGGTCCACGACGCGGCCCGCCCGTGGGCGGCGCCGGGGCTCTTCGCCGGGGTGGTCGCCGCGGTGCGCGAGGGGGCCGACGGCGCGGTCCCCGGCCTCGAGGTGACCGACACGCTCAAGCGCGTCGGGCCCGGGGCGGGCGTTCGCGTGGTCGAGGGCACGGTCGCGCGCGAGTCGCTGGTCGCGGTCCAGACCCCCCAGGCGTTTCGCACTCGGGTTCTCGTCGCCGCCCACGCGCACGGGGGCGAGGCGAGCGACGACGCGGCCCTCGTCGAGGCGGCGGGCGGACGCGTCGTGGTCGTCCCGGGCGATCCGGCCAACCGCAAGATCACCCGACCCGAGGACCTTCACGCCGCGGGGGTGCGCGCGTGAGGATCGGCCAGGGCATCGACGTGCATCGGGTGAGCGAGGACCCCGCTCGAGCGCTGTGGCTGGGGCTGGTGCACGTGCCCGACGCGCCCGGCCTCGTCGGCCACTCCGACGCCGACGTCGCGACCCACGCGCTGTGCGACGCGCTCCTCGGCGCGGCAGGCCTGGGTGACCTCGGCCGTCACTTCCCCGACTCCGATCCGGCCTTCGCCGGCGTGCCCTCCCGGCGCCTCCTCGAGGCGGTCGTCGAGCGCGTGGGCGCCGCCGGCTTTTGCGTCGACTCGGGCGACGTCACCATCGTCGCCGAGCGCCCGACGCTGGCCCTCTATCTCGCGGCGATGTCCCACGAGCTCTCGTCGGTGGTGGGTGCGCCGGTCTCGGTCAAGGCGACGACGGCCGAGGGACTCGGTGCCCTCGGGCGCGTCGAGGGCATCGGAGCGAGCGCCGTCGTGCTCCTGAGCCCGTCGTGAGCCCCCGACCCGGCCGTCCCGGCCCACCGCGTCGACCGGGGGCCCGCCCGCCCGCCCGCCGAACGCCCCCGGGTCCGCCGGCGCGGCGCGCCCCTCGCGTCGAGGGGGTGGGGGGCGACCAGGTCGAGGGACGTCGCGCCGTGCTCGAGCTGCTCGAGGCCCGGCGTCGGACGGTCCGCGCGGTCTACGTCGCCGACGGACAGGAGCCGTCGGCCATCCTCGACGAGATCGAGGTGTTGGCCCAGCGGCGCCGGGTCCCGCTCCACCTCGTCTCGCGGGCGCGCCTCGACAAGATGGCCACCACCGAAGGTCACCAGGGGGTCCTCGCCCACGCCGCGCCGCTCGAGACCGTGGGGCTCGAGACGCTCTTGGGGGACCCCCAGGCCTTCCTCCTCGTGTGCGACGGTGTCACCGACCCGCGCAATCTCGGGGCGATGCTGCGCAGCGCCGACGGGGCGGGCGTGACCGGGGTCGTCCTCGCTCGCCATCGCTCCGCCCGGGTCTCGCCGAGCGCGGCCAAGACCGCCGCCGGCGCCATCGAGTACCTGCGCTTCTGCGACGTCGGAGGGATCCCGAGCGCGGTCGACCAACTAAATCGGAATGGCGTTCTTACGATCGGTCTTGCCGGTGAGTCCGCCGCATCCCTCTACGACCTCGACCTCGCGTCGACTCCGGTGGCATTGGTGGTCGGAAGCGAGGAGAAGGGACTATCACCCTTGACGAGAAAACGTTGTGGGGTGGTTGTCTCGATTCCTCAAATGGGGCACCTATCTTCCCTCAACGCGGGCGTCGCCCTCTCGGTCGCTGCGTTCGAGGTCGCAAGGCAACG
>DASSZS010000034.1:0-24906 GCA_035702745.1 Acidimicrobiales bacterium | reverse complement strand
TACCAGGGGGTCTTTCGCAACCCCCTGGCCGACCCCTACCTGCTCGGGGTCGCGGCCGGGGCCGGCCTGGGCGCGACGATCGCGATCATCGACGTGGGCGGGGGACTGGCCACGCCGACCTGGACCCCCGCGCTGGCCTTCGTCGGGGCGCTGGGCGCCGTCGCCCTGACCTGGGTGGTGGGCGGACGGGGGGCGCACGCCGGGCCCTCGACGCTCATCCTCGGCGGGGTCGCGGTGGCCGCGCTGCTCACGAGCGCCCAGACGTTCCTCCAGCAGCAGGGCTCGCCGACCTCGATCGCCCGGGTCTACATCTGGCTCCTGGGATCGCTCGCGACGGCCTCGTGGAGCTCGGTGCTGTTGGTGCTGCCCTACGTCGTGGTGTGCGCGAGCGTCTGCGTGGCGGCCGCTCGCGCGCTCGACGTGCTGAGCGTGGGCGAGGACGAGTCGCGCTCGCTGGGGCTGCCGGTGAGCCGGGTGCGCCTGGTCGTCGTCGCGGCGTCCTCGCTCGGGACGGCGGCGGTGGTCTCGGTCGCCGGGCTCATCGGCTTCGTCGGGATCATCGTGCCCCACCTGGTGCGCCTGCTGGTGGGCACGTCGTACCGACGGATCCTCCCCCTCTCGGTGCTCGTCGGCGCGGCCTTCCTCGTCCTGTGCGACACCGTGGCGCGCACCGTGCTCGCGCCCTCGGAGCTTCCCTTGGGGGTGGTGACGGCGGTGGTCGGCGCCCCAGCCTTCGTCGTGGTGCTCAGCCTGCGTCGGCGGGCGGTCGTGTGAGCGCGATCGAGGTCACGGGGCTCACCGTGCGCGCCGGCGAGTCGACGCTGCTCGACCACGTGGACCTCGCGGTCGAGGCGGGCACGTGGTGCACGATCGTCGGCCCTAACGGCGCCGGCAAGACGACGCTCGTCGAGGCCGTCGCCGGTCTGCGCCGGCCGGCGGCGGGCGCGGTGTCGATCGGGGGTCGCCCGATCCACGCGATGGGCGAGCGCGCCCGGGCCGGCTGCGTGGCCCTCGTGCCCCAGCACCCCGTGGTGCCCCCCGGGATGGCGGTCGCCGCCTACGTCGAGCTCGGGCGCACGGCCTACCACGGGGTGCTGCGCGCGCCGAGCGCGCGCGATCGGGCGGTCGTCGCCGACGTGCTCGAGCGGCTCGACCTCGCCCGCCTGGCCGGGCGCGACGTGGCGACCCTCTCGGGCGGTGAGCGCCAGCGGGCCGTCCTCGCCCGGGCCCTGGCCCAGGCGACGCCGGTCGTCGTGCTCGACGAGCCCACGACCGGTCTGGACCTGCGCCACCAGGTGACCCTGCTCGCCCTGTTGCGCCGCGAGGTCGCCGAGTGCGGGCTCACGGTCCTCGCGACCCTGCACGACCTCTCGCTCGCCGGTCAGTTCGCCGACCGCCTCGTGCTGTTGGACGGCGGGGACATCGTGCTCGACGGAGCGCCGCGCGAGGTCGTGCGCCACGAGGAGCTCGCGCGCCGTTACGGGCTGAACCTGCGCGTGGTCGACGTCGACGGCACCGACGTCGTCGTCCCGGTCGTTCCGAGCGTTACCGCGAGGTAGCCCCCTGCGCCGAGAGCGCGCGAGGGGCTCCCGTAGACTTTCGCGAAAGCCTGAAGGGAGTCCCGTGCGGCGCACCAAGATCGTTGCCACCGTCGGTCCGGCCTCGGAGTCCGCGGAGCGCCTGGCCGAGCTGGTAGCGGCCGGGGTGGACGTCTTTCGGCTCTCCTTCGCCCACGGCGACATCCCCTCGGGCGTCGAACGGCTGCGCCGCGTGCGCGCCGCCGCCCCCGACGTCGCGATCATGGTCGACCTGCCGGGTCCGAAGATCCGGGCGGGGTCGTTCGGCACGTCGGCCGTCGTGCTCGAGGTGGGCGAGGAGTGCGAGCTCGCCGAGGGCCTCGAGGAGAGCTCCACCGCCGAGCGGATCGTGGTCGAGCGCGCCGACGTCGTCGGCCGCCTGCGCCAGGGCGACAAGGTCCACATCGGCGACGGCGGGGTCACGCTCGAGGTCGTGCGCGCCGGGTCACCGGCCCTCACGCGGGTGATCTCGGGCGGGGCGGTGATGGGCAAGCCCGGTCTCAGCCTGCCGAGCTCGATCGTGAACGAGCGCCTGCCCACCGAGGGCGACCGCGCCCGGATCCAGGCCCTGCGCGACGAGGAGTTCGAGATCCTCGCGGTGAGCTTCGTGCGCTCGGCCTTCGACGTCGAGTCGGTGCGCGCCGTGCTGAGCCGCGACGACGTCATGATCATGGCCAAGGTCGAGACCGGCGAAGCCATCGACAACCTCGACGAGATTATCGAGCACGCCGACTCGATCATGGTGGCCCGGGGCGACCTGGGGGTGCGCCTGCCCATCGAGGAGGTCCCCCACCTGCAGAAGGAGATCGTGCGCTCGGGCATCCGCTACGCCCGGCCCGTCGTGGTGGCGACCCAGATGCTCGAGTCGATGACCCACGCGCGCATGCCCACGCGCGCCGAGGTGACCGACGTGGCCAACGCGGTACTCGACGGGGCGAGCGCCGTCATGCTCTCGGCCGAGACGGCGATCGGCGACGACCCGGTCGGAGTCGTCCAGACGATGGACCGCATCGTGCGCCGGGCCGAGCGCTCCTTCCCCTACGAGGAGTGGGGCGCTTCGCTCGGCGTCCAGCGCCTGACGGCCTCGTCGACCCAGGCGACGCGCGTGACGGCCGCGGTCACGGGGGCGGCCTGGCGCGCGGCCATGGACGAGAAGGCCGTGGCGATCGTCGCCTGCACCCGTTCGGGACTGACGGCGCGGGCCATCTCGCGGTTCCGCCCGCCCATGCCCATCGTGGCGATCACCCCGAGCCGGGCGACGGCCCGCCAGCTGAGGTCCTCCTGGGGCGTCCAGGAGGTCGTGCTCTCAGCGGCGAGCGACATCGACACCCTCTGTGAGGTCGCCATCAGCGAACTCAAGCGCATCGGCCTCGCGCGCAGCGGGGACGCCGTGGTGTTGATGGCGGGCTCGGCCTCGGGTGGGGCGGCCGTCACCGACACGGTGCGCATGCTCGTGGTCCCCTAGCGATCGGTCTCGCACGACGGGCGTCGCGGGCTAGGCGACGAGGGCGGCCAGCGCCATGCGGCCGAGCAGGGCCGCGACGCTGGGGTCGGGGCTGCGCGAGGTGCTGTGCGGGGTGGAGTTGAGCAGCCCGAAGACCGCGTGGGCCCGGACGCGGGCCTCACCCACTCCGAGCCCGGGGCGCGCGCGACCAAGGGCCTCGACCCAGAGCTCGACGTAGGCGCGCTGCAGCGAGCGCACGGTGTGGGCGAGGGGCGCCGAGAGATTGGCGAGGTCGCGGTCCTGGACCCGGATGAGGTCCGCACCGGCGAGGGCGAAGTCCGTATGGAAGGCGACCAGGCCCGCGAGGGCGTCCTCGGGGCGTCTCGTTCGCTCGACCACCTCGCGCGCCCCGGCGAGGAGGCCCTCGCTCACGCCCACTAAGAGCTCGCCCAAGACCGCGTCCTTGCTCGTGAAGTGCTTGTAGACCGCCGGTCCGCTCACGCCCACGGCCTCGCCCAGCTCTTCGATGGTGACCCCGTGGAAGCCGCGCTGGGCGAACAGGCGGGCGGCGGCCGCGAGGATCTGGTCACGTCGACGGGCGGGGTCGTGGGCGGGGGACAGGACAGAGAGCACGGGGGCCACTAGCGTGAGAGGTTAGCGGTTGCTAACCTCACGGGGATGGCCGACCCGACCCGACCCGAGCGCCCGGCACCCGCGGCGCGCGTCGGCCGCCCCCTCCTCGACGCGTCGCCCGAGGTGGCGGCGAATCGCGAGGCGAACCTCGCCCTCGCGGCCGACCTGCGCGCCCGGCTCGCCTCGGCCCGGCGCGGCGGGCCCGACGAGGCCCGCCGACGCCACCTCGAGCGCGGCAAGCTCCTGCCCCGGGAGCGCGTCGAGCGCCTGCTCGACCCGGGCACGGCCTTTCTGGAGCTGGCGCCCCTGGCCGCGACGGGCCTCTACGACGACGAGGTGCCCGGGGCCGGGATCATCACCGGGGTGGGCCGGATCGCGGGGCGCACGTGCGTCGTGGTCGCTAACGACGCCACCGTCAAGGGCGGCACGTACTACCCGATGACGGTCAAGAAGCACCTACGGGCCCAGGAGGTCGCGATGACCAACCGCCTGGCGTGTGTCTACCTCGTCGACTCCGGCGGCGCGTTCTTGCCCCGTCAAGACGAGGTCTTCCCCGACCGGGACCACTTCGGGCGGATCTTCTTCAACCAGGCGCGCCTGAGCGGGGTCGGCGTCGCCCAGATCGCCGGGGTGCTGGGATCGTGCACGGCCGGGGGCGCCTACGTGCCCGCGATGAGCGACGAGGTCGTCATCGTGCGCGAGCAGGGCACGATCTTCCTCGGCGGACCGCCCCTGGTGCGCGCGGCCACCGGCGAGGTCGTCACGGCCGAGGAGCTGGGCGGCGCCGAGCTGCACGCGACGCGCAGCGGCGTCGTCGACCACCTGGCCGACGACGACGCCGAGGCCCTGGCCACGATCCGCGCGATCGTGGCGACGCTGCCGGAGGACCCGGCGCCGGCGTGGTCGCGCGAGCCGTCCGAGCCCCCGGCCTTCGACCCCGAGGAGCTCTACGGCGTGGTGCCCGCGCGCACCCGCACCCGCTACGACGTGCGCGAGGTGATCGCGCGACTCGTGGACCGCTCCGAGCTGCTCGAGTTCAAGCCCGACTACGGGACGACGCTCGTCACGGGCTTCGCGCGCCTGCACGGCCACCCGGTGGGGCTCGTCGCCAACAACGGCGTCCTCTTCTCGGAGTCGGCCCTCAAGGGCGCCCACTTCGTCGAGCTGTGCGACCGGCGGCGCGTACCCCTGGTGTTCCTCCAGAACATCTCGGGGTTCATGGTCGGTCGCGAGTACGAGGCCGAGGGGATCGCCAAGCACGGGGCCAAGATGGTCACGGCGGTAGCCTGCGCGAACGTCCCCAAGCTGACCGTGGTCATCGGGGGCTCCTTCGGCGCCGGCAACTACTCGATGTGCGGGCGCGCCTACAGCCCGCGCTTCTTGTGGATGTGGCCCAACGCCCGCATCTCGGTGATGGGCGGCGACCAGGCCGCGAGCGTTCTTTCGACCGTGCGGCGCGACGCCCTGGAGCGGCGCGCGACCCCGTGGTCGCCCGAGGAGGAGGCGGCCTACCAAGAGTCGATCCGCGTCCAGTTCGACGAGCAGGGCGAGCCCTACTACTCGACGGCCCGGCTGTGGGACGACGGGGTCATCGACCCCGTCGAGACGCGCACCGTGCTCGGTCTCGCCCTGGCGGCGTGCGCCGGCGCGCCGATCGAGCCCACCGCCTACGGCGTCTTTCGGATGTGATGTTCCGCCGGGTCCTTATCGCCAACCGCGGCGAGGTCGCCGTGCGCATCGCCGCGACGCTGCGCGCGATGGGCGTCTCGGTGGCCGCGCTCTACAGCGACGCCGACCGGGGGGCCCGTCACGTGCGCGACGCGGACGTCGCCGCGTATCTCGGCCCCTCCCCGGCCCCCGAGAGCTACCTCGACCTAAACGCCGTGCTCGACGCCGCGGAGCGCGTGGGCGCCGACGCGCTGCACCCCGGCTACGGCTTCCTCTCGGAGAACCCCGACTTCGCCGAGGCCTGCCGGGCCCGCGGGATCGCCTTCATCGGGCCGAGCCCGTCGGCCATGCGCGCCATGGCCGACAAGGTCGAGGCCAAGGCCCGGGTGAGCCGGGCGGGGGTCCCCACGCTGCCCGGCCTGGCCCTCGCGGGCGAGGACGAGGCGTCGCTGCGCGCGGCCGCCGAGGCGGTCGGCTTCCCCCTCGTGATCAAGCCGTCGGCCGGGGGCGGGGGCAAGGGGATGCACGTGGTGGAAGACCTCGAGGGCCTCGCGCGCACCGTCCCGGTGGCCGCCCGCGAGGCGCGGGCGGCCTTCGGGGATCCCCGGCTCTTCGTCGAGCGATTCCTCGGGCGCACCCGCCACGTCGAGGTCCAGGTGCTGGGCGACGCCTACGGCCACCTCGTCCACCTGGGTGAGCGCGAGTGCACCCTCCAGCGCCGTCACCAGAAGGTGATCGAGGAGAGCCCGACCACGGGCCTCGCGCCGGGGCTGCGCGAGGCCCTCCTCAACTCGGCGCTCGAGGCGGCCCGCGCGGTCGACTACGAGAGCCTCGGCACGGTCGAGTTCCTGGTGCCGGTCGAGGGCGGGGACGAGTACTACTTCATCGAGATGAACACGCGCCTGCAGGTCGAGCACCCGGTGACCGAGTGCGTCACCGGCCTCGACCTCGTCGAGGAGCAGGTCCGGGTGGCCGCCGGCGAGCCGCTGCGACTTAGCCAGGCCGACGTGACGCTCACGGGCCACGCGATCGAGGCTCGCCTCTACGCCGAGGACCCCGGGCGCACCTTCTTGCCGACCTCGGGTCGGGTGACCCACGTCCAGTTCCCTCAGCGCCCCGGGGTGCGGGTCGACTCGTGGATCGAGCGCGGCACCGAGGTCTCGACCCACTACGACCCGCTCCTCGCCAAGGTCGTCGCCCACGGGTCCGACCGGGCCGAGGCGTTGGGGCGCCTCGAGGCGTCCCTGCGCGCCACCCGGGTGGCCGGGCTCACGACCAACCTCGCCTACCTGCGCCGACTACTCGCCCGGCCCGAGGTCGTCGAGGGCCGCCTCGACACCGGCCTGCTCGACCGGGTCACCGACGAGGTCGTGCGCGAGGCCGCCGCCGGCGCGGACCGGCCCCTGGCGGCCGTCGTCTACGCCCTGGCGCTCGGCGAGCGACCCGCGGCGCCCGGCGCCGACCCGGTGTGGGCGGCGATGGGCGCCTGGCGTCCGGGCGGGGTCGTCGAGAGCGTCGTGCGCGTCGTGGCCGGAGGGGCCGAGCTCGAGGTGAGCGTGCGCGGCTCCGCCGACGACGCCGAGGTGAGCGTGCGCGCGCCCGGCGAGGACGAGCCGCTCTTTGGGCCACGGCGCGTGCGCACGCGACTCGAGCCGGCCGGCGAGGGGGCGACCGGGCACCTCGTCGAGGTCGACGGGTTCAGCCGACACGCCGTCACCGTGTGGGGCCCCGCGGGGTGCGAGGTGTGGATCGACGGCGAGGTCACCCTGGTGGCGAGCGTGGCCCCGGGCGCGCGGGGGCGCGCGTCGCGCGAACCCGGGAGCGCCGCGGACCTCGTCAGTCCCCTGCCCGGGACGGTGGCCGAGCTGCGCTGCGGGGCGGGTGACGCGGTGCGCGAGGGCGACGTCCTGCTCGTCGTCGAGGCGATGAAGATGGAGTACCCCATCGTCGCCCCGGGCGACGCCCGCGTGGGGGCCGTGCTCGTGGCGCCGGGCGACCCGGTGGCCTCGGGGGCTCGCCTCGTCGAGCTCGAGCCGCTCGAGGGGAGCGCCGAGCCCTAGGCCGTCCGGCGGGCCTTGCGCTCGGCCTTGGCCTGGAACATCGCGGTGTCGGCCCGGCGGAAGAGCTCCTCGGGACCCTCGTGGCCGTCCCAGGTCGCCACGCCCACCGAGGCGGTCGCCCCGTCGGAGGTCACCCCGGCGAGCCGTTCGAGCAGTCGGCGGACCTGGTCGGCGTCGGCGTCGACGACGATCGCGGCGAACTCGTCGCCGCCCAGACGAGCGAGGAAGTCGGTGGTGCGCCGCAGGCTGGCCCGCCATCCCTGGACGAAGCGCACGAGGGTCCTATCGCCCGCGAGGTGGCCCCGCAGGTCGTTGACGCCCTTGAAGTCGTCGACGTCAAAGACCATCACCGACAGCGGCGCGCGCGAGCGGCGCGCCCGCTCGATCTCCTCGACGAGGCGCTCGTCGAAGACCCGCCGGTTGGCCACCCCGGTCAAGGGGTCTTGGCGGGCCGTGGTGCGCAGCACGTTCACCAGCGTCGAGGTCAGCGCGGCGAAGGTCGCGCACGTGCCCACCACGGCGAGCCAGGAGGCGTAGGGACGATCGACGGCCGGGCCGTGAGCGAGCACCAGCCCGTAGGCCACGGCCACCAGGGCGATCTGGAGGATCGTCTGGCGCCTCGTGAAGTAGAGCGACGCGTAGAGCGCGATCCACACGTAGAAGATCGCGAAGATGGTGTAGCCGTAGGGAGCGACGAGGAGCACCACGCTCACCAGGACCGTGGCGAGCGCCGCGTCGACCGGGAGCCCGTAGGGCAGTCGCTCGCCGAAGAGGGTCCGGGTCGCCGTCGCGAGGAGGGCGACGGCCATCGCCACGAGGGTCGTCGCGACGGCGTCGTGGGGCCAGTGGCCCGAGAGCAGCATCGCCGCGGCGCCGACTACTCCGCCCAGCCAGAAGATGGTGGCCGCGCCCGCCGGGTCGAAGAGCAACTCGCGCAACGGACGGCGAAAGAACACTGTGACAACTCCCTTCGAGTGCGCCCGGTCGACCTCCGAGAGGGCTCTCGGTGGTCGACCGGCCCGGATGACCCTAACGGAGCCGGGACCAGTGTAGAAAACGGTGGGCGATGCGCCAAAGGGGACGGCTTGACGGGACCGAGCCGGTGGGGGAGGCTCGAGGTCGTGAGCGACGAGCGAGTCCCCCCGCGGCGCATGGGGCCGAACGGGATGTTCGTCGCCCCCGAGGACGACCCGCGTGAGGGTCGACCCGGGCGCGGCGAGCGCGACACCCTCGAGGGCTACCTGCGCGCCTACCGCCAGACCCTCGAGCTCAAGTGCGCCGGGCTCGACCCCGCGGGGCTGGCCGAGCGCTCGGTCGCGCCCTCGACGATGTCACTGCTCGGGCTCGTGCGCCACTCGGCCAACGTCGAGTGCCACTGGTTCCGTCGCGTGATCGAGGGGCTCGAGGTGACGGACCCCTTCGCGAGCGCCGACGACCCCGACGCCGACTTCAACGGCGCCGTCGCGGACCCCGACTGCGTCGCCGAGGCGTTCAGCGCCTGGCGCGCCGAGGTCGCCCACGCCGAGGGGGTGCTCGCGGGTATCGAGGACCTGGGCCACCGCGTGACCTGGCACGGCGAGGAGCTCGAGGTGCGCGACGTGGTGGTGCACCTCATCGAGGAGTACGCCCGCCACTGCGGACACGCCGACCTGCTGCGCGAGCGCGTGGACGGTCGGGCCGGACAGTAGTAGTCCGCCGGGCGCCGCCGGGCGCCGTCCAGCATCGCTACGAGTGGTCCCACCACAGCGTGGCCATCGGGCGCGTCGCCGGGGCGGGGTGCGCCGCGAGGAACCGGCGCACCTCGTCGTCGCGCGACGCCGGCAGGCAGAGTCGGACGCGCATGAAGGTGACGGCCAGCTCGGGGTCGACCTCGCGGGTCGAGGTCGACTCGAACGTCTCGAGGTGTGCCTCGATGCCCACTTCGGCCAACACCGCCACCAGGTCGGCGGGCGTCGGTCCCGCGGGCCGCTCGAGGCCCCAGAAGTGGCGCCACGCGTCGTTCATCGCGGTGAGTGGGTGGTGGGTGGGCATTTCGATGACGACGCGGCGTCGCGCGTGCTCGTCAAGGGCCACGAGGAAGGGCCCCACGTCGCCCACGTTGTAGACGACGTGGTGGCACGTCACGACCTCGGCGACCGGGGCCCGGTCGGCGACGGCGGGCCAGAGACCCTCGAGGGTGTCGGACTCGACACCTCGCGCGCGCGCGTTCTCGCTGAACATCTCGAGCATCGCCGCCTGGTGGTCGACACCGGTCAGGCGCCGGGCCGGTGGGACGAGGGCCATGGCCGCGACGCCTCCACCACAGCCCACGTCCAGCACGCTGGCCTCCTCCCCGAGCGCCTCGCGCGCCCGGGCGTGGCTCGGGCTGTCGACGACGCGCTCGGGCACCGCGAAGAGGGCCGGTGGGTGTATCCAGGGACTCTCGGGCGCTTGGGCCAGAATCTCCTCGGGGATCGCCCAGGCGGCGAGGGCCTCGCGCCAGTGGTCAGCGGCCGTCATCGACTAGCGGCCGCGCAGGCGCGAGAAGAAGCCCCCGCGTGAGCTCGACCCGCGCTCGTCGCAGGTGCAGCGCTCGCTGGCGGGCACGCCCGCGAGGGCCTGCTCGATGTGGTTACCACAGCCCGACCAGGTCGGCCGTCCGCACGAGCGGCAGGTGGTCCGGTGGCACATGTGTTGTCTCCTTTGGTTGGTGGTTGGTGGTTGGTGGTTGGTGGTTGGTCGATGTAGCACTCGCGCGCCGGGCCGGCCGACGTCGCTCAGGCGAACTCCAAGGAGCGGGCCGCCGGGGACCGACTCCAGGTCTCGAAGCCGCCGTCGAGGTTGCGTGCGTCGACCCCGAGAGCGCGCAGCAGGCGCACCGCGGTCCAGCCGCGCACACCGACCTGACAGACGACGAGCACCTCGGCCTCGTCGATCTCCCCCGCGCGATCGCGCAGCTCGTCGACCGGGATGTTCATCGAGCCGGGGATGTGGCCGCGGGCGAACTCGCGCGTGGTGCGCACGTCGACGAGCAGCGCTCCCTCGGACTGCAGGCGGGCGACCTCGTCCCACTGCGCCGTCGAGCCGAGGCCCGAGAGGACGTTCTCGGCGACGTAGCCGAGCATGTTGACGGGGTCCTTCGCCGAGCTGAAGGGCGGGGCGTAGGCGAGCTCGAGGTCGGAGAGCTCCTCAGCGCGCAGTCCGGCCCGCAGGGCCGTCGCGATCACGTCGATGCGCTTGTCGACCCCGTCGCGGCCGACCCCCTGGGCGCCGAGGATGGCGCCACTGGTCGGGTCGACGATCAGCTTGAGGGCCATCCCCTCGGCCCCGGGGTAGTAGCCGGCGTGCGAGCTCGGGTGGGTGTGGATGGCCTGGGCCGCCCGCCCGGCCGCCCGCAGCCGCTTCTCGCTCCACCCGGTGAGGGCGACCGTGAGGTCGAAGACCTTGACGATCGCGGTCCCGATCGCGGGAGTGGGCCGCACCGGGCGTCCGGCGATGTGATCGGCGGCGACCCGTCCCTGGCGATTGGCGATGTTGGCCAGCGGCACCAGGGTCGCCGATCCATCCAGGGCGTCGGACTTCTCGGCGGCGTCGCCCACCGCGTAGACGGCGGGGTCGCTCGTGCGCTGGTACTCGTCGACGGCGACGCCGCCGCGAGGGCCGAGGGCGAGCCCGGCCGCCCGGGCCAGGTGGACCTCGGGGCGCACGCCGATCGCCACGACCACGAGGTCGGCGTCCAGGCGCTCCCCGCTGGTCAGGGTCACCGTGGCGGAGTCGATCGACTCGACCCCGGTGGCGAGGTGGACCTCGACGCCGTGGCGCACGAGCTCGGCGAGCACGGGCTCGGCCATCTCGGGGTCGAGCGGACCGAGGAGCTGCTCGGTCGCCTCGACGAGGGTCGTCGCGACGCCGCGTCGGTGCAGGTTCTCGACCACCTCGAGCCCGACGAAGCCGCCGCCCACGACCACGGCGGTGCGGGCGTCGAGCGCGGCGTCGCGCAGCCGCTCGACGTCCTCGACCGTGCGCAGGGCCAGGGCGCGCTCGACGCCGGGAATCGGCGGGACGACGGCCTGAGCACCCGGGCTCAGCACCAGGACGTCGTAGTCGATCTCGTAGGTCGACTCGTGGTCGAGGTCGCGCACGCGCACGCGCTTGCGGCCCGTGTCGAGGGCCAACGCCTCGTGGCGCACACGCACGTCGAGGCGGAAGCGCTGGTAGAGGGCGTCGGGCGTCTGGAGGAGGAGGTCGTCGTGGTCCTCGATGACCCCGCCCACGTAGTAGGGCAGACCGCAGTTGGCGTAGGAGACGTGGCCGCTTCTTTCCAGCACGACGATCTCGGCGTCGTCGAGGAGGCGGCGCAGCCGGGCCGCGGCGGACATGCCACCGGCCACGCCACCGATGATGAGCGCGCGCACGGCGATCAGGCCAGGCTCAAGAAGAGCTTCTGGAGCCGGTCGGCCAGCGCCGAGGACTCGGCGGTGCTCTCGGTGAGGCACTCGCGCATGCTCGTGGTGAGAATGGTGAAGGCCGCGGTGTTCACCGCCTTGGAGACGGCGGCGATCTGGGTCACGATCTCCTCGCAGTTGCGCCCCTCTTCGATCATGCGCACCACGGCGCCGATCTGACCCTGGGCGCGCTTGAGCCGAGTCGCGATGGCGCGCACCTGGTCGGCGTCGCGCAGCGGCCCCGACCCCGCGAGTTCCGCCACGGTCCCCCTCTTTCGTTCGGTCATCGTTGGCTCCTTGGTTCTCACTGTCGGGTGCGGCGGCGGGCCGCACGGTCCTCCGGCGCCTACGTGTATACCCCCCAGGGTATCAGGTCTCGTCGTCCTCGTGCCGATTCGGTGTCGAGGCGTCGTCAGCCGTGATCGTCGCGGCGGCCGCCCGGACCCGGTGGCCACTGGGCGACGAGGGAGTAGCGGTCGCCGCGGATCAGGCTGCGACGCCACTCGACGGGGACGTCGCCCACGAGGGCCAGCCGCTCGATGGAGAAGGCGGCGACCCGCGGGGGCAGGCGCAGCAGCCGGCGCTCGGCCGCCTCGGGCACGACCGGGCGGATGCGCTCCTCGCCGCCGGAGATGCGCAGGCCGCAGTACTCGACGAGCAGCTCGTAGAGCCCGCCCGAGGAGAGGTCGGCCTCGAGCAGCCCGCCGGCGAGGTCCCCGCGCAGCGAGGACCGGTCCCGGGCGATGGGCTCGGCCCCGGCGAAGCGGAGCCGTTCGATGTAGACGACCTCGTCGCCGACCTCGAGGGCGAGGTGCGCGGCGTCCTCGGTGGTGGCCGGTCGGCGCTGGGCCGCGAGGACCTCGCTGCGCTCTTCGATGCCTCCCGCGCGCACCGTCGTGGCCAGGCTGTAGAGGGAGTGGAGGGGCTGCTCGAGGACCGGGGGGGTGACCGACGAGCCCCGGCCTCGCTCGCGCACGACCAGTCCCTCGGCGGCCAGGCGACGCACGGCCTCGCGCACGGTCTGGCGGCTGACGCCGTAGTCCCGGGTCAGCTCCTCGTCGGTGGGGAAGCGCTCGGTGAACTCGCCGTCGAGCAGCCGGCGACGCAGGTCCTCGGCCGTCTGGGCCCAGAGGGGCAGAGGGCTCGAGCGGTCCAGCACGCCCGCCATCACGCCCCCGCGAGGAAGAACGACCCGACCAAGACGGCGAGCACGAACAGCGTGACGAGGGCCATCGGCGTGTCCTTCTCGTAGGCGAAGGAGATGACCCCGACGGCCACCCGCAGCACCGGGGTGAGGATCAAGATCAAGACGCCCAGCACCACGACCCCGCGGCCCTCGCCGGAGGCCAGGGCGCGCCCGAGCGCGCCAAAGGAGTGCGGGAAGGCCGTGGAGGCCGAGGTGAGCGCCCGGTACGAGACGGGCCCGCCGAGCCTCACCCAGGACCCGTGGTGGGCGAACATCAGGCCGAGCCCGACGGCGATGACGAGAACGCTCGCCACGACCCCGACGCGCAAGACCAGGCTGATCGCGAGCTCGACCCGGTGGACTTTGACGGCCATGCGGCGCGCCTCGTCGGGCGTGAGCGCGCGGCGTGCGCCCGAGCGCTCGAGCCCGGCGAGGGGGATCGCCTCGGCGGACCCGGGGGCGGGCTCGGTCGGGAGTCGCGGCGTGTCGCTCACGCGAGGAACCCCTTCTGGAGCATCTCGAGCGAGATGACCACGAGGACCACGACAAAGAGTATCCGGATGGTCTTGCTCGTGGTCCGACCCAGGACCCGGGCGCCGACCGTCGCCCCGAGCAGGACCCCGGCCGCCACCGGGGCGGCGATGATGGGGTCGATCTGGCCGCGGATGAAGTAGACGCCGGCGCTGGCCGCGGCCGTCACCCCGATCATGAAGTTGCTCGTCGCGGTCGAGACCTTCATCGGCAGGTGCATGGCGCCGTCCATGGCCGGCACCTTGAGCGCCCCCGAGCCGATGCCCAGCAGGGCGCTCACCAGGCCGGCGGCGTACATGATCGAGAGGCCCAGCTTCGTGCCGACGACCTTGTAGGCGATCTCGCGCCCCTCGGCGAGGTCGTGGTAGGAGCCGTGCAGGTTGAAGTAGTTGGCGATCCGGTCGTTCGACACCGTGAGCGGCGCGTCTATGTGCCGGCGCCGGAAGGTCGAGACCGACGAGTAGGCCAGGATGAGCCCGAAGAAGACGAACAGGAACCTCGCGGGCAGGAGCGTCGTGAGGTAGGCCCCGGTGAGCGCCCCGGTCGTCGTGGCGACCTCGAGGAACATCCCGGCGCGCAGGTTGGCCATCCGGTCACGGACGTAGGCCGCGGCCGCGCCGCTCGAGGTGGCGATCACCGAGACGATGCTGGCTCCGATGGCCAGGCGGATGTCCACGTGGTAGAGCAGCGTGAGGACCGGGACGATCACGACCCCGCCCCCGAGGCCGACGAGCGACCCCAGGACCCCCGCCGCCACCGAGATGAGGGCCAGGGAGACCACGAAGTCGAGTGGCGTCACGCGCTAATTGTACGTACATTCGTTCTTATCGTCAATCCAAGGCCGCCGAATGGGTCGAAGTGCCGTCCAGAACTTTCGACGTGACGGATCCGCTAGTCGGTGTCGAGGGGAGGTACGACGTCACGCTGGGTGTCCGGACCCAAAGGACGAGTTACACGTCGGCGGGCAGAAGCAGCATCATCGTGAGGGGATCCACCGGAGACGCGACGAAGCCGTAGCGCTGGTAAAAAACCTTCGCCGCGTCATCCTTGGCGTGGACGAGTAGGAGACGTACCCCGACCGAGGCCGACACCTCGAGTGCCTTTGCGACGAAGTGTTTGAGGAGGGCCGCACCGACCCCTCGACCCTGGTGATGCCGGTCGACGCCCATACGGGCGAGCAGCAAGGCGGGTACCTGCTCTGGTTGCCCCTGGCGGATCGTCCTCGTAGTGGTTGAGCGAAGGACAGATCCAGTGCACGACGCGTAGAAGGCGATCACCTCGGGGGAACCCGCCTCGGTCACGACCCAGGTCCTCGTCGTCCCCGAGTGCTGGTTATCGAGAGCGCGACGCTGCAACCAATCATTCAATGGGGCCCGGCCACAGTAGAAGTCGGCGACGTCATGGTCGGCGCTCAGCAGTTCGGGGCCGACGTAGGCCACCCTCAACTTTCGAGGACGCTCGGGTTCGAGAGCAACGACAACATCGCCGACGGTACCGAGACCGGCGCGGAGAGGGCGGCCTGCAACTCCTGCCACGCGGGTTGGTCAAGGACGAATACCCGGCGGTCCGCGAGGTCGTTCTGGGCTGCCTCGACGGCGTTGCGCAGGACGTACTCGCTAGCGGTTTCGCCGTGGGCGTCCGCGGCGGCGCGCAGAACCGTATCTTGGGCCCGGGTGAGGCGGATGTTGAGCCGTTCAGTCTTGGTGGCCATGAAGTAATTGTACACCACTTGGCGTACAAGTCCGTCGCCTCCAGTTCGTGCGCGGTGTCGGTGTGGCCCCGACGGCGCCCGACAGAGGGAGAGTCGTCGGCCGGGACTCTTTGAGGCTCGATCCTTTGGGCACTCACGGGCCGACGGCACTCTCGGCGCCTCGCGTTCCTCGAGTCGGCCCGAGTGGGAACTTCGGCGCACATGGATCCCTGCGGCGTTTGGAGTGCCGGCCATCTCTCCGTGACCCTCATTGGGAAGGAGCGTCGCGCTGGCGCCGCGGGGGAGTTCGATGGGTCGACGGGTCGTGGCACACACGGGGCCCGCGGGCTCGAGCCCGATGGTTTGGGGCCCGACGGTGCCCCCGGCAGGACTCGAACCTGCGCACATGGCTCCGGAGGCCAATGCTCTATCCGCTGAGCTACGGGGGCGGTCCGACAAGACTACCGGACCGGCTCGATCGCGGCTCGGGCGAGGTGGCCTCCCGTAAGGTCGATATATGGGAACCGGACCCGTCCCGCTCTCGCTCCTGCCCGACACGGCCGAGGTGCGCGAGGACGGCGCGTCGATCGGCGGGGTCGACCTCGCCGAGCTGGCTGAGCGGTACTCCACCCCGCTGTTCGTCTACGACGAGGCCACCCTGCGCCACCGGTGCGAGGAGGCGGCCGCGGCCTTCGACGACGGCGTGGCCTTCGCCTCCAAGTCCTTCCTGTGTGGGGCGGTCGCGCGGCTGGCCCACGAGTCGGGGCTATGCGTCGACGTGGCGACCGGCGGCGAGCTCGACCTGGTGCTGCGGGCCGGGGTCCCGGCCGACCGGGTAATACTGCACGGCAACAACAAGTCCGACGACGAGCTCGCCCGGGCGCTCGAGGTGGGCGTGCACCGCATCGTCGTCGACAACGCCGAGGAGATCGAGGCGCTCGACCGCCTCGTGGCGGGCCGCTCCCTCGACGTCCTGGTGCGCGTCACCCCGGGGGTCGAGGCCCACACCCACGAGTACGTGCGCACCGGTCAAGAGGACACGAAGTTCGGCTTCTCGGTCGCCTCGGGCGCGGCCCGGCGCGCCATCGAGCGCCTCGCCGCACTGCACGGGGTGCGCGTGCGCGGAGTCCACGCGCACATCGGCTCGCAGATCTTCGAGACGCGTGCCTTCGAGGAGTCGGTGCGGACCCTCGTCGAGTTCACCCGGGGTGACGACTTTGACGAGCTGTGCGTCGGTGGTGGGCTCGGGGTGCCCTACGTCGAGGGGGAGAGCGCGCCCTCGATCACCGAGTGGGCGGCCGCGGTGCGGGCGGCCGCGGCCGACGCCGGGCTCGACCCGGCGGTGCGCGTCCTCGCCGAACCCGGTCGCGCGCTCGTGGCCCAGGCCGCCGTCACCCTGTATCGCGTCGGGGTCGTCAAGGAGCTGGCCGTGAGGACCTACGTCGCGGTCGACGGGGGCATGAGCGACAACCCCCGGCCCGTCCTCTACGGCTCGGGCTACGAGGCGTTCGACCTCGCGCGCCCGCTCGCGGCGCGCCCGCGGCGCGTGCGCATCGTGGGTAAGCACTGCGAGAGCGGCGACGTCCTGGTCGACGCCGGGTTCCTGCCGGTGGCCACGGGACGCGGCGACCTCGTGGTGACGCCCGTCACCGGCGCGTACGGCTATTCGATGGCCTCGAACTACAACCGGGTCCCGCGCCCGGCGGTCGTGATGGTGCGCGATGGCGAGGCGCGGGTGATGCTGCGACGCGAGACTTTCGACGACCTCGCCCGCCTCGAGGTGGAGTGACCCGAAGGGGCGTGGGTTAGCCTTTCACGATGGAGCGAGGGGCCGTGCGCGTCGGCGTGATCGGCGCGGGCAACATCGGGGCGGCCCTCGTGGGGATTCTGAGCGACCCGGGACGCCAGCACGCCCTCCTCGACGGGGCGACCGCGCCGCTGGAGCTCGTCGGGGTGGCGGTGCGCGACCTCACCAAGGCCCACCCCGGCGTCGACGCGGCCCTGCTCACTGACGACGTGGCCGCTCTGATCGCTAAAGACCTCGACGTCCTCGTTGAGGTCGCCGGGGGCCTCGAGCCGGCCGGAACGTACGTGCGTGCCGCGCTCGAGCGCGGCGTCTCGGTGGTGACGGCCAACAAGGCCCTCATGGCCGCCCACGGCAACGCCCTGGCGCGCCTCGCCCACGAGCACGGCGCCGACCTCTTCTACGAGGCGGCCGTCGGTGGGGCGATCCCGATCCTGCGCGCGCTGCGCACCTCGTTGGCCGGGGAGCGCATCGGCCGGGTCCTGGGCATCGTGAACGGCACGACGAACTTCATCTTGACTCGCATGACGCGCGAGGGCTCGGACTACGCCGGGGCGCTGGCTGAGGCGCAGGCGCTCGGCTACGCCGAGGCCGACCCCCGCGCCGACGTCGAGGGCACCGACGCCGCGGCGAAGGTGGCGATCCTCTCGTCGCTGGCCTTCGGCACCCCCCTGGCGGGCGAGGAGGTCGCCCACGAGGGGATCACCGGCGTGCGATCGGTCGACGTTGAGTTCGCCCGCCACGCCGGCTACGTCATAAAGCTGCTGGCCGTCGCCGAGCGCGTGGGTGAGAACGGGGTCTCGCGCCGCGTCCATCCGACCCTGGTGCCCCTCGCGCACCCCCTGGCCTCGGTGAGTGGGGCGACCAACGCCGTCTTCGTCGAGGGCGCCAAGGCCGGCCCGCTGATGTGGCTCGGCCAGGGGGCCGGCGGTGAGCCGTCGGCGACCGCGGTGCTCGGCGACGTCCTCGACGCCGCGCGCAACAAGGTGAGCGGTCGCCACGACGCGCCCTTCAGCGGGGACCGCACGGTCGAGCTCGTGGCGGCCGGTGACCTTCCGAGCGCCTACTACCTCTCGGTCGACGTCCTCGACCGGCCCGGCGTCCTGGCCGAGGTGGCCGGGGTCTTCGGCCGTCACGGCGTCTCGATCCGCTCGATGGAGCAGTCCGGCCTCGCCGACGAGGCCCGGCTCTCCTTCTTGACCCACGCCGCGCGCGACCGCGACGTGCGCGCGACCGCCGACGAGCTCGCCGCCCTCGCGGCCGTCGACCGGGTGGGCGCCTGCATCCGGGTGCTGGAGGATCCGGCGTGATCGGCTGGCCGGGGCTGCTTCGCCACTACGCCGAGTGGCTCGACCTCGAAGGGGTCGCGGACGTGGTGACCCTCTACGAGGGCAACACCCCGCTGATCTACGCCGAGCGGGTCTCCGAGCGGGTCGGGGCCGAGGTCTGGCTCAAGTTCGACGGCATGAACCCGACGGGGTCGTTCAAGGACCGGGGGATGACCATGGCCATCACCAAGGCGCGCGCGCAAGGCGCGCGCACGGTGATCTGCGGCTCGACGGGCAACACCTCGGCCGCGGCCGCCGCCTACGCCGCGCGCGCCCAGATGGACTGCGTGGTCCTCGTCCCCGAGGGCCAGATCGCCCTGGGCAAGCTGGCCCAGGCCATGGTCTACGGCGCGCGCGTGCTGCAGATAAGAGGCAACTTCGACCAGGCCCTCGACCTCGCGCGCGAGCTCTGCCAGCACCTGCCGATCACGATTGTGAACTCGATCAACCCCGACCGGATCGAGGGCCAGAAGACGGCCGCGTTCGAGCTGGTCGACGAGCTCGGCCGGGCGCCCGACGTCGTGGCGATCCCGGTGGGCAACGCGGGCAACATCACCGCCTACTGGCGGGGCTTCACCCAGTACCACGCGGCCCAGCGCTGTGACAGCCTGCCGCGCATGTGGGGCTTCCAGGCGGCCGGCGCCGCGCCGATCGTGCTCGGCCACCCGGTGGCCAACCCCGAGACGATCGCCACGGCGATACGCATCGGCAACCCGGCCAGCTGGGCGCGCGCCCTCGAGGTGGTCCACGAGTCCCTCGGCGACATCCGGGCCGTCACCGACGAGGAGATCCTCGAGGCGTACGGCTTCGTCGCGCGCCACGAGTCGATCTTCTGTGAGCCGGCCTCGGCGGCCTCGGTGGCCGGACTGTTCAAGTACGGCGCCCCGGCCGGCTCGACGGTGGTGTGCGTGCTCACCGGCAACGGGCTG
The DNA here is from genome assembly GCA_035702745.1 of Acidimicrobiales bacterium. GTDB lineage: Bacteria > Actinomycetota > Acidimicrobiia > Acidimicrobiales > RAAP-2 > RAAP-2. Next base: position 5,632 of record DASSZS010000034.1, on the reverse strand, counting down.
AAGGACCCCGACACCGCCGTGGCCCACGCGCGCGCCCCCGAGGTCGTCGACGCCACGCTGCCCGCGCTGCTCGGGGTGCTGGGCTAGCGAGTGGTGTTGGCGGCACCCCGCTGACCCGCTACACTGGGGACGTCGTCCGCTCGGCTCCGCCGAACTGCGGTGTTCTTCCGAGACGACTTCTCGTTTTTCTCCTCGGCCCTGGCGTACCCTCGCCGGCGGTGGGAAAGGATCATGCATGGCTGTTAAGCCCTCCCCAGAGCGCGCGGACCTCGAGTCCAAGACGCGCGAGGATCTCCAGACGATCGCCAAGGTGAAGGGCGTCGACGTCTCGACCCGCGCCACCAAGGCGGCTCTCATCGAGGCGATCATGGGCGGCGACGCCCCCGCGCCGGCCAGCCGGGCGGTGCGCTCGCGGCGCACGGTGACCACGCCCGAGGACTTCGAGGCGTTCCTCGGCGAGTTCGAGGTCGACCCGCCCAGCACCGAGTCGACCCCCTCACCCCGCGAGCGCGTGAGCGCGCCCGCTCGCTCCAGCGAGGCCCGCTCCAGCGAGGGTCCGGCCGAGTCCTCGGCCAACGGTGACGGGGGCGCCGGGCGCACGCACGCCCCCAACCGGCCCGATCGCCAGCCCCGCGACTTCAACGAGCCCGGTTCGCGCAACCGGCGCAACCGGCGCAACCGCGGTCGCGAGCGCTTCGGGGGCGACGCCATGCCCAACGCCGACCAGCCCTACGCCGGTGACCTGATCGAGGTGGAGGGCCTGCTCGACCTGCGCGACGACGGCTACGGCTTCTTGCGCACTCGGGGATACCACCCGTCGCCCAACGACGTCTACGTCTCGATCAACATGGTGCGCCGCTACGGACTGCGCAAGGGCGACTCGGTCGTCGGCGGTTTCCGTCCGGCCGCCTCGAACGAGAAGTACCCGGCGCTGCTGCGCGTCGACACGGTGGCGGGCTTCGACCCCGAGGTCGCCAAGTTGCGTCCGCGCTTCGAGGACCTGACGCCGCTCTTCCCCGACGAGAAGCTCCGTCTGGAGACCAACGAGGGCAAGACCGACCTCACCCCGCGGATCGTCGATCTGCTGGCCCCGATCGGCAAGGGTCAGCGCGGCCTGATCGTCTCGCCGCCCAAGGCCGGCAAGACGACGGTCATGAAGCAGATCGCCCAGTCGATCGAGGCGAACAACCCCGAGGTCCACCTGATGGTGCTGCTCGTGGACGAGCGGCCCGAGGAGGTCACCGACCTGCGCCGCTCGGTCCACGGTGAGGTCATCTCCTCCACCTTCGACCGGCCGGCCGAGGAGCACACCCACGTCGCCGAGCTCGCGATCGAGCGGGCCAAGCGGCTCGTCGAGCAGCAAAAGGACGTCGTCATCATCCTCGACGGCATCACCCGACTGGCGCGCGCCTACAACCTGGCCGCCCCGGCGACCGGGCGCATCATGTCCGGCGGCGTCGACTCGGGCGCGCTCTACCCGCCCAAGAAGTTCTTCGGCGCCGCGCGCAACATCGAAGAGGGCGGCTCTTTGACGATCCTCGCCAGCGCGCTCGTCGAGACGGGCTCGAAGATGGATGAGGTCATCTTCGAGGAGTTCAAGGGCACCGGCAACATGGAGCTGCGACTCGACCGGCGTCTGGCCGAGCGCCGCCTCTACCCGGCCATCGACGTCAATGGCTCGTCCACGCGTAAAGAGGAGCTCCTCTTCAGCCGCGAGGCCCTGCCCCAGGTCTGGCGACTGCGCCGGGTCCTCAACGGGCTGGCGGCCGAGGGCCGCGAGGCGGCCGGGCTCGAGCTGTTGATCGACCGGCTGAAGACCACCCGGTCCAACGAGGAGTTCCTCGCCGAGATCGCCAAGGGCCCGTCGCCCACGAGCTGAGTCCCGCTAGACTGTCCGTTCGCTAAGGAGCGCTATGAAGTCCGACATCCACCCGCACTACGGCCCCGCGACGGTCACCTGCTCGTGCGGCAACACCTTCACGGTGGGCTCGACCAAGTCCGACCTGCACGTGGAGCTGTGCAACGAGTGCCACCCGTTCTTCACGGGCAAGCAGAAGCTCGTCGATACCGGTGGTCGCGTTGAGCGGTTCCAGCGCCGCTACGCCCAAAAGGCCAAGCCGCGAACCAAGTCCTGATCGCCGTCGAGGCGTGCGCTCCCTGGACGAGACCCTCGACGCCCTGACCGACGAGTTGCGCGCGGTCGAAGGGGAGCTCGCCCAGCCCGACGTCGCGAACGACCTGGTGCGCCTGCGCGACCTCTCGCGACGCCACAAGGAGTTGACAGAGGTCACCACCACCTGGGGCGAGTTGCGCACGGCCCGCGAGGATCTGGTGACCGCGCGCGAGATGCTCACCGAGTCCGAGGGGGCTGAGCGAGAGCTGTGGCGCGACGAGGTCGACGACGCCGAGTCGCGCATCGCTGAGCTCGAGGAGCGCCTCGAGACCCTGCTCTTGCCCCACGACCCCAACGAGGGGCGCAACGTGATCATGGAGATCCGCGGCGCCGAGGGCGGGGAGGAGGCCAACCTCTTCGCGGCCGACCTCGCCTCGATGTACAAGCGCTACGCGACCGTGCGCGGGTGGCGGGTCGAGACGATCGAGGAGCGCCCGAGCGACCAGGGTGGGCTCGACGGGGCCACCTACCTCATCAAGGGCGATGACGCCTGGAGCCGACTCCAGTTCGAGGCCGGGGTCCACCGGGTCCAGCGCGTCCCGGTCACCGAGGCCAAGGGTCGGGTCCACACCTCGTCGGCGACGGTCACGGTGCTGCCCGAGGCCGAGGAGGTCGACGTCGAGATCAACCCCAACGACCTCAAGATCGACGTCTACCGGTCCTCGGGCCCCGGGGGCCAGAGCGTGAACACGACCGACTCGGCGGTGCGCGTGACCCACCTGCCGACCGGGATCGTGGTGTCGATGCAGGACGAGAAGAGCCAGATCCAGAACCGGTCGCGGGCCCTTTTGGTGCTGCGCTCGCGGCTGCTCGCCGCGGCCCAGGAGGCCCAGGCGGCCGAGCTCTCCGGGCTGAAGCGCTCCCAGGTCGGCGGCGGGGGACGCTCGGAGAAGATCCGGACCTACAACTTCAAGGAGAACCGGGTCACCGATCACCGGATCAACCTCACGACCTACGCCCTCGACGCCGTCTTGAACGGCGACCTCGACCCCTACGTGGACGCCCTACTCGCCGACAAGCGCGCCCACCAGCTGGCCGAGAGTGGCCGACGTTAGGCCCTCGGTGGTCGCCGAGCTCGTGGCCAGCGGGCTGGCCGAGCGCGAGGCTCGCTGGATCGTCGAGGAGTACGCCGTGGGCGGCGACCCCGACGCGATCGGGGCGGTGCGCGCGGCCGCGCGACGCCGGCTCGAGGGCGAGCCCCTGCAGTACGTGCTCGGCCACTGGCCCTTTCGCGGCCTCGACCTCGACGTCGACCCCCGAGTCCTCATACCCCGGCCCGAGACCGAAGAGCTGGTCGACCACGCGCTCGTCGAGCTCGCCCGCATCGATGAGGCGGCCCCCGTCGTGGTCGACCTCGGGTGCGGGTCGGGCGCGATCGGCCTCTCGATCGCGAGCGAGCTCGCCGCGCGCGGCGTGCGCGCCCGGGTGATCGGGGTCGACGCCTCCGAGGGCGCCCTCACGGTGGCGCGGGCCAACGCCCGCAAGCACGGGCTCAGCTACGTCTCGTTCGTGCGCGCGGACTGGTTCTTCGGACTCGATGAGTCCCTGCGCGGCCGAATCCACCTGGTCGTGGCGAACCCGCCCTACGTGGGGGCCGACGAGATCGCCGGGCTCGATCCCGTCCTCTCCTACGAGCCCCGGGGCGCGCTCGTCGCCCCCGACCACGAGGGCGTCGCCGGCTTCGCCGACGTCGCCGCGATCGTCGCGGCCGCGCCGGCGTGGCTCGCCCCGGGCGGCGCACTCGTGCTCGAGCACGGCGATCGCCAGGGTCCGGCGGCCCTCGCCGCGGCTCGCGCCGCCGGTCTCGACGCCGTCGACCGGCGCGACCTCGCCGGGCGTGACCGGGTGCTCGTCGGGCGCCGGACGTGAGGCGCCTCTCGCTCGACGAGGCGGTCGACGCCCTCTCTTCGGGCGCGGTGGTCGCCGTGCCCACCGACACCGTCTACGGGCTGGCCGCGCGGCTGGACCGGCCCGAGGCGATCGAGGCCATCTTCTCGCTCAAGCGCCGGCCCGAGGCGGTCGCCCTGCCGGTTTTGGTCGCGACGACCGAGGCGCTGGGGACGCTCGGGGTCGAGCTCGGACCCCTCGGACGGCGCCTGGCCGAGCGCTACTGGCCCGGGGCCCTCACCCTGGTGGTGTCGGCGCCCGACGAGCTCGCGGCGCGCGTGCACGCGCGCTCTCACACCCTCGGGGTGCGCGTCCCGGCCGACCCGACCGCGGTCGCGCTGCTCGAGCGCACTGGGCCCCTCGCCGTCACCAGCGCGAATGAGCACGGCGAGCCGCCCTGCGAGCGCGCGAGCGACGTGGCGACGGTCTTCGCCGGACGCGACGGTCTGGCCGGCGTGCTCGACGGCGGGACCCGCGCGGCGGCCGTCTCGTCGGTGGTCGAGGTCTCCGGCCCGACGGCGGTCGTCGTGCGCGAGGGCGCGATCAGCGCCGCGGCGATCGCCGAGGCGCTGGCTTAGGGGCGCACCACGCCCTCGCGCACCCTCAGGGCCACGCCGAGCAGGTCGCGCGCCTCGGCGTCGGCGCACAAGTCGGGATCCTCACCGTGGGCCCACTGGCGCCGACCGTCCCGGCGGCGCCCGCACACGACCAGCCGCTCGGGTGACCCGTCGGGGCGGTGGGTGACGGTGTAGGTCTCGACGACGATCTCACCGTCGCCCGTGGCGACCTCGACGCGCGGGGTCGAGGCGACCGTCGCGCCGACGTCGCGCCAGCGAAAGCCGTCTGGGGGCGGTGTGGCGCTATAGGTGCCCCAGGCGTGCTCGGTCGAGAACCAGCCGAGGCCCGTGACCAGTCCGGTCGCCTCGGGCCGGGCGCGCAGGCGCTCGACCATCGTCGCGATCGCGTGGGCGACGTAGTTGTTGCCGGGCCCGCCGGCGAAGGTGAGGCCCCCGGTCACCGTCGCGGGTCGCGCGGGGTCGAGCGGATCGAGGCCGATTACCTCGCTGGCCGTCTCCACCACCGTGGGAAAGCAGCTGTAGAGGTCGAGGAGGGCAAGGTCGTCCGCGTCGACGCCGAAGTCGACGAGCGCCGCCCACACGGCGGCCATCGCCGGGGACGCGTCGAGCTCGGGTCGCTCTGAGATGAACCAGTGGTCGTCGCCCTCGGCGGCGCACTGGGGGAAGACCATCCTCTCCTCGCCTACGCCGAGCTCGCGTGCGCACCGATAGGAGGTGAGCACGAGGCCCGCGCCCATGTCGACGGGCAGGTTGGCCACCAGCAGCTTGGTGTAGGGGAAGGCGATCATCCGATTCGACGGCGTGGGCGTGGCGATCGTGGCGGCGTCGGGCGCGTCGCGGCGCCAGGCGTAGGGGTTTCCGGCCGCGACGCGCGCGAAGCCGGCCCACAGCGCCCCGAGGCGGCGGCGGTGCTCGTCGATCGTCCAGCCTCGCCGGGCCCGCCGGGCGTTCTCGAAGAGGGGGTAGACCCCGACCGGCAGCGCCAGGCCGTGGC
>DASSZS010000013.1:0-28990 GCA_035702745.1 Acidimicrobiales bacterium | reverse complement strand
GATCGGCGCGTCGCCGGATAGCCCAGGGCGCCGGCCGAGTTGGCGAGGTGCACCTGGCGCGGGGCGACCCCGCGCGCGCTGAGGCCCTCCAGCACCTCGTCGAGGCGGCGGATCTGGGCGAGCGTGAAGTCGCGGTCGGCGGCGTCCTCGCCGTCGGCGACCGGGAAGTGGGTGTAGAGGCCCTCTAAGTCCACGTAGGGGCTGTCGAGCGCCTCGACGACGCGCTCGACCTCGTCGGGGGCGACCCCCATGCGGTGCATGCCGGTGTCGACCTTGAGGTGCACGCGGGCCCGGGCCGCGCGCCGCGTCGCCACCGCCACGACCGCCTCGGCGCCCTCGAGCGAGCCCACGGTCACGGTGAGGTCGTTCGCCATCGCCGCGTCGAGGGCCGAGGGCCGGATCTCGGCGAGCACCAGGATCGGGGCGGTGACCCCCACCCGGCGCAGCTCGAGGCCCTCATCGACCAGGGCCACGGCGAGCAGGTCGGCGCCCGCCTCGAGGGCGGCCGGGCCGACGAGGGTCGCCCCGTGGCCGTAGCCGTTGGCCTTCACCACGGCGCAGAGGCGCGTCTCACCGAGCACCGCGCGCAGCGCCTCGACGTTGTGGCGCAGCGCCGCGCGGCTGATCTCGGCCCAGGCCGGCCGGTGGACGCCCTCGGCCGGCATCAGCCCGGCTCGGCGACGGCGAGCGCGATCGCGCTCAAGTCGCTGTGGGTGAGCGACACGAGTATCTCGGCGACGCCCCGGCGGGCCGCGAGCTCTTTGGCCGCGCCGTGCAGCACGATGCGGGGCTGACCCGAAGTCTCCTTCACCACCTCGATCGAGCGCCACGGCACCGAGCCGAGCCCGACCCCCAGGCTCTTCATCACGGCCTCCTTGGCGGCGAAGCGCGCCGCCAGCCGCTCGGCCCGGCCCCGGCCGTCGCGCTGCTCGCCCTCGGTGAAGAGCCGCTCGACGATGCGCGGGCGGCGACCCAGCGCGAGGGCGAAGCGCGCCACGTCCACGACGTCGACCCCGACCCCGCGCGCGGCCACTACTCGACCGTGACGGTCTTGGCCAGGTTCCGGGGGCGGTCCACGTTGCGCCCGAGGCCCCGGGCCATCGCGTAGGCGAAGAGCTGCAGGGGCACGACGTCGACCATCGGCGTAAAGAGCGGCTCGGTTCCGGGCACGCGCAGGACGTAGTCGGCGACCGCCTCGATCGTCTCGTCGTCGTCGGAGGCCACCACCACGAGCGTCGCCCCCCGGGCCTTCACCTCGGCCAGGTTGGAGAGCATCTTGTCGTACATCGCCGGGTCGGTCGCCACCGCCACGACGACCACGCCGGGCTCGATGAGGGCGAGCGGACCGTGCTTGAGCTCTCCCCCGGGGTAGCCCTCGGCGTGGAGGTAGGTGAGTTCCTTGAGCTTGAGGGCGCCCTCTAAGGCGGTGGGCAGGCCGACGTGGCGGCCCAGGTAGAAGAAGTCGTGCGCGCCCACCAGCTGCTTGGCGACGTCGGTCACGGCGTCGCGCCGGGTGAGGGCCGCCCCCACGAGGCCGCTCAGCGCGCCCAGGGCGCGCACGTGGGCCTCGACGTCGTCGGCCGGCAGGGTCGCGCGCAGCTGGGCCAGGCGCAGGGCCAGCATCTCGAGGGCGGCCACCTGGGCGACGAAGGACTTGGTCGAGGCGACCGACACCTCGAGCCCGGCGCGGGTGTAGAGCACGGCGTCGGCCTCGCGCGCGAGGGAGGAGTCGACCACGTTGGTCACGGCCACCACCCGCGCGCCGCGCCGGCGGGCCTCGCGCACCGCCTGGATGGTGTCGATCGTCTCGCCGCTCTGGGAGACCCCGATCACCAGGGTGCCGACCTCGACCACGGGGTCGCGGTAGCGGTACTCGCTGGCGATGTCAACCTCGGTGGTGAGCCGGGCCCAGCGCTCGAGCGCGTACTTCGCCACCAGGGCCGCGTGGTGCGAGGTGCCCGTCGCCACGATGACGACGCGGCGCACCTCGAGCAGCTCGGCGTCGGCGACGCGCAGCTCGTCGAAGGTGATCGTCCCGTCGCGCCGTCGCCGGTCCAAGAGGGTGTGGGCGAGCGCGGTGGGCTGCTCTTCGATCTCCTTGGTCATGAAGTCCTCGAAGCCGCCCTTCTCGGCCGTCTCGAGGTCCCAGTCGATGGCCAGCTGGCGCAGGCGCACCGGCGCGCCCTCTAAGTCGACGGCGAGAAAGCCGGCCGGCGCCAGGCGCACCACCTGGTCGTCGTCGACGGCGTAGAAGGCGCTCGCCCGATCGAGGATCGCCGGGACGTCGCTCGCGAGGTAGGTGCGCCCGGGGGCCGTGCCCACGATGAGCGGAGAGACCCGCCGGGCGGCGACGATCACGTCGGGCTCGCTCGCGTCGACGACCGCGACGGCGAAGGCGCCGCGCACGCTCGCCAGGCTGCGGCGCATCGCCGCGACGAGGTCGAGTCCGGCGCGGCGGGCCTCTTCGATGAGGTGGGCCAGCACCTCGGAGTCGGTGCGCGAGGTAAAGACGTGGCCGCGCTCTTCGAGCCCGGCGCGCAGCTCGGCGTGGTTCTCGATGATCCCGTTGTGGATGATCGCGACGTGGCCGGTGCAGTCGAGGTGGGGGTGGGCGTTCTCGGCCTCGGGGGCGCCGTGGGTGGCCCAGCGGGTGTGGCCGATGCCCGAGGCGAACCCCGTGGGGGCCTGCGCGCAGGCCTCGACGAGGGCCCGCACCGACTCGGTGCCCGAGGCGGTGCGCGCCCGCCAGGTCTCCCCCGGGCGCACCAGCGCCACGCCGGCCGAGTCGTAGCCCCGGTACTCGAGGCGCGCCAATCCCTCGAGCAGGGTGTCGAGGGCCTCGGGCGCGTCGGGCGTGCCGACCACGCCGATGATCCCGCACATGGGGCCCAGCCTACCCGGGGGGTCCCGTCGGACCTCGGGCCGCTAGGGCCGGACCATCGCCGCGAGGGCCGCGACGTACTCCTCGACGAGGGCGGCGCTCGTCGCCTCGACCATCACGCGCACCACCGGCTCGGTGCCCGAGAGGCGCACGATCAGGCGGCTCTCGCCCTCGGCCAGGCCGTGGCGCTCGACCTCGCGGGCGAAGAGTCGCTCGACCTCGGCGACGTCGACCGATTCGCGCGGCAGGCTCACCAGCGCCTGGGGCACGCGCACCCACGCGGCGCGCGCCAGTGGGCCGAGGGGCCCGCGGCGCGCCACCAGCTCACCGAGCAGGAGGCCGGTGAGCAGACCGTCGCCCGTCGGGGCGAGGTCGCGGAAGATCAGGTGGCCCGACTGCTCACCGCCCATCGTCCAGCCCCGCTCGTCGAGGGCGAGCAGCACGTTGCGGTCTCCGACCTCGGTCTCGACGACCCCGACCCCGGCCGCGCCGAGGGCCCGGTGGAGCCCGAGGTTGCTCATCGAGGTCACCGCGATCCCGCCCTCGAGCACCCCGCGCGCGCGCCGATCCAGGGCGAAGAGCACGAGCAGGTCGTCCCCGTCGCGCACCGTGCCCTCGGCGTCGACGGCGATGAGCCGGTCGGCGTCGCCGTCCAGGGCGAGGCCGAGGTCGGCGCCGCGCGCGGTGACGACCGCGATCAGCGCGGCGACGTCGGTCGAGCCGGCGCGGTGGTTGATGTTGCGCCCGTCGGGGCGGTCGTGGATGACCTCGAGGCGCGCGCCGGTCGCGGCAAAGAGCGCGGGGGCGACGTGGCTCGCGGCGCCGTGGGCGCAGTCGAGCACGATCGAGAGCCCCGAGAGGTCGACCGGCACCCGCTCGCGCAGCCAGGCGACGTACTCGGCCTCGGCCGTGGAATCGACCGGCGGGGTCGCGCGGGGTCCTCGCGGGTGCGCCGGGGCCGCGGCCAGGGCCTCCTCGACGGCCGTCTCGGTGGCGAGGTCGAGCTTCGCCCCCCCGAGGCCGAGGACCTTGAGCCCGTTGTCGTGGTAGGGGTTGTGCGAGGCCGACACCACGACGCCCACCCCGGCGCGACTCTGGGCGATCGCCGCCACGCCCGGGGTCGTGAAGTAGCCGAGGTTGACCGCCTCGGCGCCGCCCTCCTCGAGGCCGTGCAGCACCGCGGCGGCCAGCGCCGGGGAGCTCTCGCGGGTGTCGTAGCCGACGTAGACCGGGACCGCAAAGACCGTGGCGACCGCCCGACCCAGCCGGTAGGCGAGCTCGTCGGTGACGACCTCGCCGGCCCGTCCGCGGATGCCGTCCGTGCCGAAGCGCACGGGCGCCGACATCAGCGCTTCGAGTACTGGGGCGCCTTGCGGGCCTTCTTCAGGCCGTACTTCTTGGTCTCCTTCTTGCGCGCGTCGCGCGTGAGGAGGCCGGCCTTCTTCAGGGCCGGACGCGAGCCCTCGTCGATCTCGACGAGCGAGCGCGCGATGCCCAGGCGCAGCGCGCCGGCCTGGCCGGCCACGCCGCCGCCCTCGATGGTGGCGTCGACGTCGTAGGTCTGCTGGGCGTCGAGCAGGCGCAGCGGCTCCATCACGATCTGGCGGTGCGTCGCCGAGGTGAAGTAGTTGTCGAACGCCCGGGCGTTGATGGTGATGGTGCCGGTGCCCGGGCGCAGCCGCACGCGGGCCACGGCCTCCTTGCGCCGTCCGGTCTTTTGGGTCAGCGGGGTCGTCACGGGTCTCCTTAGCGGCGAATCGCCGAGGTGTCGAAGGGCTGGGGCTGCTGGGCCGCGTGGGGGTGGTCGGGGCCGGCGTAGACGTGGAGCTTGCCCATCTGGGCGCGGCCCAGCCGGTTCTTCGGGACCATGCCGCGCACGGCCGCCTCGACGAGTGCGACGGGGTCGTCGTCGAGCAGGGTCCGCCACGAGGTCTTGCGCAGGCCGCCGGGGTAGCCCGAGTGGCGGTAGTGGAAGTTCTGGCCGGCCTTGTTGGCGGTGACGACGACCTTGTCGGCGTTCACCACGATGACGTTGTCGCCGGTGTCGAGGTGGGGGGCGAAGTAGGGGTTGTGCTTGCCGCGCAGCAAGGAGGCCACCGTCGAGGCCAGCCGCCCGAGCACCAGGCCCTCGGCGTCGACGACCAGCCAGCGGCGCGTCAGGTCGGCGGCCTTGGGGGAGTACGTCTTCACGGTTCTTCCTTCACGAGGTCCCAGCGGACACGGGACTCTCCATCTTAGAGACCTCCCCCGCGCGGGGGCAAGTTCCCCGCCGTGACCAGCGAGGGCGCCCGCCGCTACCAGATGGTGACCCGGTCCGAGGGCGCCAGGTACAGCCCGTCGCCCTCGGCGACCCCGAAGGCCTCGTAGAAGGGGTCGAGGTTGCGCACGATCTGGTTGCAGCGGAACTGCCCGGGCGAGTGCGGGTCGATCGCGAGCAGGCGGCGCACCTCCTCGGGCCGGGCCTTCGTGCGCCACACCTGGGCCCAGGCGAGGAAGAAACGCTGGGCCCCGCTGAGCCCGTCGATCACCGGGGCCTCGGCGCCGCCCAGCGAGAGCTGGTAGGCCCGCCAGGCGATGCCGAGCCCCCCGAGGTCGCCGATGTTCTCGCCCACCGTGAGGGCCCCGTTGACGTGCTGATCGGGGACCTCGGCCGGGACCAGCCCGTCGTACTGGGCGATGAGCCTCTTCGTGCGCTCCTCGAAGGCCGCGCGGTCCGCGTCGCTCCACCAGTTCTCGAGCCGGCCCGCGCCGTCGAACTTCGAGCCCTGGTCGTCGAAGCCGTGGCCGATCTCGTGGCCGATCACCGCGCCGATGCCGCCGAAGTTGGCGGCGTCGTCGCGGGTCTCGTCGAAGAAGGGCGGCTGGAGGATCGCGGCCGGGAACACGATCTGGTTGCGCAGGGGGTGGTAGTAGGCGTTGACCGTCTGGGGGGTCATCTCCCACTCCTCGCGATCCACGGGCCGATCGAGTTTGGCCGCCTCGTAGTCGAAGGCGAAGGCCGCGGCCGCGCGCACCGAGCCGATGAGGTCGTCACGGTTGACGACGAGGTCTTCGTAGTCGCGCCACTTACGCGGGAAGCCGATGTGGGGCTCGAAGGCCTCGAGCTTCTCGATGGCCCGCAGCCGGGTGGCCTCGCTCATCCACTCGAGCGCGGTGATGCTCTCGCGGTAGGCCTCGACGAGGTGGGCGACCAGCTCGTCCATGCGGGCCTTCGCGCTCGCCGGGAAGTGACGTTCGACGTAGGCGCGTCCGATCGCCTCGCCCATCACCCCCTCGACGAAGCCGACCGCGCGCTTCCAGCGATCGCGGATCTCGGGCGTGCCCGAGAGGGTGCGGCCGTAGAAGTCGAAGTTCTCCTCGACGAAGGCCGACGACAGGTAGGGCGCGTGGCCGGCCACGACGTGGTAGGCGAGCCAGTCGCGCCACGCGTCGAGGCGCTCCTCGGTGAGCAGCGAGGCGACGCCCTCGACGAAGCTCGGCTGGGTCACGACGGTGCGCCCGGCCCGGCCCTCGAGCCCGGTCTCGCCCCACCAGTCGGCGAAGCGCGCCGCGCCGGCCGAGTCGAAGAGCTCGCCGACCGCCTCGATCGGCATCGGGTTGTAGATCTGCTCGACCTCGCGACAGCGCACCGCGTCCCAGTGGTGGGCGGCGACCGAGGTCTCGAGCTCGACCACCCGGGCCGCGCGCGCCGGGGCGTCGTCCAGTCCGGCGAGTGTGAGCATCCGCTCCACGTGGCCCGCGAAGGCCCGGCGCACGCTCTCGAACTGCGCCTCGCGGTAGTAGCTCTCGTCGGGCAGCGAGATCCCCGCCTGGGAGAGCCAGAGGACGTTGAGCGTCGGGTCCATCGCGTCGGCCTCGACCCCGAGGCCAATGAAGCCGCCGACCCCCTCGCGGGTCCACCGGCCCACCAGGCGCATGAGCTCGGGCACCGAGGTGATGGCGGCCACCTCGGCGAGCGGCCCGGCCAGGGGCGCGGCCCCGCGCGCCTCGACCGCCGCCTCGTCCATGAAGGCGCCGTAGAGGTCGCCGACCTTGCGCAGCTCGGTTCCGGCCTCGGCGCTCTGGGCCGCCTCGAGGATCTCGCGCACGGCCCGCTCCGAGGCCTCACGCAGCTCGTCGAAGGCGCCGTAGCGGGCCCGGTCGGGCGGGATGGGCGTCGCCGCCGACCACCGACCGTTCACGTGGCGAAAGAGGTCGTCCTGGGGTCGCACGGCCCCGTCGAGGTCGAGGGGCATGGCCCCGAAGGCGCTGAGAGTCACGGCCCCCAGCCTACGACGCGGGCTCCTCGTAGCCCACCGCGACCAGGGCCAGGCCCGCGGGCGGGGCCGGGGCCGGCAGCCGGTCGCGCTGGGGCGACTCGAGGCGCGCCGCGATCGTCTCCGGGGCCAGTCGGCCCCGGCCGATCGCCACCATCGTCGAGACGAGCGAGCGCACCATGGTGTGGCAGAAGGACTGGGCCCGGATGTCCAGGCGCACGAAGCGCCCCACCGGGACGAGGTCGAACGGGTCGGCGACGACCCGCCAGCGCGCCTCGAGCACCAGCCGGGTGATGGGGTCGTCGGGGGCGCTGCGCGGCGCACGCCGACAGAACGAGCGAAAGTCGTGGGCGCCGATCGTCGCCGTGGCGGCCGCGTTCATCGCCGCCAGGTCGAGGGGGCCCGGCACGCTCCAGCACAGCGCGTCGAGCGCGTCGAGGCGGGGCCCGTCGACACAGACCAGGTAGCGGTAGGCCCGCCAGGTGGCCGAGAAGCGCGCGTGGAAGGAGTCCTCGACCGGGGTGGCCGCGATCACGTGGACGCGCCCGCGCAGCTGGGCGTTGAGGGAGGTGACGAGTCGCTCGGGCTCGAGCGCCGGGCGGGTGCGGGGCCGGGCGGGCAGGTCGACGTGGACGACCTGGTGCAGGGCGTGGACGCCGGCGTCGGTGCGCCCGGCGCCCACGATCACCGGCTCGCTCTCCAGGCGCAGCGTGCGCGCGAGGACCTCACGCAGGGCGCCGGCCACCGTCTCGAGGCGGGGTTGGTAGGCGAAGCCGCTGAAGGCCCGGCCGTCGTAGGCCAGGTCGAGTCGCCACCGGCGGGTGGCGCGCTCTGGGTCAGACGAACTCAATGCGCGCCATCGGGGCGTTGTCGCCCTGACGCGGCCCGAGCTTCAAGATCCGGGTGTAGCCCCCCGGGCGCTCCGCGTAGCGCGGGGCGATCTCGGTGAAGAGCTTGTGGGCCATGTCCTTGTCGCGGATGAGGGCGACCACGCGTCGGTGGGCGTGGACCGAGCCCTCGGGCGCGTTCTTCGCCGCCGTGACGACCTTCTCCACCACCGGGCGCAGGGCCTTGGCCTTGGCCTCGGTGGTGACGATCGACTCGGCCGCGATCAGCGAGGCCACGAGGTTGCCCATCATGGCCTTCTGGTGGGCGGCGTCGCCGCCGAAGCGGCGGCCCCTGGTCGGCGTGGCGCGCACGGTCAGTCCTCCTGACGCAGCTCGAGGCCGCGCTCGGCGAGTCGGTCCATCACGTCCTTGAGCGAGGTCGCCCCGAAGTTGGTGATCGAGGTGAGGTCGCGCTCGGTGGCGTTCACCAGCTGGGCGATCGTGTTGATGCCGGCGCGCTTGAGGCAGTTGCGCGAGCGCTCGGTGAGCCCGAGCTCCTCGATGCGGATATCGAGCTCGCTGGCGGCGGCCTGGGCGCTGCCCACGTCGCCGAGCTCGAGGGCCGGCGCCTCCTCGTCGATCGAGGCGATGAGCGAGATCAGCGACCCGAGGGTCTTGCCGGCCGAGGCCAGCGCCTCGCGCGCGCTGATCGAGCCGTCGGTCTCGACCTCGATGACCAGGCGGTCGAAGTCCTTGGACTGCTCGACGCGCACCGGCTCGACCTCGTAGCTCACCCGGCGCACCGGGGAGAAGACGGCGTCCAGGGGGATGACGCCGATCGCCGAGGCGCCCTTGTTGAACTCGGCGCCGACGTAGCCCTTGCCCCGCTCGACGGTCAGCTCGAAGCCGAGGGCCGCCTTGGGGTTGGTGAGGTAGGCGAGGTGCAGGTCGGGGTTGAGGATCTCCACGTCGGCCGTCGTCGAGAGGTCGCCGGCAGTGACCGGGCCCTCCCCGCGCTTGTCGAGGCGCAGCGTGACGGGCTCGTCGGAGTAGACCCGCACGAGCAGGTCCTTCAGGTTCAAGGTGATGTCCTGGACGTCCTCCTTGACGCCCTCGATGACCCCGAACTCGTGGAGCACGACGTCGAACTTGACGCGCGTCGCGGCCGCGCCGGGGATCGACGACAGCAGCGTGCGGCGCAGCGAGTTGCCGAGGGTGTGGCCGAAGCCCGGGTCGAGCGGGCCGATGGCGAAGGTCTGGCGGTGGGCGACCTCCTCGCCGAGCGCCTCGACGGTGGGCCGTTGGATGATCAGCATGGGTACTCCTGGGTGTCGAGGGTGATTACTTCGAGTACAGCTCGACGATGAGCTGCTCGCGGATCGACTCGTCGATCTGCTCGCGCGCCGGGATGGCGCGCACGGTCACGGCGAAGCCGTTCTCGCCGACCTCGAGCCAGCCCGGGACGCTGCGGTCCAGGACGTCGAGGTTGCGCTTCACGTTGAAGTTCTCCCGCGTGGGGGCCTTCAGCGAGACGACCTGGCCGGGCTTGACCCGGTACGAGGGGATGTCGACGCGCTTGCCGTCGACGCTCACGTGGCCGTGGCGCACGAACTGGCGGGCCTGGGCGCGCGAGGCGCCCCAGCCGGCGCGGTAGGCGACGTTGTCCAGGCGCGTCTCGAGCATCTGCAGCAGCGTCGTGCCGGTCATGCCGGGGCGACGGTTGGCCTCCTCGTAGAGGTTGCGGAACTGCTTCTCGAGCACGCCGTAGGTCCGGCGGGCCTTCTGCTTCTCGCGCAGCTGGGTCAGGTACTCCGAGCCCTGGCGCTGGCGGTCGCGGCCGTGCATCCCCGGGGGGAAGGCGCGCATGCGCCGGTCGGAGTTCTCCGCGACCGGGCACTTGAGCGAGAAGCACCGCTCGCCCTTTAAGTAGAGCTTGGTGCGCTCACGCCGACAGAGGCGGCAGACGGGACCTGTGTATCGAGCCATTCTTTCTTTCTTCCTTAGCCCCGGCGCCGCTTCTTGGGGCGGCACCCGTTGTGCGGCAGCGGCGTGACGTCCTTGATCGCCACCACCTCGATGCCCGCGGCGGCGATCGAGCGGATCGCGGTCTCGCGACCCGAGCCCGGCCCGCGCACGAGCACGTCGACCTTCTTCACCCCGTGCTCCATCGCGGCGCGCGCGCACTTCTCGGCGGCCAGCTGGGCGGCGTAGGGGGTGGACTTGCGCGACCCCTTGAAGCCGACCTGACCCGACGAGGCCCACGAGAGAACGTTGCCCTCGGGGTCGGTGATCGAGACGATCGTGTTGTTGAAGGAGCTCTTGATGTGCGCGACGCCGAAGACGACGTTCTTGCGCTCCTTCTTGCGCGGCTTGCGCACGGCGGACGGCTTGGCCATTACTTGGTCACCTTCTTCTTACCGGCGACGGTGCGCCGTGGTCCCTTGCGCGTGCGGGCGTTCGTGCGAGTGCGCTGGCCGCGCACCGGCAGGCTCTTGCGGTGGCGGATCCCCTGGAGGGAGTTGATCTCCATCTTGCGCTTGATGTCCTGGGCGACGTCGCGGCGCAGGTCGCCCTCGACCGTGACGTTCTGGTCGATGTAGGTGCGCAGCGCGTTCACCTCGGCGTCGGTGAGGTCCTTCACTCGCGTCGACTCGTTCACGCCGGTGGCGGCGCAGATCTGCTGGGCGATGGTCGGGCCCACGCCGAAGATGTAGGTCAGGGCGATCACCGTGCGCTTGTCGCGCGGGATGTCGACGCCTGCGATTCGAGCCATGTTCTCTCCTAGCCCTGGCGCTGCTTGTGGCGCGGGTTCGCCTCACAGATGACCCGCACGACGCCGGCGCGTCGGATCACCTTGCACTTCTCACAGATCGGCTTGACGCTCGCGCGGACTTTCATTTCGTTCCTGGACTCGTGGACGGGAGCTATTTGTAGCGGTAGGTGATACGGCCGCGGGTCATGTCGTAGGGGGTGATCTCCACCTGCACCTTGTCGCCGGGCAGGATGCGGATGCGGTGCATGCGCATCTTGCCGGAGCTGTGGGCGAGGACGGTGTACCCGTTCTCCAGCTCCACCCGGAACATGGCGTTCGGCAGGGGCTCCACGACGGTGCCTTCCACGGTGAACGCGTCTTCCTTCTGCTTGCTCAGGTCCTTCTCCTTGATCGGGCACAACGGCGTGCGAGGTCAGCGCCCGCACGGGAGACCTCACGACTCCGCGAGGTCGGCTCACCAGTCTACCGGAAACCACCGGGAGCGCAAAAGCGACGACCCCGCGCTGGCCGCTCCACCAGGATAACGGGGCGACCCCCCCGACCCATCGGGCTCGGCCCGGCGAGAGGGGGCGAGCCCCGGGGACGCTTAAAGGCGCCCCTCGCCGCGGCGGGGGCGTCGCCGTGCCGTCGAGGGTGGCCGCCCTGGTCACGAGCGCGTAGGGGCCGCGGGGACCGACGAGGACGCGGGGCCCCGGCATCGGCCCGCCCGGGGTCGCCCGCCCCCGCCCGACTCCCCGGATCACCAGCGACGTGGCGCAACCCTCGCGGCCCGCCTCGGCCGAGGCCGCCGCGGCCCTCGACCCCGGGGCGCTCGACACGGGACCATCCCCGCCGGCCCCCGGGGCGCGACCTCCCTAGGCTCGGGCCATGGCGAGCCACCGTCACGACCGACCCCGACCCCGCGGGGCGCACCGCCCCGAGCGCCACGGCCGCTTCGACCTGCTCGAGGAGGCGAGTCGGCTCCTTCGCGCTGGGGAGCCCCTCGAACTGCTCAACTACGCGAGTGGTCTCGTCGCGGCCCTCGATCCGCGCCGCGCCGACCCCCTCGCCCGGGTCCGCGCGACGTCGAAGGAGCCAAACGGGCTCGCCCACTTCGTCGAGGCGCTCGGCGACACCGCGGACGTCGGCGCCGCAGCCCTGCTCGCCAGCATCGCCGAGCTGGCCCCCGACGCCCCGACGCGCACGCGCGCCCGCACGGCGCTGATCGGACGCGACGAGGCGCTGCCCGAGTGGCTCACCCACCTCGGTGCGACGTCGGTCGCGCGCGCCCTCACGGTCTCCCACGCCCTCGGCGACGGCGAGGACGTGATGCTCGAGCTGCGCGTGGCCGGACGGGTCGCCACGATCGCGGTCTACGTCGACCACGACCTCGGCACCGTCGTGAAGGACGCCTTCGTCATCCCGGTCGGCCCCGACCGCGCGCTCGAGGCCGGTCGCAGAGCGCTCGGCGACCCCGACCTCGTCGTCGCCGACGCCGACCTCGCCGACGCGCGCGCCCGGGTCGCCGAGGCGCTGGACCTCGCCGACGCGACCTACCCGCCCTACGAGAGCGAGACCTGGCCCCTCTGCCAGCCGCTCCTCGAGTGGGCGCTGCGCACGCTGCCCGAGGGCGGAGCGGGCTACGCGCGGGCCGAGTGGGACGACGACGCGCGCGACAGCCTGTCGGAGGAGTTCTTCGCGAGCGAGGCGGGGCGCGCGCTCGACGACGGGGCCCACCGTGACCTCTTCGACTCCCTCGTCTGGTACAAGACGGGCTACGGCGCGGGCGACCCCTTGCGCTGGAGCGCCGTCTCGGTCGAGATCGTCCTCGACTGGCTCCCGCGTAAGGTCCTCGGGCCCGAGGGTCAGCTGGCCCTCGCGCCCGGGCTGCTGCGCGCCCTCATCCCCTACGGCCACGCCCGACGGGGGATACGCCCCGAGCTCACGGCCGAGGCCCTCGCCACCCTCGAGCGCTTCGAGCCGGCGTTCCGCCGCCGCCTCGCCCGCTAGGGCACGGTGTAGATCTCGGGCCCGTCCTCGGTCACGACGACGGTGTGCTCGAAGTGGCTCGAGAGCTGGCCGTCGGCCGTCATGACGCTCCAGCCGTCGTCGAGCACGTACGTCTCGTGGGTGCCGACGTTGACCATCGGCTCGATGGCGAAGGCCATGCCGACCTTGAGGGTGGGACCGGGCGTGCCCGGCCAGTAGTTGGGCACCTGGGGGCTCTCGTGCATGGCGGTGCCGATGGCGTGGCCGACGTACTCGCGCACCACCGAGAAGCCCGCCGCCTCGGCGACCGCCTGGACGGCCCGGCCGACCTCGTGGAGGCGATTGCCCCTCACCAGCTGGTCGACGCCGGCGTAGAGGGAGCGCTCGGTCACGGCCATCAGCCGCGCGGCCAGCTCGCTGACCTCGCCCACCGGCGCCGAGTAGGCGGCGTCGCCGTGGTAGCCCTCGACGATGGCGCCCGCGTCGACCTTGATGATGTCGCCCTCTTTGAGCACGTACGCCCCGGGGATGCCGTGGACGATCATGTCGTTGGGGCTCGTGCAGATCACGGCCGGGAAGCCGTGGTAGCCGAGGAAGTTCGAGCGCGCGCCGCGGCGCTCGAGCACCTCGGCCGCCAGCTCGTTGAGCCGCGCCGTGGTGACCCCGGGCGCGATCGCGGCCCGGGTGACCTCGTGGATCTCGGCCACGACCCGGCCGGCCCGACGCATCTTGGCGAGCTCGTCGGGGCGACGGATCACGCGAGGCCCCGCGCCGCGAGGGCCCCCTCGAGGCTGGCCGCGACCGCCTCGACGCTGCGGTCGCCGTCGATCGTCACCAGCAGGCCCTTCGCGTCGTAGAAGTCGATCAGGGGGCGGGTGTCGCGCTCGTAGGCCGCCAGGCGCGCGACGATCGCCTCGGGGGTGTCGTCGGCGCGCTGGACGACCCGGCCGCCGCAGCGCTCGCAGACCCCCGTCTGGGCCGAGGGGTCGGTGTGCGTGTAGTTCGTCCCGCAGCCCTCGCAGACCCGCCGGCCGCTCAGGCGCGCCACGACGAGCTCGTCGGGCAGCTCCACGAGCACGCAGAGACCGACCTCCGCCGGCGCCAGGATGCGGTCGAGCGCCTCGGCCTGGCCGCGGGTGCGGGGGTAGCCGTCAAAGACCGCCCCGGCCGAGGCGTCCGGCGCGCCCAGGCGCTCTTCCACCAGACGGTTGACGAGGTCGTCCGAGACGAGCTCGCCGGCCTCGAGGACCCGGCTCACCTCGCGGCCGAGGTCGCTGCCGGCGCGCACCGCGGCGCGCAGGATGTCCCCGGTCGAGAGGTGGACGAGGCCGTGGCGGGCGCGCAGCAGCTCACCCTGGGTGCCCTTGCCCGCCCCCTGCTTGCCCAGCAGGACGACGTAGGTGGGAGCGGTCATGATTAGCGCTTCAAGAAGCCTTCGTAGTTGCGCATCATGAGCTGGCTGTCGATCTGGCGCATCGTCTCGAGCGAGACGCCCACCGCGATGAGCAGCGTCGTCCCGTAGTAGGGGAAGCGGTTGATCTGCCACAGCGACATCAGGATGCTCGGGATCACCGCCACCGAGGCGAGGAAGACGGCCCCCACGACGGTGATCCGGCTCAGCGTGCGGCTGAGGTAGCGCTCGGTCGGCAGGCCCGGACGGATGCCCGGGATGAAGCCGCCCTGCTGGCGCAAGAGCTCGGCCTGCTGGTGGGGCTCGAAGGCGATGTAGACGTAGAAGAAGGTGAAGGCGAAGATCAGCACGAAGTCGGCGACGATGTAGAAGAGGTTCGTCGGCGAGAGCGAGCTGGTCACGAAGTGCTGGAAGGTCGCCCAGGGCACGATGTTGCTGAGCAGCACCGGGATGTAGAGGACCGACGAGGCGAAGATGATCGGGATCACGCCCGACTGGTTCACCTTGAGCGGGATGTAGGTCGACTGGCCGCCCATCTCACGCCGGCCCACCACCCGCCGGGCGAAGGTCACCGGGATGCGCCGCTGGCCGTTGTCCATGAATACGATGAAGACCACCAACGCGAGGGAGATCACGAGGATCGTGTAGAACTTGAGCGGCCCGCCCTCAGCGTAGACGGCGCGGCCTCCCGAGGGCAGCCCGGCCACCACGTTGGCGAAGATCAGCAGGCTCATGCCCTGGCCCACGCCGCGCTGGGTGATGAGCTCGGCCAGCCACATCACGAAGGCCGTGCCGGCGGTGAGGATGACGACCATGAACAGGCCCAGCCACAGGGTGAACTTCGGGATGAGGTCGATGTTGAAGCCGAGCAGCGCCTGGTCGTGACCGTGGAAGGCGTAGATGAGCCCCGTCGACTGCAACAGGGCGAGGGCGATGGTGAGGTAGCGGGTCGTCTGGGTGATCTTCTTCTGGCCGACGGCGCCCTGGTCGCGCCACTCGGTCAGCTTGGGGATGACGGTGGTGAGCAGCTGGATCACGATCGAGCTCGTGATGTAGGGCATGACCCCCAGGCCGAAGACCGCCAGGCGCGTCAGGGCCCCGCCCGAGAAGAGGTTGAGGAACCCGAGCACGCCCGAGGCCCCGGCCTTGGACTCGAGGAGCTGCACCTGGGTCCAGCTCACCCCGGGGATCGGGATGTTGGCGCCCAACTGGTACAGGCAGATGATCGCGACCGTGAACAGGACCTTGTTTCGCAGGTCCGGGACCCGGAAGATGTTCGCCAGGCGCTGGAGCACCGTCCCCCCTCGGAGCTATCGGTTCTGGTGCTGGTTGCCGGCGGCCGGCGGGCGCACGCTGAAGGGCGGGTCGAGGACCGTGACGGTCCCCCCGGCGGCCTCGAGGGCCGCGCGGGCGCTCTCGCTGAAGGCGTGGGCCGAGACCGACAGCGCGCTCGACACCGAGCCCCGACCGAGGACCTTGACGAGGTCACCCTTCTTCGCGAGTCCCCGGGCCACGAGGACGTCGTAGGAGATCTCGCTCACCCCGAGCGCCGCGAGGGCGTCGAGGTTGACCGGGGTGTAGGCGACCCGGAAGGGGTTGGTGAACCCCTTCAGCTTCGGGATGCGCGCGAGCAGCGGCAGCTGGCCGCCCTCGAAGCCGGCCGGAATCTGGCGGCGGGCCTTCTGGCCCTTGGTGCCACGCCCGGCCGTCTTGCCGCCCTTGCCGGCGATGCCTCGGCCGACGACCTTGCGTCGGCGCGTCGAGCCCTCGGGCGAGGTGAGTTCGTGCAGCTTCATCTCTAGACCTCTTCCACGCTGATCAGGTGCGGCACGCGCGCGATCATCCCACGGATCTCGGGACGGTCGGGCAGCACGTTGGACTGGCCGATGCCGCGCAGCCCCAGCGCGCGCAACGTCCCGCGGTGCTTGGGCTTGGTGGCGATCGACGAGCGAATCTGGGTGACCTTGAGGGACATGGCTACTCCGTGACCTTGAACAGGTCGCCCTCGCGCTGGCGCTCGCGGTAGGCCCGCAGCGTCCCGGCCGGCACGACCTCGTCGGCGGCCTTGCCGCGCACCGCGGCCAGCTCCTCGGGCCGGCGCAGCTGCTTGAGGCCCTCGATCGTGGCGTGGGCGACGTTGATGGAGTTGGACGAGCCGAGCGACTTGGCGATGATGTCGCGCACTCCGGCCAGCTCGAGGATGGCTCGCGCGGCGCCCCCGGCGATCACGCCGGTGCCCGGCGCGGCCGGCTTCATGAGGACCCGGCCGGCCCCGGCCTCGCCGATGACCGGGTAGACGATGGTCGTGCCCGCCAGGGGCACCTCGAAGAGGTTCTTGCGAGCCTCCTCGATGCCCTTTTGGACCGCCAGGCCGGCCTCCTTGGCCTTGCCGTAGCCCAGTCCCACCCGGCCCTTGCCGTCGCCGATGACCATGAGCGCGGTGAACGAGAAGCGCCGGCCGCCCTGGACGACCTTGCTCACGCGGTTCACCTTGATGGTGCGCTCTTCGAACTGCTCGACCTCTGGCATCAGAACTCCAGTCCCTGCGCGCGCAGGGTCTCGGCGAAGGCCGCGATGCGGCCGTGGTAGTCGTTGCCCCCGCGGTCGAACACGACCGCCGTGACCTGGGCCTCCTTGGCGCGGCGGGCCAGCACTTCGGCGACGGCGCGGGCGCCCTCGACGTTGCCCCCGTCCACCCCGCGCAGCTCGGACTCGACCGAGGAGGCCGCGACGAGAGTGCGCCCGGCCACGTCGTCGATGATCTGGGCCGAGATGTGCCGGTTGGTCCGGCTCACCGCGACGCGCGGGCGCTCGGGCGTGCCCGCGATCTTCTTGCGCAGGCGCGCGTGGCGGCGCTGGCGCAGCTCTCTGGTGGTGCGTGCCATTACTTAGCGGCCTTTCCTGCCTTGCGCGCCACCCGCTCGCCCAGGTAGCGCACACCCTTGCCCTTGTAGGGCTCGGGCTTGCGGATCTTGCGGATATTGGCGGCCACCTGGCCGACCGTCTCTTTGTCGGCGCCCTTGACGACGACGCGCGTCGGGCTGGGCACCTCGAAGGTGACCCCGGCCGGGGCGGTGAACTTCACCGGGTGGCTGAAGCCGAGCGAGAGGTCGAGGGCGTCGGGGCCCGCGGCCGCGGCGCGGTAGCCCACGCCGATGATCTCGAGCTCCTTGCGCCACCCGTCGGTGACGCCGGTGACCATGTTGGCGACCAGGGTGCGGGTGAGCCCGTGGAGGGCCTTGTGGGCCGTCTCGTCGCTGGCGCGGGTGATGAGGAGGGTGTCCCCCTCACGCTCCACCGCGACGCCCGCGGGCAGCACCCGGGTCATCGTCCCGTTGGGGCCCGTCACGGTGATGGCGTCGGTGGCCACCTCGACGGTGACCCCCGCCGGCACGGTGATCGGGTTACGTCCGATGCGCGACATCAGTCCTCCCTCCTGGCGGCGACGGGGCTACCACACATAGCAGAGCACCTCGCCACCCAAGCGGGCCCGTCGGGCCTCGCGGTCGGTCATCAGGCCGTGGCTCGTCGAGACCACGGCCACGCCCACGCCCCCGAGGACCTTGGGCATCTGGTCACACTTGGTGTAGACGCGCAGGCCCGGCTTGGAGACGCGCTTGATGCCCATGATCGACTTCTTGCGGTCGTCGGTGTACTTGAGCGAGATCTCCAGCGTCGAGCCCGGCTTGTTCGTGTTCGCACTCACCCGGTAGTCGGCGATGAAGCCCTCGCGCTTAAGCAGTTCGGCCAGGCTCTCCTTGAGCTTCGAGCTGGGCATCGCCACCGAGTCGAAGGTCGCCGAGTTGGCGTTGCGGATGCGCGTGAGCATGTCGGCGATGGGGTCGGTCATCGTCATATCGGCCTCCCTACCAGCTCGCCTTGGTGACGCCCGGGACCTCGCCCGCGTGCACCATCGCGCGCAGGCAGATCCGGCACAGGCCGAACTTGCGGTAGACCGAGCGCGGCCGCCCGCAGCGCTCGCAGCGCGTGTAGGCGCGCGTCGAGAACTTCGGGGTCCGCTGCTGCTTGATGCGAAGTGCCTTCTTGGCCATCTCTAGCGACTCTCCTGTCTGAAGGGGAAGCCGAAGGCCCGCAGGAGCGCTCGCCCCTGCTCGTCGGTCTCGGCCGTCGTGACGATCGTGATGTCGAAGCCGCGGGGGGCGTCGATCTTGTCGTAGTCGATCTCCGGGAAGATCAGCTGGTCGTTGATCCCGAAGGTGTAGTTGCCCCGCCCGTCGAACGACTTGGGCGACAGGCCGCGGAAGTCCCGGATGCGCGGGATGGCCAGGCTCAGCAGTCGGTCGAAGAACTCCCAGGCCCGGTCGCCGCGCAGCGTCACCTTCGCGCCGATCGACTGGCCCTCACGCAGCTTGAAGCTGGCGATCGACTTCTTCGCCCGGGTCACCACCGGCTTCTGGCCGGTAATCGCCTCGAGGTCGCGCTGGGCCCCCTCGAGCAGGGAGGCCTGCTGGGTGGCCCGGCCGACGCCGGCGTTGATCACGATCTTCTCCAGGCGCGGGACCTGCATGATGTTGGACAGGCCGAGCTCCTCTTTGAGCTGGGCCCGGATGGTCTCGTCGTAGCGGACCTTGAGACGGGGTCGCGTCACGGTCGTCATAGCACCTCTCCACACTTGCGGCAGACGCGCGACTTCGCGCCGTCGGCCGTGTCGAAGCCGACCCGGGCCGGACCCTTGTGCTTGTCGCACCACAGGGCCACGTTCGACGCGTCGAGCGGCATGAGCTTGTCGATGATGCCGGCCTGCATGGTCGCGCCCTGCTGCTTGGTGGCCCGCTTGGCGATGTTGATGCCGTCGAGGATCACCTTGTTCGCCTTGGGCAGGGCCTCCACCACGCGCGCCCGCTCGCCGCGGAACTTGCCCGCGAGCACCAGCACCTCGTCACCCTTACGGATCTTCATCACAGCACCTCCGGCGCCAGCGAGATGATGCGCATGAACTTCTTGTCGCGCAGCTCGCGCCCGACGGGCCCGAAGATACGGGTCCCCCGGGGCTGGAGCTGGTCGTTGATGAGCACGGCCGCGTTCTCGTCGAACTTGATGTACGAGCCGTCCGGACGGCGCTTCTCCTTGGCCGTGCGCACGACGACGCAGCGCACCACGTCGCCCTTCTTCACGGCCGCGCCGGGGATGGCGTCCTTCACAGTGGCGATGAAGACGTCACCGATCGACGCGTAGCGCCGGCGGGAGCCGCCGAGCACGCGGATGCACAGGACCTCCTTCGCCCCGCTGTTGTCGGCCACCTTGAGCCTCGACTCCTGCTGGATCATCGGGCACGCTCCACGATCTCGGTCAGGCGCCAGCGCTTGAGCTTCGAGAGCGGGCGGGTCTCTTGGACCCGGACGCGGTCACCGACCTTGGCCTCGTTCTTCTCGTCGTGCACGTAGAGCTTCTTCGTGCGCAGCACGGTCTTGTTGTAACGAGGGTGGGCGACGCGCTCGTTGACGGCCACGACGAGCGTCGAGGCCATCTTGTCCGAGACGACGATCCCCTCGCGCTCCTTGCGCGGGTTAGGGCGCGCGGCGTCGGTCATGACTGCTCCTCTCCGAGGGCCTCGGCCGCGGCGATCTCGCGCTGGCGGAGGAAGGTCGACAGGCGGGCGATGTCCCGGCGGACCTCGCCCAGGCGTGACGAGTCGTCCAGCTGGCCGGTCGCCAACTGGAAGCGCAGGTTGAACAGCTCGCGCCGGGACTCGGTCAGGCGCGTGAGCAGCTCGCCGTCGCCGAGCAGCTTGAGCTCGGCCACGTGGTCGCGGGTCTTGGCCATCAGATCGTCACCTCCGGGGTGCCGTGGGTCCCGGGACGCACGACGAACTTCGCCTTCATGGGCAGCTTCTGGATGGCCCGCTCCATGGCGGCGCGCGCCAGGGCCTCGTCCACCCCGCCCAGCTCGAAGAGCATCCGGCCGGGCTTGACGACGGCGACCCAGAACTCGGGGTTGCCCTTGCCCGAGCCCATGCGGGTCTCGGCCGGCTTCTGGGTGACGGGCTTGTCCGGGAAGACCCGGATCCACACCTTGCCGCCGCGCTTGACGTGGCGGGTCATCGCGATACGGGCGGCCTCGATCTGGCGGGCGGTGAGCCAGCCGGCCTCGAGGGCCTGGATGCCGAAGTCGCCGAAGTTGAGGTCGGTCCCGCCCTTGGCGTTGCCGGTCATCCGACCGCGCATCTGCTTGCGGTGCTTGACCTTACGGGGCATCAACATGGCTACTCCTGGTCCTT
Source organism: Acidimicrobiales bacterium (assembly GCA_035702745.1). Classification (GTDB taxonomy): domain Bacteria; phylum Actinomycetota; class Acidimicrobiia; order Acidimicrobiales; family RAAP-2; genus RAAP-2. Next base: position 8,636 of record DASSZS010000013.1, on the reverse strand, counting down.
GCGGAAGTGGGGGGCGTCGGCGTGCTCACCGGTCGTGCGACGCTCGATCTCCTCTTCGACGCTGAGGCGGGCCTCGTCCTCGGGGGTGGAGGCGAGCAGGTCCGCGACGGTCGGCTCGACCACCTCGGCGGGCTCGCTCACCTCGGCCACCTCGGTCGGCTCGGCCACCTCGATCGTCTCGTCCATCGGGAGCTCCTCGGCCCCCTCGGTCGGCGCGGCCTCGACGCGGCGGCGCCCGCCGCCGGCGCGCACGACGCCCTTGGGCGCGGTGGGCGCGGCGCCCACGGGCAGCGCGTCACCGGCGGCCATGGCGGCCTCGCGCACGATCTTCTCCTCGTTGGAGAGCTGGTAGGGCAGGATGTCGCCCTTGTAGATCCAGACCTTCACCCCAATGCGCCCGGTCGAGGTGCGGGCCTCGCGGAATCCGTAGTCGATGTCGGCGCGCAGCGTGTGCAGCGGCACGCGGCCCTCGCGGTAGGACTCGCGACGGCTCATCTCAGCCCCGCCCAGGCGGCCCGAGACCTGGATGCGCACGCCGAGCGCCCCGGCCTTCTGGACGGTCTGGATGCCGCGCTTCATGGCGCGGCGGAAGGCCACGCGGCGCACGAGCTGGTCGCAGATGCCCTGGGCGATGAGGGCCGCGTCGAGCTCGGGCTGCTTGATCTCTTGGATGTTGAGCGAGATCTTGTTCTTCTGGCCGGTGATGCGCTCGAGCTCCTTCTTCAGGCGCTCGGCCTCGGCGCCGCGCCGGCCGATCACGATCCCCGGGCGGGCCGTGTGGATGTCGACGCGGATGCGGTCCGAGGTCCGCTCGATCTCGATGCGGCTCACCGCGGCGCTCTCGAGCTGCTTGGTGAGGTAGTCGCGGATCTTCCAGTCCTCGATGACGAGGTCCTTGTAGCCGCGCTCGCGGAACCAGCGCGACTTCCAGTCCGTGGTGATCCCGAGGCGAAAGCCGTAGGGGTTGACCTTCTGGCCCATCAGTGGCTCTCCTCTGTGGCCTCGGCCACCGTCTGCTCGCCGGCGTCGGCGACGTCTGGCGCCGGCGCGTCCTCGGGTGCGGCCTCGTCGACCTCGCTGGTCTCGGGGGCCTCGCCGTCCTCCGCAGCCGCGGGGGCCTCGAGCCCCTCGGGCTCGACCTCGACCTGGTCGACCTCGACCTGGTCGGCCTCGACCGGGTCGACCTCGACGTGGTCGGCCTCGGTCGGCTCGGCCTCGCGGTTGGGGCGCTCCCGGCGCCGGCTCGTGGCCACGCGCCGAGCCCGGCTCGCGGCGACCTGGCTGGAGCGCTCGGCGCGCAGCCGCTCGAGGGCCTCGTCGTCGAGGCGCGCGACGATCACCGTGATGTGGCAGCTGCGCTTGCGGATCCGGCCGGCCCGACCCCGGGCGCGCGGGCTGAAGCGCTTCATGGTGATGCCCTCGTCGGCGTAGCAGGCCGAGACGTAGAGCTCCTCGGCGACCAGGCCGTCGTTGTTGACCGCGTTGGCGACGGCCGAGGCGAGGACCTTGTCGACCACGCGGGCCGCCTCGCGGGTGGTGCCCGCGAGGATCTCACGCGCGCTCTGGACGTCCTCGCCCCGGATGAGGTCGAGAACGACGCGGGCCTTGGAGGCCGACATCGGGAACTGGCGCAGCGTCGCGCGGGTGCCGGGCCGCTCGTTGGTCTTAGGGGCCGTCATCTAGCGCCTCCCGGCCTTCTCCTGGCCGGCGTGGAACTTGAAGGTCCGCGTCGGGGCGAACTCGCCGAGCTTGTGGCCGACCATGGCCTCGGTCACGAAGACCGGGACGTGACGGCGCCCGTCGTGCACCGCGAAGGTGTGCCCGACCATGTCGGGGATGATCGTGGAGCGCCGGCTCCAGGTCTTGACGACCCGCTTCTCGTTGGCGGCGTTCAGCGCCTCCACCTTCTTGAGCAGGTGGCCGTCGATGAAGGGGCCCTTCTTAAGGCTTCGTGACATGGTTACCTCCGCGCCCCGCGCCCGCGGCGGCGGCGAACGATGAGGGCGTCGGACGCCTTGGGCAGGCGCGTGCGGCCCTCGGGCTGGCCCCACGGCGAGACCGGGTGGCGACCACCCGAGGTCTTGCCCTCGCCACCGCCCAGGGGATGGTCGACGGGGTTCATGGCCACGCCGCGCGTCTGGGGGCGGACGCCCTTCCAGCGGTTGCGGCCGGCCTTGCCGATCTTGATGAGCTCGTGCTCGGAGTTGCCCACGACCCCGAGGGTGGCCCGGCAGTCGATCGGGACGCGGCGCATCTCGGTCGAGGGCAGGCGCAGCGTCGCGAAGTCGCCGTCCTTGGCGACCAGCTGGACGCTCATCCCGGCGCTGCGGGCCATCTTGCCGCCGCCGCCCGGGCGCAGCTCGACGTTGTGCACCGTCGAGCCCGTCGGGATGTAGCGCAGCGGCAGGGCGTTGCCCAGGCGGATGTCGGCGCGCGGGCCGGACTCGACCCGGTCGCCGACCTTGAGGCCGTTAGGGGCGAGGATGTAGCGCTTCTCCCCGTCGGCGTAGTGCAGAAGGGCGATGCGGCACGTCCGGTTCGGGTCGTACTCGATGGTGGCGACCTTGGCCGGGACGTGGTCCTTGTTGCGCTTGAAGTCGACCACGCGGTACTGCTGCTTGTGGCCGCCGCCGCGGTGGCGCGAGGTCTTGCGACCGTAGGCGTTGCGCCCGCCGGTCTTGGGCTTGGCGCCCAGCAGCGACTTCTCGGGTCGCTCGGCGGTCAGCTCGGCGAAGTCCGAGACCGACTGGAAGCGCCGGCCCGGGCTGGTGGGCTTGCGGTTGCGAAGGGCCATGGTTCCTAGCTCTCGAACAGGTTGATGGTGTCACCGGACTTGAGCGTCACAATCGCCCGCTTGGTGGCGGGGGTCGTGCCGACGATGCCGGTGCGGCGGTTGCGGGTGCGCTTGCCCTTGCGGTTCAGCGTGTTGACCTTGACCACGGTCACGTTGAAGGCCTGCTGGACGGCGTTGCGCACGTCGATCTTGGTCGCGGCGCGGTCCACCACGAAGGTGTAGGTGCCCGTCTCCATCTGGGCGTAGGTCTTCTCCGAGACCACCGGGCGCACCAGGATGCTCATGGCGTCGCGCATCAGAGGGTCTCCTTCACGCTCGGCAGGGTGGCCTCGCTGAAGAGGACCCAGTCGCTGTTCATCACGTCGTAGGCGTTGAGCTCCCCGGCGTCGATGGTGTGGGCCTGGGCCAGGTTGGCGAAGGCCTTGACGGCCACCGCGTCGTCGCGACCGAGCACGACGAGGACCTTGCCCTCGAGGCCCAGCGCCACCAGGGCCGCCAGGGCGTCCCGGGTGCGCGGCGTCTCCCAGGCGGCGAAGGAGTCGACCAGGGCCACCCGCCCCTCGCCGGCGCGGTCCGACAGGGCCGAGTAGAGGGCCAGACGGATCATCTTCTTGGGCGTGCGCTGGGCGTAGCCGCGGGGCTTGGGCCCGAGCGCGACCCCACCGCCCGGGTAGTGCGGGGAGCGGATCGAGCCCTGGCGCGCGCCGCCGGTCCCCTTCTGGCGGAAGGGCTTGCGCCCACCGCCGGAGACCTCGGTGCGGGTCTTGGTCGACTGGGTGCCCGCGCGCCGGGCGGCGAGCTGGGCCTTTACCACCTGGTGCAGCACGGCCACGTGGGGCTCGCGCCCGAAGATCGAGGGCTCGAGCGCGACCACGCCGAGATCGGCCCCCGCGAGCGAGCGCTTGGTCACGGTGCGCTGGGCGAAGGTCGGGCGGGCCTTGGCGACCGGACCGCGCAGCATCGACTCGGTCATCGGACACCTCCGGCCTTCATCGGGTTCTTCACCGAGGTCCGCAGCACGACGACCGAGCCCCGCGAGCCCGGCAGGGCCCCCTTGACCAGCAGCAGCTGGCGATCGGCGTCGACCGAGACGACCTCGAGGTTGGTCGTGGTGACCTGCTCGCCCCCGAGGCGCCCGGCCATGCGGGTGCCCTTGAAGACGCGCCCGGGCGTCGCGCAGGCGCCGATCGAGCCGGGCGCCCGGTGGTGCTTGTGGTTGCCGTGGGCGGCGCCCTGGCCGGCGAAGTTGTGGCGCTTCATCCCGCCGGCGAAGCCCTTGCCCTTGGAGACGGCCGTCGCGTCGACGCGCTCGCCCTTTTCGAAGACGTCGGCCGCGATCTCCTGGCCGACGTTGTAGCCGGCGACGTCGTCGAGGCGCAGCTCGATCAGCCCCTTGCCGGGGGTGACGCCGGCCTTGTCGAAGTGGCCCCGCTCGGGCTTGGTCAGGGCGCTCGCGCGCCGCACGCCCCAGGTCACCTGGAGCGCGGCGTACCCCTCCTTCTCGGGGGTCTTGACCTGGACGACGCGCGCCGGGGCGACGCGCACGACCGTGACGGGGATGGCCCGGTTCTGGTCGTCCCAGACCTGGGTCATGCCCACCTTCTCACCGACGATGGCCTTGGTCGCCACACTGTCCTCTCTTTCCCGCGCGTCGGCGGCGCCGACACACAGACGCTCCGTTCGAGCCAGAGCCGAACGGAGCGCGAAACTGGTCGGCCCAGCGTCCCACCGAAGTGGCAACTGGGCACGTCTGCTGTCTCCCCGGGGGGAGCGGTCCAGCCTACACCGGGTGGGCCCGCGAGCGCAAAGCCCGCGGGCCCGCCCGGGCTAGGACTGGCGAATCTTGATCTCGATGTCCACCCCGGCCGGCAGGTCGAGGCGCTGAAGCGAGTCGACCGTCTTGGCGGTGTGGTCCACGATGTCGAGCAGGCGCTTGTGCACCCGCATCTCGAAGTGCTCCCGGGAGTCCTTGTGCTTGTGCGGACCGCGCACCACCGTGTAGCGGTGGATCTCCGTGGGCAGGGGCACCGGCCCCTGGACCCGGGCGTTGGTCCGCTCGACCGTCTGGACGATCTTCGCGGTGGACTGGTCCAGGACGCTGTGGTCGAAGGCCTTCAGCCGGATCCGGATCATCTGTCGGTTGTCGGCCATCACCGCCTACTTGATGATCTTGGTGACGCGACCCGAGCCGACGGTCCGGCCGCCCTCGCGGATGGAGAAGGTGAGGCCCTCCTCCATGGCGATCGGCTTGCCGAGCTGGACAGTCATCTCGGTGTTGTCACCGGGCATCACCATCTCGGTGCCCGCGGGCAGCTCGATGGTGCCGGTGACGTCGGTCGTGCGGAAGTAGAACTGCGGGCGGTAGTGGGCGAAGAACGGCTTGTGGCGGCCGCCCTCCTCCTTGGTCAGCACGTAGACCTGGGCCTCGAACTCGGTGTGCGGGGTGATCGAGCCCGGCTTGCACAGGACCTGGCCGCGCTCGACCTCCTCCTTCTTCGTGCCGCGCAGCAGCGCGCCGAGGTTGTCACCGGCCTGGCCCTCGTCGAGGAGCTTGCGGAACATCTCGATGCCGGTGACCGTGGTCTTCTGGGTCGGGCGCAGGCCGACGATCTCGACCTCGTCGCCGACCTTGATGACGCCCTGCTCGACCTTGCCGGTCACCACGGTGCCGCGGCCGGTGATGGACATGACGTCCTCGATCGACATGAGGAACGGACGGTCGGTGGCGCGCTGGGGCTCGGGGATGTAGCTGTCCACCGCGTCCATGAGCTCCATGACCTTGTCGCCCCAGGCGGCGTCGCCCTCGAGGGCCTTCAGGGCCGAGACGCGCACGATCGGGGTGTCGTCACCGGGGAAGTCGTAGGAGCTCAGCAGCTCGCGGACCTCCATCTCGACCAGCTCGAGCAGCTCCTCGTCCTCGACCATGTCGGCCTTGTTGAGGGCCACCACGATGTAGGGCACGCCGACCTGGCGCGCGAGCAGGACGTGCTCGCGGGTCTGGGGCATCGGCCCGTCGGTCGCCGAAACGACGAGGATGGCGCCGTCGACCTGGGCGGCGCCGGTGATCATGTTCTTCACGTAGTCGGCGTGGCCGGGCATGTCGACGTGGGCGTAGTGGCGGTTGGCCGTCTCGTACTCCACGTGGGCGATCGAGATCGTGATGCCGCGCTGGCGCTCCTCGGGGGCCTTGTCGATCTGGTCGAACGGGGTGAAGGCGGAGCCGGGGACTCGCTCGGAGAGGACCTTGGTGATGGCCGCGGTCAGGGTGGTCTTGCCGTGGTCGATGTGGCCCATCGTGCCGATGTTGACGTGCGGCTTGGTGCGCTCGTACTTCTGCTTTGCCATTGTCGGGGACTGACTTTCTTCTCGTGACCGCTCCCCTTGAGCGGTCGGTTCTTGCGGCCCTCCCCGACGACGGTTTGGACCTTGGTGTTTACCCTCTTACGCGCCGGTCGCCTTGGCCACGATCTCCTTGGCGATCGCGTCCGGAACCTCCGCGTAGGAATGGAACTGCATCGTGTACGTCGCGCGCCCCTGGGTGCGTGAACGCAGGTCCGTAGCGTAGCCGAACATGTCGGCCAGCGGCACGAGAGCCCTAATTACCTGGTTGTTGCCGACCTGCTCCATGCCCTCCACCCGGCCGCGCCGGCTGGAGAGGTCGCCGATGACGTCGCCCATGTAGTCCTCGGGGGTGACGACCTCGACCGCCATGATCGGCTCGAGCAGCACGGGGCTCGCCAGGCGGGTCGCCTTCTTGATGGCGAGCGACCCGGCGATCTTGAAGGCCATCTCCGAGGAGTCGACGTCGTGGTAGCTGCCGAAGGTGAGCCGGACCCGTAGGTCGACCATCGGGTAGCCGGCCAGCACGCCCGAGGTGAGCGACTCGGTGATCCCCTGGTTGACCGCGGGGATGTACTCCTTGGGGATGACCCCACCGGTGATCTCGTCGAGGAACTCGTAGCCGCCCCCGGGCCCGGTCGGCTCGACCGAGATGACGACGTGGCCGTACTGGCCCTTGCCACCGGTCTGGCGGACGTACTTCTCCTCGACCTTCTCGACGGTCTTGCGGATCGTCTCGCGGTAGGCGACTTGGGGCTTGCCCACGTTGGCGTCGACGCCGAACTCGCGCAGCATGCGGTCGACCAGCACCTCGAGGTGCAGCTCGCCCATCCCCGAGATGACCGTCTGGCCGGTCTCTTGGTCGGTGCGCACGCGAAAAGTCGGGTCCTCCTCGGAGAGCGCGTAGAGGGCCTTGCCCAGCTTCTCCTGGTCGGCCTTGGTCTTGGGCTCGACGGCGACGTGGATGACCGGCTCGGGGAACTCGAGCGTCTCGAGTTGGATCGGCTGGTCGGGGTCGCAGAGGGTGTCGCCGGTCGTGACCTGCTTGAGCCCGACCGCGGCGACGATGTCGCCGGTGCGGATCGCGTCGAGGTCCTCGCGGTTGTTCGCGTGCATCAACAACAGACGGCCCAGGCGCTCCTTGCGCGAGCCCTTCGTCGTGTTGATGACGGTCTCGCCCTTCTCCAGGGAGCCCGAGTAGACGCGCAGGTAGGTCAGCTTGCCGACGTAGGGGTCGGTCATGATCTTGAAGGCGAGCGCGCTGAAGGGCTCGGCGTCGTCGGGCTTGCGCTCGACGACGTCCTCCTTGCCCGGGAGGCGTCCCTGGGTCGGGGGCAGGTCGAGCGGGCTGGGCAGGTACTCGACGACCGCGTCGAGCATCGGCTGGACGCCCTTGTTCTTGAAGGCGGTGCCGTTGAGGATCGGCACGCAGTGGCCCTCGATGGTGCCCCGGCGCAGCGCCCGGTGCAGGTCCTCGACGGTGACCTCCTCGTCGCCCAGGACCTTCTCCATCAGGTGGTCGTCGAAGGTCGTCAGGACGTCGATCAGCTTGCCGTGGTACTCGGCGGCCTGGTCCTTCAGGTGGTCGGGGATGTCGGTGACCTCGAAGGACTCGCCCTTCTCGTCGTGGTAGATGATCGCCTTCATCGCGGTGAGGTCGACCACGCCGAGGTAGTCGCCCTCGGCGCCGATGGGCAGCTGGACGACCGCCGGCACGCAGTCGAGGCGGTCCTCGATCATGTCGACGCAGCGGAAGAAGTCGGCGCCGATCCGGTCCATCTTGTTCACGAAGCAGATGCGCGGCACCGAGTACTTGTTGGCCTGGCGCCAGACGGTCTCGGTCTGGGGCTCGACGCCGGCCACGGCGTCAAAGACGGCCACCGCCCCGTCGAGCACGCGCAGCGAGCGCTCCACCTCGACGGTGAAGTCGACGTGACCGGGCGTGTCAATGATGTTGATCACGCAGTCGCGCCACTGCGCGGTCGTCGCCGCCGAGGTGATCGTGATGCCGCGCTCTTGCTCTTGGACCATCCAGTCCATCGTCGCGGCGCCCTCGTGGACCTCACCGATCTTGTAGTTGCGCCCCGTGTAGTACAAGATGCGCTCGGTCGTGGTGGTCTTGCCCGCGTCGATGTGGGCCATGATCCCGATGTTGCGGGTCTTGGCCAGCGGGAAGGGGCGGGTGCTGTTCGCCATGGGACTCTTCTCTGCTCAGCTTCTTCGCTCGGTTGTGCAATGTGGGGGACCAACGAGTGAGGGCCCCGGCGTGTTCCACGCCGCCGCCCGATCGCCCCGCGCGAGCGCGAGACGCAGCGGGTCGAAGGTGGGAGGAGGGCCGCCGACCCACCGGGGGCGCCCGCCGGCGCCTGCTACCAGCGGTAGTGGGCGAACGCCTTGTTCGACTCGGCCATCTTGTGCATGTCGTCACGGCGCTTGACCGCGGCGCCAAGGCCGTTGGCCGCGTCCAAGATCTCGTTCGCGAGCCGCATCGCCATCGTGCGCT
>DASSZS010000028.1:0-30874 GCA_035702745.1 Acidimicrobiales bacterium | reverse complement strand
CGCTCGCGGTCGTTCAGCTTGTTCTTCGTGGTGATGTAGTTACGGCGCTTGCACTCCTCGCAGGCCAGGGTCACCTGGACGCGCTTCTCGTTCTTCGCCATCGGGGCCTCCTACGTTCTCTGCACTTCGCGCCTGGTAGCGGCGGAGGGAGTCGAACCCTCGACACCACGATTATGAGCCGTGTGCTCTAACCACCTGAGCTACGCCGCCTGGCGAGCCCTCTGTCGGGATTGAACCGACGACCCCTTCCTTACCATGGAAGTGCTCTACCACTGAGCTAAGAGGGCGCACGGCTACGCCGCGAGGGGTCAGTCTACCCCGCCGCCACCGGCCCTTTCCACCGTCGTCGCCCGGGTTACCCTGGGCGGATGAGGACCCGGCTCGTCGAGCTCGACGACGCGGGCGCCCTCATGGCCATCCTCAACCCCGAGGTCCTCGAGACGACCGTCTCGTTCGACCTGGTTCCTCGGACCCTCGAGGAGCACCGCCAGTGGATCGCCGCTCACCAGGGGACCCACCCCTGCCTGGTCGTGGTGAACGACGAGGACGACCTCGGTGAGCTGGGCGCTCGGGGCGAGCCGATCGTGGGCTTCGCCTCGGTCTCGACCTTCCGCGAGCGGCCGGCCTACGCCACGACGGTCGAGAACTCGGTCTACGTCCACCGGCGCGCCCGGGGCCGGGGCGTGGGCGAGCTGGTGCTCGCCGCCCTGCTCGAGCTCGTGGAGAGCTACGGCTTCCACTCGGTGATCGCGCGGATCGTGGGGGAGAACACCGGGTCGATCCGGCTCCACGAAAAGTGCGGCTTCACCCTGGTCGGAACGGAGATCGAGGTGGGACGCAAGCACGGCCAGTGGCTCGACGTGGTCGAGTACCAGTACGTCATGCGCGAGCGGCGCTCGTCCAATTAGGCCGGCTCGAGCTCGAGCTCTCCCCCCACGCGCTCGGGCCAGGACCACTGGGTCCAGCGCCCGAGCGGCAGCACCAGCACCCCGCCGAGGATCGCCACGGCGAGCGCGATGAGCAGGGGGTTCGAGTGCACCAGGTCCGAGAGGAGGGTCCGTCCGCCCGGGAGGCCGATGAAGGGCCCGGTGATCGCGAGCAGGAGGAGCCAGAAGTGCTCGCGGCCCCGGTAGCTGGCCGCGAGCACCACCAGGCCCCACGACAGGTACCAGGGCTGGACGACCGGGCCGAGCTCGACGAACAAGAGCAGCGACACCCCGAGCGAGCGCACCCAGCCCCGCTCCCCCGAGCGCCAGAGCAGCCACAGGGTCAAGGCCGTCGCGGTGACCAGGCCCACGAGGCGGGCCGCCCCGATCGTCGTGGCGACCGAGACCATGTGCAGCCCGAGCGCGTGCAGGAGGTTGCCCCCGGCCATGCCCACCGCCGTCGCCGGCGCCGCCCACGAGCGCACCGTCCCCGGGGTGAGCAGGTTGGCCACCCACCCAAATCCGAAGCCCGAGAGGTACGACGAGACGAGCAGGACCGCCCCCACCACGAGCCCCCCGGCCGCGAAGGGCTGGAGCCGCTGCTTTAGCGGGGCGTCGTGGGGCAGCCAGTTCCAGGCGACGAAGGCCAGGCCGATGGCGGCCGGGGCCTTGACGGCCGTGGCCATCGAGACGAAGAAGAGGGCCCACCACGGATGTCGGTTCACGGCGAAGCCGAGGCCCACGACCAGAAGCCCCGTCATGAGACCGTCGTTGTGGGCCCCGCCGACGATGGTGAGCAGGATCAGCGGGTTGAGGGCGGCCAGCACGAAGGCCTCGCCGGGGTCGCGACCGAGCCCGCGGGCGAGCATCGCCACGCCCACCCCGATGAGGGCGACCGCCACCACCTCGAGCAGGCGCAGCCCCACCACCGTGGCGAGTGGGTTGTGCAGGGTCAGTCGGTCGATCGCCCCGTCCACCCAGAGGAAGAGGGGCCCGTAGGGGGCGGGGGTGTTCCACCACAGGGGGTCGACGGGGTTGAGGTAGGGGGTGGAGCCGAGCGAGAACGGCCCGAGGAAGTAGGGGTTGAGGTGGTGGGCCGTCATCTCGCCCTGGGCGGCGTAGGAGAAGACGTCGCGCGAGAAGAGGGGTGGGGCCACGATCATCGGGCCGGCCCACAGCGCCAGCATCCACCACAGCCGGCGCAGGCTGGCCCCGGGGTGGAGCTTGACGATCTCGGCCAGGCGCAGCCAGACCCGCATCAACAAGAGCAGCCCGCCGTAGACGAGCACGACCGAGAGCATGTACTTGGTCGTCGAGGGCGTGCCCGTGGGGGCTGACGACGGCTCGCCGAAGAACCAGGTGCCGGTCATGTCGAGCTTGAAGGGCGAGTTGGTGAACGAGGAGCCCGAGAGGATGAGGCACATCGCCACGAACCCCTGGAGGGCCGGCTGCCAGAGGAAGCCCCACCCCTCGAAGGGGCCCGGGTTGAATCGCCCGAGCGGGGTGTAGCGCCGCTCGAGCAGCTGGACGCCCGACTCGAAGCCCGAGGCGAGGCGCTCGTAGGAGTGACGCACCGCCCGCGCCCACGCCCCGATCCGCCTCACGCCACTCCTCTCGCCGTCCGACACCGTAGTGCCGTCGCGGCGCGTCGGCCCGGGCGGGCCGGGCGCTGTGGTGGGCCGGGAGGGATTCGAACCCCCGTAGGCTAAGCCGTCTGGTTTACAGCCAGATCCCATTGGCCACTCGGGCACCGACCCGCGCAGAATCCTAACCGCACACCAGCCCGGCGCCGTCCGGCCAGGCGCCTACCATGCACCCATGCCCACTTTCGACGTCGTGAGCGAGGTCGACCTCCAAGAGGTGCGCAACGCGGTCGACCAGACCAACCGCGAGGCCGCCACCCGCTTCGACTTCAAGGGGACCGACGCCCGGGTCGACTTCACCGAGAAGGAGCTGACCCTCACGGCCTCGACCGAGGACCGTCTCCACGCCCTCTACCAGCTCCTCCAGGAGAAGATGGTCAAGCGTCAGGTGTCGTTAAAGACCCTCGACCCCGGCCCCGTCGAGGAGGCCAGCCACCAGAGCGCCCGCCAGAAGGTGAGCCTGCGCGCCGGGATCGGCCAGGACGTGGGCAAGCGGATCAACAAGCTGGTGAAGGACCTCGGCCTCAAGGGGGTCAGCTCCTCGATCCAGGGCGACCAGGTCCGGGTCAGCGGCAAGCAGCGCGACGACCTCCAGCGGGTGATCCAGACGCTCAAAGAGGCCGACCTCGAGGTCCCGCTGCAGTTCACCAACTTCCGCGACTAGCGGCCCCGGGTCAGCTCCTCGTCGGAGAGGGTGGCGTCGTACTCGGCCAGCTCGCGCACGTGGAAGATCCGGTTGAACACGAGGAGCTTCAGCACCCAGAAGAGGCCGAAGCAGACGAGGTTGGTGCCGGTCACGAGGCCCGTGTCGACCACGTGGGCCCAGGCGTGGGTGCGGACCTCTTGACGGGCCCAGAGTGCGCCGACCTGGCTGAAGGCGATCCCCATCGCCGACATGAGAAAGAAGGGCAGCACCTCGGTGCGCAGGGCGCTGCGACCCCGCTTGCCCCACGCCCATCGCCGGTTGAGGTTGTAGGCGGGGATCATGCCGATGAGGTTGCCCGTCAGGGTCGCCCACAGGACCCCGGGGATGATGCGAAAGCCGTAGAGGATCGAGACGGCGCTCAGCGAGATCACCGTGGTGATCGCCGAGGTGGCGGCGTAGCGCAGGAAGGTCCGTCCTCGATGGGTGTGGCCCCACCGCCACAGGCCCGACGGCGAGAGGTCCACCTCTAGAGGGAGGGGTCCCCCACGGCGACCGGCTCGTCGACCGGCGCGGCCTCGGGGACCTGGAAGATCCGGTTGAAGACGAGGATCTTCAAGACGAAGAATATCCCGAAGCACAAGAGGTTGGTGCCGGTCACGAGACCGGTGTCGGCCAGCCGGCTCCAGGCGTGGTGGTGGACCTCGTAACGGGCCCAGAACGCGCCGACCTGGGAGAAGGTGATCGACGCGAACGACATCGCCCAGAACGGGACCATCTCTTTGAAGAAGTGGCTCCGGCCCCGCTTGCCCCACGTCCAGTTGCGGTTCAGCCAGTAGGCCGGGATCGTCGCGATGAGGTTGCCGGTGAGCGTCGACCACATCACCCCCGGGATGATCCGGAAGCCGAAGAGGATCGCGATGGAGGTGAACGAGACGGCGGTGGTGATGACCGAGCCGAGAACGTAGCGGACCATCTTCTTCCCGCGGGGGGTCTGGGACCACGCGAGAAGCGCGCGCAGAAGGTCACTCACTCCCTCGAGCCTACCGTCTGGCCCCCCGGGAACCAGGAGCCGGGGTGTCACAATGGATTCCGTGTCCCACGCCCTCGACGAACTCGTACGGATCCTCGACCTCGAGCGGATCGAGGTCGACGTCTACCGCGGCGCGAACCCGGCCGAGGAGCGCGAGCGCACCTTCGGCGGCCAGGTGGCGGCCCAGGCCCTCATGGCCGCGGGCCGCACCGTGGAAAAGGGCCGGGTCCACTCGCTGCACTCGTACTTCTTGCGCCCGGGCGACCCCACGACCCCGATCCTCTACGAGGTCGACCGGATCCGCGACGGGCGCAGCTTCACCACGCGGCGCGTGGTGGCCGTCCAGCACGGCAAGGCCATCTACAACATGGAGGCGAGCTTCCACACCGACGAGGTGAGCCTGACCCACCAGATCGCGATGCCCGAGGTGCCCGCGCCCGAGTCGATCCCGCGCCTGGCCGAGCGGATCGCCAACGGACGGGGCGACCTCGACGAGTGGCTGATGCGCCACCACCCCATCGACCAGCGCTTCATCGGGCCGATCCCGGGCGATCCGGCGCGCCCCACCGACCCGCGCCAGCAGCTGTGGATCCGCGCCGACGGCGACCTGCCCGAGGACCCGCTGCTGCACGCGTGCGTGATCGCCTACGCCTCGGACATGAACCTGTTCGACGCCATCGTCAAGCCCCACCGGATCGACTGGACCGACGGGACGTTCATGGGCGCGAGCCTCGACCACTGCATGTGGTTCCACCACCAGGCGCGCGCCGACGACTGGCTGCTCTACGACACCGAGTCGCCGATCGCCTTCGGCGGGCGCGGGCTGGCGCGGGGCTTCCTCTTCAGCCGCCAGGGCGAGCTGCTGGTCTCGATGGTCCAAGAGGGCCTGACGCGCGTTATCGCGCCGCGGGGCTAGCCCCGCGCGTCCATCGCCACGTAGTCGCGCTGGCCGGGCCCGACGTAGAGCTGGCGGGGCCGGGCGATCTTGGAGTCCTGGGCCAGCAGCTCTTTGTAGTGCGAGAGCCACCCGGCGGTGCGCGGGATGGCGAAGAGGACGGTGAACATCTCGGTCGGGAAGCCCATGGCCTGGTAGATCAGCCCCGAGTAGAAGTCGACGTTGGGGTAGAGCTTGCGTGAGACGAAGTAGTCGTCGGCGAGCGCCACCTCTTCGAGCTTCAGGGCGATGTCGAGCAGCGGGTTCTTGCCGGTGACCTCAAAGACGGCGTCGGCCGTGCGCTTGATTATCTTGGCCCGCGGGTCGAAGTTCTTGTACACCCGGTGGCCGAAGCCCTCGAGCATCACCTCGTGACGCTTGACGGCCTCGATGTAGCTCGGCACGTTGTCCAGGTGGCCGATGCGCGAGAGCATCTTGAGCACGGCCTCGTTGGCCCCACCGTGGCGCGGGCCGTAGAGCGCCGCCGTGGCGGCCGCGGTGGCCGAGTAGGGGTCGGCGTGCGAGGAGGCCACGACCCGCATCGCCGTGGTGCCGCAGTTCTGTTCGTGGTCGGCGTGCAGGATGAACAAGAGGTCGAGCGCCCGCGCCAGGACCGGGTCCGGCTCGTAGTGGGGCTCGGCCACCTTCCACATCATCGACAGGAAGTTCTGGGCGTAGCCGAGCGAGTTGTCGGGGTACACGAAGGGCATGCCCACCGAGAAGCGGTGGGCCGCGGCGGCCAGGGTGGGCATCTTGGCGATCAGCCGGACGATCTGCTTGTTCAGGACCTCGGGGTCGGCCAGGTCCTTGGCCTCTTTGTAGTAGGTGGACAGCGCCGCGATCGCCGACACCAGCATCCCCATCGGGTGGGCGTCGTAGTTGAAGCCCTCGAGGAAGCGCTTGCGCACGTTCTCGTGGATATAGGTGTGGTAGGTGACGTCCTTCTTCCAGCCCTCGAACTGCTCGGCCGTGGGCAGCTCGCCGTAGAGCAGGAGGTAGGCCACCTCGAGGAAGGTCGAGCGCTCGGCCAGCTGCTCGATCGGGTACCCCCGGTAGCGCAGGATCCCGGCGTCGCCGTCGATGTAGGTGATCGACGACTCGGCCATCGCCGTGGTCATGAAGCCGGGGTCGTAGAACCACACGCCGGGGACGACCTTGGCGAACTCGCTGGCGGCGACGCCGCCGTGCTCAATCGGGATCTCGCGAGTCACGCCCGTACGGTTGTCGGTCACCGTGATCGACTCAGCCACTGTTCCTCGATTCGTCTTAGGGGCGTAGCCAACTCTAGGGCAACTCGCGAGTAACCAGTTCGGCTCAGCCGGTCCCCGAGGGCGACAGGACGAGCGTGTAGGTCTCCTCGAGGGGCAGTCCCGACGCCGCCGGGGCGCCCGCGACGCGCACGACGACGCGAGCCCGCTCGCTGGGCACCGTCGCGAAGGGCGCGAGGGAGAAGGCCCACCCGCCCAGCGGAGCGAGGGTCGCGCGGGCCCGCTGGCGTGACGCCGACCCGCGACCGTTGAGCGGTTCGACCGAGACCGACAGCGTGACCGGTTGGACGACGTCGGCCCCATTGACCACCGACACGTCAAAGGTGACGCGCGACACCGGCGGCACGATCACCGTGCCCGACGGGGCGGGCAGGGGCGAGGGCACGACCCGCACCGCCGCGATGCCGATCGCGCGCACCAGCGTCAGGCGGCGCGAGCGCTCGAGGGTGGCGAGGTCCCCCGCCGCCAGTGCCCCCGGGGTCTGGGCCGAGGTCGCGAGCAGGTGGGCGTGGCCGGGCTCGCGCGCGAGGGCGAAGCGCTCGGCGTTCCACTGCCGGGCGGTGGCGCGCAGGGCGCCGGCCGGGTCGGGGATCACGGACCCGCCCGCCCCGGGCGAGGTCGGCAGCCGCAGCGCCCGCTCGACCGAGACGATCAGAGACAACATGGCGGCGGCGCGCGTCTGGGTCAGGTCGGCGAGCTCGGCGTTCACGTCGTGGGCGAGACGGGGCGAGCGCAGTCGGCGGCCCTCCCCGGACCAGGCGGCGACGGCCTGGGCGAGCTGGCCCAGCCGGGCCCCGAGGACCGGCCGGGAGAGCCCACCCCCGTGGGCGAGCAGGTAGGCCAGGCGCGCGTCCACCTGATTCTCCGAGGTGATGAGGGCGTTGGCGAGCGCCGCGAAGCTCAGGTTCTCACTTCGCCGGGCCGTCGTCGCGTCGTGCGCCGCACGCGAGACGTCGCGGGCGAACACCAGCACCAAGAACGTGGCGACCAGGACCACGAGCACGCCCAGCGAGACGCGCCGGCGCTGAGCTTTCGAGCGAGCCACGGAGGACGAACTTACTCGTCGTCCTCATCTCGGCTCTCGGCGGGCGACTCGTCGAGCGCGGCGTCGACGACCGGTCCCTCCAGGCCGAGGGGCTCGTCCGGCGCGCCCCAGCGCTGGGGGTTGGGGCGAGCCGCGACGCGCTCCACGGGCCCGAGCTCGGGCAGGTCCTTGCCGCCGCGCGCGCCGAGCCGTTCGAGCTCGCGCGCGCCGGGGATCAGTCGGGACTCGAAGGAGCCGACCATCTTGTTGAAGCTGTCGACCACCTGGTCGAGGGAGCGGCCCATCCTCGACACGGGTTCGGCCACGTTGCGGATCCGCTTGATGATCTCCCCGGCCTGGTCGAAGATGCGCTCGGCGTTGTCGTAGAGGCGCTGCTGGCGCACCACGAGGGCGACCGACCACAGCAACGACAGCAGGCTGGTGGGTCCGACGATCAGGACCCGCTGGCCCCAGGCGAAGCCGTCGATCTCACCGTCGGCGCGGTAGGCGGCCGTGACGGCCGCGTCGCTCGGGACGAAGCAGACCACGAACTCCGGCGAGGGGGCGACCGACTCCCAGTAGGCCTTGTCGCGCAGGGTCCGCACGTGGCTCTTGAGATCCCTGGCGTGCTTGGCCTCGAGTCGCTCGCGCTCGTTGGCGTCGTCGGTCGCCAGCGAGGCCTCGAAGGCGTCGAAGGGGAACTTCGCGTCGACGGCGACGCGCACCCCGCCGGGCAGGTTCACCACGCAGTCCGGCCGCTGGCGGCCGGACTCCCCCGCGGCGTTCACCTGGAGCTCGTAGTCGACCCCGGCGCGCAGCCCCGACTTCTCGAGCACGTTCTGGAGTTGGATCTCCCCCCAGCGACCGCGGTGGTCGCTGCGCCCGAGGAGCTGGTTCAGCCGGCGGGTCTCGTCCTGGGTGGCGTGCTGGGCCGCGAGGAGGGCCTCGGCCCGGGTGCGCACCTCGCCCAGGGCCTCGGTGTGCTGGCGGTCGAAGTCGCTCAGGTTGCGCTGGTACTCGTGCAGCAGGTCGTTCAACGGCTTGAGGGTCCGATCGAGCGCCTGCTCGCGCTGGGCGAACACCTGGTCCTCACGCCGGGCGAGCTGGTCGACGGCCTCCAGGTGGATCTTGGCCGACTCCGATTGGAAGACGTCCCGGAGGTTCTCGAGGGCGCGGGCGTGCTCGACGCGCTGACGCTCGGTCTCCTCGCGGGCCGCGCGCAGCTCGGCCTCGCGCACCGCGAGCTCGGTGCGGGCCCGCCCGGCCTCCTCGCGCAGCCCTCGGGCGCGCCGCTCGGACCAGGCGACGGCGACGGCCGCGCCCACGACCAGCCCGGCGAGTGTGGACACGACTGCGATCATGGTGCCTCCCTCCTCCCCACCCTAGGAAGTCGCTGTCACCACCGGTAGCCTGGCGGGGTGGCCAAGCTGTTCCGGTTCGCCCCGCCCGTCGCGGCGCCCGCCCCCCGGGCGGTGCCGGCGAGCGACGACTTGCGCCCCGACGTGGTGCGGGCCTTCGCCCTCGTGGGCGAGGCCATGGCCGGGGCGACCCACGCCCTCTTAGCCAACGACCGCGAGCTCGCCAAGCGCGTCGTGGAGGCCGACGTCGCCGTCGACGAACTCGTCGACGGGCTGGTCGCGGCGGCCGAGACGCGCCTGGTCGGCTCGCCCGACCTCTCGAGCGACGACCGCCAGGACCTGCTGGTGCTGTTGCGCATCCTGCCCGAGGTCGAGCGCAACGGCGACCTGGCCGAGCACATCGCGCGGCGCGCGGCCCGCGGGCTGGGCAACGAGATGAGCCCGCGCAGCCGCGGGCTCATCGAACGTATGGGCGAGGTCGCCACGACGATCTGGCGCGAGGCGACCGACGTCATCGTCGACGGCAAGCCCGAGGCCGTAGGGGTGATCGAGGACATCGACGACGAGCTGGACGACCTGCACGTCTCGCTCACCGCGGAGTTGACCTCGGGGTCGATGAGCGTGCCGGTGGCCGTCGAGGTGGCGCTGATCGCCCGCTTCTACGAGCGCTTCGGCGACCACTGCGTCAACCTGGCGCGGCGCCAGGTCGGCCGCGACGGCGCCGACTAAGTGCGCGCCAACCACGCCTCGGCGATCTGGACGGCGTTGAGCGCCGCACCCTTGCGCAGGTTGTCGCCGGTGACAAAGAGCGACAGCCCGTGCTCGAAGGCGTCGCTCGAGCGAATGCGCCCGACGTAGCTCGGGTCCCGGCCCGCGGCGAGGCGCGGGGTGGGCAGGTCGTGGACCACCACGCCCTCGGCGCGCGAGAGGATCTCGGTCGCCGCCTCGGGCGAGAGGGGGCGGGCGAAGCCGAGGGTCAGGGCGAGCGAGTGCCCCGTGAAGACCGGGACCCGCACGCAGGTGCCGCTCACCACGAGGTCGGGCAGCTCCAGGATCTTGCGGCTCTCGTCGCGCAGCTTCTTCTCCTCGTTCGTCTCGAAGAGGCCGTCGTCGACGATGGATCCGGCGAGCGGGATGACGTTGTGGGCCAGGGTGACCGGGAACTTCACCCCGGTCGTGAAGGGCAGGGCCGAGCCGTCGAAGGTGAGCCGGCGGGCCGAGGCGCCGTCGCCGATCCCCGCCGCGAGCTCCTCGACGCCGTCGCGTCCCGCGCCGCTCGCCGCCTGGTACGTCGCCGCGACCACGACGCGCAGCCCGGCCGCGCGATCGAGCGCCTTGAGGACGGGCATCGCGGCCAACGTCGTGCAGTTCGGGTTCGCGACGATGCCCTTGACGACCTCGCCCAGCGCGTGCGCGTTGACCTCGGGCACGACGAGGGGCACCTCGGGGTCCATCCGCCACGCCGAGGAGTTGTCGATCACCAGGGCGCCCGCGGCGGCGAGGCGGGGAGCGAGCACCCGCGAGGACGCCGCACCCGACGAGCACAGGGCGATGTCGATGCCACCGAAGTCGGCGCCCTCGGCGTCCTCGACGACGACGTCGCGCCCGGCGAAGGGCAGGGTCGTGCCGGCCGAGCGGGCCGAGGCGAAGAAGCGCACCTCGTCCACCGGGAACGCCCGTTCGGCCAGGATCGCGCACATCACCGCGCCGACCTGGCCCGTCGCCCCCACGACCGCCAGGGTCACCCGACGGCTCACGACGCGTCCAGACCGAAGGCGCGATGCAGGCTGCGCACCGCGTCGGCGACCCTCTCGGCGCGCACCACGCACGAGATCCGGATCGAGCTCGTCGAGATCATCTCGATGTTTATTCCCTGGTCCGACAGGGTCTCGAACATCAGGGCGGTGACACCGGGGCTCGACTTCATCCCGGCGCCCACGAGCGAGACCCGGCCGATCCCGTCGTCGCTCGTCACCTCGGTGGCCCCGATCGTCCGGGCGACCTCGGTGCAGGCCGCCATCGCCGGGTCGAGATCGGTCTTGGCCACGGTGAAAGAGATGTCGGTCACGTTGTGCGCGCTCACGTTCTGGACGATCATGTCGACGTTGATGCCGGCCCCGGCCAGCGCCCGAAAGAGCGTCGCGGCGACGCCCGGTCGGTCCGGGACCCCGCCCACGGTGATCTTCGCCTCTGAGGTGTCGTCGGTGATCGCCGACACGATGGCCTCTTCCATGGATGGCTCCTCCTCCACGATCCAGGTTCCCTGCTCCCAGGTGAAGCTCGAGCGCACGTGCAGCGGCACGCCGTGGCGGCGCGCGAACTCCACCGAGCGCAGCATGAGCACGCGCCCGCCGGTGGCGGCCATCTCGAGCATCTCGTCGAACGACACCCTCTCGAGTCGGCGCGCCCGGGGCACCACCCGAGGGTCGGCGCTGAAGACCCCGGGCACGTCGGTGTAGATCTCGCAGACCTCGGCGCCGAGGGCGTGGGCGAGGGCGACCGCCGTGACGTCCGAGCCACCCCGCCCGAGGGTCGTGATGTCGCGCTCGGTCGAGACCCCCTGGAAGCCGGCCACCACGGGCACCAGCCCCATGGCCAGGGCCTCGCGGATCCGGTCGGGGCGCATCTCGAGGATCTTCGCGGACATGTGCCGGGTGTCGGTGATGATCCCGGCCTGGCTGCCGGTGAAGGAGGCCGAACCGACGTCGAGGGCCCCCAGGGCCATCGAGACCAGCGCCATGGAGATGCGCTCGCCCGCCGTGAGGAGCATGTCCATCTCCCGGGCGGGTCGGGTCGGGGTCACCTCGTCGGCCAGCGCGATGAGCTCGTCGGTGAACTGGCCCATGGCCGAGACGACCACGACGACCTCGTTGCCGCGGGCCCTCGTCTCGGCCACGTGGCGCGCCACCGCCAAGATGCGTTCGGCGTCGCCCACCGACGTCCCCCCGAACTTCTGGACGATGAGCGCCATGGGGGAAGGATACCGGCCCCCCCAAAGGAGCCCTGGGGGTCCCACTAGAGTCGCACCCATGGCAACGTCCAAGAGAGAGCGGCAGAAGGCGGCCCGACGCGAGAAGATCGAGCGCCTCCAGCGCGCCGAGCGGCGTCGCACGAGCGTGCGGCGCGCGGTGATCGGGGTGATCGTCGCCGCACTCGTGATCGGCACCGGCTTCCTCCTCTTCGGCGGCTCCGGCAAGGGACCCACGACGACGACCACGACCGCGGCCGCGCCGACGACGACAACTTCGACCGGACCGACCACGACGACGACGGTGCCGACGAGCTTCCCCAAAGTCGCCGACCCCTCCCCCGCCGGCACCTTCGGCACTGAGCCCACCCTGGTGGTGCCCCCCGGACCGCCGCCCACCTCGATGGAGGTGTCGAACCTCATCACGGGCACCGGAGCGATCGCCAAGGTCGGGGACAAGCTCACGGTGCAGTACGTGCTGGCCACCTACTCGACCCGCAAGGTCATCCAGGCCTCGTGGACGACGCCGTCGATCGCCAAGACCGGCTTCCAGTTCACCCTCGCCACCGGCAGCGTCATCCCCGGCTGGGTTGAGGGCGTCGCGGGGATGCGCGTGGGCGGACGGCGCGAACTGATCATCCCGCCCGCCCTGGGCTACGGCGCCACGTCCGCCGGCCCGGGCATCGCGAAGAACGACACCCTGGTCTTCATCGTCGACCTCTTGAAGGTCGGCTAGCGCGAGGAGGCGCCGTGGACATCCCCAACCCCGACGGGTCGAGCCCGCAGCGTCAGCACTTCGACGCGGCGCCCGACATGATGATCGACCCCAAAAGGACCTACCGCGCCACGATGGTGACCTCCAAGGGCACCCTCGAGATCGCCCTCGACGCGCTGGGCGCCCCGGCGACGGTGAACAATTTCGTCTTCTTGGCGCGCTGGCACTACTTCGACGGCGTCGTCTTCCACCGGGTCATCCCGGGCTTCGTCCTCCAGGGCGGGGACCCCACGGGCACCGGCACCGGCGGCCCGGGCTACCGCTTCGCCGACGAGCTGCCCAAGCCCGGGCGCTACGAGCTGGGCTCACTGGCCATGGCCAACGCCGGGCCCAACACCAACGGCTCGCAGTTCTTCGTCATCAGCGGCCCCGACGGGGTGCGCCTGCCCCCGCTCTACTCGCTCTTCGGCAAGGTCGTGGCCGGCCTGGACGTGGTCGCGGCCATCGACGCGGTCGGGACCCGCTCGGGCCAGCCGAGCGAGCGCGTGGTGATCGAGTCGGTCACCGTCAAGGAGTCCTAACTCGTTGAGGGTTCTCCCCCTAACGGGAGTGAGCGACCGAACCGTGCGATCACCCACGCCGACCGCGGTCGCCCAGAAGTACACGGCGTTCGAACGACAGCCGCGGGCGTCGGGGTACGGTTCTTCAAGAGACTCCGCGGTCCATCGGGGGTGGGATGAAGTTCGTGGTCGGTGCGGTCAAATTTTGGCTGACACTGATCGCCATCGGGCTTATGGCCTTGGTGGTCGGGAAGCTTGCCGGCGCGCTCGGCGCCTACGTCGCGCTGGGCCTACTGGTGATCGTCGAGGCTGCCGGGGTCTGGCGTACCATCCGACATCACCTGTCGTGAGCCACCCTCACGGTGGTGCGTTGAGCACCCCCATGACACGACTGCCCTGACCGCCATCCACTCCGGTTGGAGAGACCCCCAACTCGTTAGAGCGTCGCCGGGCTCTCGCCCCGGGTGACCTCGAC
Organism: Acidimicrobiales bacterium; assembly: GCA_035702745.1. Lineage (GTDB taxonomy): Bacteria > Actinomycetota > Acidimicrobiia > Acidimicrobiales > RAAP-2 > RAAP-2. The sequence goes on along the minus strand of DASSZS010000028.1, from coordinate 17,327 downwards.
CGATCCCGCGCCGACCCGCCAGACGCCGTCCTCGCCGACCACCACCCCGTCCTCGTCGAGCACGCACAGGGTCGCGTCGTCGCCCACGAGAGCGCGCGTGCGCGCGAGCTGGTCCTTCGACGCACGCGTCGTCACGACGAGCCCGTCGCGATAGCCGAGACCGATCGTGGGAGCGCCGCCGCGCGGGTCGACCATGACCGCAAAGAGGAGCGAGGCCACGTCACCCACGGCGAGGAGTCGGCGCGAGGCGGCGATCGCCGCGCCCAGTCGACTGTCGCGCCACACCGCCCTCGCGTGCAGGGCGGCGCCGTCGAGCACGACGACGAGGTCCGCCTCGCCCACGCGGCGCGCGACGTACTCGTTGGCCGCCTCTTCGCGGGTGAGGGCCACCAGGCCCTCGACGCGCACGCCCAGCGCCGCGAGCGTCTCGGCGGCGCGCACGGTGGCCTCGGTCGCCCCGGTGAAGGCGGCGGCCGTCGGCACGACGACGCAGTCGGCGCCCGGGCCGAGCCCGAGCGAACCGAGCACCGCCGCGGCCGCGCCGAGAGAGCCCGCCAGCACGGTCGTCGTCATCGCCCCCTCCGATTTACTCGGGGGTAACGATAATGTCCACCCATGGAGTTCGGCAGAGTCGGCGTCGTCGGGTCGGGGATCATGGCGAGCGGCATCGCCGAGGTCGCCGCCGGCTGCGGGTCGGCCGTCGTGTTGCGCGCCCGCAACGGCGCCGGCGCGTCCGACCTGGGGGCGCGCCTGGACGAGTCGCTGGCCCGGGCCGTCGAGCGCGGCAAGCGCACGAGCGCCGAGGCCGCCGCCCTGCGCGCGCGCATCACCACCACGACCGAGCTGGGTGACCTCGCCCAGTGCGACCTCGTCATCGAGTCGGTGGTGGAGGACCTCGAGGTGAAGCTCGACCTCTTCCGCGCCCTGGGCCGGGTCGTGGCCGAGGACGCCGTGATCGCCACGGGCACCTCCACCCTGCCCGTGATCGACCTGGCGATGCAGGTGCCCCACCCCGAGCGGGTCCTCGGCATCCACTTCTTCAACCCCGCACCCCAGATGACCCTGGTCGAGGTGGTCCGACCCCTCTCGGTGGACGAGGCGGTCGTGGCGCGCGCGGTCGCCTTCGTGCGCGAGTGCGGCAAGGACCCCATCGAGGTGAAGGACCAGGCCGGGTTCATCGTGAACGCCCTCCTCTTCCCCTACCTCAACAACGCCGTGCGCCTCCTCGAGCGGGGCGTCGCGACCAAGGAGGGGATCGACGCCGCGATGAAGGGGGGCTGCGGCTTCCCGATGGGGCCCTTCGCGCTGCTCGACCTGGTGGGTCTGGACACCTCGATCGCCATCCTCGAGGCGCTCTACGCCGAGTACCGCGACCCCAACTACGCCCCCGAACCCCTCCTTCGCCGAATGGTCTCGGCCGGACGCCTGGGGCGCAAGTCCGGCTCGGGCTTCTACCCGTACCGCTAACGATGGGCGAGCGCGCGACCCCGTGGGTGATGCGGACCTACTCGGGCCACACCAGCGCCGCCGCGAGCAACGCCCTCTACCGCACCAACCTGGCCAAGGGGCAGACGGGCCTCTCGATCGCCTTCGACCTGCCGACCCAGACCGGCTACGACCCCGACGACGCGGCCGCGCGCGGCGAGGTCGGCAAGGTCGGGGTGCCGGTCGCCCACTTGGGTCACGTGCGCCAGCTCTTCGAGGGCCTGCCCCTCACCGAGATGAACACCTCGATGACCATCAACGCGACCGCCGCCTGGCTGTGGGCGCTCTACCTGGCGCTGGCCGAGGAGCGCGGCGACGACCCCGCCCGGCTCCAGGGCACCATCCAGAACGACATCGTCAAGGAGTACCTGAGCCGGGGCACCTACATCTTCGCGCCGGAGCCGTCGCGGCGGCTCATCGTCGACACCATCGCCTACGGCGTCGCCCACGTGCCGCGGTGGAACCCGATCAACGTCTGCAGCTACCACCTCCAAGAGGCCGGCGCCACGCCGGCCCAGGAGGTCGCCTACGCCCTGGCGACCGCGATCGACGTCCTCGACGCCGTGCGCGACTCGGGCAAGGTCGACCCGTCCCGCCTGGGCGAGGTCGTCGGGCGGATCTCCTTCTTCGTCAACGCTGGGGTGCGCTTCGTCGAAGAGACCGCCAAGATGCGGGTCTTCACCGCCGTGTGGGACGAGATCTGCCGCACCCGCTACGGGGTCGAGGACCCCGCGAAGCGGCGCTTCCGCTACGGCGTCCAGGTCAACTCGCTGGGCTTGACCGAGCAGCAGCCCGAGAACAACGTCGGCCGGATCGTGCTCGAGATGCTCGGGGTGACCCTCTCGGCCGACGCCCGGGCCCGGGCCATCCAGCTGCCGGCGTGGAACGAGGCCCTCGGCCTGCCGCGCCCGTGGGACCAGCAGTGGAGCCTGCGGCTCCAGCAGGTCCTCGCCTACGAGAGCGACCTCTTGGAGTACCCCGACCTCTTCGCCGGCTCGGTCGTCATGGAGTCGCTCGTGCGCGACCTGCGCGAGGCGGCCCTCGCCGAGCTCGACGAGGTCCTCGCCCTGGGCGGCGCCTTCGCCGCGGTCGAGCAGGTGAAGGCCCGCCTCGTCGCCAGCCAGGCCGCGCGGGTCGCGCGCATCGAGGCCGGCCAGCAGGTCGTGGTGGGGGTCAACCGCTTCACCGAGACGGCCCCCTCCCCGCTCGGCGCGGGCACCGAGTCGATCCTCACCGTCGACCCCGCGGTCGAGGCCGAGCTGATCGCCGACCTCGCCGCCTGGCGCGCGGCGCGCGACGAGCGCGCGGTCGCCGCCGCCCTCGAGGAGCTGCGACGCGTGGCGGCGAGCGACGACCCGGCCGACAACGTGATGATCCCCTCGATCGCCCTCGCGCGCGCCGGCGGCACGACCGGGGAGTGGGCCGGCGCCCTACGCGCGGTCTACGGCGAGTACCGGGCCCCGACCGGGGTGGCCGCGGCGCGCGCCACGCGCGAGGGCTTCGACGACCTGGCGGAGCGCAGCCGCGCGCTGACCCGGCGGCGGGGCTCGCCGCCCCGACTGCTCATCGCCAAGCCCGGCCTCGACGGCCACTCCAACGGGGCCGAGCAGGTGGCGGTCGCCGCGCGCGACGCCGGCTTCGAGGTCGTTTACGCCGGCATCCGCTCCACCCCCGAGGAGATCGTGGCCGCCGCGCGCGACGAGGACGTCGACGTGGTGGGGCTCTCGATCCTCTCGGGCTCGCACCTCGAGCTCGTGCCCCGGGTCATCGAGGGGCTGCGCGCCGAGGGGGTCGCGGCGCCCGTGGTGGTCGGCGGGATCATCCCGCCCGACGACGCCGCGACGCTGCGCGCGGCCGGGGTGGCGGCCGTCTACACGCCCAAGGACTACCGGCTGGCCGACATCGTCGCCGGCCTGCTCGAGCTCCTCGAGCCCTAGTTGAGCTGGTGGGGTCGACGCAGGGCGTAGCGCCCGGCGTTGAACCACCGGCCCGAGAACCGCCACACCGGGGTCCGGTCGAGCGCTCGGCGCCGCTCACGCACGAGCAGCTCCGCGGCGGCGACCACCGCCGCGAGGTCCTCCTCGGGGGGCAGGGGACGTGGGGGCAGGCCGTGGCTCACAGCGGGACGTTCCCGTGCTTGCGCTTGGGCAACTCCTCGCGCTTGCCCCGCAGGAGCTCGAGCGACTTGGCGAGCACCCGGCGGGTGTCGGCCGGGTCGATCACGTCGTCGACGAAGCCCCGCTCGGCGGCGATGTAGGGGTTGACGTAGCGCTCCTCGTAGTCGTCGATCAGCTGGGCGCGCAGCGCCTCGGGGTCGTCGGCCTCGGCCAGGTCGCGCCGGTGCACGATGCCCACCGCGCCCGACGCGCCCATGACCGCGAACTCGGCCGTCGGCCAGGCGAAGGCCAGGTCGGCCCCGATCGACTTGGAGTTCATGACCACGTAGGCGCCGCCGTAGGCCTTGCGCGTCGTGATCGAGATCCGCGGCACCGTCGCCTCACAGAAGGCGTAGAGGAGCTTCGCGCCGTGGCGGATGATCCCCCCGTACTCCTGGGAGACCCCGGGCATGAAGCCCGGCACGTCGACGAAGGTCACGATCGGAACGTTGAAGGCGTCACAGGTGCGCACGAAGCGCGCGGCCTTCTCCGACGAGGAGATGTCGAGGACCCCCGCCAGGGTCTGGGGCTGGTTGGCCACGATGCCCACGGTGTGGCCGTCGATGCGGGCGAAGCCGCAGGTCACCTGTTGGGCGTAGGTGGCGTGGACCTCCATGTAGTCGCCGTTGTCGACGATCGAGGTGATGACTCGCTTCATGTCGTAGGGCTGGTTCGACGAGTCGGGCAGGAGGTCGCGCAGGTCCTCGCACAGCCGGTCCGGGTCGTCCCCGACGAGGATCCGTGGCGGCTCCTCCATGTTGTTCGAGGGCAGGAAGGAGAGGAGGTAGCGCACCTCGTCGAGGACGCTCTTCTCATCGGGCAGGACGAAGTTGGCCACCCCCGAGCGCGTCGCGTGGGTCTGGGCGCCGCCGAGCTCCTCGAGGGTGACGTCCTCGCCGGTGACCGACTTCACCACGTCGGGACCGGTGATGAACATGTGCGAGGAGTCCTTGACCATGAAGATGAAGTCGGTGAGGGCCGGGGAGTAGACGGCGCCCCCGGCGCACGGGCCGAGGATGACCGAGACCTGGGGCACGACGCCCGAGGCGCGCGTGTTGCGGTAGAAGATGCCGCCGTAGGCGTTGAGGGCCGCGACGCCCTCTTGGATGCGTGCGCCGGCGCCGTCGTTGAGCCCGATGATCGGCAGACCCATCGTCGTGGCGAGGTCCATGATCTTGTGGATCTTCTCGCCGTGGGTCTCACCGAGCGCGCCGCCGAAGACGGTGAAGTCCTGGGAGTAGACGCAGACCTTGCGTCCGTCGATCTTGCCGTAGCCGGTGATCACGCCGTCGGTGAAGGGGCGCGAATCCTCCAGGCCCATGCCCGACGCGTTGTGGCGCGTCAGCATGTCGAGCTCTTGGAACGAGCCCTCGTCGAGCAGGTACTCGAGCCGCTCTCGCGCGGTCAATTTGCCCTTGGCGTGATGGCGCTCGATAGCCCGCTCCCCACCGGCCACCACCGCCTCGGCCTTGCGGGCCTCGAGCTCCTTCAGTCGTTCCGCCATCGAGTGCTCCATGGACCAGAGGCTAGCCACCGCGTTCGCACGACTTCGGGGCCCACGCGCGCGCACGAGTCGCCGCCGCCGCGAATGCGCGGTGCTCATCGCGTTACTTCGAAGTAGGAATCGCGCGCTTACCGTGAGGTAGCGCGCCGGACTACTCGGTAACCGGCGAGCCCGGCCCCTCCTGCACTAACTCGATCAGCGTCGCGAAGGACGCCGTCGGGTGGATGAAGGCGACCGTGGTGCCACGCGAGCCGGGTCGCGGGTGCTCGTCGATGACGCGCTGGCCCGCGGCCTTCACCGTCTCGAGCGCGGCCGCGCAGTCGGCCACGCGATAGGCGACGTGGTGCAGACCCTCGCCGCGCGCGGCGAGGAAGCGCCCCACGGGAGAGTCCTCGCGCGTGGGCGTGAGGAGCTGCACGTAGGAGTCGGCGACGCGCACCAGCGCCTCTTCGACCCCGTCGGAGGCGACGACCTCGCGGTGCACCGTGGGCGCGTTGAGCACCTCGGCGTACCAGCGCACCGCCGCGTCGAGGTCGCGCACCGCGATGGCGACGTGGTCGATCTCGGTGAGCTCCATCTAGCCCTCCTGGTCGTTGCGGCGAAAGACGGTGAGGCGTCGCTCACCGACCCGCTCGCGGGTGACCGGGTCGCTGACCCCGAGCCCCTCGCGCTCGGCCGCGCACAAGACGGCGATCTTGCCCTCGTGGCGGTTGTGGTGGACCTGGTAGGTCGCCTCGCCGGTCGCCTCGAGGGGGAAGACGGCCGACATCGGCGGGACGACCCGTCCGTCGATCAGCGTCTGGTTGGCCGCCCACGCCTCGCGGTAGTTGGCGAAGTGCGAGCCCTTGATCGTCTTGAGTCTCATCCAGAGATGGCGATTGTCGTACTCGATCATGTAGCCGCTCGTCGCCGCGCAGGTGACGATCGTGCCGCCACGTCGGGCGACAAAGACACTCGCCCCCATCGTCTGGCGGCCGGGGTGCTCGAAGACCACGTCGACGTCCTCGCCCACGAGCTCTCGGATGTCCTTGCCCAGCCGACGCCACTCCGACTCGTCCTGGGTGTGCTCGTCCTTCCAGAACCGGTACTGCTTCTCGGCCCGGTTGATGACGTGGGCGCAGCCCAGCTCACGCAGCGTCTGGGCCTTGGCCTCGCTCGAGACGACCCCGACGGGCACGCCACCGGCGTTGAGGACGTGCTGGACCGCGAACGAGCCGATTCCGCCCGACGCCCCCCACACCAGCACCCGGTCGCCGGGCCCGATGCGCGCGCCGTTGGGCGAGAGCAGCATCCGGTAGGCCGTCGAGTTGCACAGCGCGTTCACCGCCGCCTCCTCCCACGTGAGGTGGGCCGGCTTGGGCATGAGCTGGTTGGCCTTGACGACGCAGACGTCGGCCAGTCCCCCGAAGTTCGTCTCGAACCCCCAGATCCGCTGGTTGGCCGCGAGCATCGAGTCGTCGTGGGCCGAGGGGTCCTGGTCGTCCACGTAGTTGCAGTGGACCGTGACCCGGTCCCCGACCCGCCAGTTGCGCACGGCCGATCCGGCCCGCAGCACCACCCCCGCGGCGTCCGAGCCGACGACGTGGTAGTCGAGCGCGTGGCGCGCGCCCCAGACCGACTCGCGCCCGAGCCGGTCCAGGAAGCCGAAGGTCGGCAGGGGCTCGAAGATGCTCGTCCAGACCGTGTTGAAGTTGATCGACGAGGCCATCACCGCGAGGTAGACCTCGTCGGGGGCGAGCTCGGGCAGGGGCACCTCCTCGAGGCGCAGGCTCGCACGCGGATCCTTCTCGCGCGAGTCCAGGCCGTCGAACATCCCGGCGTCGGCCCGGCGCACCAGCACCGCGCGCGTCGTCGCGGGCAGGGGCAGCGCGGCCAGCTCGTCGGGGCCGGCGCCGGCGCGCACGGCGTCGAGGATCTCGCTCATCCGCGAGAGGCTAGCGGCCAGAATCCGCGCCTTTCCGGCCCGTCTAACGTGTCGTTCAGCGGACAAGGAGGTCTCATGACCCGTAGCGTCATCGTCGCCGGCAAGAGGACGGCCATCGCCAAGCTGGCCGGCGGTTTCGCGCCCCTGAGCGCCCAGGACCTGGGCGGCGCGGCGATCGGGGCGGTCCTCGAGGCGACGGGCCTCGACCCCGCCACGATCGACGCCGTCCTCATGGGCCAGGTCCTCCAGGCCGGCCAGGGCCAGATCACGGCCCGCCAGGCGGCGGCCAAGGCCGGCGTCCCTCTGAGCGTGCACGCGACCACGGTCAACAAGGTCTGCCTCTCGGGACTGCAGTCGATCTACCTCGCCGACCTCATGGTGCGCGCCGGCGAGGCCGACGTCGTGGTGGCCGGGGGGATGGAGTCGATGACCAACGCGCCCTACCTCCTGCCCGGCGCCCGGGCCGGCTACCGGCTCGGCGACCAGAGCGTCGTCGACTCGATGATGTTCGACGGGCTCACGTGCGCCTTCGACCACTGCGCGATGGGCCTGGCGACCGAGCGCTACAGCGCCGGGCGCCTCTCGCGCCAGCGCCAGGACGAGTTCGCCGCGCGCAGCCACGAGTTGGCGGCCGCGGCGGCCAAGGCCGGCCGCCTGGCCCTCGAGATCGCCCCGGTCGCCGTGCCGCGCCGGGGCGGCGATCCCCTCACCCTCGACGCCGACGAGGGCATCCGGGCCGACACCACCGTCGAGGGGCTCGCGCGGCTGCGCCCGGCCTTCGCCAGCGACGGCACCATCACCGCGGGCAACGCCAGCCAGATCTCCGACGGCGCCGCGGCGGTGCTGGTGATGAGCCACGAGCGAAGCGTGGAGCTCGGCCTCGACCCGATCGGCGAGATCATCGGCTACGGCCAGGTGGCCGGACCCGACACGTCGCTGCTCACCCAACCCTCGCGGGCCATCCTGCGCGCCGCCACGCGCGCCGGGGTCGAGATACGCGACCTGGCCGTGCTCGAGATCAACGAGGCCTTCGCCGCGGTCGCCCTGGCTTCGATGGACGACCTCGGCGTCGACGAGGAGCGGGTGAACGTCAACGGCGGCGCCATCGCCCTGGGCCACCCGATCGGAATGTCCGGCGCGCGCCTGGTGATCACCGCCCTCACCGAGCTGGCCGAGCGCGGCGGCGGTCTGGCCGCCGTCGGCCTCTGCGGGGGCGGCGGCCAGGGCGACGCGGCGATCCTGCGGACCCTCTAGCCCCCGTCGGCGGCGGCCGGGTTGAAGAGCCCGACGCAGCGCCACCCCCCGGTGCCGATCGGACGATCGTCGCCGATCTCCAGCACGACCGCCCCGCCCTTGGGGAACCACGCCTCGCGCCCCAGCGGCACGTCGACCCCTAGGGTGTCGACGACCTCGCGGACCGTGGGGTTGTGACCGACCACCATCAGCGAGCGGCCGGCCGCGTCGTGGGCGACGAGCTCAGCGACGACCTCCTCGACCCCGACGTGACGCCGTCCGTTGTAGAGCGCGGCGCTCTCGAACGACTCGGCGACGAGGGCGGTCCCCGCGAAGGCCCGCTCGAAGGTCTCGCGCGTGCGCGCGGCCGCGCTCACCACGGCCGTCACCGGGCCGAAGCGGCTGAGCGCCTCGGGGTCCTCGGCCCATGCGCGCAGGCGCGCGCACTGGCGACGGCCCTTCGGAGAGAGGATCCGTTCGACGTCGCCACGCCCCGGTGCGGCGTCCTCGGCCGACGCGTGGCGCACGACGATGAGATAGCGCACGCGCCCAGTCTGTCGCACACGGCGTCGAGGGCCCGCCTCGGCTCTGGTGTCGCTACGCCTCGACGACCCCCGCGAGCGTGCGGCCCGGCCGCGGGTCTCGTGTCGGCGCAGTCCCGCGGAGCGGGTCAGTCCGAGAGGATCCGGCGGCCCTCGAAGGCCCGACCGAGGGTGAGGTCGTCGGCGAACTCGACGTCACCGCCCACCGGCAGACCGCTCGCCGGCTGGGAGACGACGAGTCCGGGCACCTGGAGCAGACGGGTGAGATACATCGCGGTGTGATCGCCCTCGACGTTGGAGTTGAAGCAGAGGATGACCTCCTTCACCGGGCCGCGCAGCCGCTCGAGGAGCTCACTGATGCGCAGCCGCTCCGGGGTGATGCCCTCGAGGGGATTGAGGACGCCGTGCAGGACGTGGTAGGTGCCGTGGAACGCGCCGGAGCGCTCGACCGCCGCGACGTCGGGCGGGCTCTCCACCACGCAGATCACCGTGGGGTCGCGCCGCGGGTCGGCGCAGACCGGGCAGAGCCCACCGACCTCGGCCACGTTGCAGCAGCGCTCACAAAAGGCCAGGCGAGTCGTCATCTCGGTGAGCGACCCCGCCAGTCGCTCGACGTCCTCGCGCGGCTGGCGCATCAGCCAGAACGCGATCCGCTGGGCCGACTTCGGACCGACGCCCGGGAAGCGACCGAGCTCGTCAATGGCGCTCTGCAGGGCCGGGGGGTAGTTCACGAGATCTCCTCGGCGCCGGGGAACATCTCGGTGATGAGGTGCTCGGCGGCCGAGTCGACGACGACCACCTGCGCGTCGTCGTCACCGGTGTCGTGGACCTCCTCGTCGCGAATCGGTGTCGACGCGCGCCGCGGCGCGGGCCCCGGCGTCGCGACGACGAGGGACGGGTCGACGCTCCAGCGGATGGTGAAGCCGCGCTGGAACTCGTGCTCGAGCGCGCCCCGCAGTCCCTGGGTGATCATCTCGGTGTTCTGGCGCATCTCCTCACTCGCCACCGCGATGGTGAGGACCGTGCCGTCAAGGGCCTCCACCCTCGCCGAGCGCAAGATGAGCTGGGCCGCCCGCGAGGTCCGCGGCACCACCCGCTCGACGAAGCGGGTGCGCACGTCCTCCAGCGTGGGGACCACCCCGCTCGCGCCCCCACCGTCTCCTTCGACCGAGGGCGCCGGGGCCGGCGCGTCGGGGGGCGGGGCCGCCGCCGGCCCGGACGCGCTCGGAGGCGGCGTAGCCGTCACGCCCTGGCCGATCGGGCGGCGGGCCGGCGCGGCCGGCGCGGCCGGGCTCGGAGCGCGCAGCTCGCGCTCGAGTCGGGTGAGGCGCTCGTCGAGCGCCTCGACGGTCGCCTCGAGCTCGGGGCGCACCAGGCGCACCAAAGCGACCTCGAGGATGACCACCTTGTCCGGTGCGCTCTTCATCTCGCGAATCGCGCGTCCCACCGCCTCGAGGACGCGCACCGTGCGCGCGAGGCCGAGTCGCTCGCCCCAGTCGACCAGGCGGGCCCGGTCCGCGTCGACGGCGTCGGCCACCCGGGGGGCAACTTGGAGCAGGAAGACCTGGCGGAGCTCTCCGGCGAGGCTCTCGGCCAGCTGCTCGGGGTCCCACCCCTCGCCCACCAACGTCGCCAACGCCGCCAGCGTCGAGACGGCGTCGGCGCGGACGATCCCCTCGAGAAGGCCGTCGAAGGTCGGTCGGGCCTCGGCGACCGCGCCGGTGGCGAGGAGTTGGTCGAGGGCGCTCAACGCGTCGCGGGCCGAGCCGCGCCCGAGTCGCACGGCCGCCTCCAGCGTCGCCACGTCGGTCGCGAGGTCGGCCGCGTCGCTCACGTCTTTGAGCAACGACGCCAGGGTCTCGGCCGGGAAGAGGCGGAACTCGAGGTGCTGGGTGCGCGAGCGGATGGTCGGCAGCACCTTGTGGGGGTCGGTCGTCGCCAGGACGAACACGACGTGGGCCGGCGGCTCCTCGAGGGTCTTTAAGAGGGCGGCCGAGGCGGCCTTGGAGAGCTGGTGGACCTCGTCGACGATGTAGACCTTCCACGTGCCCGGCGTGCCGTGCCAGGCGCCGGCCACGATGTCGCGCACGTCGTCGACGCCGTTGTTAGAGGCCGCGTCCAGCTCGATGACGTCGAGCGACGACCCCCGCGTGATCGCCACGCAACTGGCGCAGGCGTTGCAGGCGTCCCCGTCGACGGGCTCCTCGCAGTTGAGCGCCTTGGCCAGGATCCGGGCCGACGTCGTCTTGCCGGTCCCGCGCGGCCCGGAGAAGAGGTAGGCGTGGGAGACCCGTCCGTTGGCCACCGCGCCGCGCAGCGCCCGAACGACGTGGTCCTGGCCCCGCAGCTCGACGAACCGGCCGGGCCGGAAGCGGCGGTAGAGGGAGGTGACGCCCTCGAGCGGGGTCGGCGTCGCGGGGCCGTCGGGCATGGGGTCATGCTAACGACGGCCCGAGACAGACCGAGGCGCCGCGACGACCAGGCGGACCGTGGCACCCGGCGCCGTCCGCTGAGAGCTGCTGGCTTCCACCCCTGACTCGGTTCACGGAGGACCGTCGCACGGGACCCAGCCGTCGCGGCGGACCTCGGCGGGACCAGGCTACCCGCGACCCGACCCGACGAGATGAGGCCCGAGTCGAGCGCGCCGGACCCGGTAAAGCGGGGGGCCTCCGTAGCTCCAGGGTCCGTCCCCACGCGGGGACGTCGACACGGTCTCGACCCGCGAGCCCCGGCGACGCGGCGCGTCGCCGTCAGCTGGCGCGCAGCATCGTCGAGAACACGACGACGTTGGACTCGTAACTGCCCGTGGCGTGGTTGAAGACGCCGCCGCAGGTGACCAGGTTGAGAGAGCGGGTCCCGTGGGGCCCGTAGACCAGGCGATCGGGGAAGTGCGTCTTGGCGAACTGCACGACGCGGGTCACCACGAAGGTGAGCACGACGTGATCGGCGAGCGTGACGCGGATGACGTCGCCGGTGCGCATCGTTTTGAGTTCGAAGAAGATGCCCGGACCGCGATAGGAGTCGACGTGACCGAGGATCACCGCGGAGCCCACCACGCCCGGCGTCGGCCCATCGCGGAACCACCCCACGGTGTGGACCGTCGTGGGCACCATGACCTGACCGTCGGGCTGGAGTCCCAAGAGTCCAACCGCGGTCGAGATGCCGAGCGCCGGAATCGTCAGGTGCACCGGCCGAGAGTGCGCCACCGGGCTAGGGCGCACCACCGGGCTAGGGCGCGTCAGCGGCGGGGGCGCACCCGGGGCGGCGGCCCCGGCGGGGGCGGCCGGGCTCAGCACGAGGGTGCCCGGATCCCTGGCCGGCAGCGCACCGACCAGGGATCCCACCGCGACCGCCAGGGCGACGAGGCTCGCGACCCCGTAGCCCGTCGGTCGCCTCACTCGGGTCCTACGCCCCGTCGGGGATGTCGTCCGTCGACCCGCGGTCGGCCGCGATCCGGCGTCGACGGGCCCGCACGGCCAGGAGGCCGAAGAGGAACGACAGCGCCAACGCGCTCAGGCCGAACGGGACGAGGGGCGACGATCCCGATCCCGCCGTCCCACCGAAGCCCGTTCCCGGCGATCCCGAGGGGATCGCCCCGGTCGTCGTTGTGGTCGGCGACGTCGTCGTGGTGACCGGCCTCGTGGTGGTGGTGGTCGGAGCGGCCGTGGTGGTCGTCGTCGGAGCGACCGTGGTGGTCGTCGTGGGGGCGTTCGTCGTGGTGGTCGTCGCGACGGAACACGAGGGGACCGTGATGGAGTTGTCGTCGAGGGTGACGGCACCGTTGCGCGCGAGCGCTCGCCCACTCACACTCGCCCCCGTATCCAGGGTGATCGAGGTCAGGGCCATGATCGTGCCGGAGAAGTTCGACGTCGTGCCGAGGGTCGCGGAACTACCAACCTGCCAGAAGACGTTGCACGCCTGCGCTCCGTTCTCCAGCACGACGGTGCTGCCCGGCGCCGAGGTCAGGGTGGATCCCGCTTGGAACACGAACACCGCATTCGTGTTGCCGCCCCCGTTCAGGGTGACCGCGCCGGTCAGCGACAGGCTGGTCGACGAGCGATAGACGCCCGGCACGAGGGTCGTGCCCCCGAGGTCGGCCGTGACGGTCGTGAAGGGCGTGCGCGACGCGGCGTCGTTATAGGCGGTCGTGAGGTCGGTCTGGGCTCCGGCGGCCAACGCGTTGTTCACGTCGGTGACGCCTGAACTCTGCGCCCCGGGCGGGAAGCCCGTGACGGCGGTCCCCGGCGATAGCCCGATATCGCCAGCGATGACCGACGATCCGGTGTTGGTGATCGTGCTGCCGGCCAGGACGGCGAAGCTCGAGGCCGTACCAAGGCCGACCGTCGTGGTCGCGGCGTCCGCGACGGAGAGCCCAAAGGCCCCCAGCGAGACGGCGGCGACCACGCCCGAGGCGACCGCGAGGGGCCCGAAGACCGAACGCCGGCGCGATGGGCGTGCCCCACCAGTCCGAACGAGTCGGTCCGGGGCCGTCATCGCGCCACCCGCCCGCTCGCGGGCCCACCGACGACGGTGACTACGGGCGACGTCGATGCGCGGCGACGGGCAATCCGAAAGAATCCGAGTGTCCGGCCACAGTTCCGGACCTCACGAGACGGGCCCATGTCGTACCTCCTAGATCTCGTCCCCGACGAAGCGTCGGGCGAGAAGGAGGCAGGGTCAGGACTTCCTTTGCGTGGAGTCTACCACCACGTCGCCTTGTCGGACCGGCCAATGCGTCACTAAGTAAGGACATCGCGGTGTGCTCCTCGCTCTGTGTCCGGTGCCCTCGTTGGAGCTCGACACAGCCTCCAAAGACTCGCTACGCACTACGGGTCACCAACGGATCGCTCTCGGGGCGCCGCGCACCATGGGTGAGTGCGCGGAACGTCATTCATCGCTCGAGATGGGCCCGCGACGTCGCGCGGGCTGCGGCCGTGGACTGCGCACGCCGAGCCCCTCGCGCCGTCGAGTCGGGGCGTCTCTCACCCTCGACGTCACGAGGTCGAAGGACCCGCGAGGAGCGTCCGACGCCGTCGTGCGCGCGCCAGCACGTCGCCTGGACGCTGGGACGACCGGCGTTACCTCCCCTTCGCGCGACCGAGTAGGGCGGCCCTCCCTCACCCATGGGGTCCTCGGCCGGCTCGGGTAGCCTGGTCCCCCGGCGTCGACCACGCCGCTAGGAGGAGTGCGAGAGCGGCCGAATCGGCACGATTGGAAATCGTGTGAAGGGCAACCTTCCGTGGGTTCAAATCCCACCTCCTCCGCCACGGGGTGTTTACGAGAGTGGACCCCAACTACTTACGAAAGCCCGGTCCGAGTAGCCCCGGAGGGGTCCCCCGTCCAGATTGTGTGCGACGGCCATCATGTGGCGGCGTAGTCGGGTCACCAACCGCGCGACTCATCGAATCTCGCAGAGCGAAATGCCCGCGGGACGTGACTCGTCCCGCGGGCTACTTCCTTGAGTTGACTCCTCGCCTACGCGGCGAGGTCGTCGGGTGGATCGTCGAAGTCGAACGGCCCGGCCAGGCTGATCTGACCGTTCTCGTCGAGCTCCTCGAAGCCGTGATCCGCGGGGAAGGGGACACAGAGCGGGTCCGACGTGAGGCCAACGCGCGTGGCCCACACTTGCGAAGGAGCCGGATGTTGGCGGCCACCGCCTCGAAGGCGAGCATCAGGCTCGTCTTGACGAGACCGACCACTCGACAAAAGCCGCGCTTGATGTTCTGGGTACTCTGGCTGCGGAGGTTCCCGAAGATGCCCTCGATGGCGCTGCGCCGAGCGTAGGAGTCAATCCACGTGGGCGATCGCCACGGGTCTCGCTGACGGAGCTTGGCGAGTACCGGTCCCGGAACGGTGATCGTCGCCTGTCGGCATGCCTTGGGAGCCGTAGCGAGCGGACCGGGGTTCTCAACCACCGGACGGTCCGCCGGATAGTGCTCGGACAGCGGGCAGAGTGCGCACTTCAGCTCACCGGCCTTGCCCGGGCAGACCCACTGTGTTTGGGCAAGGTCGGACTACGTGGGCGTGTTCTGGTTGAAGAAGAACGCGTGCTGCTCGCGAACGACGAGTGGGGCGTGTGACTCGGTGATGTCGCTTGCAAACGGGACATCCCGGAATTGTACAATAGAAACTCCCGAAAATGTTTAGTTAATTTGCCCGAAATTGTATAGTAGAGCAGCCCGAAGTTGTAGTGCGAATGATTCACGGAGGATCGCGCCGATGACGAAGTATCAACGCCGAGTAGTGGACTCCGAACTAGACAACCTCATCGGCGGCGGAATCTCCGCCATCTCACTCGAGGGCGCAAAAGCGACTGGCAAGAGTACTACTGCCGCTCAGCGAGTCACTAAAACCTTCCTTCTCGAGCAGCCGGTCACACGCCAGTTGCTCGAGGCCGATCCCGACCAGATAGCGACGGGGGCCACCGTACTGGTCGATGAGTGGCAAAACGTTCCGGCGACCTGGGGTGTCGTTCGAGCAGCGGTCAACGCCGGCGCCATTCCTGGACAGTTCTTCCTCACCGGATCCGCGTCCGCACATCACCCCAGCACCCACAGTGGCGCAGGACGAATCGTGAGCGTGCGGATGAGACCGATGACCCTCGTTGAGCGAGGAGTTGGCAACCCAACCGTTTCTCTCAGCCAACTACTCACCGGAAAACGACCCGCAATCACCGGCTCATCCGCCATTCGACTGAGCGACTACGTGGAAGAAATTGCGCGATCGGGATTCCCCGCCGTGCGCCACTTGAAGGACCACGCCCGACAAGCCCAGCTCAGTGGCTACATCGATCGGGTGATTGACCACGACTTCACCGATATAACTGGGCGAAGGCTGAGAAACCCGGTCGCCCTTCGTCGCTGGATGAGTGCGTACGCTGCCGCGACGGCCACGGTCGCCTCGTACGAGACAATCCGAGACGCCGCAACCGGCAGTCACACGGAAAAGCCAAACCGAACGACTACCGGTCCCTATCGCGACGCGATGGAGGCACTCTTCATCCTTGATCCAGTGCCCGCGTGGTCGCCGACCAACAACAACATCTCAGAACTCGCATCGACACCAAAGCATCACCTCGTCGATCCTGCTCTCGCGGTCACGCTCCTAGGGTTGGAGCCCGCCGCACTTCTCGCGGGTGACGAGGGTGGGATTGAGATCATTCGTGATGGGACGCTACTCGGGAATCTTTTCGAATCTCTGGTGACGCTAGATGTGCGCGTCTTCGCGCAGGCCCTCGGTGCGAGGATTGGGCACTTGCGAGTCCACAGAGGAGAGCACGAGATTGACTTAATTGTCGAGCGCCGCGATCGGAAAGTTGTTGCACTGGAGGTCAAACTGTCAGGTGAGGTCTCAACGAAGGACGTGCGACACTTGCATTGGTTGAAGGAGAAGCTTGGCGACAACGTCCTCGATGTAGCGGTCATTACAACTGGACCGAACGCGTATCGGCGCTCCGACGGTATCGCTGTAATACCGGCTGCGCTCCTCGGCCCGTAACGGACTGGCCCATACCGCCCCAAGGCACTGGGGAGAGATTGAAAGGCTTCGCTCAAGGAGTGTGGGGCCACGTATCAGTTGGGGCGGCGCCTAGCACGACCTACTTCGTCAGGCTTTGTAGAGTCCTCATGCATTGCACGAGGGGATTCGGGCCGTAACTAATGTGAACGTGAGACGGAAAGTGCGTCTCGTTCGATTCGATTCTGAAGCCGCAGCGAAGCGGTTCTGTAGTCGACATCAAGACGCCTGGGGTGGACGTGTTTATGGGTTGTCGATTCTCAGTCCTCACCCGATGCATGGCCCGCGGCAAGTTTTATGGAGGCGTTGACTGAGACGGCTCCTGATCAATAGCCATGTGGTGAGCATCGCCAAAATCGTGTGGAGAACTGGTAGCCCCTCGTGCCAGACCCCAGTCATGGCAAAGCGCTGAGAGTTTCGTAGACACCCCGCCACCGGGTGTCTACGGACGTGGACCCCCACTACTGACGAAAGTCCGGTCCGAGTAGCCCTAGGGGTCCAAGCCGAGGACCCGACGAGGGCTCGAAGGCGCCGGCCGAGACGTCGTTGCGAGCCTTGGGCCAACCATCGACGCGGCGAGGGTCGCGGCACGACCGCGCCGCGGATGTCGCTACGGCGTCGCCATCGACGCTTCGGCGTCCAGAAGGGCCCGTTTCGCCGCAACCCCCCACCGATAGCCACCGAGCGACCCGTCCCGGCGCACCACGCGATGACACGGGACGACGAGGGCGGCCGGGTTGGCGGCGCACGCCCCGGCGACCGCGCGCACCGCGGTGGGCGCACCAATCCCGATGGCGACCTGGGCGTAGCACCGGGTGTCCCCGGCGGGAATGGCCCGCAGCGCCTCCCACACCCGAACCTGGAACGCCGTGCCCTGGAGGTCGAGTGGGAGCGCCGAGACGTCGCCGTCGCCTCGCACCGCGCCGGCGAGCACGACGGCTACTCCCTCGAGCCCCTCGTCGTCGCGC
>DASSZS010000035.1:0-60910 GCA_035702745.1 Acidimicrobiales bacterium | reverse complement strand
GCGGAGGACCCATGGCGGAAGTGGAGATCGGCATCTTCAAGACGGCGCGTCAGGCCTACGGCTTCGACGACATCGCGATCGTGCCCAGCCGGCGCACGCGCGACCCCGAGGACGTCGACATCTCCTGGCAGATCGACGCCTACAAGTTCGAGATCCCCGTGCTGGGCTCGGCGATGGACGGCGCCATCTCGCCCTTAACGGCCATCGAGCTCGGCCGGCTCGGCGGGCTCGGGGTGTTGAACCTCGAGGGCCTGTGGACCCGCTACGAGGACCCGACCCCCTTGTTCGAAGAGATCGCCGAGCTCGAGGACGACAAGGCGACCGCCCGCATGCAGCAGATGTACCTAGAGCCCGTGAAGCTCGAGCTCGTCGCCGAGCGGATCCGCCAGCTCAAAGAGGCCGGCGTCGTGACCTCGGCCTCGGTGACCCCGGCCAAGACCGACTGGATGGCCAAGACCATCATCGACGCGGGCCTCGACATCCTGGTCATCCAGGGCACCGTCGTCTCGGCCGAGCACGTGTCGAAGTCGGGCGAGCCACTGAACCTGAAGAAGTTCATCCGCGAGTTCGAGATCCCAGTGATCGTGGGGGGCTGTGCCAGCTACCAGGCCGCCCTGCACCTGATGCGCACCGGCGCCGCCGGAGTGCTCGTGGGGGTCGGGCCGGGCAACGCCTGCACCAGCCGCGGCGTGCTCGGCATCGGGGTGCCCCAGGCCACGGCCATCGCCGACGTCGCGGGCGCGCGCATGCGCCACCTCGACGAGACCGGCGTCTACGTCCACGTCATCGCCGACGGCGGCATGAGCAAGGGCGGCGACATCGCCAAGGCCATCGCCTGCGGGGCCGACGCGGTGATGATCGGCTCGCCGCTCACCAGCGCCGTCGAGGCCCCGGCCCGCGGCTACCACTGGGGGATGGCCACCTTCCACCCGACGCTCCCGCGCGGCACCCGGGTGCGCACTCAGGTGCGCGGGACCCTCAAGGAGATCCTGCTCGGCCCGGCCCACGAGAACGACGGGCGGCTCAACCTGATGGGGGCGCTGCGCACTTCGATGGCGACGTGCGGCTACGAGACCCTAAAGGAGTTCCAGAAGGCCGAGATCATGCTGGCCCCGGCTTTGCAGACCGAGGGCAAGGCGCTCCAGCGCTCCCAGGGCGTGGGCATGGGGCATTGACCCGCCCGGTCCTCGTCGTCGACTTCGGCGCCCAGTACGCCCAGCTCATAGCCCGCCGGGTCCGCGAGGCCCACGTCTACTCTGAGATCGTCCCCCACACGATCTCGGCCGACGAGGTGCGCGCGAAGGACCCCGCGGCCCTCATCCTCTCGGGCGGCCCGGCCTCGGTCTACGAAGACGGCGCGCCGAGCCTCGACCCGGCCCTCCTCACCCTCGGGGTGCCGACCCTCGGCATCTGCTACGGCGCCCAGGTGATGGCCCAGCTCCTCGGCGGGCGCGTCGCGCGCACGGGGGTGCGCGAGTACGGCCGCACGGCCTTGGCGCGCACGTCGGCCCCCTCGGCGCTGCTCGAGGGCCTGCCCGCAGAGACGACGTGCTGGATGAGCCACGGCGACTCGATCGTCGAGGCCCCGGAGGGTTTCTCTGTCACCGCCGGCACGGCCGACGTGCCGGTCGCGGTGATGGAGGACCTGGCCCGGGGGCTCTACGCCACCCAGTACCACCCCGAGGTCGCCCACACCGAGCGCGGCCAGGAACAGCTCGCCCACTTCCTCCACCACCTGGCCGGGCTCGCCCCCACCTGGACCAACACCTCGATCATCGACGAGCAGGTCGCGCGCGTGCGGGCCCAGGTGGGCGGCGAGCGGGTGCTCTGTGCGCTCTCGGGCGGGGTCGACTCGGCGGTGGCGGCGGCACTCGTCACCCGGGCCGTGGGCCGCCAGCTCACGTGCGTCTTCGTCGACACCGGCCTCATGCGCCTCGACGAGGGCGTCCAGATCGAAGAGACCTTCACCCGCCAGTTCGGGGTCGAGCTCGTCCACGTGAAGGCCCAGGACCGCTTCTTCGACGCGCTGGCCGGGGTGAGCGACCCCGAGCGCAAGCGCAAGGTCATCGGCGAGCTCTTCATCCGCGAGTTCGAGGCCGTCGCGCGCGAGCTCGCGGCGGGCGGCGACGTGCGCTTCTTGGTCCAGGGGACGCTGTACCCCGACGTGATCGAGTCGGGCTCGGGCCACGCCGCCAACATCAAGAGCCACCACAACGTCGGGGGCCTGCCCGAGGACCTGGCCTTCGAGCTGGTCGAGCCGCTGCGCCTCCTCTTCAAAGACGAGGTGCGCCGGGTGGGCGAGGAGCTCGGGCTGCCCGAGGAGATCGTCTGGCGCCAGCCGTTCCCCGGGCCGGGCCTCGCGGTGCGGGTGGTGGGCGAGGTCACCCGCGAGCGCGTCGAGATCCTGCGCCAGGCCGACCACGTCGTGCTCGACGAGATCCGCCGGGCCGGGCTCTACCGTGAGCTCTGGCAGAGCTTCGCCGTGCTGCCCGCGGTGCGCACGGTCGGGGTGATGGGCGACGGGCGCACCTACGCGTACCCGATCGTTATCCGCGCCGTGACGAGCGACGACGCGATGACCGCCGACTGGGCCCGGCTCGACTACGACCTCGTCGAGCGGATCGCCAGCCGGCTGATCCGCGAGGTCGAGGGCGTGAACCGCGTGGCGCTCGACGTGACGAGCAAGCCGCCGGGCACGATCGAGTGGGAGTGAGTGGCGGTCGGCTCACCGAGGCCGGCCTGTGGGGCGACCCCGCGCCGGCGCGCCGACGAGACCTGGCGGCCCTGCTCGAGGGGCTGACGGCCCCCCAGCGCGCGGCGGTGACCCACCGGGGCGGGCCGCTGCTCGTCGTCGCCGGCGCCGGGTCGGGCAAGACCCGGGTCCTCACCCGGCGCATCGCCCACCTGCTCGCCACCGGCGACGCCGAACCCCACCAGGTGATGGCGATCACCTTCACCAACAAGGCGGCCGACGAGATGCGCCGGCGCGTCGTCGAGCTCGTCGGCGCCGACGTCGAGCGGATGTGGGTCTCGACCTTCCACTCGGCCTGCCTGCGCATGCTGCGCAGCCACGCCGACGTGCTCGGCTACGAGCGGGGCTTCACGATCTACGACGCGGGCGACGCCCAGACGGCCGTCGAGCTGATCATGCGCGAGCGCGGCCTCGACACCAAGCGTCTCGCCCCGCGCAGCGTGGCGGCGGGCATCTCGGCGGCGAAGAACGAGATGGTCTCGCCCGAGCGCTACGCGGCCACCTACGGCGACGACCCCGTGCGCCGGCGGATCGCCGACATCTACCAGCTCTACGTCGAGCGGCTGCGTCGGGCCAACGCCATGGACTTCGACGACCTGTTGCTCAACGCCCTGGCGATGCTGAAGCGCGACGAGCAGGTGCGCCAGGCCTACCAGCGCCGCTTCACCCAGCTGTTGGTGGATGAGTTCCAGGACACCAACGGGGTGCAGAACGAGCTCGTCATGACCCTCGCCGCCGAGCACCGGAACCTGTGCGTGGTGGGCGACTCGGACCAGTCGATCTACCGGTTCCGCGCGGCCGACGTGCGCAACATCCTGCAGTTCGAGTCGCGCTTTTCCGACGCGACCGTGGTGGTGCTCGAGCAGAACTTCCGCTCGACCCAGGTGATCCTCGACGCCGCCAACGCCGTCATCGCGAAGAACCCCAGCCGCCACCCCAAGAACCTCTTCACCGACGGGGACACCGGCGAGCGGATCCGGCTCTACCGGGCGGCCGACGAGTACGACGAGGGCCGCTTCATCGCGAGCGAGCTGCGCCGGCTGCGCGCGGCGGCCGGGCTCGACTGGCGCGACATGGCCGTCTTCTACCGGACCAACGCCCAGAGCCGCGTGCTCGAAGAGGAGCTCCTGCGCGCGAGCGTCCCCTACCGGGTCATCGCCGGCACCCGCTTCTACGACCGCAAGGAGATAAAGACCGCCCTCGCCTACGCGCGCCTCGTGGTGAACCCCCGCGACGAGGCCTCGGCCCGCCGCGTCGTCAACGAGCCCAAGCGCGGCGTCGGCGACGCCGCCCAGGCGAAGATCGGCGCCTACGCCGCCGAGCACGGACTCTCCTTCGCCGAGGCCGTCGCCTTCGGGGCGGCCGCGGGGCTCACCGGGCGGGCGCGGGCGGGCTGTGACCGCTTCGCCTTCGTGCTCGATGAGCTGCGGGCCCTCGCCAACGACCTCGCCCCGCGCGAGATGATCGACGCCATCGTGCGCGAGTCGGGCCTGGGTGACGCGCTGCGCGCGGAAGGATCCGACGAGGCCTACTCGCGCCTGGAGAACCTGGGCGAGCTCGCGAGCGCCGCCGCGCAGTACGACTCGCTGCTCGACTTCGTCGAGCGCGTGGCCCTGGTGGCCGACTCTGACCAGCTCGGCGCGGGCGAGGGCGCCGTCTCGTTGATGACCCTGCACGTCGCCAAGGGCCTCGAGTTCCCCGCCGTCGTCATCGCCGGGCTCGAAGAGACGGTCTTCCCCCACGCCCGGGCGCTCAGCGACGACGCCGAGCTCGAAGAGGAGCGCCGGCTCTGCTACGTCGGGCTCACCCGGGCGATGCGCCACCTCACCCTCACCCACGCCTGGACCCGCACGATGTGGGGCCGGCTCACCGAGGCCATCCCGAGCCGGTTCCTCCAGGAGGTGCCGGCCGAGCTGGTGAGTGACCTCTCGAGCGTGGCGCCGACGCGCCGCTCGAGCGTCAGCCTCGACGAGGACGGCTTCGCGGGGCGCCAGAGCGAGTTCGCCCAGGGCCGCGCCTTCGGCGCGGGCGCGGCCCCGCCGGTGCGCTCGACCGGGGCCGAGACGCTGGGGCTGAAGGTCGGCGAGCGGGTCGTGCACGATCGCTACGGCCCCGGGGTCGTCACCGCGACCGAGGGGGAGGGACGCCACGCGCGCGCGACCGTCGACTTCGACGGCGTCGGGGTGAAGCACCTGGTGCTCGCGATGACGCCGCTGCGTCGCGCCTGATGGGATAAGTCCTCGCTAAGAATTCCCGATGGCCCGCGTAGACCCCGGCGCGGCCCTGGGAGAATGGCAGACGTGTCCAGCGCCCCCCCGACGCAGCGACCCTCCCGAGCCGGCTACAGCGTGCCCTCGCGCCGTCGCCCCCCGGCCCGTCGGGGCCGCTACGGCCGGCGCCGACCGCCGTACGTCTACTGGATCCGTCGGGCCTTCGTCACGGTGAGCGTGTTGATCCTCATCGTCGTCCTCTACCTCGGGGTCACCCTCGTCCAGGCGCTCGGCAACCCCTCGCTCGGGGTCTCGTACCTCGCCCGGGCGGCCGAGTGGAGCCGCAGCCACGGGCTCGGTCCCGTGGTGCTCTGGGCCGAGAAGGAGTACTACGCCCTCAACCCGCCCAAGGTCGGTGGCGCGCCCTCGGCCAGCGCCTTCGGCAACGCCGCCACCAAGACCCACCCCTCCTCGGTCCGGGTGACGGCCCACGGCGAGACCTACCTGCCTGCCCCGGCGCGCATGACCTCCCCGGCCGGCAAGTGGCTGCCCGGCGAGGGCGTCTGGCACCCGGTGGGCCGGCGCAGCGCCGACGGGATACCGGCCGTCTACGAGGCCTTCGTGCGCCCCAACAAGGTCAACACCAGCTACGTCGTGGGCGTCGCCTGGATGGACCCGAAGCTGCTGAGGGCCCAGCTCTACTCGGGCTCCTACATCCCCGGCGGCGGTCCCTATAAGTACAGCGCGCCGATCTCGGCCAAGGCCTCCGAGAGCCTGGTCGCCGCCTTCAACGCGGGATTCCGCATGCAAGACGCCCAGGGCGGCTACTACACCCAGGGCAAGATGATCATCCCGCTGCGCACCGGCGCGGCCTCGGTCGTCGTCTACAAGAACGGCGACATGACCGTGGGCTCGTGGAACCGCGACGTCCACATGACCAAGCAGGTCGCCTCGGTGCGCCAGAACCTGCGCCTCATCGTGATCAACGGCCGGCCCGTGCCCGGGCTCAACAACGCCAACTACATCAACTGGGGGGCGACGCTCGGTGGTTCCTACGCGGTGTGGCGCTCGGGCCTCGGGGTCACCAAGGACGGGGCCCTCGTCTACGTCGGCGGGCCGAGCCTGTCGATCTCGGACCTGGCGAACGTGCTCGTGCACGCCGGGGCGGTGCGCGCGATGGAGCTCGACATCAACACCGACTGGGTCCAGTTCTCCTCCTACCAGGGACCCCTCGGCAAGCCGATCAACGGCGGGAACGGGACCGACCTCTTGAGCACGATGAACGGAATCCCCTCGCGGTTCTTCGCCAGTTGGTGGAACCGCGACTTCTACACGATGTCGCTTCGCCCCTCGGACATGGTCGTCCAGGCGAAGAAGAAGTAGGCCCGGCGCGACGCCGGTTGACGACTACTTCTTGACGGTCGCCTCGACGCTCTGGGCGAGGACGGCCTGACCGGCGACGCTCGGGTGGACCCCGCAGCCGGTGAAGGTCGTGGCGCTAAAGAGGCGAGTGAGCAGACCCGCGGCGCAGCTGTCGCCGGCGGAGTACTGCGCGGCCTGCTGGAAGGCGGTAAAGCCGTCGGCGATCTCTACGTTGAAGCCCGCCCCCCCGGCGTCGAGGGCCTGGTTGAGGAGGGTGCTGGCGAGGCTGTCGAGCGGGTTGGCGTAGTTCGTGGCGTAGTAGTTGACGATCACGATCTGACCCTTGTAGTGGGCCGTCACCCGCAGGGTCCGCACGATGGTGTGCACGTTGGCCGTCACGGTCGCGAGCACCGGGGCCAGCTCTGACTGGGACGTGCACTGGTCGGCCGTGGTCTCTTGGCAGATGAAGCCGTCGTTGGCGCCGATCATGAGGGTGATGAGGGTCGTGCGCGGGTGCGAGCGCAGGTACCCCAGCGCGAAGGCCATCTGGCTGCCCGTGTAGCTCACGTGGAGCGGGTAGAGCGTCCGGTAGCCGCCGGGCTGGAGGGTCCCGGTCGCGCTGGGGTAGTTCTCACACCCGTTGCTCAGGGCGCTCGCGTTCAGAAAGCTCGACGACGTCTCACCCGGGCAGGCCGCGTTGGCGAGGTTGAGCCCGAGGGCGCTCGCGACGTCCTCGGGGAAGCCGGCGAAGTTCGCGGCGGAGGTGTAGTCGGGCGCTGGCACGGTCGTCGACTCCCGGTAGCCGAAGGACACCGAGTCACCGAGCGCGAGGTAGTCGCTCCCGGGTGTCACGACGTTGACCGAGTAGTGGTGTCGCCCGGGCCGAGGGCTCGACGCCCCCGCCGACGCTCCGGTGAGCAGGGTGGCCGCCAGTACTACCGCGGCCACCGCACGACGCGACACGATCCATCTGGAGACGCTCATGAGGTCCCTCCTTGCCCGTGGCCTCAGACTAACCAGTGTGGAGGGTCGGCCCAGGGGGGCGAGCCCGACCCGCTAGTCGCCCGAGGGCGGCGCCGGGCGGACCTCGGGCACGAGGGACTCCGGCACCGACGAGGTCATCACCACGACGCCGATGCTCATCGCCACGACACCTAGGCCGGCCACCAGGAGGGCGCCGCCGCTCGAAGCGAGGCGCTCGTGGAAGAGCCCGAGGCCGTAGAGCACGCTCACGAGCGGGTCGACGATGACGATCAGCGGCTGGGATACCCGCAGGGGCCCCTCGCGTAGCGCGAGCTGCTCGGTGGTGAGCCCCCCGAGGCCCGCGACGACGAGCGCGTAGAGCGGCCACGAGGTGAGAAGGGCGCCGACGCCGCCGGCGACGAGGACGTCGGTGGCGCTCTTGATGAAGGTGGCCTCCAGCGCCCACAAGACGGCGGTGGCGGTCGCGAAGCTCGCGGCGCGTCGTACCGGCCCCGCCCCGCGTGCGAGGGCGACGAGCACCAGGACCGCGATCGCCGAGGCGACGATCGTCGTGACCCACGCGACTCTCGTCGGCGTGCGAGCTATGCCGTGGGGGTCCACCACGACCAGCACCGTCACGAGGGCGAGGGTCGTCACCGCGGCGCTCGTCCAGGCCGGGCGCGAGAGCCGCTGGCGCCGCCAGAGCCGCCGCAGGACGAGGGCGATCACGAGCTCACCCACGAGCAGGGGCTGGACGAGGGACATCGGACCCGCGTGCAGGGCGACCGCCTGGAAGACCAGGGACCCGGCCATGGCGACCCAGCCGAGCAGCCACAGCGGGTGGTGCACCACCTGGCGCACCCACGACCACCCTCGTCGGCCCCCGGCCGACGAGGCCACGTGCTGCATCATCACGGCGGCGGCGTTGGCGAGGGCCGTCAACAGCCCGAAGGTGACGGCCACCGCGGTCGAGGTCACCGGCGGCTCGCTCGATGGGGAAACGCGAGCCGCGTGGGCGAGTCTCGGCTCGAGCGGTCCGTTATCGCGGTCTCGCTCGGAGCCGCGACGACGAGGGACATCTGACCCCGCTCAGTCCACGGCCGGGGGCGTCACGACTCTTGACGCCTCTCGCCCATGGGCCGAACCTACCGCGCGAAGTGACGCGACCGAGGGGGTGTGCCGCCGGGGCGAACCAAGGGGCGGTACGGGCACTACAAAATATGCAGCCCGAACGCTACAAGTTATGCAGCCCGAACGCGACACGTTATGCACGGTGCTCGGATAGCCCACCCCCTCGCGGACCACCGACCGGACCGACCGACCTAGAGGTCGGCGACCCGGCGCCAGAGGGCGGCTGGCAGGTGGCGCACGACCATGAACAGATAGCGCAGCACCGGGGGGCTCCAGATGACCGGGGCGTTGGTCGACAGGCCCCGCACGACGTACTCGGCCACCTCGTTCGGGCCCGTGGTGAAGGGCGCCTCCTTCTGGCCGCTCGTCATCTTGGTGCGCACGAAGCCCGGGCGCACGAGCTGCAGGCGAACGCCGGTGCCCGCCAGAGAGTCGCTCATCCCCTGGCAGAGCCGGTCGAGGCCGGCCTTCGCCCCGGCGTAGAGGTACATCGAGCGGCGCACCCGCACGGCGGCGACCGAGGTGAGCACGAGGATCCGCCCGTGCCCCTGGGCGAGGAGTCGGGTGCGCACCGCGGTGAGCGCCACGACCGGCCAGGTCATGTTCACCGTGATCATCCGGGCGGCCTCGGCGGGGTCGTCCTCGAAGGTCGACTGGTCCCCGAGCGCGCCCACCGCCACGATCACCAGGTCGACCGGCCCGCCCACGGCGTCAAAGGCGGCGGCCACCGCTGGGCCGGCGCTCGCGGGGTCCCCGGCGTCGACCTCGACGACCTCGGTGCGGGTCGCGCCGTACTCCTCGGCCTCGCGGGCGGCCTCGGCGAGGCGGCGGGGATCGCGCCCGGCGAGCACCACCACCTCGGCGCGCGCGGCGCAGAGCTTGCGCACGATGGCCCGGGCGATGTCCGAGGTGCCCCCGAGCACGACGACGCTCTGGGGCTGGCCGAAGGCGTTCTCCACGACTACCTCCCTACCAGATGGAGCCGACGGGCGAGGTCGCTCACGAGCACGCCATCGGGGTCGACCCTCTCGCGCACCGCGCGCCACTCCTCGAGCCGGGGGTACATCGCGGCGACCGTCGCGGGCGCCAGGCGGGCGTCCTTGGCGAGGTAGACACGCCCGCCGGCGCCAATTACCAGCTCGTCGAGGGCGTCGAGCTCCTCGGGCAGCGACGCGGCCCCCACGGGCAGGTCGAGCGCGAGGGTCCAGCCGGCCATCGGGAAGGACAGGGGAGCGGGGTCGCCCGGGCCGAAGCGCTTCAAGACCGCGAGGAAGCTCACCAGGCCCGAGCGGGCCAGGCGCTCGACCGCGAGGCGCACGGTCTCGCCGGCGGCGTCGGGCACGACGAACTGGTACTGCACGAACCCGCGCGGGCCATAAAGCCGGTTCCAGTCGGCGACCCCGTCGAGGGGATGGAAGAAGGATCCGAGCGAGTGGGGCACCTCGCGCGCGTGGCGCGGGGCCCGCCGGAACCACGCCTCGTTGAAGGCCCGCACGCTGAGCGGGTTCAAGAGCCCCGAGGGCGCGACGATGGGCACGCCGAGGCGTCCGGGTCGCGGGGCGCGCGGGGCCCGCGCGCCCGCGGGCGCGTGGTCGCCCCGGGTGAGGACGGCTCGACCGGTGCGCGCGCCCCGGGCCGTGCAGTCGACCCAGGCCACCGAGTAGCGGTAGCGCTCGTCGCCCTCGACCATGGCGGCCATGACCGCGTCGAGGTCGTCGAAGCGGTCGGTGTCGACGAGCACCACGTCGCTCTCGACGCGCAACAGGCGAAGGCGCACCCGGGTCACGATCCCGGTGAGGCCCATGCCCCCCGCGGTCGCCCAGAAGAGGTCGGGGTCGACTTCCGTCGAGAGGTCGAACACCCCTTGCGGGGTGACCAGGCGCAGGGACTCGACGTGGGTCGCGAACGATCCGTCGCGGTGGTGGTTCTTGCCGTGCACGTCGGCGGCGAGCGCGCCACCCATGGTGACCTGGCGGGTCCCGGGGGTGACCGGCACGAACCAGCCCTGGGGCAGGGAGAGCGCCAGCAGGTCGTCGATGCTCGCCCCGGCGCCCAGGGTGACCGCTCCCGACTCGTCGATGGGGCCGATCTCGTCGAGCCCGGTGAGATCGACCACCGTCCCGCCGGCCAGCTGGGCCGCGTCGCCGTAGCTGCGCCCGAGCCCGCGCGCGCACAGCGGTCCGCGCGCGAGCAGCTCGGCGAGCTCGTCCTCGCTCGAGGGGGCGACGACGCTCGCGTTGGCCGCCGGCGTGCGGCCCCAGCCCGACAGCCGGGTCACCGGTAGACCGCCCAGGCGAGCAGGAGGGCCCAGGCGAGGCCGAGGGCCTGGACGACCCGGTTGTGCAAGATCAGGTGCTCGGGCGTCTCGCCCTCGCCGGCCAGCGCCCCGCGCAGGATGTACAAGACGGCGATGACGACCGGGATCACCGAGAGGTGCACCGGCAGGGCGTCGTTGCGCAGCGTCGAGAGCCCCTGGGCCGAGGTGTCAAAGGCCCATAGGCAGTAGCCGGCGACGGCCACCGAGGCCGCGAGCGTGAGGGTCGACTCGAGGAACCGGGCGGTGTAGTCCGCGAGCACCTTGCGCGTCGCCCCGGAGGTCTCGGTGCCGAGCTCGGCGGCGCGCTTGCCCGCGACGAGGAAGAGCGCCCCGAAGGAGATGACGACGAGGAACCACTTGGAGACCGCGAGGTGGCTGGCCGCGGCGCCCGCGAGGGCCCGTAGGAAGAAGCCGCTCGCCACGACGGCGAGCTCGATCACCGGGACCTGCTTGAGGTGAAGGTTGTAGGCGGTGGTGAGGACGGCGTAGGTGAGGAGCGTCCACTCGAGCTCGCCGGGCGAGGGCAGCACGATAGGGACCACGAAGGCCAGGGCCACCAGGGCGAGCGCCGCCCCGAGGGCCGGTCCCGTCGTCAGCTCGCCCGCGGCGATGGCCCGGGCGCGCTTGGTGGGATGGGCCCGGTCGGCCTCGGCGTCGCGCAGGTCGTTCACGACGTAGAGCGCCGAGGCCAGCAGGCTGAAGGCGACGAAGGCCACGACCGTGTGGCCGACCACGTCGCGATGCGTGAGCACGCCGGCCGCGGCCGGGGCGACCACGACGATGAGGTTCTTCACCCACTGGCTGGGGCGCATCGCCGAGAGGAGGGCGCGCACGGGCCCGCGGGCGGTCGTCACCCGACTCACGCTACTGGCCGACGCGCGGGTGCTTCGAACGCCGAAAAGTGGCGATTTTCCAGCCAACTATGCTGAACGCGATGGAGCGCACGTATCGCGTCGTGGTCGCCAAGCCCGGTCTCGACGGGCACGACCGGGGTGCGAAGGTGATCGCCCGGACCCTGCGCGACGCCGGTTTCGAGGTCGTCTACACCGGCCTGCACCAGACCCCCGAGCAGGTCGTCCAGGCCGTGGTGGATGAGGACGCCGACGCCCTGGGGCTCTCGCTGCTCTCGGGGGCGCACCTGGTCCTCGTGCCGCGGATCGTCGAGCTGCTGGCCGGCGCCGGACGGGCCGACGTGCTCGTGGTGGTCGGCGGGATCATCCCCGAGGGGGACGTCGAGGCCCTGGGCGCGGCCGGCGTCGCCCGGGTCTTCACCCCGGGCTCGTCGCTCGAGGAGATCGGCACCTGGCTCGAGGCCGCGCTCGACGCGCGCGAGCTCCAGCACCACTGAGTCGTCGAAAGGACGTCATGGACCTCTTCGAGTACCAAGGCAAGCAGTACTTCGCGCGCTACGGCATCCCCGTCTCGCCCGGGGGGGTCGCCGACACCGTCGCCGAGGCCCTCGAGGTCGCCGAGCGGGTCGGCTTCCCCGTGGTCGTGAAGGCCCAGGTCAAGGTGGGCGGTCGCGGCAAGGCTGGGGGCGTGAAGCTCGCGACCACCCCCGACGAGGTCGCCGCCCACGCCACGAACATCCTCGGGCTCGACATCAAGGGCCACGTCGTCACGCGCCTCTGGGTCGAGCACGCGAGCGACATCGCCAAGGAGTACTACGCCTCGTTCACCCTGGACCGGCCGAACAAGGTCCACCTGGGCATGCTGAGCGCCCAGGGCGGGGTGGAGATCGAGGTGGTCGCGGCCGAGAACCCCGAGGCGATCGCCATGCTGCCCATCGACCCGGTGGACGGGCTCGACCAAGCGACCGCGCGGCGCTGGGTGGCTGAGGCTGGCCTCGACGAGGCGGCCCGGGACCAGGCGGCCGACCTGCTCGTCGCGCTCTATCGCTGCTACACCGAGGGCGACTGCGACCTCGCGGAGATCAACCCGCTGATCCTCACCCCCGGTGGCCGGGTCCACGCGCTCGACGCGAAGGTGACCCTGGACGACAACGCGGCCTTTCGCCACCCCGAGTGGGACGAGTTCCGCGGGGACGAGTTCGAGGACCCCCGCGAGCGCCGCGCCCGGGAGAAGGGGCTCAACTACATCGGCCTCGACGGCACGGTGGGCATCATCGCCAACGGCGCGGGACTGGCGATGTCGACCCTGGATGTCGTGAACCAGGTCGGGGGCTCGGCCGCGAACTTCCTCGACATCGGCGGCGGCGCCAACGCCGACGTGATGGCCGCGGCCCTCGAGGTCATCAACGCCGACCCCAAGGTGCGCAGCATCTTCGTGAACATCTTCGGTGGCATCACGCGGGTCGACGAGGTCGCCAAGGGCGTCCTCGAGGCGCTGGCGCGCGTCGAGATCGCCTCGCCGATCGTGCTGCGCCTGGATGGCACCAACGCCGTCGAGGGCCGCGCGATCCTCGCCCCGCACCTCAACGACCGACTGGTCACCGAACCCACCATGTTGGAGGCCGCGCGCCGCGCCGTGGCCCTGGCCCGATAGGAGCGTCGTGAGCATCTTCGTCGACGAGACCACCACCGTCATCGTCCAGGGCCTCACCGGCTCCCAGGGCCGCTTCCACGGGCTGCGCAACCGCGCTTACGGCACGCGGGTCGTGGGCGGGGTCACGCCCGGCAAGGGCGGCACCGACGTCGAGGGCCTCCCCGTCTTTGACTCGGTGAGAGAGGCCGTCGGGGCGACCGGCGCCACGGCGAGCTTCATCGCCGTGCCCCCGCGCTTCGCCCCGGCCGCCATCCTCGAGGCCGCCGAGGGCGGGATCGAGTTCATCGTGTGCATCACCGAGGGCATCCCGGCCCAGGACGAGGCGCTCACCTACAACCGACTGGTCGAAGAGCACCCCGGGGTGCGCCTGCTCGGGCCGAACTGCCCGGGCATCATCAGCCCGGGCAAGTGCAACATCGGGATCACCTCAGGCGACATCGCCCTGGCGGGCGGGCCGGTCGGCATCGTCTCGCGCTCGGGGACCCTCACCTACCAGGCGCTCTACGAGCTGAGCCAAAAGGGCGTGGGTCAGACGACCTGCGTGGGCATCGGGGGTGACCCGGTGCCCGGCACCAACTTCATCGACTGCCTGGAGGCCTTCCAGGCCGACCCCGAGACGAGAGCCGTGATGATGATCGGCGAGATCGGCGGGTCGGAGGAGGAGCGGGCCGCGGAGTGGATCGCTAAGTACATGGACAAGCCCGTCGTCGCCTACGTGGCCGGCGTGACCGCCCCCCCGGGACGCAAGATGGGCCACGCCGGGGCGATCATCTCGGGCTCGAAGGGGACGGCCCAGGCCAAGATGTCCGCCCTGGCTGAGGCCGGGGTGCGGGTCTGTCAGAACCCCACCGAGGCCGGCGAGGCGATGGTCGAGATCGTCCGGGCGCTCTAGCGATGGCCGTCGCCCTCGGCGTGCTCGTCTCGGGCTCGGGGACCATCCTCGAGGCCTTCCTCGCTCGCGACCTCGTCCCGAGCGTGGTGGCGAGCGACCGATCGTGTCGGGCCCTCGCGGTCGCGCGCGACGCCGGCGTCGAGGCGCTGCTCATAGATCGGGCCGCCTACGGGGGGTTCGCCCAGGGCTTCGAGCGCGAGCGCTACAGCGTCGAGCTCGCCGCGGCCCTCGCCACGCGCGGGGTGGGGCTCGTCGCCATGGCCGGATTCGGCACGGTGCTCGCCCCCTCCTTCTTCGCCGCGTTCCCCGGCCGGGTCCTCAACACCCACCCGAGCCTGCTGCCGGCCTTCACGGGGTGGCACGCCGTCGCGGCCACCCTGGCGGCCTGCGTCGCCGAGACCGGCTGCACGGTGCACCTGGCGACCGAGGCCCTCGACGACGGGCCGATCCTCGCCCAGCGGCGCGTCCCGGTCCTCGCCGGCGACGACGAGGCCCGTCTCCACGAGCGGATCAAGTCCGTCGAGCGCGCGCTCTACCCCGAGGTCGTGGCGCGCGCGCTGGCGCTGCTCGCCGCGGGCCGCGAGCCGGCCGAGCTCGCCCTCGACCGGGAGCCGGCGTGAGGGCACTCCTCAGCGTCTACGACAAGATCGGGCTCGTCGCCTTCGCCCGGGGGCTCGCCGAGCTGGGCTGTGAGCTCGTCGCCTCGGGCCAGACGGCCCGCGCGCTCGCGGACGCGGGTCTCGCGCCGCTCGAGGTCGCCGAGCTCACGGGCTTCCCCGAGATGCTCGACGGCCGGGTGAAGACCCTGCACCCGCGCATCCACGCGGGGATCCTCGCGGACCTCGCGCGCCCCGAGCACCGTGCCCAGCTCGAGGCGCACTCGATCGCCCCGATCGACCTCGTGGTGGTGAACCTCTACCCCTTCGCCACCGACCCCTCGATCGAGCTGATCGACGTGGGCGGGCCGACGATGGTGCGCGCCGCGGCGAAGAACCACGCCCACGTCACCGTCGTCACCGACCCGGGCCAGTACGAGGCGGTCCTCGCTGAGCTGCGCGAGCGCGGGGCCACCACCGCCGAGACGCGCCGGCGCTTCGCCCAGGCGGCCTTCGCGACGACGGCCGCCTACGACGCGCGCATCGCTGCCTGGCTCACCGGCGACGAGGCGCTGCCCGAGCGACTCGTGCTCGACCTCGAGCGCGTGGCGCCCACGCGCTACGGCGAGAACCCCCACCAGAGCGCCGCGCGCTACCGGCGCGCCGGGGCGCGCCCGTGGTGGGACGCGGTCACCCAGCACGCCGGGTCGGCGCTGTCGTATCTCAACTACCTCGACGCCGACGCCGCCTGGCGCCTCGTGCACGAGCTCGCAGCCGACGTGCCCGGCTCGCGGGCCGCGGCCATCATCAAGCACGCCAACGCCTCGGGGGCCGCGCTCGCCGAGACCCTCGGCGAGGCCTTCGCGCGGGCCCTCGCGGCCGACCCCCAGAGCGCCTTCGGGGGGGTCGTCGCGATCGGCGGCGAGGTCGACGACGAGCTGGCCGCGGCCATCGCCGCCGGGCCCCAGGCCGACGTAATCGTCGCGACCGGCTTCAGCCCCGGGGCGATCGAGGCCCTCGTCGCCCGGCGCAAGGCCACCCGACTCCTCGCCGCGCCCGCCCCCGAGCCGCTCGGGCTCTCGGTGCGCACGCTGGGCGACACCGCCCTCGTCCAGAGCGCCGACGAGCTGGTGGCCGCGCCCGCGACCTGGACCCGCGCGACGAGGGCCGTCCCGACGCCGGCGGAGCTGGTCGACCTCGTGGTCGCCTGGCGGGTCTGTGCGCGCACCACCTCCAACGCCGTCGTCATCGCGCGCGACGGCGTCGCGGCGGGCGTGGGCGCCGGCCAGCAGTCCCGGGTCGTCGCTGCCGAGCTCGCCATCGCCAAGGCCGGCGAGCGGGCCCGGGGGGCGTCGGCCGCCTCCGACGCCTTCTTCCCCTTCCCCGACGGGCTCGAGCGGCTCGTCGAGGCCGGGGTCACGGCCGTCGTCCAGCCGGGCGGGTCGGTGCGCGACGGCGAGGTCATCGCGGCCGCCGACGCGGCCGGGATAGCGATGATGATGACCGGCGAGCGTCACTTTCGCCACTAGGGCCACGGGGTCACACGGCGACGATGTCGACGAGTCTCTCCAGCCCCACGAAGTCGTCGGGGTTTCGCGTGTAGAGCGTGAGCCCGTGGGCGTGCGCCGTGGCCGCGATCAATAGATCGGCCATGCGTGATCGGTGGCGTCGTCCCGAGGCCGCCTCCGACGCCACGACGAGGGCGAAGCTGCGCGCCGACGCCGCGTCGAAGGGGATCGGCTCGAGGGTGGCCTCCACCTGCTGGAGTCGAGCCTGACGGGCGGAGCGCTCCGTGATCGCTGAGGCGAGGATCGGCCCCGCGGCCAGCTCCGCGAAGGTGATCGCACTGATCGAGACCGACGCCGGGAGGGCCCGCTGAACCGCCGGGTCGTCCCAGTCGATGACGACCGAGGTGTCGAGCAGTCCCGTCGTCACCTAGAGACCGGGGTCGATCACCGCGTCGAGGTCGGCGCGGAAGCGACCGGCGTCGACGCGGGGTCCCTCACGGAGAACGGCGGCGAGGGAGGACGTCGCGACGACGGTGCGGGTCGCGGGGGACAGGGGGCGCAGCTCGGCGACGGGCACCCCGTGGCGGGTCACGACGAAGCTCTCGCCGGCCACGACCCGGTCGATGACGCGGGCGTTGTCGTTGCGCAGCTCTCGCTGGGGGATCGTCGGGCTCACGGGGCCAGCGTAGCACGCAGTGCTACGCAGTGCTACGCAGTGCTACGGAGCGGCCCGACCGAGGCGTCGGCGTCGGGCGACCCGCGAGGCGGCCCGGACGAGGGTGGGAAGATGTCGCGGGCGGAGTGTCGTGGCGACCTCCCCGACACCCAGGAGGACCATGGCCCAGCTACTCGACGGCGAACGGGTCGCCGCGGGCGTGAAGATGCAGCTCAGCGAGCGCGTCGCTCGTCTCGTCGCGACCGGGGTGACCCCCGGGCTCGGGACGCTCCTCGTGGGCGAGGACCCCTCGAGCGCCCGCTACGTCGCCATGAAGGTGGCCGAGTGCGCCGAGATCGGCGTGCGCTCCTTCGACGTGCACCTGCCCGCCGACGCGAGCCAGTCCGACATCGAGACCGTCGTCGATCGGTTCAACGAGGACCCGGCCGTCCACTCGATCCTCGTCCAGCTCCCGTTGCCCGCGGGCGTCGACGAGGCGGCCGTCTTGATGCGGGTGCGCCCCGAGAAGGACGTCGACGGTCTCCACCCGGTGAACCTCGGCCGGCTCGTCATGGGCAACCCCGGGCCGCTGCCCTGCACGCCCCAGGGGATCGTCGAGCTCCTCGCCGCCTTCGACGTGCCCGTCGAGGGCCGCCACGTCGTGGTGATCGGCCGGGGTCTCACCATCGGCCGTCCCCTCTCGCTCCTGCTCGCGATGAAGCGGCCCCACTGCAACGCCGCGGTGACGGTCGTGCACACCGGGGTGGAGGACTTCGCCGACCTCGTGCGCGCCGGCGACGTCGTTGTCTCGGCCGCCGGACGGGCGGGCCTGGTGACCTCCGACATGGTCAAGCCCGGGGCGGCCGTCGTGGGGGCGGGCACCTCCTTTTCGGGCCGCCGTCTGCTCTCGGACCTGGCCGAGGACGTCGCCGAGGTGGCCGGGTGGGTCACGCCGCGCCTGGGTGGAGTGGGTCCCATGACCCGTGCCATGCTGTTGCGCAACGCCGTGCTGGCCGCCGAGAGGACACGATGACCACGACCGACGACGCGCACCGCGACGAGCGCGGCCGCGAGCTCGACTACCGGCCCTGGGGCGCGTACTGGGTGCTCGACGACGAGCGCGGCGACCACAAGGTCAAGCGTCTCGTGGTCGAGCCCGGCAAGCGGCTGAGCTACCAGCGCCACCGACAGCGCGCCGAGCACTGGTACGTGGTGGCGGGCGTCGCGACGGTGGTGCTCGACAGCGTAGAGATGACCCTCGCCCCGGGCCAGAGCGTCGACATCGCGGTGGGCCAGGCCCATCGGTGCGAGAACCGCGGCCCCGAGCCGGTGACTCTCATCGAGGTCCAGACCGGCACCTACTTCGGCGAGGACGACATCGAGCGCCTCGAGGACGACTTCGGTCGAGCCGGTTAGTCCCGTGCGCGTCGACGAGCTGGTCGCCCGCGGGCTGACGCGTTCCTTCGAGTTCTTCCCGCCCAAGAGCGAGGAGGAGCGGCTCGTCCTCGAGACGACCCTCGTCGAGCTCGAGGGGCTCGCGCCCTCCTTCGTCTCGGTGACCTACCGGGGGGGCGAGGCGAGCCGCCAGCGGACCTTCGACCTCGTGACCTCGATCGAGGCCAAGGGGCTCACGGCCATGGCCCACCTGATCTGCGTGGGCAACGGCCGGGCCGAGATGCGCGCGCTGCTCGCGCGCTACGTCGAGGCGGGGGTCGAGAACGTGATGGCCCTGGGCGGGGACACCCCCACGGGCGATGCCCCCACCGGCGAGCTGCGCTACGCGAGCGAGCTGATCGAGCTCGCGCGAGGGGCCGGGACCCTCTGCGTGGGGGTGGGGGCCCACCCCCAGGGACATCCCCGCTCACCCGACCGGGCGAGCGACCGGCGGCGTCTCGCGGACAAGCTGCGCCTCGCGGACTTCGCGGTGACCCAGTTCTTCTTCGAGCCCGAGGAGTGGACCCGCCTGGTGCTCGAGCTGGCCGAGCTCGGTGTGGAAAGGCCCGTCCTCGCCGGGATCATGCCGGTGACGACCCTGTCGGGGATCGCCCGGATGGCCCAGATGGGCGCGGCGGTGCCCGCGTGGCTCGTCGAGCGGCTCGAGGGCGCCTTCGAGCGCGGCGGGCCGAGGGCGGTGCGGGCCGAGGGGGTGGCGGCCGCCACCGAGCTGTGCGAGGCGCTGCTCGAGGCGGGCGTGCCGGGGCTGCACTTCTACACGCTCAATCGCTCGAGCGCGACCCGCGAGATCCACCAGGCCCTCTTCTCGTAGGGACCGAGGTCCCTAAAGGACCCCGCGGGGGCCGGTCGTAGGATGGAGGCCATGGCCCAGAAGATCACCGTGGACGCCGCGGGCGTCCTCAACGTACCCGACGACCCGATCATCCCCTACGTCGAGGGCGACGGCACCGGGGTGGACATCTGGCCGGCCGCCCAGCTCGTGATGGACGCGGCCGCCACCAAGCACGGCAAGACCATCCACTGGAAGGAGGTCCTCGCCGGGGAGAAGGCCTACCACCGGACCAAGGAGTGGCTGCCGACCGAGACGGTCGAGGCCTTCAGAGAGCACCTGATCGGCATCAAGGGACCCCTCACCACCCCGATCGGCGGGGGGATGCGCTCGCTCAACGTGGCCCTGCGCCAGATCCTCGACCTCTACGTCTGCCTGCGCCCGGTGCGCTGGTTCACCGGCGTCCCCTCGCCGGTCAAGCGGCCCGAGGACGTCGACATGGTCATCTTCCGCGAGAACACCGAGGACGTCTACGCCGGGCTCGAGCTCGAGTCCGGCACCGCCGAGGCCGAGCGGCTGCGCGCCTACGTGAAGGAGGCCTTCGGCTGGGACGTGCGCGAGAATAGCGGGCTCGGCCTGAAGCCCATATCGCCCTTCGGCTCCAAGCGGCTCATCCGGGCCGCCCTCAACTACGCCGTCGCGCGCAAGCGCGAGTCGGTGACCCTGGTGCACAAGGGCAACATCCAGAAGTTCACCGAGGGCGCCTTCATGAAGTGGGGCTACGAGCTCGTGCGCGAGGAGTTCGCCGACGTCGCGGTCGGCTGGAGCGACTGCCAGGGCGAGCCCGGCGAGCGGATCCTGGTGAAGGACGTCATCGCCGACATCGCCCTCCAGCAGGTGCTCACCCGGCCCCGTGAGTTCAGCGTGATCGCCACGACGAACTTGAACGGCGACTACCTCTCCGACGCCCTGGCCGCCCAGGTGGGGGGGATCGGCATCGCGCCGGGGGCCAACATCAACTACGTCACCGGACACGGGATCTTCGAGGCCACCCACGGCACGGCGCCCAAGTACGCCGGCCAGGACAAGGTCAACCCCGGCTCGGTCCTGCTCTCGGGGGTGCTGATGTTCGAGCACCTCGGCTGGCAGGGCGCGGCCGACGACATCGTGCGCGCCCTCGAGGCGACCATCGCCGAGAAGATCGTCACCTACGACTTCGCCCGCCTGACCGAGGGCGCCCACGAGGTCAAGTGCTCGGAGTTCGCCCAGGCGATCGTCGAGCGTCTCTAGTCACCGAGGAGAAGAGATGCCCCCCGTCACCGTCACCGTCACCGGCGCCGCCGGTCAGATCGGCTACGCCCTCTTGTTCCGGATCGCCTCGGGCGCCCTCTTCGGGCCCGAGACGCCCGTGGCCCTGCGCCTGCTCGAGATCGAGCCCGCGATGAAGGCGCTCGAGGGCGTCGTCATGGAGCTCGACGACTGCGCCTTCCCCCTGCTCGCCTCGATCGAGGCGACGAGCGACCTCGCGACGGCCTTCAGCGGGGCCAACTGGGCCCTGCTCGTGGGCTCGATCCCGCGCAAGGCCGGCATGGAGCGCGGCGACCTGCTGAGCGTGAACGGGGGGATCTTCAAGCCCCAGGGCCGGGCGATCGCCGCTAACGCCGCGAGCGACGTGCGCGTGCTGGTGGTGGGCAACCCCTGCAACACCAACTGTTTGATCGCGCGCTCGGCCGCCCCCGAGGTGCCCGCGGAGCGCTGGTTCGCCATGACCCGCCTCGACCAGAATCGGGCCGAGACCCAGCTCGCCACCCGCGCCGGCGTCCCGGTGAGCGAGGTGCGCAACCTCGCGATCTGGGGCAACCACTCCTCGACCCAGTTCCCGGACTTCGCCAACGCGACCATCGCCGGCCGGCCGGCCCCCGAGGTGATCGCCGACGACGCCTGGTTGCGCGGGGAATTCCTCACGACGGTCCAAAAGCGCGGGGCGGCCATCATCGAGGCCCGCGGCCTCTCCTCGGCCGCCTCGGCGGCGAACGCCGCGATTGACACCGTGGTCTCGCTCACCACGCCGAGCGCCCCGGGCGACTGCGCCTCGGTCGCGGTGACGAGCCGCGGCGAGTACGGGGTGCCCGAGGGACTCACCTTCGGCCTGCCGATCGTCGCCGACGGCACAGGCGGCTACGCGGTGAAGGAGGGCTTCACCCACGACGAGTTCGCCCGCGAGCGCATCGCCGCCACCACCGACGAGCTCCTGGCCGAGCGCGACGAGGTGCGCGCCCTCGGGCTGATCTAGGGGCCGCCCGGGGCCCGGTGCGGTAGCGACCGTAGACTGCGCCGGTGGGTGCGCCGGTGGCGATCGAGGAGGGCCCCCTCGATCGGGCCACGATTCGCGCGTGCGCACAGCTGTGCGCCGCCGCCTTCGCCGAGGCCACGCTCTTCGCGCGGTTCTTCCCCTCGCCCCAACGCCGCGCCCGCTCGATCGCGACCCTGCACCGCGCGGCGCTCGCCCACCTGGGCCCGGCGGGGGTGTGCGCGGTCGCCCGAGGCGGCGACGGAGAGGTGCGCGGCGTCGCGGCCTGGCTGGCGCCGGGGGGCTTCCCGCCGCCGGTGCGCGAGCAGCTGGTCCGCCTGCCGGCCGTCCTATCGGCGTTCGCACCCCACTTCGGCGCCCTGCGGGTCGCGGCGCGCGCCGAGGCGGCGACGCTCGCGGTGCACCCGCGCGAGCCCCACTGGTACCTCCAGCTGCTCGCGGTCGACCCCGCGTCCCAGCGCCGCGGCGTCGGCACCGCCCTGCTCGCCCCGGTGCTCGAACGCGTCGACGCCGAGGGGGCCCTCGCCTACCTCGAGACCCAGGAGGAGGCCAACCTCGCCTACTACGCCCGCGTGGGCTTCACCCTGGACCGACGCCTCGAGGTCGGTCCCGGCGCGGTGCTCTTCACGATGCGCCGCGACCCGCGCCCCTAGCCCGCCGACCGCGATCGGCGGCGGGCTCAGCCCCGGGGCGCGTCGTCGAGGGCCAGGGCCACGCGCGCCGCGGCGCGCAGCAGCCCCTCACGCACGTCGCCGGCGCGCACCCAGCGGCGCGGGTCCCAGCTCTCGCCCGCGAGCGAGTCCCCGGCGTAGAGGAGCTGGGCGAAGCGCACGTTGAGGAAGCGGGTCGCGGCGATGAAGGCGGAGGACTCCATGTCGACCATGGCGCAGCCCTCGGCGATCCGTCGGGCGATGCGCGAGGGCGTCTCGCGAAAGAGCGCGTCGGTCGTCCAGGTCCGGCCGACCTCGTGGGGCACGCCGAGGTGCTCGAGGGTCTCGGCGGCCAGGCGCACCCCGAGGGGGTCGGCGTCGATGACTCGCGACGGGGCGGCGTAGTGGAAGCTGGTGCCCTCGTCGCGCAGCGCCGAGTCGACGACCATCACGTGGCCGAGCTCGCGCGCGACGAGCGCCCCGGCGCCCCCGCAGGCGACGAGGGTCCTCACCCCGAGCGCGACCAGCTCCTCGGTGACCCCGACGGCGAGGGGCGCCCCCACCCCGGGGTGGGTCACGGTGAGCGCGCGACCCTCGACCTCCATCACGTAGACCGGGTTCACGCCCAGCTCGCTGCGCAGCCGGTAGCGCTCGACGAGCTCGCCGGCGGTGGCGAGTCGCTCGAGCACCTCGTGGAAGAAGCACACGACGGCGAGCGCGGGCACGTCGGCGCCGCGCCGGTGCAGGTCGCGCCCGCTGATGAGACCGCCCTCGGCGAGGTCGTCCTCGAAGAGGGGGAGGCTCACGCCTCGCCGGCCAGCCAGGCCGTCACCGGGACCAGGGCGGCGGCGTTGCCGCGCACCGACAGCTGGCCGGCGCGCAGCGCCCCGCTCGAGGTGAGACGCCCCTCGACCAGGGCGGCCGCGTCGCTCGCCGCCAGGGTCACCACGAGCTCACAGACCCCGGGGTCGCCCGGCTCGAGCCGGCCGCCCTCGGGCGCGAGCACGAGGGTGAGCGCCCCCGGTCCCCCCGAGGGCGCGTCGGACAGGACGAGGGCGACCCGCAGTGTCGTGGCCAGCCCGGTCGGGCCCCGGGCGGCCAGCGCGGCGTTGCGCTCGGCGAACCAGGCGCCGCTCAGGAACTCGGCCACGCTAGGGGGCCGGCTGGACGGCCGCCTCGGCGGCCGAGGCCTTCTTCTTGCGCCGTATGGTCCGCCCCAGCCAGGCCAGGGGATCGTAGTGGGCGTCGACGACGCGCTCTTTGAGCGGGATGATGGCGTTGTCGGTGATCTTGATGTGCTCGGGGCAGACCTCGGTGCAGCACTTGGTGATGTTGCAGTAGCCCAGCCCCATCTCCTCACGCACGTACTCGCGCCGGTCGTTCTGGTCGAGCGGGTGCATCTCGAGCTCGGCGTAGCGGATGAAGAAGCGCGGGCCGGCGTAGTGGCGCTTGTTGTCCTCGTGGTCGCGAATCACGTGACAGACGTCCTGGCACATGAAGCACTCGATGCACTTTCTGAACTCCTGGCCGCGCTCGACGTCCTCTTGGAACATCACGTAGCCCCCCTCGGGCATCGGCGGGGGCAGGAGGGCCGGGACCTCCTGGGCCCGCACGAAGTTGAACGAGACGTCGGTGACCAGGTCGCGCACGATCGGGAAGGTCCGCATGGGCGCCACCGTGACCGGCCCCTCGGGCAGGGAGTCCATCCGGGTCATGCACATGAGCCGGGGCTGGCCGTTGACCTCGGCCGAGCACGAGCCGCACTTGCCGGCCTTGCAGTTCCACCGGCACGCCAGGTCCGGCGCCTCGGAGGCCTGGATCCGGTGGACCACGTCGAGCACCACCTCGCCCTCGTTCTGGGGAAGCGTGTAGGAGGCGAACTCCCCGCCCGACGCGTCGCCGCGCCAGATCCGCATCGTCACCTCAGCCATCAGTGCGCCTCCTCCAGTAGGGCCTTCAACTCCGCCGGCATCGCGAGCAGCGGCGACTCCTCGATCCGGTACTCCCCGTCCCAGGCCCCGCTAGGGCAGGTCTGGGCGAAGTTCAGCGTGCCGAGCCGCTCGTCGGCGGTGGGGAAGTCCTCGCGGGTGTGGCCCCCGCGCGACTCGGTGCGCCGGCGCGCCCCCTCGGTCACGCAGCGACTGACCGTGATCATGCTCGGCAGGTCGGTCGCCAGGTTCCAGCCGGGGTTGTAGGCCCGCCCGCCGGTAACGCGCACGTTGGCCACCCGCTCGGCGAAGTCCCCGAGGCGCTCTTTGGCCTCGTCGAGCTCGGACTGGGTGCGGATGATGCCCACGTTGGCCTGCATCATCTCTTGGAGGTCGTGGTGGACGTCGTAGGGGCTCTCGCCCGTCTCGCGCGCGAAGGGTGCCAGCGCCGCGGCGACGGCCGCCTCGACCTCGCCGGTGTCCATTCTCGTCGCGGCCTCGCCGGACTCGACCCAGTCGGCGGCGCCCATCCCGGCGCGCCGGCCAAAGACGATGAGGTCGCTGAGCGAGTTCCCGCCCAGCCGGTTGGCGCCGTGCATGCCCCCGGCCACCTCGCCGGCGGCGAAGAGGCCGGGCACGGCCGTCGCGGCGCTGTCGGCGTCGACCTGGACCCCGCCCATGAAGTAGTGGCAGGTCGGGCCGATCTCCATCGCCTCACGGGTGATGTCCACCCCGGCGAGCTCCATGAACTGGTGGTACATCGAGGGCAGGCGCCGGCGGATGAACTCGGGCGTGCGCCGGCTGGCGATGTCGAGGAAGACCCCACCGTGGGGGCTGCCCCGGCCGGCCTTGACCTCGGTGTTGATGGCCCGGGCGACCTCGTCGCGCGGCAACAGCTCGGGCGGGCGACGCCCGGCGCTGTGGTCGTCGTACCAGCGGTCGCCCTCCTCTTCCGACTCGGCCGTCTCGTCGCGGAACATGGGGGCGACGTAGTTGAACATGAAGCGCTGGCCCTCGGCGTTGCGCAGCACCCCGCCGTCGCCGCGCACGCCCTCGGTCACGAGCAGGCCGCGCACGCTGAGGGGCCAGACCATCCCCGTGGGGTGGAACTGGACGCACTCCATGTCGATCAGGCGCGCCCCGGCCCACAGGGCCATCGCGTGGCCGTCCCCGGTGCACTCCCAGGAGTTCGAGGTGAACTTCCAGGACTTGCCGGCCCCGCCGGTCGCGAGCACGACGGCCTTGGCGGCGAAGGTGACGAACTCACCCGTGGCGCGCCAGTAGGCGACGGCCCCGGCGACTTTGCCCGAGCCGTCGTGCACCAGGCGCAGCACCTTGCACTCCATGAAGACGTCGGTGCCCATCGAGACGACCTTCTGCTGGAGGGTGCGGATGAGCTCGAGGCCCGTGCGGTCGCCCACGTGGGCGAGGCGGGCGTAGCGGTGACCGCCGAAGTCGCGCTGGAGGATCTTGCCGCTCGCGGTGCGGTCGAAGAGCGCCCCCCACTGCTCGAGCTCCAAGACCCGGTCGGGGGCCTCTTTGGCGTGCAGCTCGGCCATGCGGTAGTTGTTGAGGTACTTGCCCCCGCGCATGGTGTCGCGGAAGTGGACCCGCCAGTTGTCCTCGGGGTACACGTTGCCCAGCGCCGCGGCCATGCCCCCCTCGGCCATGACGGTGTGGGCCTTGCCCAGCAGCGACTTGGTCACGATGGCGACCGAGAGGCCGCGCTGCTTGGCCTCGATCGCGGCGCGCAGGCCCGCGCCGCCGGCTCCGATGATCAGGACGTCGTAGTCGTGGTGCTCGTAGGTGTCGGTCACGGCGGTCCTTAGAAGAGGCGGTAGTCGGTCAGGACGCCCGAGGCGACCAGGCGCACGTAGACGTCGGTCAGCGCCACGAAGATGAGCGACGCCCAGGCGAAGTTCATGTGGTGCGCGTTGAGCGGGGTCAGCGCCTTCCAGATCCGGTGGCGGATCGGGTGGGCGTGGAAGCTCTTGACCCCGCCGCCGCAGAGGTGGCGACAGGCGTGGCAGCTGATCGAGTAGAGCCAGAGCAGCACGGCGTTCACCACCAGCACGAGGGTCCCGACGGTCACGCCCCAGCCGATGCCGGGCTGGTGGAAGGCGCGCACCGCGTCGTAGGTCAGCATGATGTTGAAGAGCAGGCCGAAGTAGAAGAAGTACCGGTGCAGGTTCTGCATGATGAGTGGGAAGCGCGTCTCACCCGAGTAGGTCGCGTGGCCGTCGGCCACGGCGCAGGCCGGCGGCGACCACCAGAAGGCCCGGTAGTAGGCCTTGCGGTAGTAGTAGCACGAGAGTCGAAAGCCCAACGGGAAGATCAAGATGAGCAGCGCCGGCGAGAGGGTCCAGCCGCTCAGGACGAACCCGTGGGTCGAGCCGGCGACGCAGCTGCCCGCGATGCAGGGCGAGTAGAACGGGCTGATCAGGTCGCGGTGGACGTTCGCCCCGACGTAGTAGTTGGCGTTCTGGAAGGCGGCCCAGGTCGAGTAGATGACGAACGCGGTGAGCACCGAGACCGTCACCACCGGCTGGATCCACCATCGGTCCTGGCGCAAGGTCGGCTGGTCCGGACCGCCCCTCCTCCCGCCCAGCTGTACCTTCGTCGAGCTCTCCAGGGCCGTCACATGACCTCCTTACGCGGTCTGCGCGCCGCGGACCATACTTAGCACTTGTCGTCGGTACCCTCGGGCGGT
Organism: Acidimicrobiales bacterium; assembly: GCA_035702745.1. Lineage (GTDB taxonomy): Bacteria > Actinomycetota > Acidimicrobiia > Acidimicrobiales > RAAP-2 > RAAP-2. Next base: position 34,196 of record DASSZS010000035.1, on the reverse strand, counting down.
CAGTGCTGTCCGCCGCGCCGGCTCTCGCCCGTCGCCCCGACGACGGCCCAGAACGCGAGTCCCAGGCCCGGCACGACGAGCCACACGCCGAACACCAGCGCGAGAACCAGCACGAACGACGCCATCCCGAGCGTGAAGGGCCAGATCGACGTGCCGGGGAAGGTCCCCACGACACCGGCGCCCTGGGCGGGCTCGGCGTGCGGGTCGTCCTCGGGACGAGGCCGCATGCGCCGGCTCCACCAGTAGTAGTAGAGGCCCGGGAGGAAGCAGAGCAGCGTCCCGGCGATGATCATCACGCCGCCGGCGTCCTCCTTCGACCAGACCCAGTAGACGGCGTCCATGATCGCGAAGAAGACGCCCAGGCTCAGTAGGACGCGCGCCTCGGTCCTCACCGGGCGCCCCCCTCGACGGCCGGCTCGCGGTGTCCGTGCTCGAGGGCCCGGTGCTCGGGGTGGTTGTAGTCCCAGGTCGGGCGCTCCGAGCGGATCGGGGGCAGCCGGTAGAAGTTGTGGTGGGGCGGCGGCGAGGTGGTGAACCACTCCAGGGTGTGGCCGTCCCAGGGGTTGTCCCCGGCCGGGTAGCGCTTCCAGCTGTAGACGACGTTGACGACGAACAGGATGGTCGAGACGCCGATCAGAATCGCCCCCACGCTCGCCCAGTCGTTGAGGTACTGCCACGAGGGGTGCTGGGGGTAGACGGCCATGCGACGGGGCATGCCGCGCAGCCCCAGCAGGTACATCGGCAGGGTGAAGACCTGGGTGCCGATGAAGAGGAACCAGAACTGGGCCTTGCCGATGCGCTCGTTGAGCATGTAGCCGGTGATCTTCGGGCCCCAGTAGTAGAGGCCGCCCATCGCGCCGAGCACCAGGGCCATCACGACCGAGTGGAAGTGGGCGACGACGAAGTAGGTGTCGTGGGTGAAGAAGTCGAGCGGCGGGCTCGCGAGGTAGATCCCCGTGATGCCGCCCACGAGGAAGGTGATGAGGAAGCCGATCGCCATCAGCATGGCCGTCGAGAACCAGATCTGGCCCCGCCACATGGTGCCGATCCAGTTGAACATCTTGATGCCGGTGGGCACCGCGATGAGCAGGCTCATGATCGAGAAGAACGGCAACAGCACGGTGCCCGTGGTGAACATGTGGTGGGCCCACACCCCCAGGCTCAACGCGCCGATGGTGAGCGTGGCGAAGATCATCCCCTTGTAGCCGAAGACCGGCTTGCGCGAGAAGACGGCGATGATCTCGGTCACCATGCCGAAGAAGGGCAGGGCGAGGATGTAGACCTCCGGGTGGCCCCAGAACCAGAAGATGTTCTGCCACAGCACCGGCACCCCCCCGCCGGCCACCGAGAAGATGTGGGTCCCGAAGTGGCGGTCGGCGTAGAGCATGATCAGCCCGGCCGTGAGCACGGGGAAGGCCAGCAGGATGAGGATCGCCGTCACCAGCAGGTTCCAGGTGAAGATCGGCATGCGGAACATCGTCATGCCCGGGGCGCGCAGGTAGAAGACCGTGGCGCAGAGGTTGACGCCGGTGAAGATGGCCGAGAACCCGGTGAGCAGCAGCCCCCCGATCCACAGGTCGGCCCCCGAGCCCGGCGTCGCCACCGAGCTCGACAGCGGCGCGTAGGCCACCCAGCCGAAGTTGGCCGCGCCGCCGGCGACGAAGAAGCCCGAGAGCATCGTGATCGAGCCGGTGAGGTACAGCCAGTACGACAGGGCGTTGAGGCGCGGGAAGGCCATGTCGGGCGCGCCGATCTGGATGGGCACGATGATGTTCGCGAGCGCCCCGAAGGCGAAGGGGCCGGCGAAGAGGTAGATCATCACCGAGCCGTGCATGGTGAAGAGCTCGTTGTACTGGGCGAGCGAGACCAGGGTCCCGTTGGGGCTCGCCAGCTGGGCGCGGATGATCTCGGCGAAGGCCCCGCCGATGACCATCATCACGACCGCGGTCACGGTGTAGCTGAGCCCGATCACCTTGTGGTCGGTCGTGGTGAGCCACTTGAGGATGCCCGTCGGGCCGTGCTCCTCGTGGCCGTGACCCTCGGCGGGGGCGGGGCGCTCGAGCACGTCGGTCATGGCTAACCCTTCGTCTGCTTGGTCGGGACGATCGAGGAGATCTGCTGGTTCGTCGCCGACTGGGCCGCCTGGGCGGCCGCGGCGTTCGCCTGGCTCGCGAGCCACGACTGGTACTGGCTGGCCGTGACCACCCGGACCTTGAAGAACATCAAGGAGTGGTACAGCCCGCACAGCTGGGTGCACTGGCCGTTGAACAGCCCTGTCGAGGTGGCCCGCAGGGTGAACTGGTTCAGCACCCCGGGCAGGGCGTAGCGGCTGAAGTTGAAGGCGTGGACGTAGAAGCCGTGCACGACGTCGGACGAGGTCAGGTTGATCCGCACGTTCTCATCGACCGGCATGACCATCGTGGGGTCCTGGGTGGTCTGGCCGACGACCACGACGTTGTGGCCGGGGTAGGTGAACTTCCAGCCCCACTGGAAGGCGTTGACGTCGATGACGACGTTCGTCTTGGGGTTGGCGACCTCCCGGTTCTCCACGACCATGGTGGCCGCGAAGAGCCCGAGCACGATGAGGATAGGGACGATCGTGTAGGTCAGCTCGAGCGGGATGTGGTACTGGGTCTGGCGCGGGATCGCCTCGGAGCGACGGCGGTGGAACAGCACCGACCAGGCGATGAGCACGACGACGAGCGTGCCGATGATGGCCGCGCCGATCGAGAAGCCCTGCCAGAGGTGGAAGACCGACGTCGAGCTGGTCGTCGCCCCGGGCGAGGCCCCGAAGCGCGGCACCGTGCAGCCGGCCAGCGCCAGGGCGGCCAGGGGGAGGATGAGCAGCGTGCGCAGGCGTCCCCGACGTCGCGGCCGCTCCGGTCCTCCCTGGGGGGGCAGGGCGGAGGGTTCCACGCCCAGAGACCTTAGTCAGTTTTTAGGGTCGTCCCGTTTCGCCCATTGGTCCGAGCGGCCTCGCGCGCGGCGTGGGTGAAGACCCCGCGCGACATGGTCGAGGTCGTCCGCTGCGCGAGCGTGCTGAAGACCCTTTGGCGCGCCTCGGCGATCGCCGGGTCATCGGGGGCCGCGAGCCACGCGGTCTCGACGAGGTGGCCGGCCAGTCGGTCGGTCGCCTCGCCCGGCTCCTCGATGAGGGCGATGGCCCGCTCGCAGAGCACGCCCGGCCCCCCGGCCAGGGCGCAGAGCTCTGCGGCCAGGCGCCGCTCGGGGGCCGGGCGCAGGTGGGACGGGTCGCCGTCCCACCAACCCCCGTAGAGGCGCCAGACATTGCGCACGATGAACTCGGGATCGTCGTAGTAGGGCTGCAGGTAGGGGCGCGACGCCAGGTGCGCCGGGGGGCGCACGCTGTGGAGGGCCTCGTCGAGGCGCCCGCCGGCGTTCATCACCTCGAGGGTCGCCTCGACCAGGTGCTCGAGGTACTCGGCCGTCTCGGTGAGCGCCTGGCGCACCCGGGCGGCGCCGAAGATCGGCAGGCCGTGGCCCGGCAGGAGGGTCTCCGCGCCGAGGGCGGCCATGCGCCGCAGGGCCTCGGCCCACTCCTTGGGGTAGCGCTGGACCTTCTGGGGGTTGCCGGCGTTGGGGCTGTTCCAGATGAAGAGGTCCCCCGAGAACAGGACTCCTCGCCCCGCCAGCCAGGTGACGGTGGCGTCGTCGGTCTCGCCCTTCTCGTGGCGCAGCTCGAAGCGGTCGTCGCCCAGGGTGAAGGAGGTGGCCGTCTCGTAGGTCTCGTCGGGGTAGCGGTACTCGACGGGCCACTCGAGGTTCTCGACGCCGAACTGGCGGCGGTTGATGACGGCGTTGTAGCCGGCTGTCATGACGTAGCGCTCGAAGCGTCGGGGCAGGTTGGCGTGGGCGACGACCGTGGGCCGCGGCCAGCCCCGCGCGCTCGACTCCTCGTCGAAGGGCCCGACGCCAAAGACGTGGTCGATGTGACCGTGGCTGAAGACGACGTGGCTCAGGCGCGCGTCGCGCCACGCGCGAACCTCGGAGAAGACCCGCGCGGCGCTGAGCGGCGAGCCCGTGTCGACCATGACCAGGCCGTCACCGGTGTCGACGATCGAGCAGTTGGCGAAGTTGGGCAAGAAGGCGACACCGTCGGCCACCTCACCGAGCGGCGCGCCCACGCCGAGGGGGGCGCTCTTGTGGCCGGGGTCCTCGCCGCGCCAGAGGCGCTCGGCGAGCTCGACGAGCTCCACGGGCCTCGGCTCGGGGCTACTTGGTCTCGGAGTCGGTCGTCGTTTCGGTGGCCTCGGTGGCCTTGGCGGCCGAGGCCTTGGCGTCCTTGACGCCCTTTTCGAACTCGCTCTTCGCGCTGCCGAGGTTGCGGGCCAGGCGGGGGATGGCCGAGCCACCAAAGACCAGTACCGCGACGACGATCACGACGATCAGCAGGTCCGGTCCGAAAATCTCACCAAAGAACACGGCCTTCTCCTTTGTCGTGCTATCCGAAGCGTACAGCCGCCGGGGCCGCTACGTGTCCGCGCGGGGTATCCGGCGCCCGGCCCGATCCAGATGACGGCCCCCCAGGATTCGCGCGGGCCGTGGGCGGGCCTCTCGCGTCGCCCTCGCCGACTCGGCCGGGCCGGGTCGAGAGCCCCTCAGCCGGTCAGGGCGACCCCGAGGACGAGGGCGGCGACCGTCGCGAGCGTCCCGACCCCGGCGGCGGCGCCGCGCAGCGACGGGGACGTCGCGCGCTGGTGGGCGAGGGTGCCCAGCCCAGCGACGGCCACGAGGACCATCTTGAGGGCGAACACGACGGTCCAGGCCGACGAGGCCTGGCCCGCGTGCACGGCCGCCACGTTCCAGACCCCGGTGAGGATCAAGAGCGCGTACGCCGGCCAGGCGAGCCGGGCGAAGGCGCGGGCCACGCCGGCGAGCACCTGGGGGGCCTCGCGGCGCAGCGTCGGCACGAGCCCGCCGAGGGTCACCTGGCCCCCGACCCAGACGCAGGCCGCGAACACGTGCAGCGAGAGCCGCACGATCGTGAGGGCGTCGGCGAGCTGGGGCCCCGGGTGGGCGAGGGTCACCGGCCCTGCCAGTTCGGCTCGCGCCGCTCGGCGAAGGCGACGGCGCCCTCGAGCGCGTCGGCGCTGCGCCCGATCGCGGCGAAGGCCTCGTCGCTGATCGCCCAGGACTCCACCTCGGTGAGCTCGAGTGAGCGGCGCATCACCGACTTCGAGGCGCGCAGCGCGAGCGGGGCGTTCTTCGCGATGCGCTCAGCGAGCGCGACGGCCACCTCGAGCAGCTCTGCGGCCGCCACGACGCGATTCACGAGGCCGAGCTCGTAGGCGCGCGCCGCGCTGATCGGGTCGGCCGTGAGGGCCATCTCGTAGGCGACGGCGAGCGGCACCCGCCTCGGCAGGCGGATCAGCCCGCCCCCGCCGGCGATGAGCCCGCGCTGGGCCTCGGGGATGCCGAAGACGGCGTGCTCGGCCGCCACGATCAGGTCACAGCTGATGAGGATCTCGAAGCCGCCCGCCAGCGCCGCGCCGTTGGCCGCGGCGATGAGCGGCTTGTCGAACTCGCGCTTGGTGATCCCGGCGAAGCCGTGCTCGGTGATGGGCACCTCGCCGGCGGCGAACGCCTTAAGGTCCATGCCGGCCGAGAAGGCCTTGTCGCCGGCCCCGGTGAGCACGACCACGCTCACCGCGTCGTCGCTCGCGCACTCGTCGAGCGCCCCCGATAGGGCTCGGGCGGTCGCCAGGTTAATGGCGTTGCGCGCCTCGGGTCGGTTGATCGTGAGCAGCGCGACGCGTCCGCGCCGCTCGCTCAGCACCTCGTCGGCCATCGATCCTCCTTGGTCCGGCCCGACGCTAGCGCCGGGTTCGAGCGCCCGTGGGAGACTGGGCGTATGGCGACGACGCTCCTCGCGCTCGACGGCTACGCGGTCGAGGGCGGCCTCGACGGACGGGGCCGTCCGGCCACCTGCTACGCCTCGACCATCGCCCTCGGCCGCCACGCGGGCCCCGGCGAGGCCGCGGGGCTGTGGGGGCGCTACGAGGAGGCCCTCGACGCGGCCGCCGGGTTGGGCCTCGCGGGTGTCGCGCTCTCGGTCGAGTGGGCCCGCGTCGAGCCCCTCCCCGGAGAGGTCGACGAGGCGGCCCTCGCGCGCTATCGCGCGGTGGTCGAGCACGCGCGCTCGCTCGGACTTCGCGTGACGGTGCGCCTGGTCAGCGCGGCCTGGCCCTCGTGGCTCGGCCCCGAGGCGTGGATCCTGCCCTGGGTCGTGCCCCACGCGCTGGCTCACGCCACCCGGGTGGGCGAGGCCCTCGGGGAGGCCCCGACGGGCTGGGTGGTCTTCGCCGACCCGACCGGACTCGTCGCGGGCGGATACCTCGAGGGGACCCGGCCCCCCTGGCGACGTCGCGCCCGCGCCGAGGCGGCGCTCGCGCGCCGCCAGTTGACCCGGATCACCGAGGCGGTGGGCGCGACGACCCCTCTGGGTGCGCGCCTGGTCGAGGCGCGCGAGATCGAGCTCGACCCGATCGCCCTCGCGCGATCGCGCTGGGCCCGCGGCGAGGTCCACGTGCGCTCCCTGGTGCGCGGAGCGGGACCCACCGCGAGCGCGCGGGGGCTGCTCGCCTTCGACGGGCGCGCCTGGGCGGTCGAGGACGAGTCGGTGCTCGCCCTACTCCGCTGAGACCTCGCCCGGGCCCTCGCGCTCACGCGCGCGTCGGCGCAGGTGCACGACCACGACGGCCGCGACGACGAGCACCAGCACCCCCAGGGCGAACCAGCTCGACCAGCGCTCGATCGTCGAGAGCGCGTGGCCGGCGAAGTAGCCGAGCAGGGTGTAGGCGACGCCCCAGATGAGCCCGCCGGCGGCGTTGGCGAGGAGGAACCGGCGATAGGCCATCCCCGAGAGGCCGGCGAGCCCCGGGGTGACCGCGCGCAAGAACGCGGTGAAGCGTCCGATGAAGACGAAGGTCGGCCCGCGCCGCTCGAGGGCGGCGAGGGCCCGCTCGAGGGCGGCTCGGCGTCGCTCGAAGACCCGTCGCTCGAGCAGGCGCGGCCCGAATCGCCGTCCGACCTCGTAGCCCACCGTGTCGCCCACGACGGCCGCGGCCACCACGACTGCGCACAAGACGCCCACGTTCAGCCGGCCCTGGCTCGCGATGACCCCGGCGACGATCACCGAGGTCTCCCCGGGCAGGACGAAGCCGATGAAGAGGGCGGCCTCGCCAAAGACCAGCAGGGCGACGAGCGCCACGACGAGGCCGGGACTCAGGCGGTGGAGCTCGCCCGTAACCGTCGTGACGATCGAGGCGAGCATCGGACCATTCTGGTGGATGGCCGCGGTGGCGTGCCCGGGACCGCTAAGACCTCGCTAAGAGATGCGCGACCTCACCCCTAACGTGACCCTATGACCCGTCCAGACGCCTCCGAGCACACCGGCCCGCCCGGGCGAGCGCCCTTCCCCCTACGACCGACGCCGCCTCGAGGCGCTCGAGGGGCGCAGGCTGATCGCGGGCACCGGCGCGGAGAGGGGCCCCGCCGGGGCCCTCGCGATCTGCCCGCGCCGGGCCTCCTCGGCCGCTACGCCCCCTCGGTGTGGCTGATCGTCCGTCCCGGACCCGGCTCGGGGTTCGAGGTCGTGACCGGTGACTTTGTCAGCGAGTCCGCCACGGGCTGACCCGGCTCGACTTCGTCGAAGAGGGCAACGGTAACCTCTACCGGCAATGAGCGACGGACCCCGGCGGGTGCTGATCGTCGAGGACGACCCCGGCCAGGCGGCGGCGGTGGCCGGGCTGCTCGCCGACGACGGCTTCGAGGTCGTCTTGCGCCACGACGGCGACAGCGGGCTGGCTGAGGCGATGAGCGCCGACTACGACGTCATCGTGCTCGACATCATGCTGCCCAAGCGCAGCGGCTTTCGGGTCTGTCAGGAACTGCGCGCGGCCGGGGTGGCGACGCCGCTGTTGATGCTCACGGCCAAAGAGGGCGAGTGGGACGAGGTCGAGGGCCTGGACGTGGGCGCCGACGACTTCTTGCGCAAGCCCTTCGAGCGCACCGTCCTCATGGCGCGGGTCCACGCCCTCTTGCGCCGCCAGGAGCGGGGTCGTCCCGCGAGCCTCACCGTCGGCGAGGTCAGCCTCAACCCGGTGACCCGCCAGGTCACCGCCCACGGGCGCCCGGTGTCGCTCACCCCGCGCGAGTTCAGCCTGCTCGAGTTCCTGCTCAGCCACCCCCGCGAGGTCCTCTCCAAGGGCGAGATCCTCGCGGCGGTGTGGGGTGACGACTTCGACGGCGACCAGAACATCGTCGAGGTCTACGTGGGCTACCTGCGCCGCAAGGTCGACCTGGCGGGCGGCCCCTCGCTGGTGCGCACGGTGCGCGGACTCGGCTACAGCGTCCGCGAGGCCTGATGCGCCGCCCGGCGCCCCTGTCGATCAGGGTGCGCCTGACGCTCATCTTCGTCGTGGCGATCGCGGTCATCTTGACCGTCACCGGGCTGGCGTTGAACGACCTCGTCCACCGGGCCCTGGTGAACCAGGCCACCAACGAGGTCGACGCGGTGATCCAACAGACCCAGGAGCGATTCGCGCTGGCGAGCCGGCCGATCAAAAAGCGCCTCACGCTCACCGACGTGGGCGACGTCGTCGTCCAGGTCACCAACCGCGCGGGCACCCGGGTGCTCGCCGCGAGCCAGGCCATCGCCGGCGCGCCGGTCGTCGCCACGGCGCGCATCGACCCGACCCAGCCCAGCGGCCTCGCCGTGCACTACGTGCGCACCCAGTACACCCGGCCCTACCTCGACCTGCTCTCGTCGGGCCAGGCCGCCCTCATCTCGACGCCCGAGGGCATCGGCCTGGTCTACGGCTTCCTCTACAAGGCGCCGATCGCCCACAGCGAGGGGACCCTGCTGCTGAGCCTGGGGATCTCCTTCCCCCTCCTGCTCGTGCTCTCGGGAGCCATCATCTGGCTCGGCCTGGGCCTCGCGCTCGCGCCGGTGGAGAGCATCCGCCGGCGCGTCGACCAGATCGCCGCGCGCGACCTCTCCGAGCGGGTGCCCGTGATCGGCGGCGACGACGAGATCGCCCGGCTCAGCCGGACGGTGAACGCGATGCTCGCGCGCCTGGAGTCGGCCTCGCGGTTCCAGCAGGAGTTCGTCTCCAACGCCAGCCACGAGCTGCGTAGCCCCCTCACGACGCTCCTCGCCACCACCCAGCGGGCCGCGGCCGACCCCGAGCGCGCCGACTGGCTGCGCGTCGCCGACACCGTGGTGCGCGAGGGGCGGCGCCTGGACGCGCTCATCTCGCGCCTCTTCTGGCTGGCGCGCAGCGACGAGTCCCGCCTCGAGGTCTACCCGGTCGAGGTCGACCTCGACGACCTGCTCTTCGACGAGGCCTCGCGGGTCCGGGCCATGACCGAGCTCGTGGTCGACACCTCGATGGTCCAGCCCACCCGGGTCATCGGGGACGAGACGATGCTGCGCCACATGGTGCGCAACGTCGTCGACAACGCGCTGCGCTACACCCAGGCCGAGCTGCGACTGGCGGTGCGCACCGAGGGCGACGAGGCCGTCGTCACCGTCGCCGACGACGGCGAGGGCGTCGACCTCGCCACGAGCGACCGGCTCTTCGAGCGCTTCACCCGGGCCGACTCGGCCCGCAGCCGCGACCTAGGCGGCACGGGCCTCGGCCTCGCGATCGTGGCCGAGATCGCCCGGCGCCACGGGGGCTCGGCCCGCTTCGTGGCCGGGGGCCGCGGAGCCACGGTCGAGCTGCGGGTGCGCCGCGACGGGGCGACCCTCGCGTCGAGCGACCCGCCGACTCCCTAGGTCCCTAGGCTCGCGGGGTGGACTCCCTCGACCTCGCTCGCGCCCTCGCCGACCCGATCCAGAGGATCGGTGCGGCCTTCTACTTCGACCCGGGCACGAGGGAGCGGGCCCACGCGCTCGGGCTCAACGCCGTCGAGTTCTACGGACTGGGCCGCGCCGGGGTGATGGGCGAGGTCGACACGGCCCGCGTGCTCGAGGTCTTCGCCTTCTTCTCTCCCGAGGCGATCGAGGCGATCTACGGCGCCCCCCGGGCCCGCCGGGCGCCGCTCGCGACGGCGCGCGACCACCTCGAGGCGGCCTACGACTTCGCCCGGCGGACCTTCGGCGGCCTCGGGCGCGACGCGCTCGAGCTGGTGGGCGCCGGCGCGCGCCGGGTGGCCGAGGGGGCGCGCGCGGGCGAGGCGCCCCTCGCCGAGGGCTACCTCGCGATCGCCGACCCCGTCGAGCCCCTCAACCGGGCCTACCTGGGGGCGATCTTGCTGCGCGAGCTGCGCGGCGGGGTCCATTTGGGGGCGGTGCGCGCGCTCGGGCTGAGCCCGGCGGCGGCGACCTACCTCGAGAGCGCCGACACCTTCGCGCTGCACGGCTTCTCCGATAACGACGTGCCCGAGGTGAGCGACGCGCTGCACGCGGCCAGGGCCGCGGCCGAGCGTCGCACCGACGCGCGCATGGCCGAGCTGCTCGGGGTCCTCGACGGGTCGTTCGAGGAGTTCGCCGCGGCCGTGGGTGCGATGCGCGACGCCCTGGACACCCCGGTCCCGGTCGGGCGCTAGATGGGCAGCGCGCCGCGCGACCTGCGCGGGTGGGTCATCGTCGCCCTCTCGATCGGGGCCGTCGCCGAGGTCGCCTGGACGATCGTGCTGGGACTCGCCCTGCCGAACCGCTACGTGGCCCACCACTGGACCCTCGCCTGGGTCGGGCTGGACGTCATGGAGATAGGGATGCTGCTCGCGACGGCCTATATGGCCTGGGCCCGCCGGCCGGGGCTGCTGGCGATCGCGGCGTCCTCGACCGCGACGCTCTACGTCCTTGACGCGTGGTTCGACGTCACGACCTCGGGCCGGGCCGGCCGGGCCGACGCGGCCCTGATGCTCATCCTCGAGCTGTCGGTGGCGATCGTCCTGTGGTGGATCGCCGGGCGCGCGCTGCGCCGCTTCGGCGCAACGAGCGCCGCTCAGAGGGAGACGCCCTCGAGGGCGAGGAGGTAGCGCTTCACCCGGTCGCCCCCGCCGTAGCCGCCCAGGCCGTTCGCGGCGACGACGCGGTGACAGGGCACCACGACCGGCCAGGGGTTGTGGTGGTTGGCGTTGCCCACGGCCCGCGCCGCGAGGGGCCGGCCGATGGCGGCGGCGACCTCGGCGTAGGTGCGCACCTCGCCGTAGGGGATCTCGGTGAGCGCCGCCCAGACGTCGCGCTGGAAGGGGGTCGCGTCGACCTCACCCAGGGTGAGCGCGAAGGTGGTGCGCGTGCCCGCGAGGTACTGGGCGAGCTGGCGGGCCGCCGCCGCGACCGGGGTCGGGGCGCGCCCGGCGCTCGGGCGGGGCCGGTCCGGGGGCAGGAGGATCTCGGTGACGCCCGCCTCGGTGCCGCGCACGCCGAAGCGCCCGACGGGTGAGTCGACGGTCGCGGTGAAGTTCGCCATGGCCACTTCATACTCCCCTAGGGTCACCCCCGTGGAGTACGAGGTCGTGGGCGGCGCGGGGGGTCTCTTCGTGCGCGACCTCGGCGAGGGCCCGCCCGTCCTCCTCTTGCACGGCTGGCCCGACACCGGGGCCCTCTTCGACGAGGTCGTGGGTCGCCTCGTCGGATCGGGGCGGCGCTGTCTCGCGCCCGACCTGCGCGGCTGTGGCCGCTCGGCGAAGCCCCGCGAGCTCGAGCGCTACGCCATGGCCGAGCTGGTAACAGACGTCGTCGCGGTCATCGAGGCGGCCGGCGCGGGCCCGGTCACCCTGGTCGGCCACGACTGGGGCGCCGCGCTGGCCTGGGTCGTCGCGACCTACCGGCCCGATCTCGTGGCGTCGCTCGTCGCGGTCTCGGTGGGACACCCCAGCGCCTTTCGCTCGGGGGGCTTCGACCAGCTGCGGCGCAGCTGGTACACGCTGCTCTTCCAGTTCGAGGGGCTCGGCGAGGCCGTGCTGCGCCAGGACGACTACGCGGTGCTGCGCCGCCACTTCGCCCACCCCCGGGCCGAGGATGTCATCGCCGAGCTCGAGCGCGACCACCAGATCTCGACCCACCTGCTCTGGTACCGGGCGAACCTGCCCCCCGACGCCTTCGTCCGGCCGGCCCCGGCACTCGAGCCGGTCGCGGTGCCGGTCACGGGCGTGTGGTCGAGCGGCGACCCGGCCCTCGCCGAGGATCAGATGCGCGACTCGGGGCGCTACTGCGCGCGCGGCTTCACCTACCACCGCCTCGAGGGCGTCGGCCACTGGATCCCCCTCGAGGCGCCCGACGCGCTGGCTGAGCTGATCCTCGCCGGGGCTTAGCCCGACAGAGACTTTGGTCACATCGGGCCGCGCGAGCCGCCCTGATAGAACGAGGGGATGAAGATTTCCCTGGTGGGCGAGTCGCGCGCCGGCGAGACCCGCGTGGGACTCACCCCTGACGCGGTGAGATCCCTGATCAAAGAGGGGTGGAGCGTCGAGGTCGAGCGGGGGGCGGGGGTGCGCTCGCACTTCAGCGACGACGCCTATCTCGAGGCGGGCGCCACAATCACCGAGGCCCCCAACGGGGAGGTGACGATCCGGGTCAACCCCCCGACCCTCGAGGAGGTCGCCCGACTCCCCGAGGGCTCGCTACACCTTTCGTTCCTCTCGCCCCTGCTCGCCCTCGAGGTGGTGCGCGCCCTTATCGAGCGCCGGGTGACCGTCGTGAGCTTCGACCTGTTGCCGCGCATCTCGCGGGCCCAGTACATGGACGCCCTGTCGAGCCAGGCGACGGTCTCGGGCTACCGCGCGGCCCTCGAGGCGGCCCACCAGCTCGACCGGTTCTTCCCCCTGCTCACGACGGCGGCCGGCACCATCCGCCCGGCCAAGGTCCTCGTCATGGGGGTGGGGGTGGCCGGCCTGCAGGCCATCGCCACCGCGAAGCGCCTCGGCGCGCGCGTGCGCGCCTACGACGTGCGCTCGGCCGCCAAGGAGGAGGCCGAGTCGGCCGGGGCGACCTTCGTCGATTTAGGCGTGACGGCCGACGCGGCCGGCGGCTACGCCCGCGAGCTCACCGAGGAGGAGAGGGCCCGCCAGCAGGCGGCCCTCGTCGAGGAGGTCGCCGCCGCCGACGTCATCATCACCACGGCCGCGGTCCCGGGGCGCCGGGCGCCGATCCTGCTCACGGCGACCATGGTCGAGGCGATGGCCGACGGCTCGATGATCGTCGACATGGCCGCCGACGGCGGCGGCAACTGCGAGCTCACGGTCGCCGGCGAGGTCGTCACCCACCACGGCGTCTCGATCGTGGGGCTCGCGAACCCGCCGGCCGCCATGGGCCGCCACGCCAGCACCATGTACGCCAACAACGTCGTGAAGCTCCTCGCCCTCTACGGCCACGGCGAGGTCGCCCCCGACTGGTCCGACGAGGTCGTGGCGGGCGCCACGCTCACCTCGGGCGGGCTCGTCCACCACCGGCCCACCGCCGAGGCCCTCGGGGTCGAGGCCGTGCCCGTCGCCGTAACATCCGAGCCCGCGACCGCGGAGGAGCCGAAGTGACCAACGTGCTGTTGCAGTACGCGACCGTGTTCGTGCTCAGTGTGTTCGTGGGCATCGAGATCATCTCGAAGGTCCCGAGCATCCTGCACACGCCCTTGATGTCGGGCTCGAACGCCATCCACGGGGTCATCCTCGTGGGCTCGATGCTCATCCTGGGGGCGGCCAACACCCACGCCGAGGAGATCCTGGGCTTTCTGGCCGTGATCCTCGCGACGCTCAACGTGGTGGGCGGCTTCGTCGTCACCGACCGGATGCTCGAGATGTTCAAGCCCCGCACCCCGCGCGCTAAGTCCGCGACCCCCGAGGCGAGCGAGGCGAAAAAGGGCGGTGAGGCGTGAGCCGCGGCACCCTGATCGACCTGTTGTATCTCGTCGCGGCGCTCACCTTCATCCTCGCCCTGAAGGGGCTCGGCAGCCCCAAGCGGGCCCGCCACGGCAACATGGTCGCGGCGGCCGGGATGCTGCTCGCGGTCGTCGCCACCTTCTTCAACCGCGTCGACGGCCACCCGCTGCACCACGTGCTCTTGATCGTGCTCGGCATGGTCGTCGGGCTGGTGGTGGCGGTGCCCACCGCCCGGTTCGTCCAGATGACGGCGATGCCCCAGCTGGTCGCGATCTTCAACGGCGTGGGCGGCGGCGCGGCCTGTCTCGTGTCGTTGACCGAGTTCATCCACATCAAGTCGACCCGGCCCGCCACCTACGTGGTGCTCGAGGTGCTGCTCGGGGTCTTGATCGGCACGGTCTCGTTCTCGGGCTCGGCCGTCGCCTTCGCCAAGCTCCAAGAGCTGATGACCGGCCGGCCCATCACCTACGCCGGCCAGCAGGTCATCAACGCCCTGGTGGGCCTGGTGGCCCTGGCGGTGATCGTCGCGACCCTGGTGACGAGCTCGACGGCCCTGCTCTGGGTGCTGCTGGTCGTCGCCTTCGTGCTCGGGATCGCCTTCGTGCTGCCCATCGGCGGGGCCGACGTGCCGGTGCTGATTTCGCTCCTCAACTCCTTCACCGGGCTCGCGGTGGCGGCCTCGGGCTTCACGCTGGGCTCGAACCTGCTCATCGTGGCCGGCACCCTGGTCGGGGCGTCAGGGACGCTCCTCACGATGCTCATGAGCAAGGCCATGGGCCGCTCCCTGCCCAACATCCTCTTCTCGGCCTTCGGCTCGGTCGTCACCGCCGGCGCGAAGGACGGGGCCGAGCAGCGCAGCGTGCGCTCGGGCTCGCCCGAGGACGTCGCGGTGATGCTGGGCTTCGCCAGCCGGGTCGTCTTCATCCCCGGCTACGGCCTCGCCGTCGCCCAGGCCCAGAACGTCCTGCGCGAGCTGGCCGAGAACCTCGAGAAGAAGGGCGTCGAGGTCTACTACGCCATCCACCCGGTCGCCGGGCGCATGCCCGGGCACATGAACGTGCTGCTCGCTGAGGCGAACGTCCCCTATGACGACCTGATCGAGATGGACGAGGCCAACTCCGAGCTCGCGACCGCCGACGTCGCCATCGTCGTGGGGGCCAACGACACCGTCAACCCGGCCGCCACCGACGACCCGGGCTCGCCGATCTACGGCATGCCGATCATCCACGCCGACGCGGCCGAGAACGTCATCTTCATGAAGCGCTCGATGCGCCCGGGCTTCGCCGGGATCGACAACGAGTTGCTCTACAACCCCAAGACGACCCTCGTCTTCGGTGACGCCAAGGACACCCTGACCAAGATCGTGGCGGCCGTCAAGGCCTCCTAACTCAGGGGATTCTCCGTCGGGCCGTTGCCCGCGCCCGGCGCGCGAGCGCGTCGGGGTGCGAGACTGAGCCCGTGTCCGACCCCGCGTCCGAGCCCGATCACGCCCCGCCGGCCCGGGGGCGCCGCCACGGGCTGCGCAACTGGCTGGTGGCGCTCGTCGTGGCGCTCCTCGCTTCGATCCTCGTGCGCACCTACGCCTTCGAGTCCTACTTCATCCCCTCGGGCTCGATGGAGCCGACCCTGCAGATCGGCGACCGGGTGATGGTCGACAAGCTCGCCGTCGACTTCGGGACGATCAACATCGGTGACGTCATCGTCTTTCAGTCGTCCCCGGCGGTGGTCGCAGCGTGCCACGACGCCGTCCCCGACCTCGTCAAGCGCGTCGTGGCCCTGCCCGGCGACACCATCGCCTCGATCGGCAACCGCATCTACGTCAACGACAAGCGCCTGAAGGAGAAGTGGCCCCACGTCGAGCCCCTCGGACGAGCGATCCCCACCACCGTGGTGCCTAAGGGTGACTACTACGTGCTGGGCGACAACCACCCCAACTCCTGTGACAGCCGTTACTGGGGCTTCGTCCCGCGCTCGAGCATCGTCGGCAAGGTCTTCCTGCGCTACTGGCCCCTCAGTCGCATCGCCTGGCTCTAGGGGCCCCGGGGGGCGGTGAGCTGGTCGAGGGCGGCGCGCAGGTCCGGCGCGAGCGCCGTCGCCGCGGCCGCGTTCGCCCGGACCTGTTCGGGGTTCGAGGCCCCAGCGATCACCGAGGCGACCGGCGCGTGGTCGAGCAGCCAGGCGAAGGCCAGGGTGAGGAGGGGCACCCCCTCGCGGGTGGAGAACTCGAGGAGCCGGCCCACCACCTCGAACAGGGCGGGGCTGTGCCAGTGGGCGGCCCGTTCGGGGGGCATCGTCGCCAGTCGGCTGCCCTCGGGCGGGGGCTCGCCGGGGCGGACCTTGCCGGTGAGGAGCCCGTTGGCGAGGGGGTAGAAGGGTAGGAAGGCGACCCCGAGCTCGCCGCAGGCGTCGAGCACCCCGTCGCGCTCGGGGGAGCGCTCGAGCAGGGAGTACTGGTTCTGCACCGAGGCGAAGGCCGGGCCCTCGCCGGCCGCAGCCGCGGCCTCGCGCAGCTGGGCGGCGCTGAAGTTCGAACAGCCCACCTCGCGCACCTTTCCCTCATTGACGAGCTCGGCGAGCGCCCCGAGCGTGTCGGCGATCGGGACGGTCTCGTCGGGGTAGTGGAGCTGGTAGAGGTCGATCCGGTCGGTGCCTAGGCGCGCGAGCGAGTCCTCGCAGGCCCGACGCACGTAGGCGGGGGCGGCGCCGTAGCGCGTGTCGTCGAGGGGCATCCCGAACTTGGTCGCCACGACCGCCTCGTCGCGCCGGGCGCCGAGGGCCCGGCCGAGCATGACCTCGGAGCGGGTGTCGCCGTAGACGTCGGCGGTGTCAAAGAGGGTCACCCCGGCCTCTAACGCCGCGTGCACGACGGCGTCGGTGGCCGCCTGGTCGAGGCGCCGGCCGAAGTTATTACAGCCGATGCCGACAACCGAGACCCGTAGCGATCCGATGCGCCGTGCGTCCACGCCCCTCCTTTTCCCGGCGAGCCTACGCACGGCCCGACCGCCAAGGCGTCGCCCCGGTACGATGGGCTAAAAGGAGGTCTCGTGAGGGTCAAGGTCGACTTCGACCTGTGCACGTCGAACGCGGTGTGCATGGGCATCGCCCCGGAGGTCTTCGAGGTGCGCGACGACGGTTTTTTGTACGTCCTTGACGAGGACCCCGGTCCGGAGTTCGACGAGCGGCTCCACCAGGCCGTCGCCAGCTGTCCCAACGGCGCCATCTCGGTCGAGTAGTGCCGGTCCGGGTGCGCCTCGCGCCCTCGCCGACGGGCTACTTCCACGTCGGCACGGCGCGCACGGCCCTCTTCAACTGGATCCTCGCGAAGCAAGACCCCGAGGGCGTCTTCATCTTGCGCGTCGAGGACACCGACCCCGAGCGCAACCGCGAGGAGTGGGTCGAGGCGATCTACTCGGCCATGGACTGGCTGGGCCTTGACTACACGGGGCCCTTTCGCCAGAGCGAGAACGGCCCGGCCCACGCCGCGGCTCTCGAGGCGCTGAAAGCGGGCGGCTTCCTCTACTACTGCGACTGCACCGCAGAGGCGCTCGCGGCCCGCAAGGGCGAGGGCGCGACCCCCGGCTACGACGGCTACTGCCGGGAGCGCCACCTCGAGCGAAGCGCGTCGACCGCCCTGCGCTTTCGCACCCCGGACGACGAGACGATCCTTGTGCCCGACCTCGTGCGCGGCGAGGTCGCCTTCTCGACGAGCGCGATCGACGACTTCGTGGTCGCGAGACGCACCGGCGAGGCCCTCTACGCGCTCGCGAACGTGGTCGATGACCGCAACGACCGCATCACCCACGTGGTGCGCGGCGAGGAGCACCTGGCGAACGCCCCCAAGCAGATGATGCTCTGGTCGGCGCTCAACGCCGCGACCGGGCTCGAGGTGCCCCTGCCGGTCTTCGCGCACCTGCCCCTGCTCGTGAACGAGCAGCGAAAGAAGCTCTCCAAGCGCCGCGACCCCGTCGCCCTCGAGCTCTACCGCGACCAGGGGTACCTGGCCGCGGCCGTGCGCAACTACCTGGCCCTTCTCGGCTGGAGCCCCCGCGGGGACGACGAGATCGTCGACATGGCCACCATCATCGAGCAGTTCCGCCTCGAGGACGTCGCCCACTCGCCGGCGTACTTCGACGTGAAGAAGCTCACCGCCTTTAACGGCACCTACATCCGCTCGCTCTCGCCCTATCAGTTCGCGCGGGCCTGCTGGCCCTGGGTCGACCCGCGCGACGTGCCCTGGCGCCCGACGGGCTACGTTCCGGCCTGGGGCGAGGACCGTTTCGACCCGGCCCTCTACGCCCGGGTGCTGCCCCTCATCCACGAGCGGGTCGCCCGCCTCGATGAGGTGCCCGCAATGGTCGACTTCTTCTTCACCGAGCCCACCATCGACGAGGCGGCCTTCGACAAGGTCGTGCGCCACGACCCCGCGGGCGCGGACGTCCTCGAGGCGGCCCTCGCGGCCTACGGCGCCCTCGAGGACTTCTCCGCCGAGCTCCTGCACGCAGCGACCCTCGCGCTCGCCGAGGCCCGTGGGCTCAGCCTGCGAAAGGCCCAGGCCCCGATCCGCTGCGCGGTGACCGGAAGGCTGGTCGGCCCGCCGCTCTTTGAGTCCCTCACCCTCCTCGGGCGCGAGACGACCCTCGCCCGACTGCGCACCGCCCTCGAGCTCGCCCGACCCTCGGGCGACTGAGGTCCGCCAAGGCGGCACTTCGCCGCACGGCCTCATCGATCTCTGAATGGGACTGCCGCGGCGGCGGGATCTCGGATGAGTCGGTCGTTCGCGCCGTGGCGCGGAGGTGTCGCGTGAGGGACGCGAATCCGCTCTTCGCAACGAGATCGCGCGGGTGGAGGATGCGCCCCCGTGAGAAGCGGCCACTGGCGGGCGCGCCGGCCTCCTATAGGATGGTCGGGCCCTTCGGGGGTGGTGTAATTGGCAACACAACTGGTTCTGGTCCAGTTATTCAGGGTTCGAATCCTTGCCCCCGAGCGAATCCGTCAGCGATACCGGTATCGTTGACGGGCTCACGGTCCCATCGTCTAGCGGCCTAGGACATCACCCTCTCAAGGTGGAGGCACGGGTTCAAATCCCGTTGGGACTGCCAAGTTGACCTGTTCTCCGTTCAGTGGACCACGCGCCTGCGTGCTGGTCCGTGCGACCACCCGTCGGGCCTGGTGAACGAAGCCGCTCCGAGGGGGTGCGGGGCCTTCTCCAGGTCGTCCGGCGTCCGCGCGTCGGTCCGAATCGGCGAGGCCCCACGTTGTAGACGTAGCGTCGGGTGGTGCGGGCAAGCGAGCGCGATCGACTCGACCGCCTGGTCGAGGAGATCACCGTCGACTGCTACGACGCGCTCGAGTGCCTGACGAGCTTCGTCGTGTGCTTCGACGAGGTGCTCGAGGTCGATTCCGCGGCCCGGCTCTTCGGCCTCGAGCTCGAGGTCCTCAAGGTGGATGCTGAGGGCCAGGCCGAGCGGGGCCTCGCCGCGCGGTGCCGGCTCGCCTCGGGTGAGACCGGTACCGTGTCGCTCGTCGACCTCGCCTTCGCGCCATCGAGCGAGGCCGCGTGGTATCACGCGGGGTATCGCTGGTGGCTCGGCCTTGAGCCCTTCTCCTACCGGGTTCCCGAGGGCTGGGCGTGGCCCGAGTGGCTCGAATCGAAAGCGCCCTAGCCCCTAGGCGTTGGGCCACTTATTGCGGGCTCCGCCGGGCGGACCCGCCGTAGGCTGGCGGCGTGCCAACGCCACGACTGATCTCCGGTGAGGCGCTCGCCGCCCGCCTCGAGGACCCCGCGGTCCTCGTCCTCGACGTGAGAGAGCCCGACGAGGTCGCCGCCTGGGCCTTCCCCGGGGCGATCAACATCCCCCTCGGCGAGCTCGAGGGACGCCTCGACGAGCTGCCCGCTGGGCGAGAGGTCGTCACCGTGTGCGCGTTGGGCTCCCGGGCCACGGCCGGCGCCGCCATGCTCGAGGCGGCAGGCCGGCCCGCCCTCGTGCTCGAGGGCGGTATGGCCGCCTGGTCCTCCACCTACGACGAGGTCGAGGGCGGCTTCGCTGGCGCCACCGTTATCCAGGTGCGCCGCCGGGGCAAGGGCTGCCTCTCCTACGTCGTGGGCGCCGGGGAGCGCTGCGTGGTGATCGATCCCTCCCTCGCGACCTCGCGCTACCAGGCGATCGCCGCGCGAAAGGGCTGGGCGATCACCCACGTTCTCGACACTCACCTGCACGCTGACCACCTGAGCGGCGCCCGGGCGCTCGCCGCCGCGAGCGGCGCCGAGCTCTGGCTCAACCCGGGCGACCCCTTCGCCTTCACTTTCACCCCGATCAGTGACGGGAAGGCGATCGAGCTGGTCGCTGGCGTGAACCTCGCCGTCTCCTCGGTCAGCGTCCCGGGACACACCGAGGGGTCCACGATGTACCAGCTGGGCGAGGCCGCCATCTTCACCGGCGACACCCTTTTCCTAGAGAGCGTGGGCCGGCCCGACCTGGCCGATGAGGCCGAGGCCTACGCCCACCACCTCTTCCGCTCCCTACACGAGCGGGTCCTGCCCCTATCCGACGCGGTCGTCGTCTTCCCTGCCCACTTCGGGCCCGGGGTCGGAGTTCGCGCCGGCGCCCTCGTCTCGCGCCCGCTTGGTGAACTGCGTGGCACGCTTCCCCCCTTGGCCCTCGACGAGCCGGACTTCGTCAATTGGGCCGTCGCCAACGTGAAGGACCGCCCGGGCAACTACCAGCGCATCGTGCGCATCAACGCGGGGCGAGAGGATCCCGGGCCAGACACCAGCGAGCTCGAGACCGGTCCGAACCGCTGCGCGATCGCCTGAGCGGGCGTATTCGAAGGTTCGTCATTCGTCGACGCAACTACTTCCAGCGCGATGAGCCCGCTTACAATACGGTTACGATTCGCACGTCCCAAGATGAGATACGCGAGAGCGGTCAGGAAAGTCCGTCTGACTAGGTATTTCATGGCGCCGCTGCGCTGTGGATAACTCATCAGTCCAGACCGCTGGAGGCCATGGGCTCCTTAACTTCCGTACTGGGTCCTACCTATACTTTTGGAGTCAGGGAGGCGTCGTGTTCGCACGAGTCCTCCCTCGCATGTATCACCACGCAGTGCCGCATTGACACAAGAGGGCCGGCATCCGCCGGGCCACGAATGGAGTGAAAATAGGAATGAATAATCCAAGAGCGATTCAGCGCCACTTGGTAAAGGCCCTGGCCGCGGGAGCCTTGCTCGCGGCTGCGGCACTGCCAATGGCGATTGCGACCGCAGCGGGTGCCACAGGAACGACACAGACAGGGACCGCCGTCTTTAGCACGACGAACTCCTCGACGTTGCCGTACCCGGTGCCAGCTGGCGATCTCACTGGGAACCTCGTTGTCACCGCGCCGAGCACGGCGTTCGCAACGACGGACACTTTGACTTACTCGGCCACGGGGTCTGGCATCACATTCGCGTCGCCGTCGGCAACGTCGACGACCGCCGCGACTGCCACGTACGACGCAACGGCCGCCAACCCTGGCGTGTACACCGTCACCGTCACCGACACGACAAACTCAAATGTTGTGACGGCGACCATCACCGTCGGAGCGGCGAGTTTCATCAACTTCTCCACTAACGGCGGGTCTGACGGGTCGTACTTCGGTTCAGGTGCCAGCGGAACTTTCACTCTCTTTGATCAGAGCGCTCCCTTCGCCGGTGACGGTGGCAACACCTCCGTTACGACGAACGCGCCCGGAGTGACGTTCTCTGGTGTCACCAACACGAGCCTGAATCACAACACGATCACGGGTAGTTTCGCGTCAACATCTGCGACCGTTCCCGGCACGTACAACGTCACGGTGACCGACAACGCGGGGACTGAGACGTACAACAACGCCTTCACGGTGAGCGCAGACCCGACCGTCACGTCACTGTCGGTGACCTCCGGTTCGACCATCCCTACGGGCAATGCATCGCCGGGTGGGACTCAGATTACGGAGACCGTTACGGGTTCGGGCTTTAGCGACCTGAGCGCTGCCAATGTCATGCTCACGAGCACCGTTGACGGAACTCAGTTGAACGTGACTGCTGCGTCCACTGCGGGAACTGAGGCGACTCCGTCCTCGACGGCCTCGCTCACGTTCTACTTGCAGAACTCGGTGACCAAGGGAGCCGCGACGCCGGGTACCTACACCCTCACCATTACCAACGGTGACGGCGGCTCAGTCACGACCGGCGCGATCTTCACCGTTGTCGGTGTGGTCGTCTCGAACGTGAGCCCGTCGTCATTCCCGACGACCGGAAGTGTCTCGTACTCCATCACTATCAACGGCGGCGGCTTCCAGCAGAACCCCACGGTTGCCCTGTGGAACTCTGGTAGCACGACGGTGGCCTGCTCGGACGCATCGTTGAGCAACGTCACGGTAGTGAGCGCGAGTCAGATCACCGCGACCCTCACGACCGCGGCCGGCCCGACGAGCGAACTGTGTGACCTCAGCGTCACGAATAGCGGTCCTGGTGACAACCAGGCGTCGTTCGACCTCGCCGGAGCGGTGGGATTCGGCACCAGCGCGTCGCCAGCACCGACGATTACTTCGTCGAGCCTCACGACTGCGACCGCTCTTACGGCCGGCGCCCCCTCAGTGACCATGGTCCTGACGGGCTCAGGCTTTGGTGCCTCAAACGGCACGATCGTGGCCAAGGACCCGTTGGGAGGGACGTCGAGTTCCTCGATCACCGGGTGTGTGGCTAACGGTTCGGGCACCACGCTGACTTGCAATGTCTTTGCGGGTAACAGCGCCAACTCAACCGGTGTTGAAGGGCAGTACACGGTCATCGTGAATGGCGGGGCTCTCCCCGACGCGTTCTCGGTCTCCGGCCCGGCCATCACCTCGATCTCGCCCACGGCGCTCGCCGTTGGGGCGCCAATCGGTACGGTAGTGGCAATCACCGGCACCGGCTTCTCCAACACCTCAACCGGCACGGTCGGTCGGGTGTCGGGGGGCGACACGCTGGGCGGCATTTTCCAGTACGTGAGTGCGACCTCGGAGAACTTCGTGGTCACCTCGCCGCCCTCGGTTGGTGGCGCCGTCGACTCTTTGGCAGTCACTTCGGTTGACGCGTACGGCTTCAGCGTCGCTTCGGCTCCGGTGAACCTGGCGATTAACGCCGATCCGACGGTGTCGGCTATCACCTACGCGACGGGAACTACCGGCGTTGGTGTTGGCGCGACTGCTCAGCCGGTGGTCATCACCGGTACGGGCTTCGAGTCTGGTGTGACCGTCGGTTCGTTCGTCAACAGTGCGGGGACTGCGGACCCCAACGTGACTGCGAAGGTCACCGCGGTGACCGCAACCAGCATCACCGTGGCGATCTCCGTCGCGGCGGGTGACACGAACACCATTGTGGGCTACACCGTTACCAACCCTGACGGTGGTTCCGCCTCGGTAATCGCGGTGGCGCCTATCGGTCTGACGCTCGACGCGGCTCCGACGATCACGGCGGTCTCGCCGTCGACGGCGACGCCGAGTTCGACCAACGCCTTCACCATTACGGGTACGGGCTTCCAGACCGGTGCGGTTGTCGCAGCGTCGAGTAATGGCACCTGTGGCGTCGCCACCGTGGCTTCGGCGACCTCGATTACCGTCTCGTGCACCCTGGGTGCTGAGGGCTCGTCGGCCGTCACGCTGCTTGTGACGAACCCCGACGGTGGCACGGCCACTTCGGCCACCGTCCTGCCTGCGGCGACGACGCCGCCGGCACCGAAGCCCCGGTTCCACGTCTCGGCTGTTCACGGCTTCGCTGTGCACGGTCGTACGGTGACCATCCTGATCATCGGTACCGGCTTCTACGGCCAGCCGAAGATCGTGAGCACCGGTCGTGGCGTCCGCGCGGTTGTCGCTAAGGACAACGGCAAGGTCCTCACGGTCCGCGTGACCACCCCGCTGAACGTCCGCGGCTGGCACACCTTCACGGTGCGTCTGGCCAACGGCAAGGCGGGCAAGGTTAACTACCTGACCAAGTAGTTCCTAGACACTCCACGCAGTAGAGGAGGAGGGCCCCGAAAGGGGCCCTCCTCCTTTTGCGTGCGGTGACATGCGCAACAGGTCCGCGGACCCAGCAGGCCCTGGAGGTTAGGGTCAGGCGGGTCCAAGGGACCACGACGTGCCCGAGGGGCTGTCTTTCACCTCGATGCCCGCGTCGGTGAGCGCGTCGCGCAGACGGTCGGCGAGTGCGAACTGTCCTGACTCTCGGGCTTCACGACGGGCGGCGAGCACCCCCTCGATAAGCCCCGAGGGGTTGATCATGTCTTCCCCACCGCTCTCAGCCAACTGGACAAGACGGGCGAGGGACCGGCTGGCGTCGGGTCCGCCCTCGGCGACGATCTCGGCGAGGGCGAGCGCTCCTAGGGACTCTTCCGTTGCGTGGTCCGAGGGCTTGGTCCTCTTTGCGTGGATTCTCTCGACAACACTTGGTCGGCGTAGTTCCTCGAGGGAGAGCGTGTCACCGGCCCCGATCGAGCGGACTTCTCCCCCGAGGCGCCAGTGGGCCCGGGCGCGGCCGCGGACACTCAGGGTGTCGCTCTCGCGATCGATGATGACGGCCGTGTGCTCATCGACCCCGAGGGTGGCGACGCCCTCGGGGAGTTGTTGTTCGAGGAGCGCAAGGCGCGGTTCGCCGAGGTAGCAGTAGCGGGTGTCGTAGTTCTGGCCCTCGGCGTTGTCGAAGTGGGGGATGACGACACAACGGAGACCGAAGGCGTCCATGAGGTCGAGTCCCGGAACCCAGGCGGGCTCTTCCACTCCGACCTTGTAGATCTCGTAGATGGGGGCGGTGAATGCCCCCGCGGTGAGGGCCGCCGCCGAGGCCAGACAGATCGTGCCGCCCGCGTCGAGGACGGCCGAGAGGTCCTCAGTGAGGGCGAGGGGGGCCCACTGGGCGAGGGCCCAGGTGGGGCTGCCCGGCCCCGCGAAGACGTACGTCGCGCCACGCACACGCTCTTTGAAGAGGGCGCGCTCCAGCGCGCTCGCGCGCGCGAAGGAGGCCAGGTGCAGCGTGGTGAGCTCGACGCCCAGCGAGGTCGTGAAGTACTCCTCGAGCTTCCGGCTCATCTGGGGGACGTTGAGCTGGAATCCGTAGGGGGTGTCGAGGTTCACCGCCCGTAGGTCAGTGATCCTCGAGAGGACCTCGCGGTGGACCTTGGTCATGCCCGGGGCCGTCTCGCCCGAGCCCAGCAGGACGAGCACGCCGCGGGCCATCGGCTCAGCGTACCGCGGGGCCCTGACGGACGTTCCCGCCTCTACTACGGTGGGCCCGTGGTCAGCTTCGTCGTGATGGTGCGCCAGCGGACCCGAGCGGGGGTCTCGGGCCCGCTCGTGCTCTGGGCGATCGTGACGGCCGTCGTGCTGGTGGTCGGCGTCGTGGCGCCCTCGGTCGGTGACGCCCTCATCGGACTCGCGGCCTCGGTGCTGCTCGGGGTCTACCTCGGGCTGAAGCGCCGAATCGCCACGGTGCTCGTCGCACCGATCGTGAGCTGGCTCTTCGCGGCCGCGCCGCTCGTCGTCGCCTGGATGGTCCACGACGGGTTCTTCAAGGGCTTCTTCTACGGCCTGCTCTACGTGACCTTTGGTTGGATCGCCGTCGGACTGGGTGAGATTCTCGTCGTCGGAGTCGTGGCGCTCGCCGTGCGCCTTCTCACCGGCGGGCGACGCGACGGGCCGGTCGTCTACTTCGAGCCGGGCGAGCGGCCCCGCTAGGGACGCGCCGGACTCGTCGCGCCCTGGGCGAGGCGCGCGAGGGCGAGCAGCCAGTCGCCCTGGTCGTCCCAGTCGGCGTCGAGGTCGTGCAGGGCCCGAGCGACCATCTGGCTCTCGAGCAGCAGGGCCCACTGGCGCCCGGTGAGGGTGTCGGGCAGGAGTCCCCGGGTGACGGCCTCGTCGTAGAGCTCGGCGCTGCGCCCGAGGTAGCGCGAGTAGATCTCGAGGAAGCCCGGGCGCAGGCTCGCTCGAGCGAGGGCCGTCGCGCAGACCCGGACGTAGGTCTGGCGTTGCTGGACGTGGTCCACCTGGCGGGCCGGATCGACGAGGTAGGTGTAAAGGCTGTCGAGCAGCCGGCCCGTCGGGTGGGGACCGTTGAGGACCGTCTCGATGGCCGTGATTATCCCGTCGGTGATCTCGGTGATGATCACGAGCAGGGCCGCGTCGATGAGCCCCTGGCGGGAGCGGAAGTGGCCGTAGATGACACTCGTCGAGAGTCCGGTCTCCTGGCAGATGTCGAGGATACGCACCTCGCCCTCGTCGGCCACCCAGAGCCGGCGCACCGTCGCCTCGATCAGGGCGTCGCTGGCTGAACGCTCCGTCGTCCCCTCGGCCACGGGCCGAACCTACTCCCGCACTGTCACGGGGGGCTTGGAGAGGGACTCCGAACTGGCGGGCTAGCTCGCGAGGGCGGTGGCGAGGTGGCGCCACTCCTCGAGCGGGGGCTCCGCCCCCGCCCCCAGCACCTGGAGGAGCACGTGATCGGCCCCGGCCTCGCGGTGCTGGGCCACGACCTCGTGCACAGACGATAGGTCCACGTGGGCGACGAGGGCCTCACAGAGCCGCTCGGAGCCTCCGCGCACCCAATCTTCGCTACTGAAGCCCAGCCGGGCCCAGTTGTTCCGATAGTTCGTAAGTCCTGTATAGAAATCGAGGTGGGCGTGGGCCCGCTCGAGGTAGGTCGCGCGGTCCTCACCGAGGACGATTGCCTGCTCGACGACGAGGAAGGTGTCGCGAAGGACGGCGCGGGCGCTCGCGGTGTGCTCGGGGGTCACGAGGTAGGTGAAGGCGCCCTCGGCGCGCTCGGCCGCGAGGCTCAGCATGCGCGGCCCGAGAGCCGCGAGCACGACCGGCACGGGGGTCTCAGCCTCGGCGGCGTGCATCGGGACCTTCTCCATGGCCTCGAGGTAGCCGCGCAGGTGCTCGATCGGCGAGGCGTAGTCGTGGCCCCGGAGCCGCTCGACGAGGGGCTGGTGGCTCACCCCGAGCCCGAGCACGAAGCGGTCCCGGCTGGCCGCGCAGAGAGTGCGCGCGGCGTTGCGCGTCGCCACGGCGTCACGGGCCCAGACGTTGGCGATCCCCGTCGCGACGCTGAGCCGCGTCGTCGCCGAGAGCACGAGGGCCGCCTGGGTGAAGGCCTCTCGGCCCCAGGCCTCGGGGAACCAGAGGGAGGGGTAGCCGAGGTCCTCGATCTCCTGGGCGAGCTGGATGGCTCGGGCCGGGGGCACCGCGTCGAGGGTGGCGCTCCAGAGCCCGACCGTCCCGCGCAGCGTCGAGAGCGCCGTCGACTCCACGCCTCGACCCTAGCCACCGGGCGAGCGGGGCCGCCGGGGCCCTAAGAATGGGGGGATGGCCTACCTCGTCCTCGCCCTGAGCGCGTTCCTCGCGATCTCGGGGGCGACGGCGCTGCGTCCGGGGCGCCGGGGGCTCTTCGCCGCACTGGCCTTCCCGGTCGGCTGGGCGGCCGGGGAGCTCGCGGGCCAGGCCCTCGTCGCCGAGGCCCTCCTCATCGCCCTGTTGCACTGGTGGGGCTGGCCGCGCACCGAAGGCCTGGGCGAGGCCGTGATCGCCCTCGCGGTGCTCGTGGTCGTAGAGAACCTCGCGCTCGTCGTCATCTCCTTTCGGGCCCGCTCGGTCGTCGCCCGAGGAATCGAGGGAGCCGCGGATCGGGCGCTACGCTTTCCGCGCCCGGACGAGGACCGCTTCGGCACCTGGTGGCGCACGGCCCTGCAGTTCTCGGCCCACCCCCGGGGGATGGAGCTCCACCGCGACCTCGCCTACGGCGAGCACCCGCGCAACCGCCTCGACGTCTGGCGCCTGCCCGAGGCCGGCGCGGGCGCGCCGGTCATCCTCTACCTTCACGGGGGGGCCTGGACCTTCGGCGACAAGCGCGACCAGGGCCGTCCGATGCTGCACGAGTTCGTGGCCCAGGGCTGGGTGGCCGTCACCCCCAACTACCGCCTGGCCCCCCACGACCCCTGGCCCGCGCCGATGCTCGACGCCGTCGCCGCCCTCGCCTGGGTGAAGGGCGAGATCTCTCGCTACGGCGGCGACCCCGAGCGCGTGGTCGTCGCCGGCGGCTCGGCCGGGGGCCACCTGGCGGCCCTGGTGGGCCTGGCCGGCGCCGACCCCGCCTGGCGGCCCGAGGGCGTGGGCGACGAGGTCGACCTTTCGGTGCGCGCCGTCCTCTCCTACTACGGGGTGCTCGAGATGACCGGCGACGAGGACCACTGGCACGGCCTGGGCGAGGGGCTCGTGCGCCTGCTCGAGCGTCGCGTCGTCCAGCGGCCCTATAAGGGCCACGAGGACCTCTACCGCTCGATCTCGCCGATCGAGCGGATCGGCCGTGACGCCCCGACCTTCCTCGTCGTCCAGGGCACCAACGACACCCTGGTCGACTACCGGGTGGCCCGGGGCTTCGTCGCGCGCTTTCGCGCGAGCGCCTTCGCGCCCTGCTACCACGTGGAGCTGCCCTTCACCCAGCACGCCTTCGACGTGACGGCGAGCCCGCGCACCTCGGCGACGACCCGCGCCGCGATCGCCGTGGCGAGCTCGGCCGTCGCGACCCACGAGCCGCCCCCGCCCGAGGTGGTGGCGAGCTACCGGGTGCCCCCGACGGTGCTCGAGGTCGCCCTCGCCGGGCGCTACGTGTCGGCCCTCGAGGCGGCCGCCGCGCTCGGCCCCTACGTCGTGGTGACCCCCGACAACCCCTACTCAGAGCCCACCCCGCCCGAGGTGAACGTTCGGCGCCGGGCCGAGATGGCGCTCTCCCTCACCCGACTCGGGATAACGGCGCACCCCTCGCGCGCGAGCGACCCCACGGGGGAGTGGATAAGCGAGGAGGGCTTCGCCCTCGCGGGCCTCGCGCCCTCCGACGCGGCGGCCCTCTCGCGGGCCTGGGGCCAGTACGCGTACTACGAGGTGACCGGCGAGGGCGTCGCGGTGCGCGACGCGACGACGGGCGCGCGGCTCTAACTACTGACAGCCAGTTCGACCGCCACGGCGAGCTCGGGACCCTCGGCGTACTCGATCGCCTCGATCGAGCCCGCGGCCCTGAGGTCGGCCTCGGCGCGCCTAAGCGCCTCTAAGGTCTCGGCCGGTCCGCTCACCGAGAGGGCGGCGACGCCCGCGCGCTGGGAGACCCGCGCGGTGCTCTTCTCGCGTCGCACCGCCTCGAGGACCGCGCGCACCGCTGCGTAGGTGGGTTCGACCGCCGCGACGGCGAGCGGCTCGGGCCAGGGGGCCACGTGGATCGAGCCCTCGCGCCACCAGCGCCAGACCTCCTCGGTGACGTAGGGGAGGAAGGGGGCGAAGAGGCGCTGGAGGCTCGAGAGGGCGAGGGCGAGGGTGGCCCGGGCCGAGGCGACCTCGGCGACCGTGCCCTCGCCGTAGGCGCGCAGCTTCACCAGCTCGAGGTAGTCGTCGCAGAACCCCCAGAAGAAGGCCTCGACGCGCTCAAGGACCCGGGCGTAGTCGTAGCGCTCGAAGAGCCCGGTCGCCTCGATGATGAGCGCGTCGAGCTGGACGAGCAGGTCGCGATCGAGCGGCGCGGTGACCTCGTGGGCGTGGTAGTCGACGCCGGGCTCGATCCGCCCGAGGACGAACTTCGAGGCGTTAAGGATCTTGATCGCGAGGCGCCGGCCGACCTTCATCTGGCCCTCGTCGACGGCGGTGTCGGTGCCGGGTCGACCGAGCGCCGCCCAGTAGCGCACGGCGTCGGCCCCGTGGCGCTCGAGCAGGGGGAGAGGGGTCACGGCGTTGCCCTTGGACTTGGACATCTTCTTGCGCTCGGGGTCGAGCACCCAGCCCGAGACGAGCACGTTGGTAAAGGGCAGGCTGTCGTGGCCGAGGTGGGCGCGCACGACGGTAGAAAAGAGCCAGGTCCGGATGATCTCGTGGGCCTGGAGGCGCAGGTCGAAGGGGAAGAGCCGCTCGAAGAGCTCGGTGCCCCAGTGTCCGGCGATCTGGGGCGAGAGCGAGCTCGTCGCCCAGGTGTCCATCACGTCGGGGTCGCCCACGAAGCCCCCCGGCTGGCCCCGCTGGGCCTCGGCGTAGCCCGGGGGGGCGTCGGAGGAGGGGTCGACCGGCAGGTCCGCGAGGGTGGGGCGCAGCGGGTGGTCGACGTCGACCTCGCCGCTCTCGTCGATCGGGTACCACAGGGGGAAGGGGACGCCGAAAAAGCGCTGGCGCGAGATGTTCCAGTCGACGTTGAGCCCCTCGACCCACGAGCGGTAGCGATGCCGCATGAACTCGGGGTGCCAGGCGAGCTCCTCGCCCCGGGCGAGCAGGGCCTCGCGGTGCTCGAGGGTGCGCACGAACCACTGGCGACTGGTCACGATCTCGAGGGGCCGCTCGCCCTTCTCGTAGAACTTCACGGGGTGGGTGATCTCGCGCGGCTCGCCCACGAGCGCCCCGGCCTCGCGCAGCTTCTCCACCACGATCGCGCGGGCCTGGGTGACGCTTCGCCCGACGAGCTCGCCGTAGTGGGCGTTGGCCGCGGCGGGATCAACCGAGGCGTAGGCCGGGTCGGCGAAGTCACAGGGCGCGAAGCGCCCGTCACGGCCGATGAGGGCGCGCGTCGCGAGGTCGAGGTCGCGCCACCAGGTGACGTCGGTCGTGTCGCCGAAGGTGCAGACCATCGCGATCCCCGAGCCCTTCTGCGGGTCGGCGAGCTCGTGGGCGACGATGGGCACCTCGACGCCAAAGAGCGGGGTGTGCACGGTGGTGTTGACGAGGCCGGCGTAGCGGGGGTCCTCGGGGTGACAGACGAGGGCCACGCAGCTCGCGAGCAGCTCGGGCCGGGTCGTCTCGATCTCGATCGTGCCCTCAGCGCCGACGCGCGCGAAGGCGACCCGGTGGTAGACGCCGGGGCGCTCGCGGTCCTCGAGCTCGGCCTGGGAGACGGCCGTCTGGAAGTCGACGTCCCACAGGGTCGGGGCGACGCTGGCGTAGACCTCGTCGCGCTCGAGCATCTCAAGGAACGCGCGCTGGGAGATCGCCCGCGCGTGGGGCGAGATCGTCGAGTACTCGAGGCTCCAGTCGACGCTGAGCCCGAGGAACCGCCACAGCCCCTTGAAGGCCTCCTCGTCGATGGCGGTGAGCCGGGTGCACAGCTCGACGAAGTTGCGCCGCGAGACCGGGGTGCGCGCCTCGCCGGCCGGCTCGTCGGGCTCGAAGTCGGGGTCGTAGGGCAGCGTCGGGTCACAGCGCACCCCGTAGTAGTTCTGGACCCGGCGCTCGGTGGGCAGGCCGTTGTCGTCCCAGCCCACGGGGTAGAAGACGTCGCGACCGCGCATGCGGAAGAACCGGGCCATCAGGTCGCCGTGGGTGTAGCTGAAGACGTGGCCCAGGTGCAGGCTCCCCGAGACGGTCGGCGGGGGCGTGTCGATCGCGTAGATCGTGGCCTTGGTCGCCTCGCGGTTGAAGCGGTAGACGCCCTCGGCGTCCCAGCGCTCGCCCCAGCGCGCCTCGAGGCCGTCCACGCTCGGTGCGTCGGGGACCCGGAAGGCCGGGGGCGGGTCGGGCATGGTGGCGTAGTTTAGAGCAGTGATCCGGCTCTTCGACTCGGCCCGCGGCGAGGTCTGTGACCTTAGGCTGCGCGACCCCGGGCGGGTCTCGATCTACGTCTGTGGCCCGACGGTGTACGGCCCGCCCCACCTCGGCCACGGCCGCTTCACCCTGGTCTGGGACGTGCTGCGACGCTGGCTGACCTTCCAGGGCCTCAGCGTCCACTTCGTCTCGAACGTCACCGACGTCGACGACAAGATCATCGCGCGCGCGAGCGCCGAGGGGCGCACCGAACACGAGGTTGCGGCGGGCTGTGAGGCCGAGTGGTGGGCCGCGATGGCCCTCATCGGGGTGGCCCGGCCCGACGACGTGCCCCACGCGACCGACTACGTCGCGGGCATGGTGAATCTCATCGGGGCCCTGCTCGAACGCGGCGCCGCCTACGCCACGAGCGACGGGGTCTACTTCGACGTCGCGAGCGCCCCCGACTACGGGCTCTTAGCCCGCCAGCCCCTCGAGGGCCTGCGGGCCGGGGCCCGGGTAGGGGTGAGCGAGGAGAAGCGCTCCGCGCTCGACTTCGCGCTGTGGAAGGCCGCCAAGCCCGGCGAGCCGTCCTGGCCGGCGCCCTTCGGCGAGGGTCGGCCGGGCTGGCACACCGAGTGCGTGGTGATGGCCCTCGACCTACTGGGCGAGGGCTTCGACCTGCACACCGGCGGGCTCGACCTGCGCTTCCCCCACCACGAGAACGAGCGGGCCCAGGCCGTGGCGCTCGGGCGGGCCTTCGCGCGCCACTGGGACCACAACGGGATGGTCACCGTCGGGGGCGAGAAGATGTCCAAGTCGCTCGACAACTTCACCTCGCTCAGCGACCTCGCCGCGCGCACCGACCCGCGCGCCTACCGGCTGTTGGTGCTGCGCAGCCACTACCGCTCGCCCCTCGAGGTGAACCCCTCGACCATCGCCGACGCCGAGCGGGCCCTCGCGCGCCTCGACGCCTTCGCCCGACGCTTCGACCTCGAGCCCCTCGCCGGGAGCGACCGGCTCGAGCGCCACGACCGCCACGACTTCACCGAGGACGCCGACGACCTCTACGAGCGGGTCGCGGCCGCCCTCAACGACGACCTCGACACGCCCCTCGCCGTGGCCGACCTCTTCGAGGCCGTCACGCTCGCTAACCAGATGGAGGACGAGGGCCGCCACGGCCCGGCCCGACGGGTCGCCCGGGCGGTGAACGCCCTCTTCGGGGCGATGGGACTCACGCTCAGCGCGACCACCGACGTGGTCGACGACCTCACCCGCCGACTCGTCGCCGAGCGCGACGCCGCCCGGGCCCAGCGCCGTTTCGACGACGCCGACCGACTCCGAGACCAACTGATCGAGCGGGGCTGGGTGGTCGAGGACGGCCCCGAGGGAACCCTCGTGCGCCGCCCCTAGGCACCTTGTCGAGCGCCGGGACCCTCAGGTAGCGTGGCCGGCGAGGTTGCCGTCGTGGTTCCCTCCAGGCCCGAGGTGGGCCGAGAAGCGTTAACTGAAGGAGGCCCCGGTGGCCGCAGGAATCGTCAAGTGGTTCAATGACGAGAAGGGGTGGGGGTTCATTGCCGTCGATGGCCAGCCCGACGTCTTCGTCCACTACTCCGAGATCCAGGGCGATGGTCGTCGGACCCTCGTCGAGGGTCAGAAGGTGGAGTTCGACATCGAGGCCGGCGAGCGCGGACCGCTCGCCAAGCGCGTCGCCCTCGTCTAGAGCCGCTCGAGACGGCCGCCGCGACGCGGCGGCCGTCTCGTCGTGTCCGGGCCGTTTTGCTAGCGTTGGTTACCCGTGGGTAACGCAGTCGGAGAGTAGGTGGCGATGGGCGAGTTCTCGCTGGAGCTGAACGAGGACCAGGTCACCGTGCGCGACTGGGTGCACGGCTTCGCGCTCGAGAAGATGCGCCCGATCGCCGCCGAGTGGGACGAGCGCGAAGAGACGCCCTGGCCCTTCATCGAAGAGGCCGCCAAGGTCGGCATCTACGGCCTGGAGTTCATGATGAACGCCCTCGCCGACCCGACGGGGCTCACCCTGATGCTCGCCCTCGAGGAGCTCGCCTGGGGCGACGCCGGGCTGTGCATGTCGCTCATGGGCACCTCGCTCGGGGTCGCCGGCATCGTCGCCAACGGCACCCCCGAGCAGCAGATGGAGTGGGTCCCCCAGTGCTACGGCACCCCCGACGACGTGAAGCTCGCCGCCTTTTGCGTCTCGGAGCCCGACGCCGGCAGCGACGTCTCCTCGCTGCGCACCCGAGCCACCTACGACGAGGCCACCGACGAGTGGGTCCTCAACGGCACCAAGACCTGGATCACCAACGGCGGGATCGCCAACACCCACGTCGTCGTCGCCTCGGTCGAGCCCGAGCTGGGCGCGCGGGGCCAGGCCTCCTTCGTCGTGCCCGAGGGGACCCCCGGGATCGCCATGGGCCAGAAGTTCAAGAAGATGGGCATCCGTGCGAGCCACACCGCCGAGGTCGTGCTCGAGGAGTGCCGGGTGCCGGGACGGTGCCTGCTCGGGGGCAAGGAGAAGCTCGACGAGCGCCTGGCGCGCGCGCGCGAGGGCAAGCGCTCCTCGGGCCAGGCGGCCATGGCGACCTTCGAGGCGACCCGCCCGGCCGTCGGGGCCCAGGCGCTCGGGATCGCCCGGGCGGCCTACGAGTACGCGCTCGACTACGCC
Organism: Acidimicrobiales bacterium; assembly: GCA_035702745.1. Lineage (GTDB taxonomy): Bacteria > Actinomycetota > Acidimicrobiia > Acidimicrobiales > RAAP-2 > RAAP-2. The sequence goes on along the minus strand of DASSZS010000035.1, from coordinate 128 downwards.
AAGGAGCGCAAGCAGTTCGGCCGGGCCATCGTGGAGAACCAGGCGATCGCCTTCAAGCTCGCCAACATGAAGACCGGCGTCGACGCGGCGCGCCTGCTCGTGTGGCGCGCCGCCTGGATGGCCGCGAC
>DASSZS010000031.1:0-18191 GCA_035702745.1 Acidimicrobiales bacterium | reverse complement strand
TCCACCCCGGACGGGCGGGTCGCCCGCGTCTCACCGCTCATCCCGGGTATCGACCTGGCCGGCGTCGTCGCCGAGGATGCCGAGGGCTACGCCGCCGGCACCGCCGTGCTGGCCCACGGATACGACATCGGCGTGTCCCGCCACGGCGGCTTCGCCGGCCAGGCCCGGGTGCCCGCCGACTGGCTGGTGCACCTGCCGACCGGCCTAGACGGGCGCGAGGCCATGATCATCGGCACCGCCGGGTACACCGCCGCCCTGTCGGTGGTGGCCATCCAGGAGCACGGCATCGAGCCCGACGCCGGCCCCGTGCTGGTCACCGGGGCGACCGGCGGCGTCGGCAGCACGGCGGTCAACCTCCTGGCCGGGCTCGGCTACGAGGTCGTGGCCAGCACGGGCAAGGCGGAGAGCCACGAGTACCTGCGCGCCCTCGGCGCGGTGGACGTCATCGACCGGGCGCCCCTCGCCGAGGCGGGTAAGCCGCTCGACTCCCCGCAGTGGGCGGCGGCGGTGGACTGCGTCGGCGGCGTCACCCTCGCCAACGTGCTGTCCCGGATCCGCTACGGGGGCGCCGTCGCCGCCAGCGGGGTCACCGGGGGGGCGCAGGTGCCGACGACGGTGATGCCGTTCATCCTGCGGGGGGTCTCGCTGCTCGGCATCGACTCCGTCATGACCCCCATCGAGCGCCGGCGCCACATCTGGTCCCGCCTGGCCGGCGACCTCAAGCCGACCGGCCTCGACGAGATCGGGCGGGAGGTCGGCCTCGACGAGCTGGACGGGGTGCTCGCCACGATCCTCCAGGGCGGCGTGACCGGCCGCTACGTCGTGCGAACCGCCTGAGGGGCGCCACGAGCAGCACTGCGGTCGCAGAACACGCACAGCCCCCGTAGATCGCCCAAATCGCAAGCCACCCCCTCCTCGGTTAGCGTCGCCCGGTCGGTCCGGGTCGAGAGGGAGGGCGCGCCGGTGGGCGTCGAGATTGAACGCAAGTTCCTGGTCGACGGGAGCCGGTTCCGGCCCCCGGCCGCCGGGGTCGAGATCCGCCAGGGCTGGCTGGCCCGGGACGAGACGAGGACCGTCCGGGTGCGGCTCTCCCGCCCCACCGGCGGCGCCGGCGCCGCCGCCGGCTTCCTCACCGTCAAGGGACCTGGCGGCCTCGTCCGCTCGGAGTACGAGTACGCCATCCCCCCCGAGGATGCCGGCCGTCTGCTCGACGACCTCTGCCTCCCCGGGGAGGTCGCCAAGGTCCGGTACAAGGTGGAGCACGCCGGGCACACGTTCGAGGTGGACGTCTACTCTGGGCGCCTCGCCGGCCTGGTCACCGCCGAGGTCGAGCTCGACGACCCGTCGGCCGTCGTGGAAACGCCCCCCTGGGTCACCGAGGAGGTCACCGGTGACCCCCGATGGAGCAACGCCGCCCTCAGCCGGGCCGGTTCCCCGCCCCCCGACGACCGATAGACCGCCCGGACGGTTCGCATAGCGACGACGCTGGAGTACGTTCGGATCAGGCTGCCCAGGAGAGGAGCTCACCGGACATGGCGAACAGCGACAGCGAGAACCCGGCGATCCCGGCCCCCTCGGCCGGCGGGAACCGACCCCGGACCAACAAGGACTGGTGGCCCGACCAGCTCGACCTCCAGGTCCTCCATCAGCATTCGTTCAGAGGCAGCCCGCTCGGGGAGGACTTCGACTACGGGTCGGAGTTCGAGACGATCGACCTCGACGAGCTGAAGCGCGACGTCACGGAGGTGATGACCACCTCCCAGGAGTGGTGGCCGGCGGACTACGGCCACTACGGGCCACTTTTCATCCGCATGGCGTGGCACAGCGCCGGCACCTACCGGGTGGCCGACGGCCGGGGCGGCGGGGGGAGCGGGGCTCAGCGTTTCGCGCCCCTCAACAGCTGGCCGGACAACGCCAACCTGGACAAGGCCCGGCGCCTCCTGTGGCCGGTCAAGCGAAAGTACGGCCGCCGCCTTTCGTGGGGTGACCTCATCATCTTCGCCGGCAACTGCGCCCTCGAATCCATGGGCTTCAAGACATTCGGCTTCGGCGGGGGAAGGCCGGATATCTGGGAGCCGGAGGAGATCTTCTGGGGGTCGGAGGACACCTGGCTGGGCGACGAGCGCTACAGCGGCGAGCGGGACCTGGCCAACCCCCTGGGCGCCGTGCAGATGGGGCTCATCTACGTCAACCCGGAGGGTCCCAACGGCAACCCCGATCCGCTGGCCGCCGCCGTCGACATCCGCGAGACGTTCGGCCGCATGGCCATGAACGACGAGGAGACCGCCGCCCTCATCGTCGGCGGTCACACCTTCGGCAAGTGCCACGGAGCGGTCGACCCGCAGTACATCGGCCCCGAACCGGAGGCCTGCCCGGTAGAGGCCCAGGGGCTGGGCTGGAAGAACACCTTCGGCACCGGTAAAGGGGCCGACACCCTGACCAGCGGCCTCGAGGGGGCGTGGACCAACGAGCCGACCCGCTGGGACAACGGCTACCTGGACAACCTCCTCGGCTACGACTGGGAGCTGACCACCAGCCCGGCCGGGGCGAAACAGTGGACCCCGACCGATCCGGCGGCGAAGGACACCGTGCCCGACGCCCACGACCCGGCCAGGCGCCACGCCCCCATGATGCTGACCACCGACCTGGCGCTGAAGCTGGACCCGATCTACGGCCCCATCGTCAGGCGCTTCCACGAGCACCCGGAGGAGCTCGAGGACGCCTTCGCCCGGGCCTGGTTCAAGCTGACCCACCGGGACATGGGTCCGCGCTCGCGCTACCTCGGCCCGCTCGTGCCCGCCGAGGAGCTCATCTGGCAAGACCCCGTACCCGCAGTGGATCACGATCTCGTCACGGACGCCCAGGTGAAAGAACTCAGCCGCGCGGTCCTGGAGACCGGGCTCAGTGTCCGCGACCTCGTCTCGACGGCCTGGGCGTCGGCGGCGACGTTCCGCGGGACCGACAAGCGTGGCGGCGCGAACGGCGCGCGGATCCGCCTGGCTCCTCAGCGCGGCTGGGCGGTGAACGAGCCCGAAACCCTCGAGCGCGTCCTCCCCGCCCTCGAGCGCGTTCGCGACGCGTTCCACGCCCGATCCGGGTCGACCCGGATCAGCCTGGCCGACCTCATCGTCCTGGCCGGCGGCGCCGCGGTGGAGAAGGCGGCGGCCGACGCCGGGATCACTGTCAGCGTCCCCTTCCACCCGGGGCGCACCGACGCCTCCCAGGCCCAGACCGACGTCGAGTCCTTCGCCGTGCTCGAGCCCACCTTCGACGGCTTCCGCAACTACCTCGCGCCCAGCCACGCCGAACGGGCCGAGTCGCTCCTGCTCGAGCGATCCGACCTGCTAACCCTCACCGCGCCCGAGATGACCGTGCTGGTTGGGGGGCTGCGCGTGCTCGGCGCCAACCACGGTCGTTCGCCCCACGGCGTCTTCACGGCCCGCGAGGGCGCCCTGACGACGGACTTCTTCACCCACCTTCTCGACACGGGAACGGAGTGGACGCCCACCACGAGCGACGAGACCCTCTTCGAGGGTCGCGCTCGCGCGTCGGGCGAGGTCCGCTGGAGCGCCACGCGCGTCGACCTCGTCTTTGGATCGCACTCCCAGCTGCGCGCCCTCGCCGAGGTCTACGCGTGCGAGGACGCCGCCGAGAAATTCGTCCACGACTTCGTCGCCGCCTGGGTCAAGGTCATGGAGCTCGACCGCTTCGACCTTCGCTAGTCGCCGGTCCCGCGACTAAGGACCGCCACGAAGGCCCGCTCGGCCGCCGCGCGTACACGCGCGACTGGGTCTGCGCGCCGTCTCGCCACCGCCTCGAGCGCCCCCTCGAGGCGGTGGCGGGCCACGACCCGACACGCCATCTCGCGCACCCGCCAGTGGTCGTCGTCCGTGGCCGCGCACACGGCGCCCAGGGCCACGTCGTCCCACTCCCATAGAAGTCCGCGCGCGGCCCACACCCGAGCCCAGTAGCCCTGATCGTGCCAGTGAACCCTCTCGAGAACCCCGGACGCCGGACCCCCGAGCGCGCGGGCCAGACCCTCATCCCACTCTCCTTCGAGCGCCCGGGCACAGGCGCGGGCGAACGCGGGCTGACCGAGCGCCCGACGTAGCGCGCGGGCGCGGTCACGGGGCAGGTCACCGGCAACCACGACGGCCCCCGTGGACGGACCCGGTCGGAAGCGGGTATCCCTCGCGAGGCCGTCCCCGGGCTCGCGCCCGACGAGGGGCTGCGCGAGTGCGTCCGTGCGGGTATCTCGTCGAGTGGTCTCGTCGCCTCCCTGGTCGGCGCGCGACGCTAGGCCGCCACCGCCTGGGCATCGACCCCGACGGACTTGAGGAACGCTCGGACCTTGACGACCTGGTCCTCGGTGAGGTCGCGGGTGCGGGTGGACCCGAAGGTGTACGTCTCGCCCTCGACGGTGAGCGCCCAGTTGCCCCGGTGGGTCTGATGGACCTCGCCGAAGCGGCCGAGCAGGCTGGCGACGTCCTGCCAGTGGATGTTGTGGTTGAGCGGATGGCTGAAAATCTTCTGGACGGTGATCTTGTGGTGATGGTCCAGCTTGAACGTCATCGGCTACCCCCTCACGAGGTCCGAGACGTTCGGGCCTCACCTGCACTATCCACCCTCGCCGCGACGGCGTCAAGGCTCGCCACGAGTTCCACGTGCTCGGTCTTGGGGAACAGGTCGTACGCGTCCAGGCCCACCAGGGTGAAGCCATGAACTAAGAGTTTCTTAAGGTCGCGCGCGAGCGTCGCCGCGTCGCACGACACGTAGACGACGCGCCGCGGTCGCGCGCGCGCGAGGGCCTCGACCACCCCGCGGCCGAGACCCGTGCGCGGCGGGTCGCAGACGACGACCGAGCCCGGGTCGACCACCCGGGACACGCTCGCCGGGTCGACCGTTCGCGCGTGGACCTCGACCCACGGTACGGGCGCCGCGTTGGCCCGGGCGTCGGCCACCGCCGACGCCGACACCTCGAGCGCGTGGACCTGACCCCGGGGTCCGACGAGGTCGGCCAGGGGCACGCTAAAGAGACCGACGCCGGCGTAGAGGTCGGCGACGCGCTCGCCCTCAGCGAGGCCGGCCGCTCTCACCACGGCCTGGACGAGCACCGTGGGCGCGTCGCGGTGGGACTGCCAGAACGATCCCGGCGAAACGCGAAAGCAGTAATCGGCGACTCGGACCCGGGCCACGCCGTCGCGCGGCTCGCGCCCGTCGAGGCCCACGGCGTGTCGGGCCCCGTCGACAACGGCCACGGGCTCGCCCTCCCCCAGGGCGCGCAGCTCGACCTCGCGGGCGCCCGGCCAGGGGTGGTCGAAGGCCGGCGCCAGCCGGGAGTCGGCCAGCCAGCACCGCTCGAGCACCTCGACCTCGTGGGAGCGGCTGCGTCGCAGTCCGAGGCGCCCGCTGCCGTCCACCGCGCAGCGCAGGCGCGTGCGCGAACCCTCCGCCGGGCTCGGCGCCGGCCACAGCGCCCCGCGCCAGTCGATCCCCCCGATGCGGGCCAGCTGCTCGGTGACAACGGCCTGCTTCCACGCCCGCTCGCTCATCGCGTCGGCGTGCTGGAGGTCGCAGCCCCCGCAGCGCCCCGCACCCGCGTAGGGACACGGGGCCACCACCCGGCCCGCGGCCGCTCGTACCACCGTGACCGCCTCGGCGCGCACGAAGCGACGCGCCTCGTCGAGCACCCGCACGCCCACCCGCTCCCCGACTAGGGCGTGGCGCACGAAGACCACGCGTCCGTCGGGCGCGTGCGCGACACCCCCACCGAGCGCGGGCCGCTCGATCTCGAGCTCGAGATCGATCACGCGAGGCCGGCGTGGGCGAGGACCAGGTCCACCAGGTCCTGGGCGCGTCGGCGGGCCGCCGGGGTCTCGCGGGCGGTCTGGGCGAGGAGCGCCTGGACGTCGAGGCCCATCTCGCGGGCGTCCTCGGGGTCGGCGTTCAGCCACTCGGCGAGCTGGGCCTCGTCGATCTCGGGGTGGAACTGCACCCCAACGTGGCGTCCGAGGGCGAAGGCCTGCACGGCGCGCGGCGACGTGGCCCACACCCGCGCACCCTCGGGGAGGGTGCACAGGTCGAAGTGGAACTCGAACCACGGGCCGCGCGAGAGGGCGACGCCCTCGGCGACCTCGACGTCGAACCACCCGACCTCGCCCTCGGGAGCCCGGGTGACTTCGCCGCCGAAGAGACGGCACAGCGCCTGAGCGCCGAAGCAGATCCCCAAGATCGCGACCCCCGCGCGGTCCGCCGCGGCCATGAGGTCGAGCTCGCGGCCGAACCACGCCGCCTCGACCTCGTGGTCGTAGACGGCGCACTTCGAGCCCAGTATCACGAGCAGCGCGTGATCCTCGAGCGACGGGGTCGGCGTCACCTCGTTCAAGAGGCGCACGTCAAGGTCGAACCCGCGCGCGACGAGGGCCTCGCCGATCAGACCGGGCGAGTCCTCGAGGTGATGGCGCAGGACCAGGGCGCGGGCCACCGCTCTAGGGAGTGGGGACCGACCAGCCGAGGGACTCGGCGATCTCCTTGCACGTCGGGCACAGCGGGTAGCGCGCCGGGTCCCGTCCGGGGACCCAGACCTTGCCGCACAGGGCGCGCACGGGCGTGGCGTTGACCATCCCCTCGACGACCGAGTTGCCCAGGGCCACGAACTCACCGTCCTTGGGCGTGTAGCCCTCCAGGACGAGGTGGGAGAAGCGCTCGTGGTCGTCGTCGGTCCCCGGGGCGTTCCCGACGCGCTCGTCCCCGTGGACCTGGGGCATCGTGGTCACCGAGCCATCGTAGTGACGCCCCTAGGGTGGTGCGGTGCCCCGGAGCCGTCGACGCCGCGCCCGCGCACAGGGGCTGACCCGCCCGATGAGCTGGGCGGGCTCGCACTTCACGCGCGAGGGGAGCCCGAAGAACGCCTACCGCACCGAGTCCGAGGCGCGAGGCGCGGCCCAGCTGGCGTGGACCCTCGAGCGGGTCGACCTGGACGCGTACCGCTGCGACTACTGCCACCAGTGGCACATCGGACGGCGTTTCCGCGACGGGTAGCGGGGCGAGCGGTCCGTCGGGCAGTATGGAGGGACCCCGCGACGGAAAGGTCCCCCATGGCGGTCCAGGCGTACATCTTGATCCAGTCCGAGATCGGCTCGAGCGAGAACGTGGTCGTGGCCACGCGCGCGGTGCCGGGCGTCCTGGAGGCGTTTGAGGTCACCGGTCCCTACGACGTCATCGTGCGCTGTGAGGCCGCGAGCGTCGACGACCTCGGGAAGTTCATCGTCGGCGCCATCCAGAAGGTCCCGGGGATAACCCGCACCCTGACCTGCCCGGTCGTCAACGTCTAGCCGAACGCCCCCGCCTCGCGCAGCGCCGCGAGGCGCGCCTCGTCGACGCCCCAGCGGCTGAGCCCCTCGCGGGTGCCCGCGCCCGGAGACTGGGGCGCGACCCCGACGTGCGCCGGGGTCGCCGAGAAGCGCGGCGCGGGGGCCGGCTGCAGCGGCGGCCCGACGAAGGTCCCTCGCGCCACGTTGTGCGGGTGCTCGGCCGCCTCGCTCGGTGAGAGGACCGGCGAGACGCAGGCGTCGCGGTCCGCGAAGTGAGTGAGCCACTCCTCGCGGGTGCGCGTGGCGAAGAGCTCGGCGAAGCGACGTTTCAGCGCCGGCCAGCTCGTCCGGTCCATCTGGGCGGGCAGCGCGTCGGGGTCGAGGCCGAGTCCGACCACCAGTTCGCGGTAGAAGGGTGCCTCGATCGCCCCGACGGCCACGAGGCCCCCGTCGGCCGTCTCGTACACCTCGTAGAAGGGCGCCCCGGTGTCGAGGATGTTGACCCCGCGCTCGTCGCGCCAGACCCCCGCGTGGCGCAACGCGTAGGTGAGGGTCATGAGCGACGCCGACCCGTCGACCATCGAGGCGTCCACCACCTGGCCCTCGCCGGTCGCGCGCGCGTGCAGGACCGCGGCGAGCAATCCGGCGACGAGGTACATGGCTCCCCCACCGAAGTCGCCCACCAGGTTGAGCGGAGGCACCGGTCTCTCCCCCGAGCGCCCGAGGGGCCATAGGGCGCCCGAGAGACCGATGTAGTTGATGTCGTGGCCGGCCCGCTGGGCCCACGGTCCGTCCTGGCCGTAACCGGTCATCCGGGCGTAGACCAGGGCCGGGTTGCGCACCCGGACCTCATCGGGGCCGACCCCGAGCCGCTCGGCGACCCCGGGGCGGAACCCCTCGATCAGGGCGTCGGCCCGCGCGCTGAGCTCGAGCACGAGGTCGCGCCCGGCCGGGTTCTTGAGGTCGAGGGCCACCGAGGGCCGCGAGCGCGCGGTCAGGTCCCAGTGCTCACCCGCGGGAGCGTCGGGGTCGCCGCGCTCGAGGCGCAAGACGTCGGCTCCCATGTCGGCGAGCCACATCGCGGCGAACGGACCCGGCCCGATGCCGGCGAGCTCGAGGACCCGCAGCCCCCCCAGGGGGCCACCCGCCGTGGCGCCCCCTAGTCCCACCAGAGGTCGTGGGCCAGCACCCCGCGCCCGATGAGCCCGAGCTGGACCTGACTCGTGCCCTCGACGATCGTCAGCTGGCGCGCGTCGCGGTAGTACATCTCGACCGGGTGGTCCTCCATGTAGCCGGCCGCGCCCAGGAGCTGCACCGCGAGCCCCGAGGCCCGCACGGCCACCTCGGTGGCGTAGTACTTAGCCATCGAGAGCTGGGGGACGAACTCCTTGGTGAAGTGGCCCCGATCGGCCAGGTCGGCGGCCCGGTAGGTGAGCAGGCGCGCGGCCTCGATCTCGGTCGCGCACTTGGCGATCTCCCACTGGATCCCCTGGAAGTCGGCGATGGTCTTGCCGAAGGCCTCGCGGCCCTTCACGTAGTCGACGGCGTACATCAGCGCCCCCTCGGCGAGGCCGAGGCCCCGCGCCGCCACGATCGGGCGCATGGCGTTGAGTGAGAGCATGGCCAGGGCGAAGCCCCCCTCGAGGACGTCCTCGGGTCCCACGCGCACGTCAGTGAAGTTGATCTCGGTGGTGTCGATGCCGCGCACCCCCATCTTGTGGTCGACCCGGGGTCGGGTCACCCCCGGCGCGTGGGCGTCGACCACGAACGCGCCGATCGCGCGGTGGTCGCGAGCCGCGGGGTCTCCCGTCTTGGCGAAGACGACGTACCAGTCGGCCTGCATGCCCCCCGAGATCCAGCACTTGGTGCCGTTGAGGACGTACCCGCCCGCACGGTCGGGGTCGGGCACGGCCCGCGAGCGCATGCCGGCCACGTCCGAGCCGGCGCCGGGCTCGGAGAGACAGAAGGCCGCGCGGGTCTCACCGCGCGCGATGCCGGGCAGGTAGCGCTGCTTTTGCTCCTCGGTGCCCGCGATCATGACCGGACCGGTCGGCAGGCGGGTCAAGAGCAGCATCAGGCCCAGCACGTTGGAGTACTTGGTCACCTCCTCGATCGCCACGGCGAGCCCCGTAATCCCCGCACCGGAACCGCCGTAGGCCTCCGGGATGCACAGGCCGAGCAGGTCAGCCGCCCGAAAGGCGTCAAAGACGTCCTGGGGGTACTCCCCGCTCCGGTCGATCTCTCGCGCGCGCGGACGAATCTTCTCCTGAGCCAGGCGGCGCACCGAGAGCTGAAGCTGGGCGAGCTCGGGGGACAGCGTGAAGTCCATGCCCCGAACCTAGCCCGCGGGGCGCGGGCTACAGGTCGTCGACGAAGGCCACGGCGGTGTCGTGCGGGGCGACGAGGACGTCGCGCGCGACGACCCGGGGCGTCACCCGCGTGCCCACCGGGAAGTCCCCGACGGCGTCGCTGCGCACGTCGACGCGCAGCATCGACTCCCCCACAGCGACCACCAGCCGGGTGGTGGCGCCGAGGAAGCTCTGACGCACCACCTGGCCGACCCCGTTGGGGTCGGGCGAGAGCGCCACGTCCTCGGGCCGCAAGAGCGCGTCGACCGCGCCCGCGGACGGGGCGGCGCCGCGCACGGGACGGCCCTCCCCGAAGACCGTGACCTCGCCCGCGCGCACCTCGGCCGGGACACGGCTCGAGATCCCGACGAACTGAGCGACGAAGGCGGTGGACGGGCGCGCGTAGATCTCGGCGGGCGAGGCGACCTGCTCGATGCGGCCCTTGGACATCACGCAGATCCGGTCGGCCATGGAGAGCACCTCCTCCTGGTCGTGAGTGACAAAGACCGTCGTGATCGACAGGCGCTGCTGGAGAGCGCGGATCTGGTCGCGCAGTTCGGCTCGCACCAACGCGTCGAGGGCCGAGAGCGGCTCGTCGAGCAGCAGGACCCGCGGCTCGATCGCCAGCGCCCGGGCGAGGGCGACGCGCTGCTGCTGGCCGCCGGACATCTGGTGGGGGTACTTCTCGGCCTGGTCAGCGAGACCGACCATCTCGAGCAGCTCGGCGGCCTTGGCGCGGCGGGTCGCGGTCGGCTGGCCACGCATCCGCAGCCCGAAGGCCACGTTGTCGAGGGCGTCCATGTTGGGAAAGAGGGAGTAGCTCTGAAAGACCATCCCCATGTCGCGCTTTTGGGCGCTGACCCGCGAGAGGTCGACGCCGTCGACGACGACTCGTCCGGCGTCGGGCCGCTCGAACCCCGCGAGGACCCGCAGCGCCGTCGTCTTGCCGCAGCCCGACGGGCCGAGCAGAGCCATGAACTCCCCGGGCTCGATCGACAGCGTGAGCCCGTCGAGGGCCCGGACCTTGCCGAAGGTGCGCACGAGGCCCTCGAGCAGTACCGGCGAACCGGCGGAGGTCGCGGGGGCGGGGCGGTCGACCATCGGCGCGTCCTCCGTCTGGGTCACGGGTTCCTCCTAGCCACGCGCGCGACGCCGCTGGGAGCGATCGAGCGACACAATAACCGTGAGCACGACCCAGGTCACGACCAGGCCGGCCATCGCCGCGGCGATCTGGATGTGCCCGTTGGCGGCGCCGTTGAACTGGACTATCCATACCGGCACCGTCGTCCACAGGTCGAGGCTCGCCATCGTGTACTCGCCAAAGACCATCGCGAGGGTGAGGACGGCGGCCGAGATGATCGCCGGGCGGATGTTAGGCAGCACGACTCGGATTAACGTCGAGTACCAGCGACCCCCGAGGGAGCGCGACGCCTCCGAGAGGGTCCGGAGGTCGATGGCGAGCAGCCCGGCGTCGAGGCTCCGGTAGATAAAGGGCATCGCCAAGATGACGTACATCAGGCTCAGCAGGTACGGCGTGGCCTTGAGCCACAGCGGCGCCACGGCGAGTACGCCGGCGATGAGGACGATCGGCGGGATCACGATGGGCAAGACGGTGATGATGTCCATCATCCGACGCAGCCGCGGCAGGCGCAGGTGCACGTAGACCGTCGTGGGCACCATCAAGACCACGGCCACGATCACCGTCGCGATCGCCAGCCGCGTCGAGAGCCACAGCGCCGCCGTGAAGCCTTGCGCCTTGGGCAGCTCGCTCAGGGTACTGAACGAGAACTGACCGTTAACGCCCTGGAAGCTGAAGCGCAGGCCCGCGTAGATGGGGATGAGGAAGTAGGCCGCGGTCAGGACCAGGACGACCCCGCGCCACCAGCGGATCCGCCGGCCGGTACGCCCGGTCGAGAACGTCGGGACGGGGGCCGACTCGGTGGCCAGCAGATCGAGACCGGAGCTCGGCGCGTCTAGTGGAGCCATCGGCTCGCCCGCTTCTGGACGTAGTTGTACAAGATCATGACCGCGGCGAGGATTACCAGCATCCCGAAGGCGATCGCGTAGCCAATGTTCTGGTCGTTAGAAAAGACGTTGCCGTTGATGAAGTTGCCGATCTGGATCGGCGAGAGCGCGATGATGCCCGTCGTGAGCGACTGGGCCGTCGCGTAGGCCGCGAAGGCGCTCCCGAAGAGCAGGAGCATCCCGCCCAGCACCGAGGGCATGAGGACCGGGACCCCTACGTGGCGCCAGTAGCGCCAACTCGACGCGCCCATGTTCTCCGCGGCCTCGCGCCACGAGGGCCGCAGTCCCACCAGAGCCGGCGTGATGACGAGGACCATCAGGGGGACCTGGAAGTACATGTAGACCACCGCCACGCCCGAGAAGGTGTAAAGCTGGAAACCGAGCGAGGCGAGGTGGATGTGCACCGCCGCCAGCCAGAGCGTCAGCACGCCCGTCGAGCCGAGTGTGGCGACGAACATGAAGGTGAGGTTGACACCACCGAAGTTGGCGAGGACCCCCGAGGCGGTCGCGGTCATACGGCGCAGCCACTGGCTGCGCGAGGTGTGGATGGCGTAGGCGACGAACACCCCGAAGATCCCGGGGATGATCGAGGTCAGCAGCGCGAGCTTGATCGAGTTCTCAAAGCCCACGAGGTAGATCCCGTGGACGACGGCCGCCACGTTGGCGGTGGTCCAGCCACCGTTGTTGCCGTGGAAGGCGTAGTAGAGGACCCCGAGGGTCGGTATCCCGATCCCCAACGTCGCGTACAGGAGGAACGGAGCGACGGCCGCCCCCGGGGCGACGCGCCGCCACCGGGCTCGCCTTCGCGGCTCGGGGGCGACGACCCCGGCCCCGGACGACGGTGCGTCCGGGGCCGGGGTCGTCCCCTCCACGATGTCCATAAACCGCTCGACCCGAGGACTAGGCGCCCGAGCCCACCTTGGTCGCCCACTCGGAGTTCACCGTGTTCGCGGCGCCGAGGATCTGGGCGGTGCTCGGGTACTGCGGGGTCACGCCCTTGGGAATCGGCGGCAGCTTCGCGACGTAGCCCTTAGACGCCGTCCCGTGAGCCTCCATGTAGGCGAGCTCCGCCGGACGCGCCAGGCCCGCCAGCCAGAGGTTCTGACCCTGGGTCGAGTAGAGGAACTCCTCCCACAGTCGCGCCGCCGCGGGGTCCGGGGCGTTCGCGCTGATGGCCTGGGTGTAGTACTCGCCGAGCACCGCGTCCGAGGGGAGAACGACCTTCCAGCCCTTCATGGTGATCCCACTCGCCTGGAGGTAGTCCCACCAGATCACGATGTTCGTCGCCCCCTGCTGGACGGTTGCCGCGTCGGCGATGGTGGGCACGAACGCGCCGTTCTTGTTGAGCGTGGCGAAGAAGTCCACACCCGGCGCGACGTTGGAGAGCGAGCCACCGTTGGCGAGAGCCGCCGCCTGGACCGCGGCCAGCGCCGAGTTGGAGACCGTCGGGTTGTTGTTGATTCCGATCTTGTAACCCTGGGCCCCGGTCTCGGTCAGCATCTGCTTGAACGAGGTCGGGCAGACCTTGACCGTCAGCGTGTCACAGCCGATCGCCACGTAGCCGCCGTAGTCGTCGAACCAGTAGCCCGCCCGATCCTTGAGGGCCGCCGGAATGGCCGACCACGTCTGGACCTTGTAGGGAGTGAGCAGGTGGCTGTGCTTGGCGGAGATCGCGTAGCTCGTGCCCACGTCGATCACGTCGGGCGCGCTCGAACGACCCTTGTCCTGCTGGAGGGCCTGGATCTCCTGGGCGCTCGAGCCGTCGGGGTTCTCCGAGTTGATCTTGATCTTGTACTTCTTCTCGAAGGTCTTGATGATGTTGCCGTAGTTGGCCCAGTTGTTCGGCAGGGCGATCACGTTGAGGACGCCCTCCTTCTTGGCCGCCTTCACCAAAGCGGCGAACGAGGTCGGCCCGCTCTTGGTGAGGTGGGTGACCTTCGCCCAGTTCACGCTCGACGCGCCGCTCGCGACGGCGTTGCCCGCGGTCACCGCCACGCCCGAGAGCGCCGCCACCGTCGCTCCGGCCGCGAGGACCGCCTTCGTCCTTCTCAGTGCCATTCGCACTTCCTCCCTGTAACGCCACCGAGATGGCGGCTCCGCGTCAGACTAACCAGACCCGCTGCGGTGGGCAATTCTCACCCCGTGAGACCCCTTGGCTCGACACGGTCTCGAAAACTCCAGCGGCACACGGCCTTTGGGGCGACGACGCCCCGCGGGGCCACGCGCGTTCACGGTCCCGTCGCCGTCAGGTCGCCGAGAATTCATCGGCGTCACCCCCGCGGGCGCGCGCCAGAGCCGTGGGTGGGTCGCGCGGACCTATGACAACATGGCGGGGATGCCCGGCCCGCGACGTGGTGAGGAGGTCGCCGCGCTGGCCTCGACGACCTTCGACGTCGTGGTGATCGGAGCGGGCATGACCGGCGCGGGGGTGGCCGTGGACGCCGCGGCCCGGGGACTTAGCGTTGCTCTCCTCGACAAGGGGGACCTCGGCTCGGGCACCAGTTCGAAGTCCTCCAAGATGGTTCACGGGGGCCTGCGCTACCTCCAACAGCGCGAGTTCCGCCTCGTCTATGAGAACCTCCACGAGCGCCAGCGCCTCTTGGAGAACGCCCCCTACCTCGTGAGTCCCCTGCCCTTCCTCATCCCGCTGTTTGGCTCGAACGGCGTCGCGAGCAAGACCCTCGTGCGCGGCTACGCGTCGGCACTGCGCCTCTACGACCTGAGCGGCGGTTGGCGCATCGGCCACCGCCACACGCGCGTCACCAGAGACGATGTGCTGGCCCACTTCCCGACCATGCGCACGGATCGGCTCGTCGCGGGCTTCCTCTACTACGACGCCCGCGGCGACGACGCCCGGGTAGCGCTGGTGCTCGCGCGCACGGCGCAGCGCTACGGCGCGCGCGTGGCGAACTACGTGCGCGCGACTGGTATCACGAAGGACCACCGGGGCCGGGTCGAAGCCGTCACCGCCCGCGACGAGGTCGCCGGCCAGGACCTCACGATCGCCACGCGCAGCGTCATCAACGCGACCGGGGTGTGGGCCGACGACGTGTTCGCCATGACCGAGGGCCGTCCCTCTCGCCGCGTCACGCCCGCCAAGGGCGTGCACGTGACGGTCCCGCGGGACCGGTTGCCCGCCGACGTCGCGGCGGTGCTCGCGGTGCCGGGCGACCGGCGAAGTGTCTTCGTCGTTCCCTTCGAGGACGACCCCTTCACCTACGTCGGGACCACCGACACACCCTACGACGGCCCACTGGACGACCCGGACGCGACGGCCGAGGACGTCGACTACCTGCTCGCGGCGGTCAACGCTTCGACCTCCTCGGACCTGCGCCGGGCCGACGTCACGGGGGTCTGGGCCGGGTTGCGCCCCCTCCTCGCCCCGAGCCCGGGACGGCGCGTGAGCGAGCGCACCGCCGACCTCTCCCGTCGTCACCAGGTCATCGACGCCGGCGACGGCGTCGTGCACGTGACCGGGGGCAAGTGGACGACGTATCGCAAGATGGCCCAGGACGCGGTCGACGCGCTGCGCGGCTCCCTCGGCCCCCTCGCGGCCTCGCGTACACGGCGCCTCGCGCTCTACGGGGTGGATGACTGGCGACCCACCACGCCCGAGGAGACCCGCCTCTTCCACCGCTACGGCGCCGACGCCCCCCGCGTGCTCGCGCTCGCCCGTGAGCGTCCCGACCTCGCCGAACGTCCCGTCAACGGGCTCGCCTACCTCGGCGCGGAGTACCTCTTCGCCGCCCGCGACGAGATGGCCACGTCCCTCGAGGACCTGTTGTGCCGGCGCACGCGAGCCCACCTGATCGACGCGCGCGCGGCGCGCGCGGGGGCCGAGCGCGTAGCCCGCCTCGTCGCAGCCGAGCTGGGCTGGGACGAGGCCCGCGTCGCCCGCGAGGTCGCGGCCTACCGAGCGCTCGTCGCGCGCGAGCTCGCCTGCGCCGGGCTCGAACCGTGAGCCGGCCCGTCGCGCCCGTTGCGTACCCCGAGGTCCTCGCCGCGGCGCCCGGCGCCGGTCCCGCCGAGCTGCTCGCCGAGCTCGCCGAGCGCGCGATCACCGTCGAGACCGGCGCGCGTCAGCGCGCCGAGCACGCGCGCGACTGGTGGCCGCCCTCGATTCCCGAGGCCTCGGCCGGTCGGGTCGAGCGCTGGCCGGGGGCCGTCGCGCGCCCGCGTTCGAGTGAGGAGGTGGCCGCGGTGCTCGCGGCCTGCGCGCGCCACCACGTTCCGCTCACCCCCCAGGGCGGCCGCTCGGGCGTCGTCGACGGCGCGACGCCGGTCACCGGGGGTCTGGCCCTCGACCTCACGGCGCTCGACCGCGTCCTGGCGATCGATCCCGTCTCCCAACTGGTGCGGGTCGAGGCCGGCGTCTTTGGGCCCGACCTCGAGGCGGCCCTTGAGCCGCACGGGCTCACGACGGGCCACTTCCCCCAGTCCTTCGAGATCTCCACGGTCGGCGGGTGGGTGAGTTGTCGCGGCGCGGGCCAGTTCTCGACGCGTTACGGCAAGGTCGAACAGCGGGTGCGCGGCCTGCGGGTCGCCCTGCTCGACGGGCGCCTCGTCGATCTCGGCGGCCGCGGGCCTCACCCCGCGACGGGCCCCGACCTCGTGGGACTCTTCGTCGGCGCCGAGGGCACCCTCGGGGTGATCACCGAGGTCACCCTGGCCCTCACCCGTCGGGCGCGCCACCGGGCCTCGGCCGCGCGCCTCTTCGATACCTTCGACGAGGGTCTCGAGGCGTGCCGGCGCGCCCTCCAGCGCGGGGCGCGCCCGGCGGTGCTGCGCCTCTACGACGAGGCCGAGAGCCGGCGCAGCTTCGGGCTCGAGGGCTGCGCCCTGATCGTGCTCGACGAGGGGGACGAGGGGCTGGTCCAGGCGACCCTCGCGATCGTGGATGAGGAGTGCGCGCGCGCCGAGCGCCTGGACGAGTCGGTCGTGGCGACCTGGCTCGAGCGGCGCAACGACGTCTCGGCCCTCGCCTCGCTGTGGGGCGCGGGCGTCGTGGTCGACACGATCGAGACGGTGGCCCCGTGGAGAGTGCTCGGACCCCTCGCGCACAGTGTGCGCGCCGCGCTCGAGGCGGTGCCCGCGATGGTCCTCGCCTCGGTGCACCAGTCCCACGCCTACGAGGACGGTGCCTGCCTGTACTTCACCTTCGCCGGGCGACCCGACAGCGACCCGCGCGCGTTCCACCGCGCGGCCTGGGACGCCGCGCTCGACGCGATCGTCGCCGCGGGGGCGGCGGTCAGCCACCACCACGGCGTGGGCCGCCAGCGCGTGGCGCACCAGGTGCGCACCTCCGCCGCGGCCCACGAACTCCTCGTGGGGCTCAAGACGCTCCTCGACCCCGAGGGCCTGCTGAACCCGGGTGTGCTCGGCCTGGGACGGGAGGTCCGGTGAGAGCCCTCGCGATTGACGTCGGCTCCACCTCGGTGCGCACCGCCCTCGTCGACGAGCACGGACGGCTCAGCCACGTCGCGCGCGCACCGCTCACGGTGCGCACGCCCCAGCCCGGCGAGGTCGAGCTCGACGGCGCGGCCCTGGCTGCGGTCACGCTGGAGTGCGCGCGCACGACCCTCACCCGGGGGGGCGGCTGCGACGCGGTGGGGATTACCAACCAGCGCGCCACCACTCTGCTCTTCGACCTCACCGACGGATCGGTCCTCGGGCCCGCCCTCAGCTGGCAGGACCTGCGCACGGTGGTGGACTGCCTCGTCTTGCAGGGCGAGGGCCTGCGCTTCGCCCCCAACCAGTCGGCGACCAAAGCCCGCTGGCTCCTCGAGCACGCCGAGGGTCCGCGCGGTGACTGGCGCGTCACCACGATCGAGACCTGGCTCGCCTGGCGCCTCTCCGAGGGCGACGTGCTCGTCGCCGACCGCACCAACGCCTCGGTGACCGGACTCGCCCGGATCGACCTCGCGGACTGGGACGAGGACGTGCTCGAACGCCTCGGCCTGGAGCGCTCGTTGTTCGCGACGCTCGGCGACTCCCTCGGCGAGGTCGGCCGGGCCCGCGCCCTGCCCGGGGCGCCACCGATCACCGCGCTGATCGGCGACCAGCCGGCCTCGCTCATGGGCCAGGGGTGCGTGCGCGAGGGCGCGAAGCTCACCCTGGGCACCGGGGCCATCGCCAACGCTCACGGCCCGGGCGCGGCGCCCGCGTCCGCACAGCTTCGCCCGTCGGGCTGCTACCCCACGGCCCTGCTCAGCGTGGGCGGGGTGGTCACCTGGGGCCTCGAGGGGATCGTGCTGTCGGCCGGCTCGTGCGTGGACTGGATGGTCGAGCTGGGACTCGTGGGCTCCCCCGCCGAGGCCGACGCCCGCGCGACCCTCGCGACGAGCGACGGCGTCAGCTTCGTGCCGGCGCTCGCCGGGCTGGGTACGCCGTGGTGGGACTTCGGCGCTCGCGGGGCCTTCGTCGGGCTCACCCGGGGCACCTCGCGCGACCAGCTCGTGCGCGCGGTCCTCGAGGGCGTGGCCCAGCGCGGCGCCGACCTCGTCGA
>DASSZS010000053.1:0-5866 GCA_035702745.1 Acidimicrobiales bacterium | reverse complement strand
CCGCGATTCGCGCCCTCCGCCACCCCCTCGGGGTCGCGCCGTGACCACCATCCTCGTCATCGACGACGACCCCGAGATCACCAAGATGCTCGAGACCCACCTCGTCAGTGACGGCTACCAGGTCCTCGTGGCCCACGACGGCGCCCGGGCCCTCCAGCTGGCCTCGAGCGAGGAACCCGACCTGGTCGTCTTGGACATCGTGCTCGGCGAGGAGGACGGCCGCGAGCTCCTCGGCGAGATCCGCCTGCTCAGCGACGTGCCGGTGATCTTCCTGACCGGGCGGGGTCTCGAGACCGAGCGCATCGCCGGGCTGAAGCTCGGGGCCGACGACTACGTCGTCAAGCCCTTCAGCCTCGGCGAGGTCTCGGCCCGCGTCGAGTCGGTGCTGCGCCGCGCCGGGGCCAACCCGGCCCTGCACCGGATCGAGGCGCCGACCATCACCTTCGGCGACCTCCAGGTGAACGAGAACACCCACGAGGTCCGCCTGAACGGCCGGCTCGTCGAGCTGACCTCGCGGGAGTTCGCGCTGCTGGCGTTCCTCGCCAAGTCACCCCGCCAGGTCTTCTCGCGCGCCCAGCTCCTCGAGCACGTCTGGGACTCCTCGCCCGAGTGGCAGAACGAGGCCACCGTCACCGAGCACGTGCGCCGACTGCGACTCAAGCTCGAGGCCGACCCCGACCGGCCCCGCTGGATCACCACGGTGCGCGGCGTCGGCTACCGCTTCGAGCCACCGCGCTGAACGCCTAGGAGACGATCTCGGTCGTGTGCTCGGTGACGAGGTCGTGGACGGCCTCGATGAGGGCGCTCGGCCTAAAGGGCTTGGCGAGGAAAGCCGTCGGGGCGGCCTCGAGGCCCTCGAGCACCCCGGCGTCGGCGGTGCCCGAGGTGAGCAGGACCTTGAGGCCCGGGCGCCCCTCACGGAGGCGCCGAGCGAGCTCGGGACCGTCGAGGCCCCCCAGGTCGACGTCGCTCACGAGCAGGTCAATCACGCCCTCGTAGCGCTCGGCCAACTCGAGAGCCTCCTCGCCGCTCGGCGCGTCGAGCACCTCGTGGCCGTTGCGGCGTAGTACCTGGGCCATGAGCCGGCGCAGTCCCGCGTCGTCCTCGACGACCAGCACCGAGGCGAAACCCCGAGTCGGGTGCGTCGTGGCCGCGGCCAGCTCGACGACGACGGCCTCGCGGGTCACCGGGAAGAGGGCCTCGAAGGTCGTGCCCGCCCCCGGGGCGCTGCGCACGCTGATCGCCCCGCCGCTCGCCTCGACGAGCCGGCGGGCCGAGGCGAGGCCGAGGCCGGTCCCGCGCAGGGCGCCCTTGGTCGTGAAGAAGGCGTCAAAGCAGCGTGTCATGGTCTCCTCGTCCATTCCCACCCCCGTATCGGTCACCGTCACCCGGACGAAGGTCCCGGCCTCGAGACCGAGGCCCGGGGCCCCGGTCTCGTCGAGCTCGACGCCGTCGACCGCGACGCGCAGCCGGCCGCCCTCGGGCATGGCGTCGCGCGCGTTCATCGCCAGGTTGACGAGCATCTGCTCGAACTGCGCCGCGTCGACCCGGGTGGCCCCGGCGGCGTCGTCGAGGTCGAGGTCGAGCTCGACGTCGGGCCCGAGGATCCGCTCGAGGACCTCGGCGTTGGCGCGCACCACGTCGGCCGGCGCCAGGACGACCGGCTCAAGCACCGGGGCCCGCCCGATGCTCTGGAGTTGGGCCGTGAGCCGGGCGGCCCGGGCGGCCGTCGACTGGATCTCGTGGACCATCTCGCTCGCGCGCTCGCCGTCCACCTCGCGCTCGAGGATCTCGGCGTAGCCGACGATGAGGGTGATCAGGTTGTTGAAGTCGTGGGCGACCGAGCTCGCGACCCGTCCGCGCATCTCCATCTGCTGGGCGTGGGCCACCTCGGCGCGCAGCTGGCGGTGGTCGGTGACGTCGTCTACGAGGACCATCACGGTGGGATCGGGCTCCCCGGGCACCTCCACCAGGGCGGCCGCCGCGGTGAGATCGCGCGCGCGCCCCCGCAGCTCCACCTCGACGAGGTCCTTCATGGCCGGGCCGCCCCCCGCGACGACGGCCTCGGCGAGCTCGGCGAAGGCCGCGCGCAGCGCCGGCACCAGGGGCGGGTGCGCCGTCGAGCCCGGTGTCGACCCCGGCGTCGGCCAGCCCAGGATCCGTCCGGCCGCCCGGTTCCACCAGCGCGGCTCGCCGTCGGTGCCGGCCTCGACGATCCCAATCGGGGCAGTCTGGACCAGCGTGCGCAGGCGCGCCTCGCTGCGCTCGACCCCGCGCGCGAGAGCGCGCGCGCCGAGTGCGGTGGCGGCGGCCTGGGCCAGCAGGGTCACGACCTCGACGTCCTCGCTCGAGAAGGCGAGGCGCTCGCGACGCAGCCCGAGGGCGCCCCCGGCGGCGCCGTGGCGTCCCTCGATCGGCACGACGAGCCACTCCTCGAGCACCCGGGCGCGCCCGGAGTCGGGCGCGGGCAGGTCGAAGCCCTCGCGCGCCTCGAAGGAGGCGTGCAGCTCACCGCGCGCGAGCGTCGCGCGCCGCGCCGGCGCGACGAGGTCGACGACCGCGGCGTCGGCGTCGAAGATCCGCCGGGCGCTCTGGGCGAGGGTGGCGGCGATCTCGGCGTCGTCGTGAGCGCTCGTGACGGCGACCGAGGCGGCGAAGAGCTGGTGGAGCTGGCGGGCCAGGCGCTGGGTCGCTCGCAGGGCCCGACGGCCCTCCTCGACGAGCGCCGCGCGCTCGAGCGTCGCCGAGAGTCCCCAGGCGACCTCCTCGAGCACCGCGAGGTCGAGCGGGCGAAGCGCGGGGTCGTCGGCGCCCAGTCCCACGCTCAACGCGCCGTAGGGGCGCTCGCGCACCTTAAGGCCCACCACGGCGACGCGGGCCTCGCCCCCGACCGGCCAGGTCTCGGTCGCCCCGCCGGTGATCACCCGGTCGACCACACCCGCGAGGCCCGCCGCGCCACGTTCTGAGTCGGTGTCGGGGTTGGAGACGACCTCGACGAGTCGCTCGGAGGCCCCGGACTCACCAACGACGTCGAGCGTGGCCCACGCCGCGAAGCCGCGCACGAGTATGGCCCCGACCGCCTCGGCGAGGGAGCGCTCCGCGCTCGGGCCGGGCTCGGCGTGGCGAGTCGAGGCGCGCAGCTCGACGTAGCGCGCGCGCAGCTCGAGGGCGCGGTCCGCCGTCTCCGACGTCGGGCCCGTCGCGGGCCCGGTCGGGTCAGTGGGCGCGGCTCGTCGGGCCACGGCTCACAACGGCTTTCCCGAGAAGATCGCGAAGTCCTCCAAGAACCGGTCGATCTCCTCGGCCTCGCGGGGCTCGGAGAGGGCGAAGCCCTGGCCCGAGCCGATGCGCTCGCGCACGAGCGCGTCGCGCAGGCCGATCTCCTCGATCCCCGCCGCGATCAGTTGCAGGCCGAGCCCGAGCGCCCGGTCGGCCAGGGCCGCGAGGGTCGCCTCGTCGAGGCCCGCCGCGAGGTCAGCGGCGGCGGGGGTGATCTTCACGACGTCGACCCCGAGTGCCGCCAGGCGGTTCAGCTCCTCGGCGTCGGGAGTGAGGTCGTCGACGGCCCGGTGCACCCCGAGCGCGCCCAGGGCGGCGAGGCGCGCCGCGCCGTCGGGATCGGCGCGCAGGGTCGCCGTGGCGACCTCGAGCACCAGGTGCGACGGGTCGAAGCGCGTCGCCTCCAAGACGTCGACCACGTCCTCTACGAGCCCCTCACGCGCCCACTGGCCGCTCGAGACGTTCACCGAGACCCGGAACCGGTAGCCCGAGTCGTGCCAGGCCGCCCCCTGGGCGCACGCCGTCTCCAAGGTCCAGCGCAGGATCGCGACGGCCACCTCGCCCCCCTCGAGAGCCCCGGCGAGGGCGTCGGGGCCGAGCAGGCCGTAGACGGGGTGGCGCCAGCGAATGAGGGCCTCAACCCCGATGAAGGCGCCCGAGTGCAGGTCGAAGATGGGCTGGTAGACGAGCAGGAGCTGGCCCCGGGCAAGCGCCTCGCGGACCTCGTCGACGCTGTAGGACGGAGGGCTGTCGTGTGCCACCTCGCTCCCCTCGCTCGACGTCGGTTATCGCTGGCGACGCTACCAGTCGGTCCCCAACGCACTCCCACGAGCCACCCACCACGCAGCGAGCGCGATGGCGCACCAACCCCGCGCACCATCGCGCGCCACCGGCGTGACGACGGTGGCCCAACCTCTCGACATAACCGTGACAACCAGGGAAAATGACCCAATCGAGCGGGCATGATGGTCTCACCCTTCGAGTTCTTCGAAGTGGCCTCAGTCTCAGCTGAGGTGGCTCGCCCCTAAATGCCCTTGCGGGGTCGAGCCACGTCCCGACCACCGTATCGCGTCGCCCTCGAGGAAGTGGGGGACCGGGGTCGCGCCGTGACAACGGCCGAGGGGTGACCGTGCTCGGCGCGCCTCGTCAATTGCGCCGCGACTCTCGGATGCCCTCGCGAGTCGACGACGTTGACATCACCAACCAGGAGATGTCGCGAAGGGGCGATGGGAACCGAGGGTCGGCGAGCGTCGCGTGGCATCCCCAACTCGGCCGACGGCGCTCGAGAGTGGCCCCGGAATCCGGGGCCCGAGCCGGTCCTACAGGTAAGGTGCGATCCCGCTCGCCCAGGTGAAGGTCATCGCCGGCGGGGTGGACTTCACCCGCTCGATCAGCACCGTGAAGGAGCTCGCGCTCCCGACCTGGGCGAAGCCGACGCCGACCTCCACGCTCGAGGCGTCGAGTCCCACCCCAGGGTTGTAGCCGGGGTCGTAGCCGAGGAGCTCGTCACGGTGTCCCCAGCAGCCCCCGGCCGAGGGCGAGGTGCACGCGATGTTCGAGGTCGCGGCCCGCGAGCCGCCCCAGCCGTCGTCGTACATCCAGATGTAGTCCGCGGCGAGGACCGAGAATCCCCCGCTCCACGCGCCGCCCCAGGCCGGCACGCCGCCGGTCGTGGTGGCGACGGGGAACCCCGGCACGAGGGCCGGGTCGTTGTTGGTCTGGGCCGCGCGCTGGGCCGCCGAGGAGAGCGCGGCGTTGATCCCGAGGTACGCCGGCAGCCCACGGGCCGTGCGCTCCAGGTTGACCACCGTGAAGAGCTGCTCGGGGGTCGAGAGGGAGTACCAGTTCGTGGGCAGGGTCATCGGACCGAGGCCCTCGCTGGCCCGGGCGTTGTCGATGGCCGAGAGCACGTAGTTGTTGCAGGCGACGGCGTCGGAGAAGACGGGCCAGGTGAGGGCCGGCGTGATGCACGGGTTCTGGCACGACGAGACCCCACCTTGGTTCGAGCACGGTCCGGAGGTGAGAAAGTTCGGCACCGGGGCGATGTTCTGGGCCGGGTTGAGGTGGGCCATGAGCTTTCTCGCCGCGGCGCTCGGCCCCGCGGGGGCGGCGTGGGTCGCGGTGTGGACCGGGGCCCGGCCCGTCGTGGTCGTGGCCGTCGGTCGCACCGTCGCCGCGGGGCGCGGGGTCACGGGCTTGGCCGGGGGCGTGGGTGTGGTGGCCGACTGAGTGGGGGTGGCGTGGGTCGACACGAGCGCCGCGTGGCGCGTCGGCGCCACGGTGCGCGCGTTCGTAGCCCGACTAACGACTCGGACTGACGACATTCCCTGAGCGCCGGCGAACACCCGGGTGTCGGTCTGAACCCGCGAGGCCGCGGGCGCGACCGGGGCGAGCGAGCGAGTCCCCGCACCGAGGACGGTCGTCGCCGCCCCCGATGTGGAGCGCGCGGCGAGCATGGCCGCGACGGGTACGGCGGTACCGACGACCATCAGCCCGACCACCGCCACGACCGTCGCGCCCGACACCGCGCGACGCCCCCACCACTCCGACCGGGTCTCGCGCGGCGCCTCCGGCGCCACGCGGTCCC
>DASSZS010000027.1:0-50741 GCA_035702745.1 Acidimicrobiales bacterium | reverse complement strand
GACGGCGAGGACGTCGGCGAGGCGTACGGCGTCGGGGGAGAAGTGCGGCGCACCGGTGAGGAGGCGGCCGTAGGAGAGATCGTAGGAGGGGCCGAAGGCTTTCGTGCCGGCGTAGTACATGACGATGGTCCCGAGGAGGGCGACTCCCAAGCCCATAGAAGCCAGCAGGACGTACTTCCACGCCGCTTCCGCGGCACCGTCGGTGTCGTCTATGGCGACGAGGAGAGCCGAGACGACGGTCGTGACCTCGATCGCCACCCAGAGCAGGGCGAGACCGTTGACGAGGGGAGCGACGACCATGGACCAGCAAAAGACGTTGAAGCCCACATAGAACCGACGTACGTAGCGACGGCTGGTTGGGTCATCAGTCGCGCGAAGATAGCCCACGGAGAAGATGGCCGCCGTGAGATAGAGGAACGTCGTCGGCAGGAGGAAGACGACCGAGAGGGCGTCAGCGCGCAGGATGGATGTCGAGAGTGCATCGTGCGACGCGGCGTAGGGAATGAGAGCGAGGGTCAGCCCGAAGGTGACCGCCGCGGCGCCGACGGTAAGGACTTGAGAGGAGCGGCGAGGGGCCACCAGGGACGTCACCGTGGGTACGAGGGGGACGGCGACGAGGGCGATGAGGAGAAGGTGCACGGTCAACCCCTCAACTGATCCAGCGGCTCAGTGGACAAGGTTCGGTTACGGGCGTGATGGATGCGCATCAGGACACCGAAGACCACGACGGCCACCATCAGGTCGAAGAGGAACGCAACGTCGATGATGAGCGGAAGGCCCGACGCGACCACGAGGCTCGCCATGGACACACCATTTTCGAGGGAGAAGAACCCGACGGCCTGGCTGACCACGTCGGAACGCAAGATAATCAGGACGAAGGCGACAAGGATCACCGCCACCGACACGGCGAGGGCCGCCTCCGGGAGGACTGGTGAGCGCAGATTGAGGGCGCCCACGGAGAAGAAGCCGAACACGGAGATCGCGATCGCGATGAGAGTCATGGTGGCTACGCCCAGGGAGGAGTTGCCGGCGAGGCTCACGTTCGCGCGTGAGAGGAGGCGGGTGACGACCCGGGGGACGATGACCACCTTCAGCGTGAACGAGAGCGCCGCGAGGATGTAGAGCGAGTCGATGTGACGGGTGGCCGCAACAATCACGGCCAACGTAGTGACGACCAGGGACTGGAAGGCGTAGAGGCGGACCTGGGATCGCAGCAGCGGAGCTCGCAGCATGGCGAACTCCGTGAGGAGCACGATCACGGCGATGACGTTCGCCGCCCCGGCGAACGTCGAAGGAGCGACCGAGGGCATTATCCGCCACCCAGATAGAAGATGAGCACCGCCATCGCCGCGAGCGCAAAGGCGGCGGCGAGGAATTCAGTGATTTTGAATAGCCGTAGTTTGGAAAAGGAGTTGTCGATAACGGCGAAGATGGTTCCGACGGCGATTGCTTTGACCAGGAGCGCCGGGATGGCGAAGAGGACGGGGCCAAGCGCCTGAGTGGCTGCCAGTCCCCAGGGGGCCAAGAAGACGTCGATCAAGATGGTGTAGAGGATCAGCTGCTTCATCGCCGAGCCCCACTTCAACAACGCGAAGGGGGCGCCGGAGTGCTCGAGGAGGCGACCTTCGTCAATCATCCCGAATTCCAAGGTTCCCGAATGAGTCTCTACCGGGACTCGGCCGGTGTCGGCCAGGACGACGAGGAAGAAGGCGACGGCCGCGAGGACGTGCGCGGGCCGAACGATCTCGCTCGAACCGGTACGCAGCGACGCCGCGAGCGCGTACGGGAGATCCGTGGACGTGATTATGCCGACGGCGAAGACCACGAACAAGATCGTGGGCTCGATGAGAGCGCCGAAGGTCATGGCGCGACTGGCGCCGAGCTGGGCGTACGGAGCGCCCGACTCAGTGGCGGCCAGGGCGACGACGAAGCCGGCGAGCGCCAAGACGAAGCCGCCACCAAGGATGTCGCCCATGTAGCCCAGAGGGAGTCCGTAGGTCGTGAGGACGGGGATGAGAAGTGGGACGATGAGGTAGCTCGCAAACGCGACGATCGGCGCGGCGAGGAAGACCCAACTCGACCCTTCCGGCACGACGGTCTCTTTCTGGAAGAGTTTGATGAGGTCGTAATAGGGCTGCAGCACGCGGGGCCCGCGGCGTCCCTGGAGGCGAGCCTCGATCTTGGCGACCGCTCCGCTGACCAGCGGAGCACCCAGCACGATCGTGACGTCCTGCAGCGCCTGAATGACGGCTGGCGCCAGCTCCACCTCGGTCACCCCGGACCTCCACGACGACTCCTACGACGTAGAAGCCATCAGCTCGCATCGGCGAGCGGTTCGGGCCGTGGCCCACCGGGGCTGTCATCCGGTGCCAGATACCTCCTGGTGCCGTCAGTGTAGCGTTGACCCCCTAACTCGTGCGAGCGGATCCGGTCCAGGCGAAGTGACGTCTCAGGAACCGTGGGACACACGCACGGGCTGGGTCACCACGAGGGCGCCCGGCACGGCATCTCGGACCGCCTCGATGAGAGTCTCGATGGCGTCCTCCCCATCGATGACGTCAAGCACGAGCGGAAGGCCGCGTGCTAGATCGGGGAGCCGGGCGGCTCGCACATGTCCCGAACGCCCGAATCCTTCGACGCCGCGCCACACCGTTGCCCCGGAGATTCCGAGCTCGTGCGCGCGTCGTAGCAGTACATCGGTCGCCGGATGGTGGTCGACGCGGTCGTCCTCGGTCAGGAAGACCATCAGCCGTACTGCACTCGTCCAGTTCACCACGTCGTCTCCTCGCGCCTCACGTCTACACCTTGAGCGAACGGGGGTCAACCCACGTGAAGAACGGGCGCGAGACGCGCGATAGTCTCGACGGCGAACGCCGCGGGCCGTAGACCACGCCTGCGCTGAGCAGTTCGACGTGGGTTAGCGAGGAGCTCGACATGAGGGTCGGCAAGGGACGGGGCCGGACCCCCCGACGGGCCGTGCTCCCCATCGATCCTGATAGCGAGGTGCATCAGGGGAATCCCCAGGGCAGGGTCCCTAGTCGGCACCGGATCGAATGGACCCTCGTCGTGACCATCGGCCTGGCGGGGGCGGCCGGGTCCCTGTGTCGCTACGCGGTAGCCACGATGGTCTCCTCGACCGCGACCGGCTTTCCCTGGTCGACGTTCTGGGTGAACGTGGTGGGCAGCGCCCTCATCGGATTAATCCTTGTCCTCCTGCTCGAGAAGTTCCCCGGGGCTCGACTGGCCCGGCCCTTGATTGTCACGGGCTTCCTCGGTGGATTCACTACGTTCTCGACGTACGTAGTCGATGCGGACCTACTCGTGCGAACGGGGGACGTCGCCACGGCGACCCTGTACATCGTGGCGAGTGTCGTGGTCGGCATCGCAGCCGTGGTCGGGGGAATAGTCCTGGCGCGGGTGATAATTCGACTCGAGCACCGACTGAACGAGCAGATGGAATGACGCTGTCGTCGCAACCCCAGCCGGCCCGACGGCTCACCGTCCTATTGCGCAGTGGCGACCTCAGTCGCCATCGTTCCCTGGCGACTCTCATCCTGGCCCGGGCGAAGAAGTCGGGCCTGGCGGGTGCGACACTGGTGGAGGCTGTCGAGGGCCAGGGGGCCCGTGGAGTGGTACACCATCAGCACCTTCTACGGTCGGATGTGTCCCTGGCCCTGATCTGTGTCGACGACCCGGCGACCATCGACACGTTCGTGAGTGAGAGCAGCGACCTCCTTGATGGCCTGGTCGTCGTCGTTGAAGACGTCCGGGCCCAGCGGGCCTGAGGCCATCATGACGCTCATGACGATTCTGGCGGTCGGCGCTGGCGGCTTCGTTGGCGCACCCTCACGGTTCCTCGTCGATCGACGGATCTCCGATCGCTGGGAGAGCGACTTCCCCTTGGGCACCTTCGTCATCAATGTCTCTGGTTCGCTCTTGTTGGGCCTGTTCGTTGGCCTCTCGCTAGCCGGGCACCTGTCGTCGGAGTGGCTGGCCCTTCTCGGCACAGGATTCTGCGGTGCGTTCACCACGTTTTCCACGTGGAGCTTCGAGACCGTGCGCCTGATAGAGGAGGGTGAGTACCTCCAGGCCGGGCTCAACCTCGGTCTGAGTGTGGCGGTCGGTCTCGTCGTCGCCGGTGCGGGACTCGCTTTGGGTTTGGCGAGCTAGAGGACTCAGCGCCAGGTGACCCGCACCGGGAGTCGCTTCACCCCGCTGATGAAGTTCGAGCGCAGTCGCTCGGGGGTGCCGACCGACTCGACGCCTGACCACCGACGGGCGATCTCTTCGAGCAGGACTCTGATCTCGAGGCGGGCGAGGTGTGAGCCGAGGCAGAGGTGGGGGCTGTGCAGGCCGAACGAGACGTGGTCGTTGGGGCTCCGGTCGGCACGGAACTCCTCGGGGGAGTCGAAGTGGTCCTCGTCGAAGTTGGCCGAGGCGTACCACAAGACGACCTTGTCCCCGGCCTTCATCGCCTGCCCCCTCAGGGCCACGTCGGTCGTGAGCGTCCTGCGGAAGTGCATGGTCACGGTGGTGTAGCGAAGGATCTCGTCGGTGAGGAGCTTGCGCTCCTCGAGGGTCATCGTGGGGATGCGGGCGAAGAGGTCGGGCCGGTCCATGAGGACCTGCAGGCCGCCGGTCATGGTGTAGCGGGTCGTGTCGTTGCCGGCGGCCACCATGAGGGTGAAGAAGTTCTTCAGCGCTAGGTCGTCGAGGGACTCGCCGTCCGACGTGGGCTCGAGAAGGGCCGAGAGGATGTCGTGGGTCGGCTGGAGGCGACGTTCGGCCAGGGCCCGCTCGGCGTAGGCGAAGAGCTCCAGCGAGACGGGGCTGCGGAAGGGAAGGAAGCGGTAGTCGGTCGTGTCGACCTGGTCAACGACGAAGTCGGTGAAGTCCGGGTCGGAGTTGCCGATGAGGGCGTCGCCGCGCTGGACGAGCCAGTCGAGGTCCTCGTCGGGTAGTCCGAGGAGGCGGCCGAGCATCCGCATGGGCAGCTCGCGCGCGACCCGCGAGACGAAGTCGAACTCGCGGGCCCCGCCCAGGGTGTCGAGGACCTCGCCGGCGAGATTCCGCACCACCGACTCGTACTCGTTGACCGACTTGGGGGCGAAGGGGCGGCTCACCAGGCGGCGCAGGCGGGTGTGCTCGGGCGGGTCCATCTCCATGAGGGTTCGGCGGGCCTCGGTCTCTTCCGGGGTCATGTCCTCGAGACGGATGCCGTAGCGGCTGGAGTAGACGTCGGTGGAGCGGCTGGCGAGCAGGACGTCGTCGTACTTGGTCAGACTCCAGAACCCGCGACCGTCGGGCTCTTCAGTCCAGTGGACGGGGTCGTGGGCGCGCAGGTGGGCGAACGTGGCGTGCGGGACCCCGTCGACGTAGGTGTCATGCGAGACGATGTCGGCGAGCACGTCAGCCATGGAACCCCCAGAGAATGTTTGTTACCAAACGACGCGTTCATTACACCACAACCCCCGGCCCGTAGACTGGCTGGATGAGTCGTCCGCTCATCGGTGTGACGGGCCGGCGCTGGCCCGCCGCCTACCTCGGGAATCACCTGCCCCCGGCGATGCACGGGCTCACTTTCGACCTGCACTTCTCGGACTACACGCGCTCGATAGCCCTGGCCGGAGGGGTGCCGGTCGAACTGTCGCGTGACGCCGACGTCGAAGAGGTCGCCAGCCGCCTCGACGGTCTGGTCCTCTCCGGTGGCGCCGACCTCGAGCCGACCCGCTACGGGGCGCCGCCCGAGCCCGGCCTGGGCGACGTGGAGCCCGAGCGCGACGCGTGGGAGCTGGCGCTCTTGGACGCGGCGCAACGTCGGGCGATTCCGGTGCTCGCCATATGTCGGGGCCTCCAGCTCGTGAACGTCGCGCGAGGCGGGACCCTCGTCCAGGATGTCGCCTTAACCGAGGGCGTGGGCCACCCCCGCTTCGACAGCGACGGCCACCTTCGCACTCACGACGTGTCGGTCGTGGAGGGCACGCGCCTCGCCGAGCTCTACCCGCCGGCGCTCGAGGTCAACTCCCTGCACCATCAGGTGGTCGAGCGGGTGGGGGAGGGGCTCGTCGTCTCGGCGAAGGCGCCCGACGGCGTCATCGAGGGACTCGAAAGCGCCGACGGCGAGATCCTGGCGGTGCAGTGGCACCCCGAGTTGCTCGACGCGCCCGACGCCGCGTTCCGGTGGATCGTGGCCGAAGCAGAGCGTCGTCTCAGGTAGCGCCTTGACAGGGGTCGTTTGACCCCTTACGTTCGTGCCAACGTGCGCGCCGGGGGGACGTGCGGTCAAGGGGGAGTGATGGCACCAGAGACGCCGAAGCGGACCGAACTCGGTGGCAAGCGCCGACTGACCCTGATCGACACGGTCGCCCAGTCGGTCGGACTGATGGGGCCGGTCTTTTCGATCGCGTTCCTCGTGCCCCTCGTCGTGGGTATCGTGAGCGCCTCGGGCAAGGGGGCCGGGACGGCGGCGCCCTTAGCGGTGGTGATCGCGGCCGTCGGTGTTCTCGGGCTGGGCTGGATCATCGCCGAGTACACACGCAAGATCCAGGCCGCCGGCTCGCTCTACGACTACGTGACCGACGGTCTTGGGGGGCGGGTGGGCTCGGCGGCTGGGTGGCTGTACTACGCGGGCATCCTGGCGCTGGGCGCGGGCATCCTGCCGATGATCGGCGGGACCATCCACGACACCATCCAGGGAGAGTTCAACGCGACCCCATTGCCGTACTGGGCGTGGGACGTCTTGTTGTTCCTCCTCGTGGGGACGATTATCTACCTCGGCGTCGCGCTATCGACCCGGGTGCAGCTCACCCTGGCGGTGATCTCGGTGTCGGTCGTGCTGGTGTACTCGATCTTTGTCATCATCAAGAGTGGTGGCCTGCACCACATCGCCTCCGGGTTCTCGCCGAGCGGTTCACCGACCCACTGGACGGGCGTCCTGTTCGGAGTGCTCTACGGGGTCCTCCTCTTCACGGGCTTTGAGACGTCGGCGAACCTCGCCGAGGAGACCGAGCGGCCTGAGCACAACATCCCGCGCGCGGTGCTCACCTCAGTGCTGGCGATCGGCGTCTTCTACGTCATCGGCTCGTTCGCCCAGGTGGCGGGGTTCCACTTCAGCCTTTCGGCGATCGGCAAGAACGCCGTGGCACCCCTCTTCACCCTGGCCGGGCCCCACGCCGCCGGGGGATTCGCGGGCGTGGGGATTCGCCGACTTGTCGAACTCGTCGTCGTGTTCGACATGATCGCGGTACTCATCGGCTGCGCCGTGTCGGGGTCGCGGGGCTTCTTCGCCCTGGCGCGGGACCGCAAGATGCCTCGCCCGTTGACCTCGATCTCGCGCTACGGCACGCCGCTCGGCGCGAGCCTGTTCGTTCTGTTCGCCTACGCGGTCGTTATAGCCCTCGTCGTGTGGTCGAGCGCCTTCGCCCTGCCCAACACGCCTGAGTACGTCTCGATGTTCTCTTGGATGTCGACCTTCGGGGGCTTCGCGATCGCGGTGATCTACCTGCTCATCGCCGTGGGGGCGGTGCGGGGGCTTCGAGCTAGTGACAAGACCTGGCAATTGACGCTCGCGTGTCTGGCCGGCTTCCTCGTGACGGCCGCGGCGATCTACGGTGCCATCTACAAGGTCACCTCGCCCACGATCTGGGCACCCTGGACGGCGGTCGCCATCCTCGTAATCGGACTCGTCGCGGCCGGCGTCATGCCGACGGTACCCACGGGGAGTGCCGACTTCTCAGGACTGAGCGAGTCCGAGCAGGGACCCATCAAGATCTGAACCAACGGCACCCGCGCCGTTGGTTTACATAACGTCTATTATCGGCGCGACCCGGCGAAACCCCTGGTATCATCGGGTCATGCGTCGGTTGGTCGTTGTGGCCTTGTTGGCCCTGGCTCCTCTGGGCCTATGGGGCGGCACGGCCGGAGCGCAGGCGGCCCACGCGCTGGCCGACTCGCCCGTGATATTGGCCTTCGACTTCAGCGACAACAGCCAGCCCGCGAGCGTCTCGCACAACGGTTTCAACATCACCGCCGACGTCCTGTCGCTCACGGGTGACGCGGGCGGCGTCGTGCGGATCGTCGCCATCGCCCCGGCGAACTCCCAGAGCTCCAACCTCGTCTGCGGCTTCCAGGCCGTGCGCCAGGGCCAGGTCGAGTGCGCGTTCAACTTCACGGCCACCGGAGTCTGGCGGATCCGGGCGGAGTGGGCGCCGACGACCCACGACACCGTGGAGGTCGTCTCCCAGACGGTCCTGCGCGTCTCGAACTAGGGGAGACCACTTCCCCACCGGGGGACCGCGTCTACACTTCGCCCGATGGGCGGGCTCTTCGACGTCAGCGGCAAGACGGTCCTGGTGACCGGGGGGACCCGGGGCATCGGCGAGATGATCACTCGGGGCTTCCTCGAGGCCGGGGCCTCGCTCTACATCTCCTCACGCAAGGCCGAGGTTGGCGGCGCGCTGGCCGTCGAGCTCGGCGAGCTCGGCCCCTGCACGTTCATCGAGGCGAACCTGAGCACCGAGACGGGCTGCCGCGCCCTGGCCGACGAGATCGCCCGGCGTGAGTCGCGTCTCGACGTCCTGGTGAACAACGCCGGGGCGACCTGGGGCGCCCCGATGGACGACTACGACGAGGCGGCCTTCGAGCGGGTCCTCTCATTGAACGTGAAGGGCGTGTTCCACCTCACGAAGTTCCTGCGGCCTCTCCTCGAGGCCTCGGGCACCGCCGACTCCCCGGCCCGGGTCATCAACATCGGCTCCATCGACGGGCTGCGGGTGCCCGACATGGAGACCTACGCGTACTCAGCCTCCAAGGCCGCGGTGCACCAGCTGACGCGCCACCTCGCGAAGTACCTCGCTCCGAGGGTGACGGTCAATGCCATCGCGCCGGGACCCTTCGAATCGAAGATGATGCACGCCACGCTCGCGGCGTTCGGCGACGAGATCGCTGCCGCGGCTCCGATGAGGCGCATCGGCCGACCCGCGGACATGGCCGGAGCCGCGATCTTCCTGGCCTCCCCCGCCGCCGCCTACGTCACCGGGGCGATCCTGCCCGTAGACGGCGGGATCGCGACTCTTCTCTGATCTGCGGGCGGGGGCGGGGCTCGCCGGGTGATCGAGGGCCACGAGGCTCTGTGCGATAACGGCTCGGCGGCCGAGCGCGGACACGACGTGTGGCGACGGATCCCCCCTACGTCCGCGCGGCGTTCGCCCGGGGGCTCACGGTACCTCGCGGATCGCGACTGAGCGCTACGGCCAGTTCGACGTCAGGCTCGATCCAGAGTTCCCGTGAAGGTGGTGACGCGCGCGGAGCGCAGCCCGAGGGCGGCGCCGAGAGCCGAGACGAAGGCCGGCGAGCTCCACCGGGACGGTCCCGCACCGGTGACCCAACTGCACCCGGTCGGGTCGTAGTGGATGACCCGAACGGCCGGACGCCACGACGCACTCGGCAACGAGAAGAGCAGCGTGTAGGTCGGGCTCCACGCCAGGGGGCAGTGGTAGACCCCACGAACCCGCGGCAGGTGACACACGACCGTGGCCAGGTCGCGGATGCGCGCGCTCCGGGAGCTCTCGACGACCGCGGGGAGGGAGAAGTGCTCGGGGTTCGAGGGACGGGACCTCGTGAGCGTGAGACGAGATACCCGGTCGGGGGTCGTCCCTGAGCACAGTGACATGAAGAACGTGTGGGCGGGGCGCACCGATCCCTCCCCCAGCGGCGTCGGGTGCGCACGCGTTGCCGCGTTCGCTGGAGCGGCGACGATCGCGAGCAATGCCGTCACCGCGCAGAGGCGCCGAGCCGCGACGAATCCCTTCATCGCCCCACTCGTGTCCGCACGCTCGGGGTCCTTACCGGGGTGACGGGACCCCTCGAAGCGCCCCGCGGGGCTCGCTCAGCCCTTGGGCTGACGGCCGAGGGTGACCCGTAGGGCGAGGTGCTTCGACCCGCGCACGACGTGCAGGGTGATGACGTCGCCCGGGGCCAAGGCGGAGAGAACCTGGGTGACGTCCTGGGCGTTCTGGATCGTCGTCGAGTTGATTCCCACGATGACGTCACCCTGGCGGACACCGGCGGCGGCGGCCCCCGTGCCGGCGATGACGCTGATGACGACCGCTCCCGTCGTCACCGGGAAGCCGTACTGCTGGGTCAGTTGGGGGTTGTTGGACTCGATCTCCACGCCCACGAAGGCGCCGTGGTTCACGACGCTCTGGCCGGCCTTGAGCTGTGGCAGGAGGGAGAGGATCGTGGCCGAGGGGATGGCGAAGCCGATGTTCTGGCTGGTCTCACCACTGGCCAGGGTTCCGGCGACGGCCGTGTTCATGCCGATCACGTCGCCCGCGGTGTCGATGAGGGGTCCGCCCGAGTTGCCCGGATTGATGGCGGCGTCGGTCTGGATCATGTTGGTGAGCGTCTCGGTCGAGGTGCTCGATCCGGCCGTGACGGTCCGACCCAGGGCCGAGACGATTCCCTGGGTCACCGTGGGGGTGCCGGCGGCGAGTCCGAGGGCGTTGCCGATCGCGACGACGGCGTCGCCCACCTGGAGGGCATTGGAGTTCCCGAAGGTCACCGTCGGCAGACCGCGGACGTTGTCGATCCGGATCAGTGCCACGTCGTCGATCGGGTTCGTCCCGACGAGGGTCGCCGGGAGGGCTTTGGTAGACCCGCTGCGGGTCACGGTGATCGTCCCGGACTGGACGGCGTTGGCGATGACGTGGTTGTTGGTCACGACGAGTCCGTTGCTGGTGATGATCATGCCGGTGCCCTGGTCATCGCCCCCGGCGCCGCGCACGTTGATGCTCACGATGGTGGGCAGGGCGTGCTGGACGAGCTTGGGGATCGACACTCCGCCGGGCAAGACACCGGCGCCGGGCCCCTGCGTGGAGACGTTGACGCTGAGGCCACTGGTGGTCGATGGGGCGGCGTAGTGCCCGGCGAGGCCGCCGACCAGGGCGGCGACGAGCAAGAGCGAGAACCGCGACGACCACGCCGCTGTTGAGCGCCGCCGGCGCGCGGCGAGCCCCGCTCCCCCCGTCCCGGCCGCCACCGCGGGTGAGGGCGCCGCGACCGCGTCGGGTGCCGGCCCGGGCGCCACCCACTCCCCCGCGCCGGTGGAGCTCGTCACGAAGACGGGCGCCTCACTCGCGGGAATCGGCTCACCGGGCGCGTGCGCCACTGGGACGACCTCGCGGGGAGCGTCGGTCCCCTCGGGGGCTCGTGGATCGTTCGCGTCGGGCGAGTCGGTCACCGGCCCATGCTAGAGGGCGAATCTAAGACACGACTAGGGACCGGCGACCGTGGCACTTGCGGTGACCGAGTACTGTTGGTGGGCTATGTCTCGGCGGATTGACATCGAAATAACCAGCCTGAATGGCGAGGTCGCCACGTGGCGCGCCGCCGGGGCCAAGTTGCCCAAAGGCGTCGTCCCCGCCTCGCTCGTGCCGGGTGGGCCCGTCGTGGGCGGTGTCTATCGCGCCGACGTGGAGCAGTTCATGGAGGGTTTCGAGGTCCTCTCGGTGGCTCCGCCCAAGACCGCGTCGCCCCTGGACCCTCGCCACGAGAAGCTCGAGCTGATCGCCCGCGACGCCAAGGGTCCGGACGTGACGGTCACGTACGCCGCCAAAGGCCGAGGTCCGCGCCGCGAGGGCGAGCGTTCGACCCGTCGCGAGAGCGAGCGCGGGCCGCGCCGGGAGGGTGAACGGGGTTCTCATCGCGACGGCGAGCGTCCCGCACGGCGCGAAGGCGAGCGGCCGGCGCGCCGCGAGGGCGAGCGTTCGACCCGCAGGCCCGGCGAACGACCGGCGCGCTCGCCTCGACCTGAGGCAGGTCGTTCGCGCGAAGGTCGTCCCGAGCGTCGTGGACCCGTGACCCCTCCGATGACGACCACGCACCGCAACGCCTTGCTCGCTACCCTCTCGCCCGAGCAGCTGCCCGTCGCCGAGCAACTTCTGCGGGGCGGGATGCCGGCGGTGCGGACGGCTGTCGAGACCCAGAACAAGAACGCGACGGCCCAGGGACGCCCCACGGTCGACCCCGGGACCATCGAGCGCATCGCCGAGGACCTCCTCGCCCGGACGAACCTCGCGACGTGGAAGGACCGCGCGGCCGGTGGCATCGGCGCCGGAAAGGAGTTGCGCCTGCGCGACCTGCGCGCGATCGTGACCTCAGCCAAGACGGTCTCACTCGACGACGAGGCGCGGGCCCAGCTCAAAGAGCTCCAGGGGGCGCTGCACGATCGGGTCGAGGCCCTGCGGGTCCAGTGGAGCGAGAAGCTCGACAAGGCCATCGACGCCGGCGACGTGGCCGAGGCGCTGACCCTCGTGGGCCGGCCCCCGGACGTGTCAACGCGCGTGAGCGCGGAGGTGGCCGCGAAGGTGGTCGCCCTCACCTCGGAGTTCCTCCGCGCCGATCAGGACCCGACCAAGTGGCGCGCCGTCGTGGAACTGGCCGTCGACACCTCGATTCGCCGGAACGTGAAGCCCTCGGGCATCCCCGACGACGAGGCCAGTCGGGCCGTCGCGGTCCACAACGCCGGGGCGATTCCCGAGCTCGCCAAACTGCTGGGCATGAAGGTGCCGCCTCCCCCGCCGCCGGCGAAGAACGTGCGTCGACCGGTCAGCCGGCGCGCATCGTGAGCAGTCGGGCCTTCCAGCCGATCGACTCGTAGAGCGACTTCGTCGCGCGGTCGCCCGGGAGGGCGTAGCCGTCAATGGGCGCATGGGGTCCCGTTAGGAGTTCCGTGACCAGGGCACGGGCGTACCCGAGCCGTCGCTCGACGCGGGCCACGTAGAGGGCCGCGATGAGGCCGCCTCGGCACCACGCGAAGCCCACTGGTACGTCGTGAATGACGGCGACGATGAGCTCGCCAGCCCTCAGGGCGTCGCGCAGCGTCGTCGCGTCATCTCGGCCGGCGCGCAGCTCGTCTAGGAGGACCGAGCCCCCTCGGTGCTGTGCGCACTCGCGCGCGGCGTCATCCCAGAGCCCGGCCAGCGCGACGGCGTCGACCGGGGCCGCGGGGCGGATGAGGACCGACACCCGCTAGACGCAGTCCCGACAGAGCGTGTTCGCGGCGTCCGCGAGCTGGCTCATCTTCTTCAATAGTCGACAGGAGTGGCAGCGGAACTCGTCGTCCTGCTTGGGCAGGATGGCCTCGGTGCTCTCGAGAGTGCCGTCGATCTCGACCACGGTGTCCTCGTCGTCGTCGGGCACGACTTGGCGCAGGATGGTCTCCGCCAGCACCTCATCGAGTGCGAGCTCGACGTCGGTGTCGTCGACGAGGTCGTCCTCGTCGTGAACGGGAATCGCCGTCGGACCGGCCCCCTCATTGGCCTCGTCGACCTCCTCCACGTCCTCCACGGCCTCGACGTCGTCGACCGACACCTCCTCGTCCCCGTCCTCGAGCCCGAGGACGTCGTCGATCTCGTCGGTGACCTCGCCGTCCTCGTCGAAGCCGTCGGCGATCTCTTCCTCGTCGAACGCGTCCTCGTTCTCTACGTCCTTGGCCATATGTCCTCTCTTCAGGCGCAGGCATTGTAGGGCCTGGCGCCGCTGTGTGACGTCCATTCCGCGGCCCACTTGGCCGACCGGTCCGTGCTTCCCTGGTCACCGACGGAGGGTCGACCCTAGCGGGCCGCGCGATTGCGCTCAGCGGTCCGTTCGGCCTCGAGCCGCTCCAGGTCGACGTCGGAGTAGTCGACGAAGCGCATGGCCCGGGCTATCCGGGCGTGTCCCGCCTGGTCGGCGATGAGTCGGCCCATCTCCTGGGCCACCCGGCGGTAGCTGGGGTGGCCCTGAGGTCCCGAGCGCAGCTCGATGAGGTGCATCGCCTCACGCGCGTTCATCTGGATCGCGTAGCGGATCCGAAAGGCCAGGGCCACGCAGTAGGCGGCCTGCTCGGGCAGTTCGGCCGCCACCGCCTCGTAGAGCTCGCCGGAGCGTTCCAGACTCTGACGGTAGGGCTCCTCGAGGCTTGCCTCCACGACGACGTCGGGTACGCCGTAGCCGAGGTCCACCCCGAGGTCCTGCCACTCGATGGTGAGCAGCCGGTGGCGCTGGAGGTCCCGAAAGGCCCCGTAGTCGCTCACGATTTCGAAGCGGTAGTCGGTCCGCTCGAACGCCCGCCCGGGACGGTGACGTCGGTTACGGCGCTCGCCGACGTACGCGTCGAAGAGCGCGTCACGCGCGTCCTCGTCCAATCGGGCGATCCGCGCGGCCGCTTCGGCGTGGGTGGCCCGGGAGTGTTCGAAGACGATCGCCTCGAGGACGCGGTCCTCCCCCGCCGGGTCGAACGAGACGAGGCGTACCGAGTCATCCCCCTCGACGGGATGCTCCGGGCCGAGCAGGGCGACCGCATCGGAGCTCGCGCGCGTCGTGCCCGCGAGGTACGACACCCACGCCCCGCCACGCTCGGGCACGTCGAGTCGGCGCAAGAAGGAGGGAATGACCTTTTCGAGTTCGACGCGCATCATCTCGGCGTAGTGACGAGTCTCGGGCAGGGCGCTCGCGCGCATGCGCAACAAGAGTGCCTCGTAAGCCTGGCCCGAGGCGTAGATCCCGAGGTTGGACAGTGCGCTGGCCGGTAGCAGTCCCCGGAGCCCGTCGAGTGCCTTGGCGCGGATCGCCTGGCGGTAGACGAAGTCGGTGTCCTCGGGGGTCTTGGGGTAGCGCCGGGCCAGCCAGTCGGTCAGTCGGGGCAGGAGCTCTCGGTAGGTGTCGAACATCCGATCCATCTCGCCGACGTAACGCGCGCCCAGGCGCGACTCGAGCAGGTCGTGGTCGCGGTAGAAGCGGTAGTGGCCGTTGGACAGGCGCCGGTCGTAGCCGATGTAGCGGGTCGACTGCTCGAGGTAGCTCATCAGGCGGCCGTGCTCGAGGACCTTAGTGAGCAGGTTGCTGGCCTGCTCGCAGGCCAGGTGCACGCCCCCGAGCTGGGCGACGGAGTCGTCGCCGTACTCGACGAAGATCCGCTGGTAGAGCTCGTCGGCGCGCGCGAGGCCGACCGTCGCATCCACGGTGGCGTCGCCGGCGAGGTCGAGGTCCCCGACGAACTCGTCCAAGAAGAGTCGCCGGAGGCTCTTCGAGGAGCGCGAGTAGCGCGCAAAGAGAGCCCCCTTGACGACCTCGGGCAAGTTGACCAGGGCGAACACGGGGCCGTCGAGGTTGGTGAAGTAGCGGCGCAGTACGGCGCGCTCGTCTTTGGAGAACTCCTCGACGACGTAGGGGTGCATGGGCTACCGAGACTAGGGCCCGTCGTCTCGGTAGGGGTGGACGCTGGCGGCACCGGCCACCACACTGCGCACCAGCGCCTCGCGGGCTTCAGCGGCGACCCGGGCGAGCGGTCCCAGTTGGCCGAGCCGGGCAATCTGCTCGCACAGGTCGGCCACCTGTTTGGCTTGGCGCACGAAGTCCCCGGGCGAGGTGTGGCCCAGCTCGGCGTCGGCCAGGTCGAGCACCTTGCCCAGGGCGACGCCTCGCGCCCAGGCGGCGATGACGGTGGCGAAAGCGCCGTCGGGCTCTTTGGCGTGGGGCACGCCGTGGTGGTCCTCGGCGGCGCAGGTGGCAACGTAGAGCGCCTGAACCTCGCGGAGGCGCTCGGCCATCGCGGTGCGCCGCACGGGACCGAGCCGGTCGTGGGTCGCGCGGCGGTTCTTCGAGGCGACGCCCTGGGCGGCGCTGTGGGCCCGGGGCGCGCGCCGGCCCTCGTAGCTGAAGCAGCTGAGCACCCCGGCGAGCGGTGCGGGCTCTAGACCGTCGAGCAGTCCGGCCGCGATGGTC
Source organism: Acidimicrobiales bacterium (assembly GCA_035702745.1). Taxonomy (GTDB): domain Bacteria; phylum Actinomycetota; class Acidimicrobiia; order Acidimicrobiales; family RAAP-2; genus RAAP-2. The sequence goes on along the minus strand of DASSZS010000027.1, from coordinate 34,976 downwards.
TCGGCGATGAGCAGGTCGCACTCGTGGTAGAGCGAGCGCAGGAGCTGGCCGGACTCGCTCAGGGTCCAGCCCTCGGCGTAGCCGAGGTCGACGAGCACCGCGTGGCGGGCCGCGAGCATCTCGTCGAGGGGGCGCCGACGCCCGGCGGGTCGGCGCACGTTCTCGAACTGCGCGTAGCTGCGACGCACCACCGCGAGAGCGGTGTCGCGGTCGAAGTGGTCGACCAGGTTGGCGGTCAGGTTGTAGGTCGGGCGGAACGAGGAGTGCAGTTCGCCCGGCGGCGCGAGGGCCACCCGGGCCACGTCGGCCAGAGAGAGGTCGGTGGCGAAGCAGACCACCGCGTGTCCCTCCTCGTCGAGCCCGCGGCGCCCGGCCCGGCCGGTCATCTGGGAGTACTCGGCGCTGGTGAGGAACTGGCGGCCCGCGTCGGAGTACTTGGTGAAACGCTCGATGGCGACCGTGCGCGCGGGCATATTGATGCCGAGCGCGAGCGTCTCGGTCGCGAAGACGACGGCCAGGAGGTCCTCTTCGAAGCAGGCCTCCACGATCTCGCGGAAGGCCGGAACCATGCCCGCGTGGTGGCTGGTGATCCCCCGGGCGAGGGCGTCGAGGAACTCCCCGTACTCCAGCGCCGCGAGGTCCTCGTCGCTGAATTCGGTGAGGCGCGCTTCGGCGATGTCCTCGATGCGTCGGCTCTCCTCGCGGCTGGTGAAACGCAGTCCGTCGCGACGCAACTGGTGAACAGCGTCGTCGCACGCCGCGCGCGAGAAGATGAAGACGATGACCGGCAAGAGGTCGTCCGCCTCGAGGGCGCGCATGAGCTCGGAGCGGCGCGGGGCGCGAAAGGGTGGGGGCGGCGCCGAGGAGCGCGGTCCGTGCCAACGCGGACCGGGCCGGAACTTTCGGGTGGCGCGCAGTGCGTTGTCGACCCGTCGGGCGCTCTCGGCGAGTCGGCCCTCGTCTATCAGGTCGAGGACCTCAGCCTGGGTCTGGCCCCGGCGGACCAGGGCGACGTGCTGGTGCAGGGCAATCGGGCGCTGGGTCTCGACGACGACCCGGGTGGCTCCGCGCACCTCGCCGATCCACTCCCCCAGCACCGGTGCGTTGCCGATCGTCGCCGAGAGGGCAACGAAGCGCACCTCGGGCGGGGTCAGGATGATTACCTCTTCCCAGACTCCACCCCGAAAGGGGTCCTGGAGGTAGTGGACCTCGTCGAGGACCACGAGGCCGAGTTCGTCTAGTTGGTCGGAGTCGGTGAGCAGCATGTTGCGCAGTACCTCGGTCGTCATCACGACGACCGAGGCGTCACGATGAATCGACACGTCCCCGGTCAGCAACCCGACCGCGTCGCGGCCGAAGAGTCGGCCGAGCTCGTGGAACTTCTGGTTCGACAGGGCCTTCAATGGGGTGGTGTAGAACGAGCGGCGCTGGCGTGCCAGCTCCTGACCGATGGCGTAGTTGGCGACCAGCGTCTTGCCCGAGCCGGTCGGGGCGCTCACGAGCACGCAGGCCCCGGTGTCGAGCGCGTCGAGGGCCGCCACCTGGAAGTCGTCCAGGCCGAAGCCGAGACCCTCGAGAAAATGGGTCCGGTAGTCGGTCACTTCTTGAGCAGCTTGCCCACGCCGATCGCGAGGAAGTAGAAGAGGATGAGGGGCACCGCCAAAGCGAGCATCGACAGAGGGTCACCGCTCGGGGTGAAGACGGCCGAGGCGACGGTGATCGCGATGACCGCGATGCGCCAACCCTTGAGGAGCTGGCGGGGGTTGACGATGTTCACCAGCTCCAGGGCGACCAGGACGACCGGGAAGAGGAAGGTCAGCCCGAAGATGAACATCATGAGCAAAAACAGCGAGAGGTACTGGTTCGGGTTGTACTCGGTCATGAGCGTGGATCCGCCGATGGCCTTCAAGAAGGCGATGGCGTGGGCAAAGCTGAAGTACGCGACGACGACGCCGGCGGCGAAGAAGGCGAGTGACGCCGCGACGAAGGGGACGACGTACTGCTTCTCCCTGGCCTTGAGCCCGGGAGTGATGAATCGCCAGGTCTGCCAGAGGATGATCGGAGAGGCCAGCAACAAACCGGTGAACAGGGCGATCTGGACCCGAAGGGTGAGACCGTCGAGGGGGTTGGTGACGAGGAATCTGCAGTGGTCGGGTGCTGCGGCGCAGTAGGGGTGCTGGAGGATGTCGAGCAGGTGAGGGTAGAAGATGAACCCGAGGATGCCGATGACCAGGACCGCGGTCGCCATGACCATGAACCGATAGCGGAGCTCTTTGAGGTGTTCGGCCAGGGTCATGCCACTCTGGGCGCGGCTGTAGCGAGACACGATGGCTAGTTGAGCGAGGGGTCGGGCGCGCTGCCCCAGTCGGCGGCCGAGGGAGGCTCGGGACTCGGTCGTATATCGGGAGCGAGCAGGGGTACGTCCTCATTCGACGCCGAGTCCGAGACGGACGCGGTCGCGGGCTCGTCGGGCTCGGGGCTCGCCACCCGGTCGGCCAACTGGTTGAGCAGGCTCACCGGACTACGGGCGAGGCGAGCGATCTCCGAGGCGCTCGGCAGATCCGGGATGGCCTCGCGGACCTCGCTCTCAACCCGCTGCTGGATACCCTTGAGAGCGCGCCACCCGGCGCCGAGTCGCTGGGCCACCTCCGGGAGCTTGTCCGGCCCCATGACCAGCATGATCACCGCCACGATGATCAGGATCTTGAGGGGGCTCAGGTCGAACATGGGGCCATTGTACGGCCGGGGCGGGGCCTAGCCCCGGCGCTCGAGGCTCGCCAGGAGCTTGGCGAATCGGTCGTCGTGACTCTTGAACGGGTCCTTCAACAAGACCGTGCGCTGCATCTCATCGTTGAGCTTGAGGTGCACCCAGTCGACGGTGTAGTCGCGCCGGTGACGCTTGGCGGCGCGGATGAACGTCCCGCGCATGTGGGCGCGGGTCGTCGCCGGGGGCGTGGAGGTCGCGTCGAAGACCTGTTCGGGGGTAACCACGGTGCGCACGTGACCGCGCGCGGCCCGCCGATAGAACAGGCCCCGTTCGACGTTCGTGTCGTGGTAGAGCAGGTCGATGAGCCCGATCCGAGGGTCGGTCAGGTCGACCCCGTGACGTTCGCGCTCGCGTTCGACTATCTGGAGCTTGGCGATCCAGTCGACCCGGTCGGCGAGGGCCATAGGGTCGGAGCGGTAGAGCTCGATGACCTCGCGCCACAGCGCGACGACCCGCCGCTGGTCTTCGGGGACGTCGTGGGTTTCGACGAAGAGCTGGGCTCGCTCGCAGAGATCCTCCTGGATCTCCAGGGCGGTGAGGTCGCGTCCGTTGACGAGCTTGACCGGTTCCTTGCTCCACAGGTCGTAGGAGATGTCGCGCAGCGCGTTGATCGGTGAGGCCATCTGGTAGTCGCGCAGCACGGTGTGGCGGTCTTCGATCATGGCGAGCACCACGGCCGCGGTGCCAACCTTGAGGTAGGTCGCGAACTCATTCATGTTGGAGTCCCCCACGATGACGTGGAGCCGGCGGAACTTCTCGGGGTCGGCGTGGGGCTCGTCACGGGTATTGATGATCGGCCGGCTGCGGGTGGTCGCCGAGGAGATCGACTCCCAGATGTGCTCGGCCCGCTGGCTCATGGCGTAGGTGGTGCCGCGCGCGTTGGTGACGACCTTGCCGGCCCCGGCGAAGATCTGCCGACTGATCAGGAAGGGGATGAAGACACTCTCGAGCCGGCTCAGGTCTTCGATGCGCTCGATGCAGTAGTTCTCGTGGCAGCCGTAGGAGTTGCCGGTGGAGTCGGTGTTGTTCTTGAACAGGTAGATCTCTCCACGGATCCCCTCATCGGCCAGCTGGGACTGGGCGTAGCCCACGAGCTCGCGCAAGATGGCCTCGCCGGCCTTGTCTTGGGCGACCAGGTCGACGAGGGTGTCGCACTCGGCGGTGGCGTACTCGGGGTGTGAGCCGACGTCCAGGTAGAGGCGGCTCCCGTTCTCCAAAAAGACGTTCGAGGAGCGGCCCCAGGCCACGACCTTGCGGAACAAGAAGCGAGAGACCTCGTCCGGGCTGAGTCGACGTTGACCGCGCAGCGAGAAGGTGATGCCGTACTCGGTCTCCACGCCGTAGATGCGACGCAGCATCGCTACTCCTCGCCCAGCAACTCCGCGATCCGATCGTCGGCGAGTCGAGTGAAGGTCCGGCGCTCGCCGCGGTCCTCCAGGATGCCCACCTCGAGCTCGGGGATCGGGATCGTCCGGTCCGGTCCGGCGAGGGCCGTGACCGCCTGGCGCAGGGTGGTGGCGAGGTCGACGATCTCGGGCACGGCCCGAGTGAAGCGTTCGCGGATCACCTCGGCGTCACCCCCGATCACCGAGAAGCGCGGCTCGTCGGCGATGGTGCCCTCGTAGAGAATTCGAAAGAGCTTCGTGGGGCGTAGGTCGCTGCCCAACTGGGCCACGAGGACCTCTACCTCGAGAGGCTTCTGGCCCTCGGTGAACATGTCGCCGAGGTGCTGGGCGTAGTAGTTCGCCAGGGCCCGCGCGTCGACGTCCTCCCGAGCGTAGGTGAAGCCCATCGAGTCCGCCCAGCGCACCCCGGCCTCGCGGAGCCGGTCGTACTCGTTGTACTTGCCCGCACCCGCAAAGGCGATCCGGTCGTAGATCTCTGAGACCTTGTTGAGCGAGGCCGAGGGGTTCTCGGCCACGATCACGACGCCGCGGTCGTAGAGGGAGGCGACGATCGAGCGACCCCGGGCGATGCCCTTCTGGGCGAACTCCGCCCGATCCTTGATGAGCTGTTCGGGCGAGACGTAGAAGTAGTTGCTCACCGCAGGGAACCGCCGGCCACGCCCCGGGACTCCGCCCGGCGCTCGTTGATCCGGCGGAACCGCTCGCCCACCTCGTCGACGGAGAGCTCCCGGTAGCCGGCCGCGTCGAGCACGACCAACATCGGGAAGATCCCGCGCACGAAGTCGGGTCCGCCCGTGCTCGGGTCATTGTCGCCGGCCTCGTAGAGCGCGAGGGCGGCGAGTTCGAGTCCCGACTCGAGGTCGAGGTCGGCGCGAAAGCCCAGCCGTAGGGCGCCCTCAGCGAAGGGTGAGCCCGAGCCGATCGTGGCGAAGTCGGAGCGCTCGTAGCAACCGCCAGCGCCGTCGTACTCGAAGATGCGCCCGGCCCGCTGGGTTGGGTCGTAGCCGGCGAGCAGAGGCAGGACCGGTAAAGGCGACGAGAGATTGTTCCGCTGGATGATCGGGGAAAGGTAGTTGGCCTTGCCCTCGAGGCTGAGGGCGGTGTCGGTCATCTTCTCGTAGTGCTCGAAGGAGAGCTGGGCGAACTTGACCAGCTCGATCCCGCGCGCGGCGCTGCCCGAGATCGCGATGGCCGTGAACCGGTCGGCCGCCCCGATCTTCTTCACGTCGCGACTCGCGATGTAGGCCCCGGTCGCCTGGCGATCCCCAGCCATGACGACGCCGTGGGCGTAGCGGACCGCGATCACCGTGGTGGCGTGGGGGACGTCGCTCGCCGGCGGCCCCCACGCGGGGGCCACGCCCAGGGCCTCCGTCAGTCCGAGGAAGGACGGGCCGGGGTCCTGGGTGGGTCGGAACAAGGGCAGGCCCACGTCTACTGGCCGCCCTTTTGGACGTAGTTGCGCACGAACTCCTCAGCGTTTTCCTCGAGCACCTCGTCGATCTCGTCGAGCAGCTCGTCCAGGTCGGCCTTGAGCTGATCGCCCTTGGTAGCGTCGACACTGATCTCGCTCTGCGCCTCCGCGGCGCGTTCGCTGCGCTGTCGCTGGATTTGCTCTCTTTCGCTCATAGTCCCGTTCTACCTGTCCAGGGCCGCCAGAAGATCGGCGGCCGACGCACTCGTTTCTAGCAACTCCTCGGTGAGTGCGCGGGTACCCCTCAGCGGGTCGAGCATCGGCACGCGCTGGAGTGGTCCGTCGCCGAGATCGAACACGACCGAGTCCCAGTTGGCCGCGACGATCTCGTCGGGGTAGCGCTCCACGCATCGACCCCGGAAGTACGCGCGGGTCGAGCCGGGCGGATTGTGAACGGCTTCACGAATGACGGACTCCTCGTACAGCGCTTGCAGACCCACCCGTCGGGCGAGCGAGTGGGTCGAGCGCACGTCGTGGTACTGGAGATCGATGGCCTTGAGCCGGGCGTCACTCGGCGCGAGGCCGTGGCGGTCCCGGTAGCCGTTCACGACCCGCCACTTGGCGACCCAGTCGACGCGATCGGCGACCGCGTCGCGGTCGTCGCGGACCCCGTCGAGCAGGGCGCGCCACTGGTCGAGGATGTAGCGGACCTGGTCGGCGGGGCCCACCGCCTCTCCCCCGGTGCGCTCGACGTAGAGCTCGGCCAGGCGCCACAGGGCGTCCTGGAAGTCCCACGCGCTTCGGGTGAGGCCGTCGTCACACTCGACGCCCACCGCCAGGGTCAGGTCGAGGGCGAAGCGGCGCACGGCCGCCACCGGGGCCACCGGGGGCGCCGGGAAGGGGCTGGGTCCGAAGTCCTCGAGGGCGGCGAGGAGAAGGGCCGTCGAGCCCAGCTTGACCGCGGTGGCGACCGGGCTCAGGTTGGCGTCGCCGATGATCACGTGGAGTCGCCGGAATCGCTCGGCGTCGCTGTGGGGCTCGTCGCGGGTGTTTACGATGGGCCGTTTCAGGGTCGTCTCGAGGCCCACCACCTCCTCGAAGAACTCGGCGCGCTGGGAGAGCTGGAACGCCGGCTCGTGCTCCAGGGCCGCGTCGGTCTCGGCGCCGACCTTGCCGGCGCCCACCACCACCTGGCGTGAGACGAGGTGGGGCACCATCGTGCGCACCAGGTGGGCGAACTCGACCTCTCGGGCGACGAGGTAGTTCTCGTGGGTGCCGTAGGAGTTGCCCTTGCCGTCAGAGTTGTTCTTGTAGAGCGTGATCTTGACCTCGGGTCCGAGGGTGTCGTTCGCGATTGCGAGGGCCCGACGCATCACCTCCTCGCCGGCCTGGTCGTAGAGGGTCGCCTCCAGGGGCGAGGCGCACTCGGGGGCCGAGTACTCCGGGTGGGCGTGGTCAACGTAGAGGCGGGCACCGTTGGTGAGCACGGTGTTGGCTAGATGAGTCTCGACGATAGGCGCGAACGAGGTCAGATCCACCCGACCCCGGGCGTCGAGGTCGGGCGTCTCGCCTTCGAAGTCCCAGTTGATGTGGGTGCGGCCCTGTTGGGCGTAGGCGTTGACGATGAGGCTCGACGCGGTGATCGGGTCACCGTCGGGTCCGCCGGCGACGCCGTACTCGGTCTCGATGCCGACGACTTTGGGGATGGCCACGGGACTAGAGGTACTGCCCGGTGCCCACGTGCTGGATGGAGCGACCACCGTTGACCGCGTGCTCTTCGCGGTTGACGAGAGTGCGGATGAAGACGATCCGCTCCCCCTTCTTGCCCGAGATGCGCGCCCAGTCGTCGGGGTTGGTGGTGTTGGGCAGGTCCTCGTTCTCGCGGAACTCCTGACGGATGGACTCGAGGAGGTCGCTGCGACGCAGTCCCCTCCCCAATCCGGCGATCTCGCGCTTAACGGCGCTCTTCTTCGCGCGTCGCACGATGTTCTCGATCATGGCGCCCGAGGCGAAGTCCTTGAAGTAGAGGACCTCCTTATCACCGCCCTGGTAGGTGACCTCCAAGAAGCGGTTCTCGTCGTCGATGCGGTACATGTGCCCGACCGTCTCTTCGATCATCACCTGGACGGCCTTGTCGGCGTCGCCGCCACCGAGCTCGCGCACCTCGTGCTCGTCGAGGGGCAGGTCGGCGCGCAGGTAGCGGGAGAAGATCTGACCCGCGGCCTCCTCGTCGGGCCGCTCAATCTTGATCTTGACGTCCAGTCGTCCCGGGCGCAGGATCGCCGGGTCAATCAGGTCCTCACGGTTGGTGGCCCCGATCACGATCACGTCGCGCAGCGACTCCACCCCGTCGATTTCGGCGAGGAGCTGGGGCACGATCGTCGACTCCATGTCCGAGGAGATGCCCGTTCCTCGGGTGCGAAAGAGGGAGTCCATCTCGTCGAAGAAGACGATGACCGGCACGCCCTCCTCGGCCTTCTCCCGGGCCCGTTGGAAGACCACGCGAATCTGGCGCTCGGTCTCACCGACGTACTTGTTGAGTAGCTCGGGACCCTTGATGTTGAGGAAGTACGAGCGCACGTTGCGGTTCCCCGTGAGTTCGGCCACCTTCTGGGACAGGGAGTTCGCGACGGCCTTGGCGATCAGGGTCTTGCCGCAGCCGGGCGGGCCGTAGAGCAGGATGCCCTTGGGGGCCGGCAGGTCGTACTCGTTGAAGAGCGTGCGATGCAGGTAGGGCAACTCCACCGCATCGGTAATCGCTTCGATCTGCTGGTCGAGGCCGCCCACGTCGGCGTAGGAGATGTCGGGAACTTCCTCGAGAATGAGCTCTTCCGCCTCTTGGCGCGTGAGCTTCTCGATGAGCAGGTTCGAGCGCATGTCGAGGAGCACCGCGTCACCGCTGCGCAGTTTGACCGCACGCAGGGCCTCGGCGAGCTCGACGACCCTCTCCTCATCCGCACGTCCGTAGACGAGGACCCGGCGCTCGTCGAGGACTTCCTTGACGGTGACGACCTCTCCCTGGCCGTCGGTCGGACGCACGCCGATAACGCTGAAGGACTCGTTGAGCACCACCTCATCCCCGCGTGAGATCAACCCGGGATCGATTCCGGGGTGAAGGGCGACACGCATCTTGCGGCCCGAGGCGAAGATGTCGACCGTGCCGTCGTCGTTGAAGCCGATGAACGTCCCGTAGACCGCCGGCGGCTGGGTGAGCTTCTCCACCTCGTCGCGCAGGGCGGCGATCTGATCGCGAGTCTGCTGGATCGTGATGGTGAGCTTCTCGTTGTTCGAGCGGCTCTGGGCTAACTGACCGCGCGCCTCGAGGAGCTTCTCCTCGAGCAGCTCGATACGTCGAATGGCCTGGTCGAGGTCGCTCAGGGTGAAGTCGTGCTCCCCGGGACCGTGTCCCTGAGAGCCTCCACCACCGGGGCCGCGCACGCCGTCCATGACCTCACCCTAGGGGAGAGTCCGGTGCTGTCAAGGGCACAACGGCACCCCGAGGACCACTAGAGTGACGGGGCTAGGAGCCACGGAGGACGAGCCGATGAAGGTGTGGATTGATCAGGACCTGTGCACGGGCGATGGTCTGTGCGAGGAAATCTGCCCGTCGGTGTTCACCCTGCTCGATGACGGCTTGGCGTACGTCAAGCAAGACGGTGTGGTGAAGGACAACCCCGGGGGCGCCGAGGGCGTCGCGGAGGTGCCGGCCGAATTCGAGGACGCCGTCGTCGAGGCCTCGGAGGAGTGCCCCGGCGAGTGCATCTTCATCGTGAGGGACTGAACCGACGTCTCCCCGGTGCCAGGCGATTCCCGACGTGACGGGAATCGCACGATGGCGGCACCACCTGGATTAGCGTTGCCCGCGGTCGTCGCGTCCTTGGGGCCCGTGCGAGCTCCCAAGTGGTGAGGATGGTCGTCGGAGCGGCGGACGACCTGGGTGGGGACGACGTGAGGCGGGGCGCGAACTCGGTGCGACCTGGGCCGAGATCGTCGCGGCCCTCGGGGTAATCCGTCAGTCGGCCCGGGAGGGGTTCTCGGGCGAGGCGTCGCCGGCCGTGGCGAGCCGTCGGGCCGAGGTGAGGAAGCCCGTATGGGCGACCATGCGGTGGTCGGGACGGACCGACCGGCCGTCGACGTGCCAGGTCCGTCGGAGGATCTCCACCGTCTCGGCGAGCCCGAAGCGGTGATGACGCAGGGTCTCGCGCAACTGCTGGGTCTGGTTGATCGTGGGTAGGTAGGCCAACAAGATCCCCCCGGGACGAAGGGCCGTCTCGGCGTGGCGCACGACCGCCCAGGGCTCGGGCATGTCGAGGACGATTCGGTCGAGGTCTCGTTCGTCGACTCCGGCCGTCACGTCTCGAATCTCTATGCGGTAGTCGATCGCGTCGCCTAGGTGGGCGCGCACGTTCTTCTCGGCGTGCCGAGCGAACTCCTCGCGTAGTTCATAGCCCACGACCGAAGCGCCCGCGCGCAGGAGGGTCATCGAGAGCGCCCCCGAACCCACCCCGGCCTCGAGCACGCGCTGACCCGGAGCGATGTCGGCCTGCAGCAGTATGGCGCCCAGGTCCTTGGGGTAGATCACCTGGGCACCCCGGGGCATCTTGAGAACGACGTCGGCGAGGGTGGGCCGCACCACGAGGAATGTCCGCTCGTTGCTCGCGGCGACGGTCGAGCCTTCGACGAGCCCGATGACCGCGTCGTGGCTGACGATTCCCGCGTGGGTGTGGAACGACCCCCCCGCCTCGAGGGTCACGAGGTAGTGGCGGTCCTTAGCGTCGATGAGCATCACGCGCTCGCCGGCGCGCAGGGTGGCGTCGCTCACGCGCGCCCGCGGGCTTTGCGCGCTCGACGGCCGGCGAGTCGGTCGAGGATTCGCAACAGCACGAGCCCGCCGCCAACCGCGGCCCAGCGCCGTGAGCGCTGGGTGAGCGCTCGCCCAAAGACGGTAGCGATCAGCAGGCGAAAGAGGCGACGCACCATCACGACCGGACTCGTTTGGCCGCGGCCCGAGCACGAGCCCCGCGCCGGCCGCGCCACCATCCCCAGACGTAGCCCACGAGCAGCCCGCCGACGCCCGCCGTCGCGGTGTCGGCCCGCGGGTCGGCCGTGGAGCCTCGGCCCGGGCTGCGCGCGGGCAGAATCGCGCGCATCTTGGCCTCGAGCTCGGCGCGCGTCGCCGACGCGCTCACGACCGGGCCTTCACCCGGCGCTTCGCCGCGCCGCTCACGACGCGCCACAGGGCCAGGGCGATGACGAGGATCGCGAGCACCGCCACGACGAGGTAGGGAATCCACGAGAGCGTGCCGTCGAGCACCGGGAACTGCCACTGGAGGTAGCGCAGCGCTCCCACCAGCAATAGGACGGTTCCGAGCCCAACGAAGACGCTGCCGATCACCCCGAAGGCCACGAAGCGACCGAGGTCCTTCAGGGGCTGGACGGTCTCTTCCTTTACGTAGCGCACGACGAGGTCGCGGATCTCGCCGAGATCGCGATGGAGGCCGGCGCCGGCGACCAGCTTGCGCCACGAGGGCAACTTCATGGGGCCAGCCTACTCACGGTCCCTGATCACGTAGGCCGAACTGGCCGTGGCCACCAGGCGATCGTCGGCGCCGTGCAGGCGGGCCTCGACGAAGACCACCGAGCGGCCCGACTTGAGCACCGTGGCGACACAGCTCAGCGCGTCGCCCGGACGCACCGGGCGTACGAAGCTGACCTTCATCCCCGTGTTCGAGACGCTCACGCGCCGCTCCCCCTGCGCGGTGACCGCCGAGGCGCCCATTGCCGAGTCCATAACCGCCGCGATGAAGCCGCCCTGGACCAGGCCGGCGGGGTTGGTGAAGCGCTCGTCGGGGCTCACGGCCCACTCGGTGCGTCCCGGGACGGACTTGTCGGTGCAGGTGAGACCGAGGGTCAGGTCGCAGTTGGGGGGAACCTGGAAGGTCACCACGGAACGATACCCCTGCCCCTCGTCTATCGGACCAGTAACTACGCTGGCCCCTATGCCAGAGATTCGCTACGAGGGCGCGACGGCGCTCGAGGATCGCGCCATCCGCCAGATCGTGGGAGTGGCGATGGATGCCCCAGCACGGGCCCGATCGGGCCACTCGGGTACGGCCATGGCGCTCGCGCCCCTCGGGGTCATGCTCTGGTCGCGACTCATGCGACACGACCCCACCGACCCGACCTGGTTCGATCGGGACCGGTTTGTGTTGAGCTGCGGGCACGCGTCGATCCTCCAGTACAGCCTCGCCCACAGTTTCGGCTACGACGTGAGCCGCGAGGACCTGATGGCCTTTCGTCAACTTCACTCGCGTACGCCGGGCCATCCCGAGCGGGGCGTCACCCCGACGGTCGAGGTGACGACGGGGCCGCTCGGTCAGGGCATCGCGAACGGCGTCGGTCTCGCCCTGGCCGAACGGGTCTTGAGGGCTGAGTACGGCGCGGAGTTGGTGGACCACCGAACCTGGGTCGTCGCGGGTGACGGTTGCCTCGAAGAGGGTGTTAGCCACGAGGCGGGGTCGCTCGCCGGCTTCCTGGGGCTGGAGCGACTCACGGTCTTTTACGACGACAACCACATCACCATCGACGGTCCGACCGAACTGGCCCTTCACGACGACCCGGTCGGGCGGTTCCGCGCCTACGGCTGGCACGTGATCGAACTCGGTGAGCGCGCCAACGACCTCGGGGCGCTGGAGGCGGCCACGCGTGAGGCCATCGCCGAGACGACCCGGCCGAGCCTCGTGGTCATTCGCTCGCACATCGGATTCCCCTCCCCCGAGATGATGGACACCAAAGAGGCCCACGGCAACCCGTTCAGTCCCGAGGCGATCACGCGAGTCAAAGAGATGCTCGGGCTGCCCGACGAGCCCTTCGTCCTCGACGACGACCTCCCCGCAGCGATGCTCGAGGCTCTCGCGGACCGGCGCGGGGCGAGTGCGGCGTGGCGGGCCCGGGTGACGGCGGCCGGTGAGCGAGGGACCGCGCTCATTGACCAGGTGGCGACCCACGCCGCCCTCCGTGACGACGTCGTGCCCGAGCCGTACGCGCCCGGCTCTAAGGCGGCGACCCGACGCGCCCTCCAGCGGGCCATGGACGCTTTCAGCCCCCACATGCCGGGCCTCGTCGCTGGGTCGGCCGACCTCACGGAGAACACCGGGGTCGCCCTCACCGGTACCGTCGCCCAGGACGCCGCGCACCCCGGAGGGCGTCAGGTTCACTTCGGAATCCGCGAGTTCGCGATGTCGGCGATCGTGGTCGGCATGGCCCACCACGGTGGCGTCCGTCCCGTCGGATCGACGTTCTTCGTCTTCAGCGACTACGCGCGCCCGGCGGTGCGTCTGGCCGCCCTGAGCGAGGCGCCGGCCCTCTTTGTCTATACCCACGACTCGGTGGGCGTGGGCGAGGACGGTCCAACCCACCAGCCGGTAGAGCACCTGATGAGCTTGCGGGCGATGCCCAACCTGCACGTGGTGCGACCGAGCGACGCTAACGAGACGCTCGACCTCGTGGGTCGCCTCCTGCGCGCCAAGGATCCGGTGCCCACCGCGCTGGTCCTCTCACGCCAGGACCTGCTCGTTCTCGGGGGGGACGAGGCCGAGGCGAGTCGCGAGGGTGCCCATCGCGGGGGCTACGTCGTGCGCGAGCCCGAGGGGGCCCGCTTCAGCCTGCTCGCCACCGGTTCGGAGGTCTCTTTGTGCCTGAGCGCGGCCGACGAGCTGGCTACGCGCGGGATAGCGGTTCGGGTCGTGGCGCTGCCGTGTTGGAAGTGCTTCGAGGACCAGCCCCGGGCCTATCGCGACGCCGTCGTGCGCCGGGATCTACCGTCGCTCTCGGTCGAAGCCGGGGCGACCCTCGGGTGGGCCCGCTACGCCGACGAGGCACTCGGCATCGACACCTTCGGCCTCTCGGCTCCCGGCCCCCAGGTCTTCGCCGCGCTGGGTCTCGTGCCCGAGACCGTCGTCGCCCACGTCACCCGCATGCTGAACGAGGAGCCATGACTACCCTGAACGACCTGTATCGCGTCCACGGCCAGAGCCCGTGGATCGACAACATTCGCCGCGACTGGCTCAACGACGGGACGCTCGCGCGCCTGGTGGCCCAGGGCGTGCGCGGAGTGACGTCGAACCCGTCGATCTTCGCCAAGGCGCTGTCCACCTCGAGCGCCTACGACGACGCGGTGCGCGCCCACCCCGGGCTCGACCCCGAGGCGCTGTTCGAGGCGCTCGCGGTCGAGGACGTGCGCGACGCGTGCGATGTGCTCGCCGAGGTCCACGACGGGTCGCGCGACGACCCCACGCGACGCTACCGCGACGGGTACGTGTCGCTCGAGGTCTCGCCCCTGCTCGCGCGCGACACGGACGGCACGACCTCCGCCGCGCGGCGGCTCTTCGCCGAGGTGGATCGGCCCAACGTGATGATCAAGATTCCCGCGACGCGAGAGGGACTGCCCGCGATCACGACCGCGCTCGGCGAGGGGATCAACGTGAACGTGACCCTCATCTTCTCCCTCGCGCGCTACGCCGAAGTCCTCGACGCCTGGGTCGCGGGTCTCACGGCCGCGCGCGCCGCGGGCAAGGATCTCGCGGCGATCGCCAGCGTCGCGTCGTTCTTCGTCTCGCGCGTCGATGTCGCCGTTGACGCCCTGCTCCCCGACGGCGACGACCGGCGCGGGACCGTGGCCAACGCCCAGGCCGCGGCGGCCTACGGGCTCTACCGGGAGCGCGTGGCCCGCGCGGACGTGTCCGACCTGCTCGCCGCCGGCGCGCAGGTCCAAAGGCCCCTCTGGGCGTCGACCTCGACCAAGAACCCGGCGTACGACGACCTGCTCTACGTCAACCGGCTGGTCGCCTCCGAGACGGTGAACACCATGCCCGACGCGACGATTGACGCCTACCTCGACCACGGCGACCCCAGCGCGAGCCTGCTCGAGGACACGGGACTCCGCGAGCGCGCCGCCGGGGTCCTAGAGACCCTGGCGCCCGTGGTCGACCTCGACGCCGTGACGAACCGGCTGGAGGACGAGGGCGTCGCGGCCTTCGCGTCGTCCTACCGCGAACTCCTGGCGACGCTCGAGGCGAAGGCCGCGGTGACCCGCTGAGCGCCGCGGCGGACGCTCGTAGGATGCCTCGCATGGGTCGCGCCGCTACCTCGCCGGAGGGACTCCTCGGGGCCCGCGCCGACGAGCTCGCCCCGCGAGCCCGGGAACGGGCCCGCGCGCTCTTCGGCGAGGTCGTCACCTACTCGCCCAAGGTCTTCATCCCCCTGACCCAGTTGTGTCGCGACCGCTGCGCGTACTGCACCTTCGCCCAGGCGCCGGCCCACCTCGCCGCTCCCTACCTCGACCTCGAGGAAGTCATGGGCATCGCCCGGGCCGGGGAGGAGGCCGGCTGCACCGAGGCCCTCTTCACGCTGGGCGAGCGACCCGAGCTGCGCTACGACGAGGCCGCGCGCTGGCTGGCCGCGCGCGGGTATCGCTCGACGGTCGACTACCTCGCCACGGCCGCCCAGATGGTGCTCGAGGCCACGGGCCTACTGCCCCACGCCAACGCGGGCGCTCTGCACCCCCACGAACTGGCCCAGTTGCGCACCGTGAGCGCCTCCCAGGGCATGATGCTCGAGGCCCTGGCCGACCTCGAGGCGCACCGTTTGGCGCCCGATAAGACGCCCGCGCGGCGCCTGGCCACGTTGGAGGCGGCCGGAGAGCTGAAGATCCCCTTCACCACCGGGGTCCTCGTCGGGATCGGCGAGAGTCGGGCCGAGCGCCTGGCCACCCTCGAGGCGATCGCCGCCAGCCACCGACGCCACGGTCACGTCCAGGAGGTGATCGTCCAGAACTTCCTGCCCAAGGCCCGCACCGCGATGGCGCACCACCCACCGGCTGACGCCGAGGAGTTCCACTGGACGATCGCGGCGGCCCGCCTCGTCCTGCCCGACGAGGTCCACCTCCAGGCGCCACCGAACCTGAGCGACGACCCGGCGGCCCTGCTCGACTTCGGCATCGACGATTTCGGGGGCGTCTCGCCGGTGACGGCGGACCACGTGAACCCCGAGCGAGCCTGGCCGGCCGCGCAGACGCTGGCGGACGAGTGCGCCTCACGGGGTCTCGTGCTCGTTTCGCGCCTCACGCTCTACCCCCGCTACGCCTTCGACGCGGCCTTCGTCGACCAGGCCGTCCGCCCGGCCGTGCTGGCCGCGGCCGACGCGTCGGGACTCGCGCGCGACGACGCGTGGCACGCGGGCGGCGAGACGGCGCCCCCAGCGGCGCCGGTGCGCCGCACGACGACCACGGCCGTCTCGACGATCCTCGCGCGCTACCAGCCCGGCTACGACTTCTCCGAAGCCGAACTCGTCACGCTCTTTGGCGCACGCGACGGCGACTTCGTCGCGATCTGCGAGGCGGCCGACGCGACGCGACGCGCGCGCGTGGGCGACGAGGTGAGCTTCGTCGTGAACCGCAACATCAACTACACGAACGTCTGCACCTTCAAGTGCCGGTTCTGCGCCTTCTCCAAGGGACCCCTCTCGCTGAACCTGCGCGGGGATCCCTACCTGTTGACCCTGGAGGAGATCAGTGAGCGGGTGCGCGAGGCTGAGGCCCGCGGCGCGACCGAGGTCTGCCTCCAGGGCGGAATCCACCCGAACTTCGACGGTGACTACTACGTCGACGTGGTGGCCGCCGTGAGGGCCGGCTCCCCGAGGATTCACATTCACGCCTTCAGCGCCCTCGAGGTCTACGAGGGCGCCCGCCGGCTCGGGGTCGATCTCGCGACCTACCTGACGCGCCTCAAGGACGCCGGGCTCAAGACCCTCCCGGGCACCGCGGCCGAGATCCTCGACGACCCGGTGCGGGCCATCCTCTGCCCCGACAAGATCTCGACCGATCAGTGGCTCGAGGTGCACCGCACGGCCCACGGAGTGGGTCTCGGCTCGAACGTCACGATCATGTTCGGGGCCGTGGAAGGCCCCGAGAGCTGGGCGCGCCACCTGGTGCGCACCCGTGACCTGCAGCGCGAGACGGGCGGTTTCAGCGAGTTCGTGCCCCTCCCCTTCGTCCACATGGCGACCCCGCTGTTCCTACGGGGCCGGGCGCGGCGTGGTCCCACGTTCCGCGAGGCGGTCCTCATGCACGCCGTGGGCCGCCTGCACTACGCCACCCTCATCGACAACATCCAGGTGAGCTGGGTGAAGATGGGCGTCGAGGGTGTCCGGCGGATCCTCCGCGCGGGGGCGAACGACCTGGGCGGGACGCTGATGGACGAGAACATCTCGCGCGCGGCCGGCGCGACCCACGGCCAGGAGATGGACCCAACGGCCTTCGCCGAGCTCGTCGCGCCCCTCGGGCGCACCCTCGTTCAACGCACCACGGCGTACCAGATCCTCGCCCGATGAGCCTGGCCGATCGGCTCATCGAGGTCGTCAACGCCGACACGACGCTCTCGGTGGAGCGACGGGCCCTCCTGAGCGAGCTGGTGGTCCGAGTGGCCGAGGTGGCCGCCTCCGACGCGAACACCAAGGATCTACGGGTCGCCGTTCGGGCCATCGACGAGCTCCTGGCGGCCTTCGTCCTCTTCGACCGTTTCGCCGACCGGCCGAAGCTGACGATCTTCGGTTCGGCCCGGACCCCACCGGGACACCCCCACTACGAACTAGCCACCGAGCTCGCGCGAACCATGGCCGCGCGCGGCTGGATCATCGTCTCGGGCGGCGGGCCGGGGATCATGGAGGCGGCCGCACGGGGGGGTGGACGCGACGCGACCATCGGGGTCAACATCGACCTGCCCTTCGAACAGAGCCCGAACCCCTTCATCGACGTGGCGACCATGCTCGTGACCATGCGCTACTTCTTCACCCGCAAAGTGGCCCTCACGCGCTCCTCGATTGCCTTCGTGATCCTGCCCGGGGGGCTCGGGACGATGGACGAGCTCTTCGAGATCATCACCCTGCTCGACACCGGTAAGACCACTCCGGCGCCGATCGTGCTCCTCGACACCGCCGAAGGCACCTACTGGGAGGAGTGGCGCGACTTCGTCGACCACACCTTGATCGAGGGGGGCTACGTCTCGTCGGTGGATCTCAATCTGGTGCGCTCGGCCCGGGGCGTCGCCGAGGCCCTCGCCGAGATCGACCGGTTCTACGCCAACTACGAGGGGTTCTCCCTGGACGGCGCGCGCGCCACGGTCCACCTCAAGCGCCCGCCGAGTCCCGACGAGCTCGTACGTCTGCGCGCCCTCGTGCCGCAGTTCGATCGCGGCGAGGGGCTACGCGTTGAGCCCGACGGAACGCTCGCCTTCGAGTTCGACGGGCGCAGCTACGTCGCGCTGCGCACGGTCATCGACGAGGTCAATCGCTGGGTCGAGCCGGCCCCGGCGGACTAGGAGACTGTTGAACAATCCCTGACTCGGCCGGCCGCTCGGTCGAGAATGGGATATGCAAGGCGTCTCCGATCCCAACCGTGAGCTGATGGACGCGGCGGCCCTGTGCCGTCAGCTGGTCCCCGAGGGCAGCGTGGCGGCCTTCCTCGCCGACCACCGCCACGAGCTCTTCCCCGACGAGATGTTCGAGGACCTCTTCCCCTCGCGCCGGGGCCGCCCCTCGATCCCCGGTGACGTCGTGGCTTCAGTTCTGGTGCTGCAGTCCTTGGAGGGGCTGAGTGACCGCGAGGCGGCCCGGGCGCTCGCCGACCGGATCAGTTGGAAGGTGGCCTGCGGGCTCGCCCTCACCGACGAGGCCTTCGACTTCACCGTCCTCACCTACTGGCGCAGCCGGCTGCGCCAGAGCGACGCCCCCGAGCGGGTCTTCGAGGCGGTGCGCGCGGTCGTCGAGGCGACCGGGGTGCTCAAGGGCAAGACCCGCCGGGCCCTCGACTCGACCCTGCTCGACGACGCCGTCGCCACCCAGGACACCGTCACCCAGATCGTCGCCCAGCTGCGCCGGGTGCGCACGACGGTGCCCGGATGCGCCGAGATCCCCCGGCGCGTCCCCGACGACGGACGCGCCAAGCCCGTGCTCGACTGGGGCGACGAGGCGGCGCGCGCGAGCCTCGTCCACGACCTGGTCACCGACGCCCTCGCGGTGCTCGACGCGCTCGAAGGGGCCCCACTCGAGAAGGCCGAGCGCGAGGCGCTCGGCCTTCTCGCCCTCGTCGCCGGCCAGGACGTCGAGCTCGAGGACGGCCGCTGGCGCGTCGCCCAGCGCGTCGCCAAGGACCGGGTTATCTCGGTCGTCGACCCCGAGAGCCGCCACATGCACAAGAGTCGCAGCCTCTACCGCGACGGCTACAAGGCTCACCTGGCCGTCGAGCCCGAGACCGGGCTCGTCACCGCGGCCGCGCTCACCCCGGCCACCGCCTCGGACGCCACGGTGGGCGTCGGACTGCTCGAGGGCGAGGGCCCCCTCAGCGTCTACGCCGACGCCGCCTACGGCTCGGGCGAGGCGCTCGCCGCCCTGGGCGAGGACGGCCACACCATCCGGGTTAAGCCCCCGCACCTCGCGCGCGCCGTCGCGGGGGGCTTCACCCGCGACGACTTCACGATCGACGAGGTCGCCGGCACCGTCACCTGTCCGGCCGGGCACGTCGTGGCCCTGAGCGCGACGCGCAGCGCCTCGTTCCGTGGGCTCTGCGCCGACTGCCCGCTGCGCTCGCGTTGCACCATCGCCGCGAGGGGCCGCAAGATCCAGCTGACCCCGCACGACGCCGAGCTCGTC
Source organism: Acidimicrobiales bacterium (assembly GCA_035702745.1). Lineage (GTDB taxonomy): Bacteria > Actinomycetota > Acidimicrobiia > Acidimicrobiales > RAAP-2 > RAAP-2. The sequence goes on along the minus strand of DASSZS010000027.1, from coordinate 15,688 downwards.
GCCAATCGAGCGCGCTTCGCCGACGAGGGCGTCGTTTCGGACTATCGAAAGTGGCGTCCCCTCGTCGAGCGATCGATCTCGTGGCTCGTGAGGGGCCCCTCGCGGCGCGTGAGATACCGCGGCGTCGAACGCAACCAGCTCGGTCTCTCGCTGCGGGTCTCCGCGATCAACCTGCGCCGGCTCGTGAACCTGGGGCTCGACCACGACGGCACGACCTGGGTGCTCACCACCTGACACGGGGCTGTGTCGGCCCGGGTCACGCACAAGGAGCCCCCACCGCGACCAATCCCAGGAGAGCGACTACCTCGTTCCCTCTTTTCGCCTAACCCCTAGGTTCGCTGATCTCTGGGTCCGCGGAACTACGTCGGCGCCCTCAGGATCAGTTGTTCAACAGACTCCTAGTCCTCGACGGCCTCGTGGCGTCGCAGAATCGCGATCGCCTTGGCCAGGTGGCGGCGGACCTTGGCGAGCTCGCGCTCGGCGTCGCGCGCGCCCGCCTCGTCGCTGTCGCGCATCTGATGGCGAACGGCGTCGAAGATGACGTCGTTCACCCTCGCCTCGAGAGCGGCCAGCTCGTCGGCCAGCTCGTCAAAGGGACCCACTAGGGGACGACCTCGACGGCGAGGGCGCCCTCGGCGTAGAGGGCGCGCAGCGCCTTCTTGTCGAACTTGCCGACGCTCGTCTTGGGGACCGACTCGACGAAAGCCCATCGCTCGGGCAGCCACCACTTGGCGACACGCTCGGCGAGGTACGCCTTGAGCGTCGCGGCCGAGACGCTCGAGCCCGGCTGGCGCACGACACAGCACAGCGGCCGTTCCTGCCAGCGTTCGTCGGGCACGGCCACCACGACGGCCTCGAACACCTCGGGGTGGGCCATGACCGTCGACTCGAGCTCGACCGAGCTGATCCACTCGCCGCCGGACTTGATGACGTCCTTGCTCCGGTCGGTCACGACCATGAAGCCCTCGGCGTCGAGGGTCCCGATGTCCCCGGTGCGCAACCAGCCGTCGTGGAACTTCTCGGGATCCTCGGTGCCGAAGTAGGAGCCCGTGACCCACGGTCCGCGGATCTCGAACTCGCCGACCGTCTTGCCGTCGCGCGCGAGCACCGTACCGTCGTCGTCGGTGATGCGGATCTCGACCCCGGCGACGATGCGGCCCGACTTGACGCGGTAGTCGACCTCGCGTTCGCGCGGGGTGCCCGAGGGCGGGATCGCGACGGCCGCCAGCGGACTCGTCTCGGTCATCCCCCAGCCCTGGACGACGTCGATCCCGTAACGGTCGCGGAACTGCTCGATCATGTGGCGTGGCACGGCCGAGCCGCCCATGAGGATGCCGCGCAGGCTGGAGAAGTCGACGTCCGACTCGGTCTCGGCCACACGCAACACGTCGTTCCAGACGCTCGGTACGGCGAGCGAGATCGTCGGGCGCAGCTCCCGGCACATCTTGATTATGGGACCGCCCTGAAGGAACATCTGGGGCAGGATCAGCTCGACTCCCCCGAAGAAGGCGGTGTAGACGCTCCCCCACGCGTTGACGTGGAACATCGGGACGATGGTGAGGCACCGGTCGCGCTCGCACAGGCCGATCGAGTTGGCCGTCATCGAGGCCAGCGAGTGGAGCCAGATCGAGCGGTGGCTGTAGACCACCCCCTTGGGGTTGCCCGTGGTGCCCGAGGTGTAGCACATGATCGCCGCGTCGCGTTCGTCGAGTTCGGGCCAGGCGAAGCCGGGCTGCTCGGCCGCGAGAAGCTGGTCGTAGTCGAGCGTCTCGCCGAGCACGCCCGTGGGATCGGGTCCGTTGAGGATGATCGTCTCGACGGTCGGGATCTGGTCGCGAATCTTGGCCAAGGTCGGAGCCAGGGTGGCGTCGACGATCACGACCTTGTCGGCCGCGTGGTTGATGATGTAGGCGAGCTGGTCGGGGAAGAGACGGATGTTCAAGGTGTGCAGCACCGCGCCCATCGCGGGCACCGCGAGGTAGGCCTCGACGTGGGACTGGTTGTTCCACATGAACGTGCCGACCCGGTCCCCCGGAGCCACGCCCAGTCGTCGCAGGGCCGCCGCGAGGCGCTCGGCGCGCTGGGCGACCTGGAGGAAGGTCCCCTCGTCGACGCCCTCGGGCGTCACGGTGAAGATCTTCTTGTCCGCGTAGAGGTACTGGCCGTGTCGGATGATGCCGCTAATGAGTAGCGGCGCCTCTTGCATCGTGCTCTTCATCGAATCCCCCTTGGCTCGATAGTACCGAGCGGGCGGCGAACCCCTACCAGCTCTGGGCGTAGGGCTCGAGCGGCGCGGGGAGGGACGTCGTACCCGCGCGCAGGTGGCGATCGACGGCGGCCGCGGCCGCGCGACCCTCAGCGATGGCCCAGACGATCAGGCTCTGACCGCGCACCGCGTCCCCGCAGGCGAAGACGGGGGTCGCCCCGGCCACCGGCACCCTCCACTGCTCGTCGACGCGCAGGGTACTGCGCTCGGTGGTGTGCTCACTCCCGGCCAGGCCCAATCCGGCGAGTTCGGGCCCGACGAAGCCCGCCGCAATGAGGACGAGGTCGCAGGCCATCTCGACCTCCTCGCCACGGCGCCGGTCGCGGGCGCGCAGCGCCCGGACGCGCCCCGGTCCGACAAAGGCGAGGGTCTCGGTGGCAAAGCGACGACTCCCGCCCTCGGCGTGGGCCGAGGTGGTCTTAAAGACCCGGGGCATCGTGGGCCAGGGCTGGTCGGCGGGCCGCTCGTCGGGGGGTCGGTCCATGATCTCGAGCTGGGTGACCGAGGCCGCGCCCTGCCGGTGCGCCGTGCCGAGGCAGTCGGCGCCGGTGTCGCCGCCGCCGAGGATCACGACGTGGCGACCGGCGGCGTCGAGGGTGGAGGGGTGTCCCCCGGCGACGGCGCGGTTCGCCGCCTCGAGGTAGGCCATGGCCGTCACCACCCCGGGCAGGTCGGCCCCGGGCACCTCGATCATCCGGGGTCGGGTCGAGCCCACCGCGAGCACCACGGCGTCGGCGTCGGCGGCCACCGCGTCGAGGCTCGGGCCCCCGGCGCCGACCGACACCCCGCAGCGAAAGACGACCCCCGCGTCGCGCAGCACCGCGAGGCGGCGCTCGAGGACGCGCTTTTCGAGCTTGAACTCGGGGATGCCGTAGCGCAGGAGGCCCCCGGGGGCGTCGGCGCGTTCGAGCACCTCCACCGCGTGGCCGACGGCGCGCAGCTGGGCGGCCGCGGCCAGTCCCGCCGGGCCCGAGCCGATCACGACGACGCGCCGACCGGTGTCAGCCGCGGTCGGCGCCGCCACGGGCAGACCTCGGGCGAAGGCGTGCTCGACGACTTCGTACTCGAGGCGTTCGATGGTCACCGGCTCGTCACCGAGGCCGAGCACGCAGGCCGACTCACACGGCGCGGGGCAGAGTCGCCCGGTGAACTCGGGGAAGTTGTTGGTCGCCAAGAGCTGCTCGGCCGCGCGGGCCCAGTCGCCGCGATAGGCGCCGTCGTTAAAGACCGGGATCCGGTTGCCCAGCGGACAGCCCTGGGTGCAGAAGGGGATCCCGCAATCCATGCAACGCGCGGCCTGGGCTGAGACCTCCTCTTCACCCTGGGGCTCGTAGACCTCGTGCCAGTCGCGCACGCGCACCGGTATCGGCCGAAGACGCGGCCCCCGTCGGGGGTGCTCGAGGAAGCCGGTCGGGCTACCCACCGCGCGCCCCGTCCCGGGCCCGCTGGTACTCCGAGGTCTCGACCCGCACGAAGGCCTGGCGGGCGCAGCGCCACCGGTCGAGCAAGCCCGCGGCCAGCGTCGAACCCGTCTCGGCGCGGTAGCGCTCGAGCAGGGCGTGCACCAGGGCGTCGTCGTCGGCCTCGAGGGGATCGAGCTCGTAGACCCCGGCGGCCAGGTGATCGTGGATCGTCCCCTCGGGGTCGTAGAGGTAGAGCGTGCCGCCCGACATTCCGGCCGCGAGGTTGCGCCCCGTGGGCCCGAGGATCACGACGACCCCTCCGGTCATGTACTCGCAGGCGTGGTCCCCGGTGCCCTCGACGACGATGGTGGCCCCGGAGTTTCGCACCCCGAGACGCTCGCCCACGATCCCGCACACGAAGACCTCTCCGGCGGTGGCGCCGTAGGCGACGACGTTGCCCGCGATCACGTGGTCGTGCGCCGAGAAGGGTGCGCGAGGGTCGGGTCGCACGACGACGCGCCCGCCCGAGAGGCCCTTGGCCACGTAGTCGTTGGCGTCGCCCACCAGGCGCAGCGTGAGCCCCGCGGGGATGAACGCCCCGAGGCTCTGGCCGGCCGAACCGCTGAGCTCGACCACCACGTGGTCGTCGTCGAGCGCGCGGGGCCCGAGCGCGCGGGTGAGGGCGCTGCCGGTGAGCGTGCCGACCGCGCGGTCGACGTTGCGCACCTCGAGCGCGAGGCGCACCGGAGTGCCCGTGAGGGCCGCGTCGACCGCCGCCGAGAGGAATCGCCAGTCGAGGGCGCTCTCCAGGCCGTGGTCTTGCTTGAGGCTCTGGCGGCGTTGGTCCTGGTCGACCGCCACGAGCAGCGCCGACAGGTCGAGGTCGACGGTCGGGTCGGCCGGAGGGCGCGCACGCAGGCGCGAGACGTCGCCGATCACCTCGTCCAGGGTCCGCGCGCCCAACGCGGCCAGGAGCTCACGCACCTCCTCAGCGATGAACTCGAAGAAGGCCTCGACGAACTCGGGCCGACCGGTGAAGCGCGCACGCAGGGCCGGGTTCTGGGTCGCGATGCCCACCGGGCAGGTGTCGAGATGGCAGACCCGCATCATCACGCAGCCCGAGACGACGAGCGGGGCGGTGGCGAAGCCGAACTCCTCGGCCCCGAGCAGGGCCGCGACCACGACGTCGCGGCCGGTCTTCAGTTGACCGTCGGTCTGGAGGACGACGCGGCTGCGCAGCCCGTTCGCGGCGAGAGTCTGGTGGGCCTCGGCGAGGCCGAGCTCCCAGGGGGTGCCGGCGTGCTTGAGCGAGGTCAGCGGGGCCGCCCCGGTACCTCCGTCGTGACCGGAGATCAAGATGACGTCGGCGTGAGCTTTGGCGACGCCGGCGGCGATGGTGCCCACCCCGTGCTCGCTCACGAGCTTGACGTGGATGCGCGCCTGGTCGTTCGCGCACTTCAAGTCGTAGATCAGCTGGGCCAGGTCCTCGATCGAGTAGATGTCGTGGTGCGGCGGGGGCGAGATCAGTCCCACCCCGGGCGTCGAGTGACGGGTGCGGGCGATCCAGGGGTAGACCTTGGCCCCGGGAAGCTGGCCGCCCTCGCCCGGCTTGGCGCCCTGGGCCATCTTGATTTGGATGTCGTCGGCGTTGACGAGGTAGCGACTCGTCACCCCGAAGCGGCCCGAGGCGACCTGCTTGATGGCCGAGCGGGTGTTGTGGCGGGGATCGACGACCGCGAAGCGCTCCTCGTCCTCCCCCCCCTCGCCGGTGTTCGAGCGCCCCCCGAGACGGTTCATCGCGATCGCCAGGGTCTCGTGCGCCTCTTGGGAGATCGAGCCGTAGGACATCGCCCCGGTGGAGAAGCGCCGCAGGATCGAGGCCACGCTCTCGACCTCCTCGAGCGGCACCGGGTGGGCGCTCGGCACCAACTCGAGCAGTCCACGGAGCGTGAGCTGCTCGCGGCTCTGATCGTCAACGAGGCGGGTGTACTCCTTGAAGACGTCGTAGCGCCGCGCGCGCGTGGCGTGCTGGAGACGCTGGACGGTGCGCGGGTTGAACAGGTGGAGCTCGCCGTCGCGGCGCCACTGGTACTCACCGTTGTTGGTGAGCGGCTGGTCGAACGCGACGTCGAAGGCCGCTGCGTGGATCGCGAGCACGTCGCGCGCCAGGTGCTCGAGCGTCGCCCCGCCGAGCCGGGAGGGCAGTCCCGGGAAGTACCGGTCGAGGACGTCGCTCGAGAGTCCGACCGGCTCGAAGAGCTGAGCCCCGACGTAGCTCGTGACGGTGGAGACGCCCATCTTGGACATCACCTTCACGACCCCCTTGGTGAGGGCCTTGGCGTAGCGGTAGCGCGCCTCGCGGGCTCCCGGGACGTCGAGGTCGCCGGCGGCGACGAGGGCGTCAATCGACTCGTAGGCCAGGTACGGGCAGACGGCCGACGCCCCGAAGCCGAGCAGGAGGGCGACGTGGTGGACCTCGCGCACGTCGCCGGCCTCGAGCACCAGGGCCGCGCGGGTGCGGAGTCGCTCGTCGACTAGTCGGTGGTGCACCGCCGAGGCGAGTAGCAGGCTCGGGATGGCGGCCTGGTCGACGTTGGTGCCCCGGTCCGAGAGCAGCAGGACCGTCGCCCCGGCCCGAACCTGGGCGACGGCCTCGTCGCAGACCCGCTCGAGGGCTCGCGCGAGACGCTCGGCGGCGCTCGCGGCGCCCCGGGCGGGGAAGAGCCCGTCGAGGGGGGCGGTGCGCATGTCGCGCGCGCGGGGGTGGCGCTCGATGTAGCGAATCTTCTCGAGCTCCTCGCTCGACAGGACCGGCGAGGCCAGCACGATCTGGTGGCAGTGGCCCGGCGACTCGGTGAGCAGGTTGCCCTCGCCACCGATGACCACGCGCGTCGAGGTGACCAGTTCCTCGCGGATGGCGTCGAGGGGCGGGTTCGTCACCTGGGCGAAGAGCTGAGTGAAGTAGTCGAAGAGGCTGCGGGGACGGGTGGAAAGAACCGGGAGACGGGTGTCGGAGCCCATCGAGCCGATGGGCTCCTCGCCCACCTGGGCCATGGGGCGCACGATGAGACGCAGGTCCTCCTCGGAGTAGCCGAACGAGCGTTGGAGCTGGCGCACCGAGTCGAAGCTCGGGGTGAGCGTGGGACCGAGCGCGACCTCGTCCAGGGAGACCTGCTCGCGCTCGAGCCACTCCCCGTAGGGTGCGCGCGAGGCGAGCTCGGACTTGATCTCCTCGTCCTCGACGACCCGGCCGAGCTCCAGATCGACCAGGAACATCCGTCCGGGCTGGAGCCGACCCTTGGCGACGACCTCGCCGGGGTCGATCGGCAAGACCCCGACCTCGCTGGCGAAGATCACGCGGTCGTCCCGGGTGATCCAGTAGCGCGCCGGTCGCAGGCCGTTGCGGTCGAGCACGGCCCCGGCCACGCGACCGTCGCTGAAGGTGATCGAGGCGGGCCCATCCCAGGGCTCCATGAGCCCCGCGTGGAATCGGTAGAAGTCGCGCCGGGCCGGCTCCATGGCGCGGTGGCGCTCCCAGGCCTCGGGAATCATCATCAACACGGCGTGCGGCAGGCTCCGCCCGGCGCGCACGAGGAGCTCGACCACCTCGTCGAAGGAGGCCGAGTCGCTCATGTTCTCGGTGACGATCGGTAGGAGTGTCTCCACCGCGAGTGGCAGCTCCGGGCACGACAGGGTCGATTCGCGCGCGCGCATCCAATTGCGGTTACCCCGTACCGTGTTGATCTCGCCGTTGTGGGCAATCAGTCGGAAGGGCTGGGCGAGGTCCCAGCGGGGCAGGACGTTGGTCGAGAACCGGCTGTGGACGATGGCGACGCTCGTCTCGAGCCGTTCGTCCGACAGGTCGGCGAAGTACGCGCGCAACTGGGGGGCCGAGAGCATCCCCTTGTAGATCACCGTCGTCGAGGAGCACGACGCGGCGTAGATCCCCCACCGGCGCTCGATCACTCGCCGGGCGCAGTAGAGGGCCCCCTCGAGGTCGGTCCCGGGCTCCTTACGCCACGCGATCAACTGCTGGATGAAGCGGGGCTCGCTGCGCGCCGACGTCGCCCCGAGGATCGTCGAGTCGACGGGCACCTCGCGCCAGGCGAGGGAGCCGAGCCCGACCGCCGCGAGGTCGGGCTCGAGGGACGCGAGCAACTCGGGGACGGCCGCGTCCCGCGGAATCATCCAGTGGGCGAGGCCGTAGGCGCCGCGCGCGGGCACCGCGTCGCCGAACAGCGCGCGCACGAACCCGTCGGGCATCTGCAGGAGGATCCCGGCGCCGTCACCCGAGCCGACGTCCGAGCCCGTGGCCCCTCGGTGCTCGAGGTTCTCGAGGATCGTCAGTGCGTCGCCCACGGTTTGGTGGCGCGCCCGACCACTCAGCTCGGCGACCATGCCGACGCCGCACGCGTCGTGGTCGAACTGAGGGTCGTAGAGTCCTGGGGCCATGGCGTCGTCTCGGGGCAACGCTGACCCGCCGTCATCATAGCGACGGACGAGTGGACAGCCGCGACGGTCCTACGCTTGGGGGGTGACCAGTCCGTCGCGACGCGCCGTCGTGGTTGGCGGTGGCGTCATCGGACAGGTGAGCGCCCTCGCGCTCGCGCGCGAGGGCTGGCGGGTTACGGTCGTTGATCCCTCCCCCGGTCGTGGGGCGACGGCAGCGGCGGCGGGCATGCTCGCCCCCGGGGGCGAAGCCGCGCCCGGCGAGGAGGAGAACCACCGGCTCCACCAGGCGGCGCTGGGCGCGTGGAGCGACCTCATCGACCAGGTCGCCGCGACGACCGGCGAGGCGATCGCCCTGCACCGCGTCGGCACCCTGGTGGTCGGTCTCGATAGCGGGGATCGTCGCCTCGTCGAACAGTACGCGGGGGTGGCCCGCGGCTACGGCGTGTCGTTGCGCGCGCTATCGCGCTCCGACGAGCCCGCGCCCTTCGAGGGGTTGAGCGCTCGCGTGACCCAGGGTGTGCTCGCCGCGGACGACGCCTGGGTCGACCCCGACGAGGTGATGGCCCGGGTGCGCGCCGCTAACGGGGCCCTCGGAGTCGAGTACCGCACCGCGAGCGTGCGACGCTGCACGAGAGAGGGCGCCCGGGTCGTCGCCGAGGCCGACGACGGCCCCCTGGAGGGTGACCTGGGCCTGATCGCGACGGGTTGGGCCGGGCTCCCGGCGGGGCTCGAGGCTCCCCCGTCGACCACGGTGCGACCCGTGCGGGGGATGACGCTGCGAGTGATCGGACCGGAGCGTCACCACCTGCCGATGGTTCGCGCCTACGTCCACGGTCGTCCCTTCTACGCGGTCGGACGCGCCGAGGGCTACAACGTGCTGGGCGCGAGCTCGGAGGAGTCGCCGGTGCGCGCCGTCGAACTGGGAGAGCTCCAGCGTCTGTTGCGGGACGGCCTCGAGGTCATCCCCGAGCTCGAGACGGCCGACCTCGTCGAGACGCGCGTGGGGCTGCGCCCGGCCAGCGGGGACCTGCGCCCGTTCCTGGCCGACCTCGGCGGTGGCTGGTGGTGGTCGTCGGGTCACTACCGCCACGGCGTGACCCTGGCCCCGGTGGCGGCCCGTCGCCTGATCGACGCGATCGGTCCGGCGTGATACGGGTCAACGGCGCCGACCGGCCGTGGCGCGGTGGCACCGTCGCCGACCTCGTGGCCGATCTGGACCTCTCGGGGCGTGGCATCGCCGTCGCGATCGACGGCGAGATCGTCGCGCGCTCGCTCTGGGTGTCAACGCCCGTGGCCGAGGGTGCCGCCGTCGAGGTCGTGACCGCCGCCGCCGGCGGCTGAAGGGAGGACTATGTCGCTCAGTGAGATCGTCGAGGCGCTGGATCGGCGCATCCTCGACGCGATCGAGGCGAAGGCGACCGGTGAGACCCTCGCCTACCTCTGTGAAGCGCGCGCCTGGCTGACCCACCCCGACCAGCCCCACGGGGCCCACCGCTCGGCCCCCTAGCCAGCGAGTAAAATCATCCGGCTACGGGCTGTGGCTTAGTTTGGTCTAGAGCGCTCGGCTGGGGGCCGAGAGATCGGGAGTTCGAATCTCCCCAGCCCGACTCAGGGGGGCTCTTCGGATTTCAGCGGGGTGCTGCCCTGATGGGAATCCCGTGAGAGACGACGAAGGTGCTTCAGGCTTGTGGTGTGAGCCAACTTGCCCGAAGCACCTACGTCACCACCGACCCTAGCGAGATCGTCCGAGCCCTCGTGGGGTTGAAGGACGTCCGAGTCCTCGCCTACGAGCGTCACGGGCCCGAGGTGACCCTCGTGATCGAGCAGGTCGTGGGCACGGTGACCTGCCCCGAGTGCGGGGCGCCGGCCCGGGTGAAGGAGCGACCCCTCGTCACCTACGTCGACCTGCCCGTCTACGGCGCCCCGATGCGCCTCACCTGGAAGAAGCACCGGATGCGCTGTGCGAACCCGGCCTGTCCTCGCCGCAGTTGGGTGCTCGGCGACCATCGGATCGCGGCGAAGTCCTGTCTGCTCACGACCCGGGCGGCCAAATGGGTGACCGAGCAGGTGGGCACGGGGCGCTCGGTGATCGAGGTCGCCCGAGAGCTCGACTGCGACTGGCACACCGTCAACTCCGCCGTCACCACCTACGGGCGCGCCCTCTTGGCGGCCGACACCAAGCGCCTCACGAAGACCAGCGCCATCGGCCTGGACGAGACCAACTTCGTGCGCCGCCAGGACCAGCGAACGAGCTACGCGACGACCGTCTGTGACGTGCAGAACCACCAGATCATCGATATCCTGCCCACCCGCCACTACGTCGACGTGGCCCAGTGGATGCACGACCAGGGAGTCGACTGGCGTCAGCGCATCACCTACGGCGCCCTCGACATGTCCGCCACCTACGCCGCGGTCTACTCGGCGATGCTGCCCCGGGCGGCCCAGGTGGTGGATCCCTTTCACGGAATCGCCCTGGCCAATCGGACACTCGACCAGATCCGCCGCCGGGTCCAGATCGAACAGCTGGGCCACCGGGGGCGCCGCGACGACCCGCTCTTCAAGGTGCGCCGACTGCTCACGCGCGCCGAGGAGAACCTCACGCCCGAGGCGGCCGAGCGACTGGCGGTTCTGCTCAGCCTCGGCGACCCCACCGCCGAGGTCGCCCTCGCCTACCGGGTGAAAGAGCGCCTGCGCGACTTCTACCGCGAGAGCGACCCGGCACTCGCCGAGGCTCTCCTCGCCGACCTGCGCGACAAGTGCCTGGCGCGGTCCATGCCGCCCGAGATCCGTCGGCTCGGCAAGACGATTCGGACGTGGTTCGCGAGAATGTGCAACTTCCACCTGGCCCGGATCACCAACGGGCCGACCGAGTCTCTCAACAACCTCATCAAGCGCATCAAGAGAATCGGCTTCGGCTTTCGCAACTTCGAGAACTACCGAATCCGGGCTCTGCTCTACGCCGGGAAACCGAACTGGCGGGTCCTCGGCTCGATCGTGGTTCGATGAGGGTCACCCCGCCAGATTCCGATGAGCCCTCAGGGGGCCGCGTGCAACGGCCACTCGTAGCGGCCGGGATCGACGGGGGCCCCACCACGGCGCTCGAGGTAGCGGCTGAAGCTCGAGAGCCACTCCCGGTGCCACCCGGCCTGGAGCTCGGTGAGCCGCTCGATGGGTGTGGCGGCGATTTCGGGGTAGCGCTCAAGGAGCCGCTCGTAGAGATCCAGGCTCGCGGCGGCGTCCACGGCGGCGCTGTGGGCGCCCTCGAGGGCCACGCCGTAGTTGGCGCACAGGTCGGTGAGGGTCCGCTTGCCCCGGCGGTAGCGGTCCAGGTGGCGATCGAGGACGAGCACGTCGGCCACGGCTCCGACCCCCCGCTCACCCAGGCGCGCCCGCCCGAGCCGGCCGAGGAGGCTGTCGATCATCGTGAGGTCGTAGGCCACGTTCATCCCAACCACGACCCCGCCCTCGCGCCAGATCGCCTCGAGCCGGTCGGCGAGCGCCGGGACGGCCGACGCGAGGTCCGGGGCGCCTGCGACCATGGCGTCGGTGATGCCGTGCACGCGGGTGGCCCCCGCGGGGATGCTCCGGCCGGGATCGACGAGGCCCGTCTCGGCGGCGGCCGGACCGGGGCCCTCGCGCCAGGCGAAGGCGAAGGAGACCGGCACATCGAAAAAGGGGTCCACCCCGGTCGTCTCGAGGTCGAAGGCGACCGCCGAGACGGCGCTCACGCGGCCCGTTCGGCGCGGGTGGGTACGCGCGCGTACGTCGAGGGGGGTCCTAGGGGTGGGGTCGACTCTCTCATCGGGCCAGGGCAGTGTACGCCAGGGTCGAGAACCCGGGGCGGCCGGCCGGGCCCGGTAGGCTGGAGGAGCAAGAGGCCGGCCTGACGACCGGCGTTCGCCGGGCTCCGAGCCCGCGAAAGACGTGTCGAGAGTGGGTGACTCCAACCTCTGGTTGGACCTATGCAGAAGAAGGACCCCTTCGTCCTCCGCCATCTCAGCGACGTCCAGCCCCTGCTCTGGTGGCTCGACGAAGACCCCTTGGAACCCGAGTCGCGGCCCGCTCTCATCGGTGAGGTCGGGGCGGACCTGTGCGTGGTCGGCGCCGGCTACACCGGATTGTGGACGGCACTCTTGGCCAAAGAGCGCGATCCCCAGCGCGAGGTGGTGGTCGTTGAGCAGTACGAGACCGGTGCGGGGGCCTCGGGGCGCAACGGGGGCTTCTGCTCGGCCTCGCTCACCCATGGCTTCTACAACGGCCTACGCCGCTTCCCGCGAGAGATGGAGACCATCGAGCGACTGGCGCGCGAGAACCTCGACGAGATCGAGCGAACCATCGAGCGTTACGGCATCCAGTGCGACTGGGAGCGGACCGGGGAGCTCACCGTGGCCGTCGCCCCGTGGCAGATGAGAGAGCTCGAAGAGCAGGCCCGACTGCGCAATGAGATGGGCGACAGCGTCGTGGTGCTCGACGCCGAGGCCGTACGCCGTCGCGTCCACTCCCCTTCCTACCTCGGGGGCCTCTACGACCACGACGGGACCGCCCTGGTGGATCCGGCCCGCCTGGTCTGGGGGCTCGAGCGGGCCTGCATCTCCCTGGGGGTGCACATCTACGAGAACTCCCGGGTCGAGTGGCTCGAGGACGTGGACGAGGCCGTACGGGTCCACACCCCCTTCGGAGCCGTCACGGCCGCCAAGGTGGCGCTCGCGACCAACGTCTTCCCCTCGCTGGTGCGCGCGGCGCGCAAGTACGTCGTCCCGGTCTACGACTACGCCCTGGTGACCGAGCCGCTCTCGCCCGAGCAGCTCGAGAGCATCGGCTGGGAGGGCCGCGAGGGAGTGAGCGACGCCGGCAACCAGTTCCACTACTACCGACTGACCAAGGACAACTCGATCCTCTGGGGCGGCTACGACGCCATCTACCGGTTCCGGGGCAAGGCCCAGCGCGAGTTCGATTTCAACCCCGAGACCTACTACCGCCTGGTGCGCCACTTCCTCACGACCTTCCCCCAGCTCGCCGGGATCAAGTTCACGCACTCCTGGGGCGGGTCGATCGACACCTGCACGCGCTACTCCCCATTCTGGGGCACGGCCCACGCGGGCAAAGTGGCCTACGTCATGGGTTTCACCGGGCTCGGGGTCGCCTCGACGCGCTTTGGGGCCGCCACGATGCTCGACCTGCTCGACGAGCTCGACACCGAGCGCACGCGGCTCTCGATGGTGCGCAAGAAGCCCTGGCCGTTCCCGCCCGAGCCGCTGCGCTGGGTCTTCATCCGGCTCACCCAACGCTCCATCCGACGCGCCGATGAGAACGCCGGGAGGCGCAACCTGTGGTTGCGCCTCCTCGACGTCCTCAAGATGGGCTTCGACTCCTAGTCCGACTACTCCTCGACGCCCTGGGCCATGAGGTCGGCGATCGAGTTCACGACCGTGGGGTCGGTGAGGGTCGTCACGTCGCCCAGGGGGCGGTTCTCGGCCACGTCGCGCAGCAGGCGGCGCATGATCTTGCCCGAGCGGGTCTTGGGCAGCTCGGGGGTCAGGATGATCTGGCGGGGCTTGGCGATCGGGCTGATCACCTTGGCCACGTGGTCGCGCAACTCGCTGATCACCCCGGCCTGGTCGCGCTGGGCCTCGTCGGCGGAGAGCTTCAGGGTCACGAAGGCGACGATGGCCTGGCCGGTGGTGGCGTCACTGGCGCCCACGACGGCGGCCTCGGCGACGAGGGGGTAGCCCACCAGGGCGTGCTCGACCTCGGTCGTCGAGAGGCGGTGGCCGGAGATGTTCATCACGTCGTCCACGCGCCCGAGCAGCCACAGGTCGCCGTCCTCGTCCTTCTTCGCGCCGTCACCGGCGAAGTAGACCCCCGGGAACCGCTTCCAGTAGACCTCTTTGAACCGCTCGGGGTCGCCGTAGATACCACGGGTCATCGAGGGCCAGGGCTGGGTGATCACGATGTAGCCGCCCTCGCCCTTGCCGACGGACTTGCCCTCGTTGTCCACGACGTCGATCGAGACCCCGGGGATGGCGTGCATCGCCGCGCCCGGTTTGGTCGCGGTGACCCCGGGCAGCGGCGAGGCCATGATGGCGCCGGTCTCGGTCTGCCACCAGGTATCCACGATCGGGCACCGGTTGCCGCCCACGTGCTCGCGGTACCACATCCAGGCCTCGGGGTTGATGGGCTCGCCCACCGAGCCGATGAGTCGCAGGCTCGACAGGTCGTGGCCGTCGGGGTGCTCCGGACCCCACTTCATCAGGGTGCGGATGGTCGTGGGGGCCGTGTAGAGGATCGAGACCTTGAACTGCTCGATGATCTTCCACCAGCGGTCCCGACCCCCCGAGTCGGGCAGTCCCTCGTAGAGGACCTGGGTCACCCCGTTGACCAGGGGGCCGTAGACGATGTAGCTGTGCCCGGTGATCCAGCCGATGTCCGCGGCCGTCCAGCACACGTCGGCCTCGGGCTTGACGTCGAAGATCTGCCAGTGGGTGGTGGCGCACTGGGTGAGGTAGCCACCGGTCGTGTGGTAGATCCCCTTGGGCTTGGCGGTCGTGCCCGAGGTGTACATGATGAGCAGCGTCTGCTCGGCCGGGAACGACTGGCACTCGTGGGTCGTGCTCTGGCGCTCGACGAGCTCGTGCCACCAGTGGTCGCGCCCCTCGACCCACTCGACGTCCCCACCGGTGCGTCGAACGACGAGCACCGCGCGTACGTTGGGGCAGCTCTTCAGCGCCTCGTCGACGGCGGGCTTGAGCGGACTGGCCGCTCCGCGCCGGAAGGCGCCGTCGGCGGTGATGACGACCTGGCAGTCCGAGTCGAGGATGCGGCTCGAGAGCGCCTCGGCCGAGAAGCCCGCGAACACGACCGAGTGGGCCGCCCCCAGCCGTGCGCAGGCCAGCATGGCCACCACCGCCTCGGGGATCATCGGCATGTACACCGCGACCCGGTCACCCGCCTTCACCCCCAGCTCGGTCAGGGCGTGGGCCGCCTGGGCCACCATCTTCTGGAGGTCGGCGTAGGTGATGGTGCGGGTCTCGCCCTCGGCGTCGGCGACCCAGTGGTAGGCGACCTTGTCGCCCCGGCCGGCCTCGACGTGGCGGTCGACGCAGTTGTAGGCGGCGTTGAGCTCGCCGTCGCTGAACCACTTGGCGAAGGGCAGGTCCCACTCCAGGGTGACGGTGGGCTCCTTGGTCCAGGTCAGCCGGTCGGCCTGGCGACGCCAGTAGGCGACGGGGTCGGCGTCGGCCTCGGCGTAGATCTCGGAGCCGACGTTGGCCTGGGCGGTGAACTCCGAGCTCGGTGCGAAGCTTCTCGTCTCGGCGAGCCACGCTTCTAGTCGTGCTTCGGTCATCGTTCCCCCTACTCGTGCGTTTCCCTCGTGACCGACCCGTGTCGGCGACGCCCCTGACAGTACCCCGCACTCGCCCGAAAATGCCAACAGCGCCCGACTCCTCGCGGAGCGGGCGCTGTTGGCGGTTGGGTCCGGTGGCGAGCCACCAGTGACCCTAGGTTAGCCGCGTCGACCGACCGGGAAAAGCACTTTTCCGTGCGTCTCGTTGACGACGCCGGCCAT
>DASSZS010000004.1:0-34117 GCA_035702745.1 Acidimicrobiales bacterium | reverse complement strand
GTCGGCGGCGCCGTGGCGCACGGCGAGTTCACTGGCCGGCATCGCCGGACTCAACGCCGGCGGCTACGCCCAGGTCAGCGCCCTGTCGTGCCCGCCGTCGGGGGCCTGCGTGGGGGTCGGCGGCTACAGCGTCTCGGCGAGCGTCACTGAGGCGTTCGTCGCCGCCGAGTCGGGCGGGGTCTGGGGCCGGGCACTGCCCCTGCCCGGCTTCGTCGCCTTGAACGCCGGCGGCCAACTCGGTTCTTCACTCTCGATCTCGTGCCCGGCGGCCGGCGAGTGCGCGCTGGGCGGGAGCTACGCCGACGTCGGCGGCGTGGCCCACGCGTTCCTCGCCAACGAGACCGGCGGGGTCTGGGGCCCGGCTGAGGCGGTGCCCGGGATGGCCGCGCTGAGCTCGAACGCACTGGCGAGCGCGCTCACCAGCGTGTCGTGCTCGTCGCTGGGCCAGTGCGCGGCCGGGGGCATCGTGGCGCTCTCGGCGAGCGACGTCGAGCCCTGGGTGGACCTGGAGACCGGCGGGGTCTGGGGTCCGGCTGAGGCGGTGCCCGGGATGGCCGCGCTCGACGTCGGCCAGCAGGGGAGCGTCTTTTCGGTCTCGTGCGCGAGCGGCGGGTGCGCGGCCACGGGTCAGTACACCGACGCCAACGGGGCCACCCAGGTCTTCGTCGCGGCCGAGAGCGCGGGCGTCTGGTCGAGCGCCGAGCCCGTGCCCGGTCCCAGCGGCAACGTCGTGCCGGGCCAGCCCCTGCCACCCACGATCGCCTGCCCGATCGCGGGCGGGTGCAGCCTCGCCTACGACCTCAAGGACGTGGCCGGGGTCGAGCAGGCCTACGTCGATACCGAGGTGGCCGGCGTCTGGCCCCCGGCCCGTCTGGTGAGCGGGGTGAACTCCTCGGCGGTGGGCGCGATCGTCCTGGCGCTGTCGTGCGCCGCGCCCGGGCAGTGCGCGGCCGTCGGCGCCTACGGCGACGGCCAGAAGAACGCCCAGGCGATGGTGGTCGACGAGGTCGCCGGCGCGTGGCGCCCCGCGATCGAACTCCCGGCCTCGGGCCCCCTCAACGCCGGCGGGGGCGCTGTGCTCCAGAGCGTGGACTGCTACGGCGTGGGGGCGTGCGTCGCCGGGGGCGTCTACACCGACGCCACGGGCTTCGCCCAGGCGCTGGTCGCCGGGGCCACGGGGGGCGTCTGGGGTCCGGCCGAGGAGTTGCCGGGCTCGGCCACGCTCAACGTCGGCGGCGACAGCGACGTGTCGGCCCTGGCGTGCACGAGCGCCGGCGGTTGCGCGGCCGGGGGGTACTTCTCGGACAGCGCCCACCACTACCAGGTCCTGGTCGACGCGACGGCGCCGCTCGCCGTGCCGTCGGCGCCCGCGGTGAGCCTGCGCGGGGTCGGACTGCGCGCGGTGCGTCTCGCGGTGAGCGCACCGGGCGCGAGCGCCCCCGCGAGCGAGGTCGAGTACGCCCTCGACGGGGGGGCGTGGCGCCGAGGAACCGGCCCGGCCGGCGAGATCGTGGTGGGCGGATTGCGCCCTTCGACGACTTACCGCATCGCGGTGCGCCTCGTTGACGCCCGTGGCGCGGGCCGCGCCCGGCGACTGACGGTGCGCACCCGCTGAGCCCCCGGACTGCGCGCGGCCCGTCAGAATGGGGGCGGTCCGGGGTGACCCGGCACGGGAGGTTCTGTGGGCACAGGCCAGTCGGTGCGCGTGGCGCGCACCAGCGGCGAGCGCGTACTCGTCGGCACGTTCGTGCGCGAGCTCTTGCTGCGCGCGAGCCGTGAGATAGAAGGGGCCGCGGCGTCGGCCCGCGAGGGTGGCTCGGACACCGCCTACGACCCTGAGCTGACACGACTGCTGCGGGTCTCGTTGCGAAGGGTGCGCTACCAGCTGGCGGCCCTCAGCGCGGTGGAGCCCGCCTTGAAGACGCGGGGTGTGCGCCGGCGCCTCGCCGAACTCAGTGAGCCCTTCGGGGCCCTGCGCGACGCGCAGGTCCTCGAGGACGCCGTGCGCGGTGCGCTCGGCGCCCGCCGGCACCGGGGCGCCGGGCGGAAGATCCTCGCGCGCGCGGTGCGCGAGCGGCGGCGTCGCGAGCGCCCGGTGCGCCGGGCCCTCGAGGCCGGGGCGTCGATCACGGCCCTCACGGTCCTCGACGACTACCGGCGGGGGCTGCCCTTTCGGCTGTGGCTGCTCGGGGAGGCCGAACCCCTGGCGAGGCGGGCGCTGCGCGTCGCCTGGGGCGAGGTCGAGCGCGCGGCCCGGCGCGCTAGGGCCCGCCCGAACAACCGGCGTCTCCACGAACTGCGTGTCGAGGCCAAACGCGCGATGTACGTCGCGCGGGGCTTCGCCGGGCTGCTCGGGCCCGGGGTGGAGGAACTGGCCGAGCGACTGAGCGAGCTCCAGGGGGCGCTCGGACGCCAGCACGACCACGCGAACGTGGCCCGGTGGCTCCGCCGGCTCGCGCGCGCGCGGCGCGGACTGCGCGCTTGCGCGACGCGCCACGCGCGCGAGGAGTCGCGCCGCGCTCGCCACGAGGCCCGACGGTGGCGCGCCCGGTACCGGGCCGCGGCGAGGGCCGCGGCGCACGCGCTCTAGGGGATCGCGATCGCGCGGCGCGCGACGACGTCGCCGGCGGCCGTCGCCACGTCCACGGCGTAGGTGCCGGCCACGACGTGGAGGCGGGCGCCGGTGTAGATCGCCAGTGAGCGGACCGGGAACGTGACGGTGGCGACGGTGCGGGCGCTCGGGGCGAGGGCCACGCGCGCCACCGCGCGCAGCTGGCCGAAGGTCTCGCCGGTAGCGGAGGGGTCGGAGACGTAGACCTCGAGGACGTCGGCGCCGGCGCGCGCGCCGGTGTTGGTCACCGTGACGCTGACGCGAACCCGCCCGCCCGAGACGGTGGCGTGCGCGCCGGCGAGGTCGAAGTGCGTGTAGGACAGTCCGAAGCCGAAGGGGAAGAGGGGGCGCACGTGGTGGGCCTCGAACCAGCGGTAGCCCATCTCGAGTCCGGCCGCCCCGGTCCCGTAGTTCACGACGTCGTCGACCCCGGGGAAGCTCGCCGGCGAGGCGAGCGGGCTCTGGGCGAGCGAGCGGGGGAAGGTGACCGGGAGCCGGCCCGAGGGGTCGATCGCCCCGGTGAGCACCGCGGCGATCGCGCGGCCCATCTCCTCGCCCCCGTACCACGCCTCGAGTACACCGGCGACCGATCCCAGCCAGGGCATCGCGACCGGATTGGCGGTGTCTAAGACGACGACCGTGTGCGGGTTCGCCCGGGCCACGGCCGAGACGAGGGCGTTCTGGTCGCCGGGCAGGCTCAAGTTGGCGAGGTCCGCGCCCTCGCCCGCCGGCGCGCCGACCACGACGACCGCGACCGCGGCGTGGCGGGCCGCGCGCACCGCTCGGGCGATGGCCGGCGACGCGTCCGTGAGGCCCAAGGCCGGCGCACCCTGTCGCACGACGCTGAACCAGCGGAGGTTCACGGTGTAGGTGCGTCGAGGCGTCAAGCGCAGCGTCGTCGTCTCGACGCGCGAGGCGTGCAGTCCCCGCGAGGCGATCGCGAGGCGGCCGTTGAGGCGCAGCCAGGCGTCCCCCACGGTGCGCAGGCTGAGGACGTACAGCCCGGCGTGGGCCACACGCAGGGTCGTGGTGTAGCTGCTCCACCCCGGTCCGGTGCCCGGGGTGTCGGCGGTGATGACCGCGTTGGTGACGTTGGCCGGCCGGCGCACGTTGAGGTGGGCGCCGTGGTCGGCGAGGGAGACCGCGGGCAGCGTCGTGGTCGGGAAGGAGGCGAGGGTGCGCAGGGCCTTGAGGGCGTACGTGGTGGGGGCGCCCGCGACGTAGGTGACCCGGCTGCGGGGACCGAGGGCCTGGGTGAGACCCTGCAGGGGGGTCACCACGAAGGGAGCGAGGACGTGGGCGCTGCCCTGGCCGGTCGTGAGCGGGCTCTTCGCGAAGGCGCCGATCACCGCGACCGACCGGGGGTGGGTGAGGGGCAAGACGGCGCCCCGGTCCTTCAATAAGACAATCCCGCCCTCGGCCTCGGCGAGGGCCAGGGCGGCGTGCGCCGGGGTCAGCGCCGGCGCCGTCGCGTCGATGTGGCGCGGGTGGGCCACGAGGCCGTGGGTGAAGAGCACGCTCAGCACACGGCTCGCCGCGCGCAAAAGGTCGCGACGGGGAAGCCGGTGATGCTCGACGAGCCAGGTCAGGGAGGGCCCGCGAAGGCCCTTGACCATGTCGAGGCCCCGCTCGAAGGCGAGGGCGGTGTTCTTGGTCGCGCGCAGGTCCGCGCGCACCAGGCCCGTGAAGCCCCAGCGGGCCAGGGCCCCGTAGAAGTAGGGGTTGTTGCAGGGCCGCACGCCGTTGACGAGCCCCGTCGCGCACATCACGGCCGCTACGGGCGCACCGCGCACGATCGCGCGGAAGGGGGCGTCGTAGAGCTCCACGAGGGCGCGCCGGGAGATGACCTGGTCGATCCGGGCCCGCGCCGTCTCTTGGGTGTAGCCCCCGAGGTGCTTGAGCATCACGAGGTCCCCCGAGGTGACGATCCCCCGGGCCAGGGCCAGACCCATCGTGGTGGTGAGGAAGGGGTCCTCGCCGAGGGTCTCGTAGAGGCGACCGCTCAGGGGCACACGGTCGAGGTTCAGCTCGGGCGCCTGGACGACGTCGATGCCCTTGGCGCGCGCCTCGGCCCCGAGCGCCGCGCCGACCGCGTGAGCGAGGGCCGGGTCGAAGCTGGCGGCGAGGTCGAGGGCACTCGGGAACTGGGTGACCCCGGTGACGCGCCCGGCGACGCCCACCGGTCCGTCCGAGAGCGTGAGGGCCGGCAGGCAGAGCCCCGCGATCGGCGTGGTCATGTTCTCGATCCCGTCCCCGTTGTGCAACGACACCAGGGCCACCATCTGCGCCAGGGTGAGGCGGGCGGCCACCTCGTGCGCCAACCGCGCGGGGGCGACGCCGCGGCGGGCCTGAGCCACCCAGGGGCAGCGGGCCGGGATCGGGCGCGTGGGCGGCGCGAGCGGCCGCGCCGAGCTCGCGGGAGTGGCCAGGGTGAGCGACGCCGCGACCACGACGGCGCCGAGGAGGGGTCGAGCGGCGCGGCCCACGGCGCTCACCGGGGGTGAGCGCCCACCCCCGGCCGTGGCCGGCCGAGGTCCGTCGTCCCGTGAGGGCGTGGGCGACGACACGGGAGGTGTCGGGGGCTCAAGACAGGCGAGTATAGGTTCGACACACTGTCGACCCCCTGGTCAGGATTAAGAAGCCCGTAAGGGTGCGACGTCGCGGCCCGGGATCCTCGGGGGACGGACCGTTAGGCTGGCGCCCATGACGGCGCGTGGTGTCGAGGTGGGGGCCGTCCCGACGGGGTCGACTCGGGGGTCGCGTGGCTGAGGCGAGCCGCTCGGGTATCGACCGCCAGATCGGCGTATGGCCCCGTCGCCCGCGTTCGGCGACCCCGGGGGTCGGCGAGTCCCCCCTGTGGCGCACCGCCGAGACGGGATCGCTCGAGACCCTCTTCCCCCCCATCGCCGACTACGCCTTCCTCTCGGACTGCGAGTCGACCTGTCTCGTGGCCCCGACCGGTTCGGTGGAGTGGCTGTGCCTACCCCGGCCTCACGACCCCAGCGTCTTTGGCACCGTGCTCGACCGGGCGGCCGGGTCGTTCCGGCTCGCGCCCGTCGACAGTGCCGTGCCGGCGCACCGCCAGTACGTGCCGGGCACGATGGTCCTCGCCACGACCTGGCAGACCCGGGGCGGCTGGCTGATCGTCCACGACTTCCTCGGCATGGCTCCCTGGTACCGCGAGGGAGAGCGCACCAACCACCACAAGCGCACCCCGGGGGATTTCGACGCTCTGCACTGCCTGGTACGGGTCGCGACCTGCCTGCACGGGAGCGTCGACGTCTCACTCAACTGTGAGCCCTCCTTCGACTACGGCCGTGACGACGCGCGCTGGGAGTACAGCGGCTCGACCTACGACGTGGTGAATACCACGAACGCCGACGCGCCGCGGCTCACGCTCACCGGCGACGTGCGCTTTGGCATCGAGGGTCGCGCGGTTCGCGCCCGACGCCGGCTCAACGAGGGCGAGTCGATCTTCTCCGTCCTCAGCTGGTCCGACAGCCCCTACCCGACGACTCGCGAGGCGGTGGAGGAGTGCCGGACCGAGACCAGTCGCTTCTGGCGCGACTGGATCGACGGGGGACGGTTCCCGGACCACCCGTGGCGCGAGCTGCTCCAACGCAGTTCTCTCACCTTGAAGGGCCTCACCTACGCGCCCACCGGGGCTCTGCTCGCGGCACCAACGACCTCGTTGCCCGAGGTGATCGGCGGTGGACGCAACTGGGACTACCGCTATACCTGGGTGCGCGACGCCTCCTTCACGTTGCGCGCGATGCACGCCTTGGGCTTCGACTCCGAGGCCGACGACTTCCTCGCGTTCTTGGGTGACGTCCTCGAACCCCACGGCGAGACCGGACGAGCCGCGGCCCGCAACCGGCGCCAACTCAACGTCCTCTACCCCGTCGACGACGGCTCCCACCCGGCCGAGGGCGAACTGGACCACCTCTCGGGCTACGGGGGCAGCCGGCCCGTGCGCGTCGGCAACGGCGCGGTCGAACAACTCCAGCTGGACATCCTCGGGGCGCTGGTGGACTGCGTCTTTGAGCACACCCGCTCGCGCGACTCGCTGAGCGAGCGGTCCTGGCGCATCGTGGTCCAGGCCGTCGAGGCGGTCCTCGAGTCGTGGAAGGAACCCGATCACGGCATCTGGGAGGTCCGCAGCGAGCCCCGCCACTTCACCTTCTCCAAGGTGATGTGCTGGGTCGCCTGCGACCGTGGGGCCCGTCTGGCCACGCTGCGCGGCGAGCACGAGCGCGCCGCGTCGTGGTGGGCCGTGGCGCGCGAGATCCACGCCGACGTCTGCGAGAAGGGGGTGAGCGACCGGGGCTACTTCGCCCAGGTCTACGGCAGTGACGAGGTGGACGGGTCCCTGCTGCTCATCCCGATGATGGGCTTCTTGCCCGGTGGCGACCCGCGCGTGCGCCGGACGGTCTTCGCGATCGCCGACGAGCTGGGCGACGGGGCGTTCATCAAGCGCTACGCCACCGATCGGACCGACGACGGCCTCGACGGCGAGGGCGAGGGGAGCTTCACCGTGTGCTCCTTCTGGATGGTCTCGGCGCTCGTGGAGATCGGCGAGCTCGACCTCGCCCGGGCCCACTGCGAGAAGCTGATCAGCGCGGCGAGCCAGCTCGGCCTCTACGGCGAGGAGCTCGACCCCCTGACCCTGCGCCACCTGGGCAACTTCCCCCAGGCGCTGACCCACCTGTCGCTGATCAACGCCGTCTTGCACGTGATCGAGGCCGACCAGCGCGGCAACGACCCCCAGAACCTGGTCGCCGGTTCACCGAGTTGGTGGCACGCGGCCGGCGCCGACGACCGCCCGGGCACCCTGGGGTCCTGATGGGCGACGCGCGAGGACGAGGACGGCCGTGACGCCGCGCCCGGACGTCGCCCCACCCCCGACGAACGAGCCCCGGGCCGACCTCGTGGTGGTGGCCAATCGCCTGCCCGTCCAGCCCGACGCCGAGGCCGGGGCGAACGGCTGGCGACCCAGTCCGGGGGGACTGGTCTCGGCCCTGACCTCGGTCCTGCAGCGGGGAAACGGCCTGTGGATCGGCTGGCCGGGGACCTCTCAGCACCGCCACGTGCCCGACTACTACGAGGGGATCCGCCTGCGGGCCGTGCCGATCTCGGCCGAGGAGTACGAGACCTTCTACCTCGGCTTCTCCAACGCCACGCTCTGGCCGCTCTACCACGACGCCATCCGCCCGCCGGCCTTCCACCGCACGTGGTGGCAGAGCTACGCCCGGGTGAATCGCCGCTTCGCCGACGCCGTCGCCGAGGCGGCGGCGCCGGGGGCGACGGTGTGGGTCCACGACTACCAGCTCCAGCTCGTCCCGCGCATGGTCCGCGAGCGCCGCCCCGACGTGCGGGTGGGCTTCTTCATGCATATCCCGTTTCCGCCGCTCGAGCTGTTCAACCAGCTCCCCTGGCGGCGCGAGATCGTCGAGGGACTGCTCGGGGCCGACCTGGTCGGGTTCCAGACCCGCCAGTCGGCCGCCAACTTCTCGCGTCTGGCGCGACGACTCACCACGGCCGACGGCACCGACGCGCTCGTCCAATACGAGGGTCGTCGGGTGCGCACCGGGGCCTTCCCGATCACCGCCGACGTGGCCCGTTTCGCCGCCGCGGCCCAAGACCCGGCGGTGCGCGCCCGAGCCAAGGAGATCCGCCAGGACCTGGGCGACCCCGAGGTCATCCTGCTCGGAGTCGACCGGCTCGACTACACCAAGGGCATCCAGCAGCGGGCCAAGGCGCTCGCCGAGCTCTACGGCGACCACTCGCTCGACCCCGAGCACCACGTGATGGTCCAGATCGCGGTGCCCTCGCGTGAGAGCGACGCCCACTACGAGCGCGAGCGCCACGAGCTCGAACAGGTGGTCAGCCAGGTCAACGGCGACTACGGTCTCGTGGGCCGACCGGTCATCCACTACCTCCACCAGAACATGCCCTTCGATGAGCTGGTCGCGCTCTACCTCGCCGCCGACGTCATGCTCGTGACGCCCTTCCGTGACGGGATGAACCTCGTCGCCAAGGAGTACGTCACGTGCCGGACCGACCTGACGGGGCGACTCATCCTCTCGGAGTTCGCCGGGGCGGCGACCGAGCTGCGCGGCGCGTTCATCGTCAACCCCCACGACCTCGAGGGGGTCAAAGAGGCCATCCGCTCGGCCGTGCGCGCGGGTCCGCGTGAGGAGAGAGAGCGCATGGCCCGGCTGCGCCGCCAGACCATGCGCCGGGACGTCTACGACTGGGCGACGACGTTCCTCGGCGCGCTCGAATCGGCCTAGAGCTCGGCGATCAGGTCCTTCACCGAGTCGACCACCCGGGTCGGCTGGTAGGGCGCGCCCGCTACGTCCGCGCGGGTGGCCACCCCTGAGAGCACCAGGATCGTCGGGATCCCCGCCTCGGTGCCGGCGCGCACGTCGGTGTCCATCCGGTCACCCACCAGGACGGTCTCGGCCGAGTGCGCCCCCAGGATCGCCAGGGCGTCGCGGATCATCACCGCGTTGGGCTTGCCGACGACGTAGGGGGTGACCCCGGTGGCCCGCTGGATGAGGGCGGTGAGCGCCCCGCAGCCCGGCAGGGCCCCGTCGGGGGTCGTGCCGGTCGGCTCGGGGTTGGTCGCGACGAAGGCGCTGCCCGCGTCGATCAGTCGCACGGCCCGCGTGATGGCCTCGAAGTCGTAGGTCCACGTCTCGCCCACGACGACGTAGTCGGGGTCGACGGGGTTCTCTGGGTAGTCGAGCTCGGCGAGGGCCTCGTGCATCGCCGGCTCACCGATCACGTAGGCGCTGCCGGCGGGGCGCTGGTCGACGACGAAGCGGGCCGTCGCCAGTGCCGCGGTCCAGAGCTGCTCGCGCTCGACCGCCACCCCGTGGCTCGAGAGGGTCTCGCAGATCTGACGGGGGGTGAACAGGGAGTTGTTCGTGAGGACGAGGAATCCGCGCCCGGTGGCGCGCAGTCGGGCGAGGAACTCGGCGGCCCCGTCGACCTGGCGACCGGCGTCGATCAGGACCCCGTCCATGTCGCAGAGCCAAAACGGAGCGTGGATCACGCCCCCCAGTCTCCCACGAACGAGCCACCGCCCCGGTCCGACGGCAAGGGTGTCGGACCGGGGCGGTGGGGGAGGGGAGGTCTAGCTCTTGTGTCCGCCGCGGTGTGAGCCGTGGTCCTTGCCCATCAGGGCGCCGAGGGCCGGCCCGAGGGGACCCCATCCCTCGCCGTGACCGAGCACGATGAACTGGGCGTCGATGGTGGGCGAGGTAGAGGTGCTGGTCGCGTCGGGCACGCCGGCCACGACCACGCGCTCACCGCTCGTGAAGGTGACCGACGAGGTGGCGACGAGCTGACGCATGTCGTACACCTGGGTGGTCGAGCCGACGACGACGGTCGTGGTCGTGCCGTCACGGCTGATCGTGAAAGTTTCCGGGTTTGAACTCGTGCCGACGCTCTGAATCGTCCCGCGCACTACGAGGGGGCGAATCTTGATTGAGGCGGCGGTGGTCGGGGCTCCGGTGGCCGTCGTGATCCAGACGTGCTCGCCGACCCCGAGGTCCGTTGAGGGAACCGTGGTGGCACCCTCGGTGTAGGTGGTCGACGAGGTCAGCGTGTAGGTCGTGCCCGCACCGTGGTCCCCGCCGATCGTGACCGAGGCGCCCGGCGTGACGGCCGTGACGACGCCCGAGGCCCGGCCGGAGTCGGTGCTCGGCTGACCCGACTGCTCGGGGGCGTGCACCGCGATCGTGACGGCGTCGAGAATCGTGCCCGTGGTGTCGATCGTGCCGGAGGCGTCAATCGACTCACCCGGCGTGATCGCGCTGAGCGACGAGGTCTGCCCACCGTCGGTGACGACGGTCGACGCGCCGGCCTGAATGGTCCGGGTGAAGCCCTCGGAGTCGATCACCGTGATCGTGGAGCCCGAGACCGACAGCACGAGGCCATGGATCTCGGCCAGGTCGATGTTGACCGAGGTGGCCGTGGTCGGCGCGCCCGAGGCGGTCTGGACTTCGACGCGGTCGCCGACGACGAGCAGCGCCGAGGTGGCGCTCTGGCCGTCGAGGGTGTAGCTCGTCGTAGAGCTGAGGGTGTACGTCGTGGTCACGCCGCCGGGGGTCTCCACCGTGATCGACGCGCCCGGGTTGATGCTGATGACGTAGCCCGAGGCGTTGTCACCACCCTGGTCGTTCCCGTGGCTGTGTCCAGAATCAGCGCCGGCCACCGTGGCGAGGCCGAGCCCGAGGCCGGCCGTCACCGCGAGGGCGGCCAGCGACCGGCCGAGTACTGCGGGGGTTGAATGCTTCATCACTCTCTCCTTGGTCCGTCCTCTCGGACTCTGCAACTATGACCGGCGGAGTTTGGAATCCGATGAGAGACGCCTGTGCGTTGGCTGACAAAGGGGCCCGTAGTCTGGGAATTGTCCTAGAGGAGGTCCGATGCCCGCACTCACCCCGGAGGACTGGACGGTCCTAACGCGCCTGGAGGCCATCGACGAGCCCGGCGAGGAGCGGCCGGTCGCGACCGTGACGACGGCCCCGCGCGGGGTCGAAGGCGAGGGCTTCCCGGTCCGACGGGCCTTCGCCGGCCACTCGCTCGCGGCCCTCGACCCGTTCGTACACATGGACCAGATGGGCGAGGTCGATTACGCGCCGGGTGAGCCCAAGGGGACTCCGTGGCACCCGCACCGCGGCTTCGAGACCGTCACCTACATGATCGACGGCACCTTCCAGCACCAGGACTCCCACGGCGGGGGCGGTCTCATCACCAACGGCTCGACCCAGTGGATGACGGCCGGTCGGGGGATCTTGCACATCGAGACACCCCCCGAAGCCCTGGTCGAGTCGGGCGGGCTCTTCCACGGGATCCAGCTCTGGGTCAATCTGCCGGCCAAGGACAAGATGATCGCACCGGCCTACCAGAGCCTCGAGGCTGAGGACGTCGCGCTCGTCGCCTCGCCCGACGCGACCGCCCTCGTGCGGGTCGTCGCCGGCGCGATCGGCCCCCACCGGGGTCCCGGCTCGACCCACACGCCCATGACCATGGCCCACGTGACCCTCACCCCGGGCGCGCAGCTCGACCTGCCCTGGGACCCGGAGTTCAACGCCCTGGTCTACGTATTGGCGGGCCGGGGCGCGGTCGGCTCGCAGCGTCGGCCCGTCGCCGCGGGTCAGCTCGCGAGCTTCGGTCGTGGCCGGTGGCTTCGTCTGGTCGCCGAGGCCACCGGCGACGGCCCCGACGCCCGTCTCGAGGTCCTGGTGCTCGGGGGTCGGCCGATCGGCGAGCCGGTCGAGCACTACGGGCCCTTCGTGATGAACACGCGCGCCGAGATTGCCCAGGCGCTCGAGGACTACCAGCGCGGCCGGCTGGGCGTGATCCCACCGGGGGCCCTCATGCCTCACGTGCCGCGTGCGACCCGCGAAGACGACATCTAGCGCGTCGACGCTCGGCGCCAAGTGGGAGAAGGAAGGCAACGATGAACGACGGCACCATCTTCGAGCAGATCGAGCGACTCTCCGCAGAGGAGCTGTCCCTCGAGGAGGCCCACCCCGGACGGGCCATGAGCGAGGCCGAGCGGACGCGTTTGCGCGAGATCGAGGTCCAGCTCGACCAGTGCTACGACCTGTTGCGCCAGCGACGCGCGCGCCGAGCGGCCGGTCTCGACCCCGACGAGGCGACCGTGCGCAGCGCGACGACGGTGGAGGGCTACCTGCAGTAGCTCGGTAGGGTGGTTCGATGGACTTAGGTCTGGCGGGGCGCGCGTACCTGATCACCGGCGGTACCGACGGCCTGGGTCTGGCCCTGGCGCAGACCCTCCTCGACGAGGGCGCCCGGGTCGCCGTGTGCGGACGGGACGAGGAGCGGCTCGCGCGCACCCAGTCGCGACTCGGTCCCGAGGCGCTGTGCGTGCGCGCCGACGTGACCGCGTCCGCGGACACGGCCGCCTTCGTCGAGGCCGCGCGCGAGCGCTTCGGCCGGATCGACGGGCTCGTCAACAACGCCGGACGCACGGCCGGGGGAGCGGTCGCCGACTCGAGCGACGACGAGTGGCGCGAGGACCTGGAGCTCAAGGTGATCGCCGCGGTCCGTCTCGCGCGGCTGTGCCTCGACGACCTCGCGGCGACCGGCGGGTCGGTGCTGAACGTGCTTACGATCATGGCCCGTACGCCGCCGGCCGCCTCGACGCCGACCGCGGCCAGTCGGGCGGCCGGGCTGGCCCTGACCAAGGCGCTGAGCCACGAGGTCGGCCCGCGCGGGGTGCGCGCCAACGCCGTTCTGGTGGGGCTCGTCGAGTCGGGCCAGTGGGAGCGACGCGCCGCCCAGGCCGGCCGCTCGAGCGACGACCTCTACCGGGAGATGGCGGCGAGTCGGCCGATCGCCCTTGGTCGGGTCGGCCGGTCAGAGGAGTTCGCCGACGTGGCCGCCTTCTTGCTCTCACCGCGCGCGAGCTACGTGACCGGCGTGGGGCTCGCCGTCGACGGCGGGCTATCGCCCGCGGTCTAGTCGGCCTCGAGCAGCTCGGTGGCCCGCCGGACGAGGTCGTCGATGAGGTAGGGCTTGGCGAGGAAGGCCGTCGGCGCGCCGATCGACGCCTCGCGCACGAGCTCCTCGCTGGGGTAGCCCGAGGTGAAGAGGAACCGTGTCGCGGGCTGGTCCCGACGTAGTCGCGCGGCCAGCTCGAGCCCGTTGACCCGCGGCATGGAGACGTCACTCACCACGAGGTCGACGAAGCCGAGGGTGGGCGCGACCTCGAGGGCCTCGGCCCCGTCACCGGCCTCGACGACCTCGAAGCCCGCTTCGCTCAGCGCCCGGGCGACCAGCGCCCGGGCCTCGGCCAGGTCCTCGACGAGCAGAACCCGCGCCGCGCGGGTTGGACGCGCGGACGGGGTCGGCGCGGCGCGTGTTGGGGTGCCGGCGGGCAGGTAGAGGTCGACGCGCGTGCCCACTCCCGGGGTGCTCTCGATCTCGACTGACCCGCCGCTCTGGGTCGCGACGCCGTAGACGACGGCGAGACCGAGTCCGGCGGCGTGGTCCTTGGTGGAGAAGAAGGGCTCGAGGGCGCGCGCCTGGGTAACCTCGTCCATGCCCGCACCGTTGTCGGCCACCGTGACGCGAAGCAGCTGTCGTCCGTCGTCCACGCCGAGCCGCCCCAATGCCGGAGCGTCCGAATCGAGCGCCTCGGTCGTGACCGAGATCAGCCCGCCCGGCGCTCCGAGGGCCTCCCGGGCGTTCTCCAGTAGGCACGTGACGGCCTGAGCGACTTGGGCCCGATCGACGAGGACGGTCGGGAGTCGCGGGGCGAGCGCGAGGCTGAGGGTGATCGACTCATCGAGGTCACCCGACCAGTTCGCAACGAGCTCCCCGACGAGGCGAGTGAGGTCGGTCGACTCGAGCCGTCCGGTCGGGGTGGGCCCGAGGGTGAACAGTCGCCGGGAGATCGTCGCGGCGTGCTCGACGGCCGCGTCGATGCGGCGGGCCACCTCCGCGGCGGTCGGGTCGGTGCTCGTCGCGAGGAGCGAGGCGTAACCGCGCACGACGAGGAGTGCGTTGTTGAAGTCGTGGGCGACGCCCGCCGCGAGCGTCGCGACCGCCTCCATCTTCTCGCTCTGTGCGGCGCGGTGCTCGAGGGTGCGCCGCTCGGTCACGTCGGCGAGCACGGCGACGTAGTGGGTCAGCTGGCCCGTGTCGTCGCGGAACGGGGTCAGTGAGACCCGATCCCAGAATGTCGATCCGTCGGAGCGGTAGTGGAGGACCTCGCCGGCGAAGTGATGTCCCGCCTCCACGGCCGCGCGCTGGGCGGCGACCACCGCGGGGTCAGACGCGGGACCGAGCAGTGCACGCAGGTTTCGTCCGAGGAACGCACCGTCGTGATAGCCGGTGAGCGACTCGAAGCCCGGATTGACGTAGAGCGCGGGGTAGGCGCCATCACGGGCGTCGAACACGGCGACCCCCTCGGTGATGGCCGCGATGATCTGGTCGCGATGTTCGATCTTGCGCTGGGCGAGCTCGCGGCGTTCGTCGTCGATGATGCCCTGGTAGGCCCCGGACAGGATGAGGGTGACGTCGCCGAGCACCGCCACGGTCTCCTGGCTGAAGGCGTGGGGCTCGGGCGCGTAGAGGGTGAGGACCGCACGCACGGACCCGTCGGCGTGGATGGGGAAGGAGGCGACCGACCCGACCCGGTTCTCCCGGGCCCAGTCGTGCCAGGGGGCGACGTCGGGATCGGTCGAGAAGGTGTTGTGCACGCGCGCGTGACCGGTCGCGATGGCCTGGATGGCCGGACCGCGCGAGAGCGGGTCGTCGGGGTCGAGGCGCAGGCCCGCTACGACCGGCGCCAGGCGATCGCGACCGATCCCGGCGGCGGCGACGACTTCGAGGCCCGCCACACCTACCGCGCCGACCCAGGCCGCGCTGAACCCGCCACCGAGGATCGCGAGCTCGCAGGCCCGTTCGAAGAACGCTGAGGGACTGGCTCGCGTCCCCGGGGTGAGCAGGTCGAGCAGGCGTGAGCGCAGCTCCACCCCGCGCGCCGAGCGTTCGCTCGCGGAGTCGTCCACTAGGGTCGCGGCGGCCGCCACGACCCGGTCCGCCTCGTAGAGGGGGGTGAAACTGAGGCGCCACCGTCGCGGCGGCCCGGTGAAGCCCTCGGGCTCTTGGGTGAGGACGACCTCACTCGAGGCGACGCCCTCGAGGGCGTGGCGGAAGTGGATCTCGAGGTCTGCCCACACCGCCGGGTCGAAGGTCTCCCGGGCGGGGTGACCGACGATGGTGGGTGTGGCGTCGTCGGCGACCCACAGCGAGATCCCGTGGTGGCAGAGCACACGGAGGTCACCGTCGAGCACGACCAGCCCGACTCCCGAGCGGCGCACGAGGTCGTCGAAAGCCGGAGGGTTCGCCCCGAGGAGGGCGAAGGCGTGCGCGTGCGCGTCCCCGGTCGCGCCGACCCCGAGAATGGCCACCCCGCCTCCCCGTGACGCCCTTGCCTCATCACGCTCGGGCAGCTGTGGCGCCCGATGCCGCATTTTACCGTCAGGACCACTCGGCGAAAAAGGGAATGATCCTTCACCTATGGAATCGTGCGAGCGAGCACCTCGGCCACCCGTCGGGGCAGGTCGGAGGCACCGGCGTAGGGCGCGAGACGGGCTCCGGCGCGACCGTGGAGGTGGGCCGAGAGGGCGGCCGCCTCGAGGGGATCGTGACCGCGCGCGAGCGCGCCGCCGATCAGTCCGGCGAGCACGTCACCGGTGCCGGCCGTCGCGAGCGCCGTGGTGCCCGAGGTGATGACCCGGGTCGCGCCCTCGGGCGCCGCGACGATCGTGACGGGACCCTTTAAGAGCACGACGCACCCGCTCGCGGCGGCGAGCGCGCGCGTGGCGCCGATGCGGTCGGCGGGCACGGGTCGACCGGTGAGTCGAGCGAACTCCCCGTCGTGGGGGGTGAGGACCCAGGTCGGGCCGTCGTGGCGCCGGTCGGCGAGGAGCGTGGGGTCCAGCGCGTCGGCGTCGAGTACGACGGGCACGCTGACCCCCGCGAGCATCGGCCCCAACCACGTGGCCGATCCCTCGCCCAGACCGGGACCCGCGACGACGGCGCGGACGCGCGAATCGAGGGCACCGGCCGTGACGCGCACGACCTCGGCCGGCAGGTCGAGAGTCGTCACGTCGGCGCGGCTCGCGAGCCGGACCATCGACGCGCCCCCGGCGAGCGCGCCCGACGCCACGAGGCTCGCCGCTCCGGGCATGAGGGGCGAACCGGCGAGCGCCGCGACGGCGTGTCGCCACTTGTGGTCGTCACGGGAGCGGGTCACGTAGCGGGCGAGATCGCCGTCCTCGACGACACCGTCGCGAGCTTCCCCGACAATGCCGAGCCGGCGCAGGACGACCCGACCGGCCAGCGCGGCCGCGGGCCCGGTGACGTGCGCCGGCTTGAGTGCGCCGAGGGCGACGGTGATCGTGGCGCGCGCCGGTGAGCCCCACAGGTCGCCGGTATCGGCGTCGACCCCCGAGGGCAGGTCGACGGCCACGACCGGGGCGTCGCCGAGCGGCGCGTGATACGGGCGCGAGCAGCCCAGACCGAAGGCGGCGTCGACGATCAGGTCGTAGCCGGTCAGCGCCGCCGGCTGGTCGGCGACGGAGAACACCTCGACGCGGGCGCCGCGCCGGGCGAGCCACTCGGCGCAGACCCGCCCGTCGGCCCCGTTGAGTCCCGGGCCGGCGACGACGGCTACGCGTCGGCCGTAGAGCGCGCCGAGCAGACCGCGGCACTCCTGGGCCACGGCGACCCCGGCGCGCCGCACCAGCGCGGTCGCGCCCACGATCGCGACCGCGGCCGCGTCGGCGTCGCGCATGGCGGCCGAGTCGAGCAGCGGCCTCATCGTGTCCGGGCGACCCCGTCGAGCAGGTCGCGCAGGGCGTGGGCCATCTCCGCGAGCCCGTAGGGTTTCTCGAGGAAAGCCGAGCGGATCGTCGGAGCGGTGACCTCGTCGTTCTCGGGCCGCGGGAATCCCGAGGTGAACAGGACGGCCGTCTCGGGATGGCGCTCGAGCACGCGCGCGGCGAGTTCACGGCCGTTCATTCGGGGCATGACGACGTCGGTGATGAGGGCGTCGATCAGGGCGTCGTCGCCATCCATCCGCTCGAGGGCCTCGAGTCCGTCACGGGCCACCACGACTCGATAGCCCAGGTCGGCGAGGTAGGCGCTCACGAGGTCACGGGCCTCGTCGACGTCCTCGACCACGAGCAGCGTCTCGCGACCGCGCGGCGAGGTGGACGCCCGGGGTTCGGGCGCACGCTCCTCGATCGCCCCGCTCACCGCGGGCAGGTAGACCGTGACGGTCGTGCCCGAGCCGCGTGAGCTGGTGACCTGGACGTGTCCCCCGCAACGGCGGACGATGCCGTAGACGGTGGAGAGCCCGAGCCCGGTGCCACTGGGCTTGGTGGTGTAGAAGGGCTCGAAGGCGCGCGCGAGGGTCGCCTGGTCCATGCCCTCGCCCGAGTCGGTGACCCGCAACGTGACGTGGGGTCCCGGGGTGATCTCGGGGTGGCGGTCGGCGTAGTCCTGGTCCAGGTGAACGAGGGCTGTGCGCACCTCAAGGCTGCCGCCCGCGGACATCGACTCGCGGGCGTTGGTCACGAGGTTCAAGATCGCCTGTTCGAGCTGAGCGCGATCAACCACGACCGCCGGGAGCTCCGAAGCCAGATCGAGGCGCACCACGATGTCCTCGCCGATTATGCGCTCGAGTAGGTTCAACGCCTCGCGCACGACCTCGCTCAGGTCGAGGCGCTGGGGGCGGACCATCTGACCTCGGCTGAAGGTGAGGAGCCGACGGGTGAAGTCGGCCGCCTTTTCGACCGCGGCGTCGATGCGCTGGGCCATCTCGCGCAGTGATGCATCGTCGAGGCGCTGGGCGAGGAGACCCGAGTAGCCACGAATCACGAGCAGCATGTTGTTGAAGTCGTGGGCCACGCCGCCGGCGAGGGTGCCGAGGGCTTCGAGCTTCTGGGACTGGAGGAGCTGTGACTCCATCTCGCGCGCCGCGGTGATGTCGGTATTAACCCCCACGAAGTGTGAGGCCCGTCCGCGCTCGTCGAGCACCGGGGTGAGGGTGAGCCGGTTCCAGAACGGCGTGCCGTCCTTTCGGTAGTTGATGAGCTCGACGAGGGTCTCGCGCTCTTCGGCGATGGCTCGGTCGATGGCGGCGACGGCGCTGGGGTCGGTCTCGGGACCGTCGAGGAACGTGGCGCTGCGCCCCAGAATCTCGTTCTCGTCGTAGCCGGTCAGGGTGAGGAAGCTCGGGCTCGCGTAGATCACCTCACGCTCGCCGGTAGCGGAGGTGATCAGCACACCCTGGCTGATCGCGCGCAGGGCCCGGTCGTGGGTGCGCAGCATCGCCTCGTCGGCCTCGCGCACGCGTTCGCTCGCGAATCGGTCCAGAGCGAACGAGAGGACGGGGGTGATCTCCGAGAGGGCCGCGACGAGCTCGTCGGTGAAGTAGCCGACCTGGTTGGAGTAGAGCCCGAAGGTGGCGACGACGCGTCCGGCCTCACGGACGGGGAAGGAGGCCATGGCGCGAAAGCCGAAGGCGGCGGCACGCTGGTGCCAGGGTCGGGCCATGTCGGCGGCGAGGAAGTCGTTGAGGATCTGGGGCGTGCCCTCGGCGAGGGCCCGACCGGTCGGACCGCGCGAGGTGACGTCGTCGGGGTCGAGGCTTACGGCGAACTCGTCGAGGTACGCCGTTCGCCCGTACTTGGTCGCGACGTCGACGATGGTCCCGTCGGGGACCCCAACCCAGGCCAGGGCGAAGCCGCCGACCTCAACGGCGACCCGACAGACCGTCGTGAAGAGGTCGGCCGGGCTCGCGGCCTCGATTACGGCCCGGTTGGTGGCGGCCAGCATGGCGTAGAGCCGGGAGCGCTCCTCGAGAACACGCTGGGTGTCGGTGAGCTCGGACACGTCGTGGGCGATGATGCCCACCCCGACGACGTCGCCCTCGATGCGCATCGGGTAGTAACTCGCGAGCCATTGACGGCGCTGCGGGAGTTCAGAGACCAGTTCGTCGGAGAGGCGCAGGTTGGCGACGACCTCTCCCGCGAGGACTCGCTCGTAGACGCCGCTCAGGTTCGACCACGCGCGCGGGGCCACCTCGGCGACGCGGCGTCCGATGTGGTCGGACACCGAGCGGCCGTGGCCGTCGGCGAGGACCGGGTTGACGACGAGGTAGCGACACTCCCGGTCCAGGATCGCAAAGCCCGTCGGGGTGTTCTCCATGAACAGGTCGAACAGGGCCGCCCGGTACGCGGGATCCGTCGCCACCGACGGGTGCGAGGCGCGTGACACGTGGGTTGGGCCCTCGGCCCGGCCCCGATCTCGCCTCGGTTCACCTCGTCGCATCGACCACCGGCCCTCCCACGCACACTAGTGAGGTCTCGCTCCGCGGGATGGCGCCCGGATTCCCGGGTCGGGGCCGGCCGTGACGGCCCCCACCCGGGGAGGGGTTAGCGAAGCCAGGCCGGGATGCCGCTACTCAGGCGGTGGACCACGGTGACCGGGCCGTTCTTCGAGTTGGTCGTGTAGACCGTGTTCGAAACCGTCTTAACCGACGTCGCGCTCGTCACCACGTCGACCTGACCGGCGTTAAGGCCCTGGTGGTTGACGGGCGTGTACTGCAGGGGCGCCAACGAGGGCGTTTGGGTGAACGTCGTGTGCGTAAGGACCTTCAAGAAGCTGGCGCGGGTGAAGTTGCGCCCGGCGGCCTTTAGAGCCTCGACGAAGGCGACACCCCATCCGACGCCGTACTCGATGTTCCCGTTGAGTGGGGTGGTCGAGGTGAAGCCCGGGAAGTCCGCGGGGTCGGCCTCGAGGACCTTGTACATCCACTTGATCCACGGGCTGTTGCTCGACGGCGTCGGGAGGTAGGTAAAGCTGACGGCGCCGATCTCAGGGTCGATGCCGAAGCTCTTGAAGGGCGCGGCGACCGTCTGGGGGTCCGAGCCCACGCTGGAGATCACCCAGTGGGGGGTGTAGCTCAACTGGAGCGCGGCGCCCAGAGCCGCGTCGGTCGCCCCGGGGATCGTGTCGAGGTAGACCACCGTGCACTTGGCGCTCTGGAAGGCCTGGATGTACGGAGCGATGGACGCGCCGTTGGTCGCCACGAGCGAGGTCGTCGAGTAGAAGTCGGTGACGACGGGGCTGACCCCTCCGGCGACCAACCCGGCCAGGCCGTTGGTGCCGAAGTCGTCACCTTGGCCGAGGAAGCAGACGTTCTGGTTCGCGTAGGTCGAGAGGATGTACTTGGCCAGAATCTTGCTCTCCACGGGGTAGCTGGGCTGCCAGCCGAAGAGCCCGGGGTACTGGGCAGGGTCGTTCCAGTCCGAGGAGCCCGAGTTCACGAAGAGCTGGGGCACGCCGTTCTTCTTCAAGAGGGTGCGCACCAGGTCCTGGGTCGGGGTCCCGAGGGAGCCGACCGTGGCGAAGACCGGCAGCGCTAGGAGCTTCTGGGTCTGGGTCACCGTGTTGGGCACCCCCGTGCAGCCAAAGCCCGGCGTTCCGTAGCAGTCGTCCTCGAGCACGTAGCGGATCCGGCGGCCGTTGACCCCACCTTTGGAGTTGACGTACTTAAAGACGGCGTTCGCGGCCTTGGCGACCTGGTTGTAGCCCGACGAGGCGATGCCCGTCAACGGGACGGTGGCGCCGATCGTGACCTGCTTGGCCGTCACCCCGGGGACCTTGGGGGTGCGGGCCCTGGACGCGGCGCCCGCGTCCCCTATCGATGTGGCCGCCGTGGCGAGGGTCGCGCACAAGAGAAGTGCCGATCCGGCCGCAGCGACGCGTCGCCACTGAGTGAGTGCCATCGTGTGAAGTCCCCCCTGATGAGTGTGTTGAGAAACGCTAGTTACCGCTGAGTACAGCCTTTCGAGGCGAGCGTAGGCCCTTCCTCGGTGGCGCGCAAGTCACCCCCGCTCTCGCGCGGCGCGACGCTGGCGGAGGTGGCGGATCGTGCCGGCGATACCCAGGGGCGAGAACATCATGGTCACGATGAGCAGGGCCCCGAAGATGATGCCGTTGAGCTGACTCGCCAGGTTTCCCTGGGGGTTGAGCCCGGTGTGGGCGACGAACCAGGCGATGACGTTGGTCGAGTAGGCGTAGACGACCCCGCCGACGATGGCCCCCGCTATCGTGCCGATCCCCCCGATCACGATCACCGCGAGGATGGTGATCGACAGGGCGAATCCGTAGGTCGCGGGTGACACGGAGTTGTTGAGCAGCGTCCACAGCGCCCCACCGAGGGCCGCGTAGGCGGCACTGACGACAAAGGCGATTACGCGCGTGCGCGGCAGCGCCACGCCGACGAGCTCGGCCGCCACGTCGTTGTCGCGCACGAGGCGCATCGCCCGCCCGGTGCGGCTGGCGAAGAGGTTCGCCATGAAGAAGAAGGCGACCCCCGTGGTCACCATGACGATGTCGGTCAACCAGAGCGTGTTGGTGGCGAGGGCGGACGTGCCCGCGTGGAAGAGTCCCGTCAGCCAGTGGGGCGCCGTGACCGTGTTGGGCAGCTGCAGTCCCGAGTCGCCGCCGGTCCAGGAGCTGAACGAGCTCAGGATCGCCGGGAAGGCCACGGCGAAGGCCAGGGTCATGCCGGCGAGGTAGGGACCGCGCAGTCGAGTGGCCGGCAAGCCCAGCAGCAGGCCGACGAGCGCGCCGACCGCGACCGCGATCACGAGGGTCACGACGATCGGGGTGGTGGCGTGGTGATTGGCCCAGATGGCCGTGGCGAAGGCGCCGACGCCCATGAAGGCCCCGTTGCCGATCGAGATCTGTCCCGAGGCCCCGGTGAGGAACGACAGCCCGAGCAACACGATGGCCATGGCGGCGCCGGTCGCCAGGTTGAAATCGGTCGGCACCGAGACGAAGGCGGTGGCGAAGACCACCAGGTCGACCAGCACCAGGGTGAGCATCGCGCGCGCGAGCGCCGGGTGTTTCGCGCGCACCGTGGGCCACGACCCGACGAAGCCCGCCCAGGCCGCGACGGCGGCCACGACCACGACCGCGATGACGTCGCTCGCGCGCGGGGCGAGGAGGAGCGCGAGCACCGCCGCCGCCACCAGGCCGCCCAGGGTCAGGGCGCCGCGGCGCACGAGGGCGCTCATACGCGCCTCGCCGCGCTGCGGGTGAGGAGCCCGTTGGGCCGCACCATGAGCGACACGATCAGGATGCCCAGGGCCACCAGGATGATCGCGTTGGAGTTGAGGAAGTCGCCGACGAACTGGAGCACGACGCCCAACACGATCCCCGACGCGACGGCGCCCACCGGGCTGTCGAGACCCCCGACGGCCGCGGCGATGAAGCCGAAGGCGAAGATGCCGTCCATCAGTTGCGGGGTGAGGCCCGTAAAGAAGTTCGAGGCGACCAGGATGGCCGTCACGGCCCCGACGGCCGTCGAGAGCATCCAGCCCAGGGTCAGCATCCGGCCCACGCGTACTCCCAAGAGCCGCGAGACCTCGGGCGCGAGGGCCGAGGCGCGCAGCTGCAGGCCGAGCCGGGTGAAGCGAAAGAGGGCCACGATGGCCGCCATCACGACGAGGGCCGTCACGATCTCGAACAGGCTGAAGGGTGACAGGCCGACGGGCTGGCCGGCCAAGCGCCAGTCGATGGGGGAGAAGGGGGCGGGCAGGCTGCGCGGAGTGGTCGACCAGATCGCCGCGGCGAAGGCCTCGAGGATGATGAGGTAGCCCACCATGACCACGATGGGGTTGATCTCGGGCTTGCCGTAGAGCGGGCGCACGAGGACCCGCTCGGTGAGCGCACCGATGACGAAGGCGGCCACGAGGCACATCCCCACGCAGGCCCAGTAGGGCCAGTGGTACGAGAGCAGGCCCATGCCGAGGTAGGTCGCGAACATCGGCATGGCGCCCTGGGCGAAGTTGAGCACGCGGGTGGCGCGCCAGACCAGGACGAGACTCAGGGCGACCAGGCCGTAGATCGCCCCGTTCGTGAGTCCGCCCAGGAGGTCGGTCACGACCCGTGACGTGAGGAAGCTGTCCACTACTCCACCATCCCCAGGTAGTACTGACGGAGCCGCTCGTCGGCCGCGACGTGCGCCGCGGGCGCGTCGGCGACGACGGTGCCCACGTTCAGCACCACGGCGTGGTGCGCGATGCGCAGGGCCGACGACGCGTTCTGTTCGACCAGCACGACCGTGAGGTCCCGCGTCGCGCACAGGTCGGCGATGGTCGCCATCAGCTGGGCCGTCACGAGGGGGGCGAGGCCCAGCGAGGGCTCGTCGAGCAGGAGGACCGAGGGTCGGGCGATGAGCGCGCGGGCCATGGCGAGCATCTGGCGCTCCCCGCCCGAGAGCTTGGCCGCGTGCTGCTTGCGCCGCTGGCCGAGCACCGGGAAGGCCTCGTACTGCTGGGTGAGGCCCTCCTCGAGGGGCACCTTGGCCACGATGGCGCCGAGGCGGAGGTTCTCCTCGACGGTGAACTCGGCGATGACGCCGCGGCCCTCGGGCACGTGGCCGACCCCCAGGCGGGCGATGTCCTCGGTCCTTCGGTGCGTGAGGATCCGGTCGTCGAGCGACACGGTCCCGCTCTGGGGCGCGACGAGCCCGCTAATCGCGCGCAGCAGTGTCGTCTTGCCGGCGCCGTTGGCGCCAAGGACCGCGGTGATCTTGCCGGTCTCGGCGCGCAGCGAGACCTCGCGCAGCGCGATGACGGCCCCGAAGGCCACGGTGAGGCGCTCGACCGAGATCACTCGCTCACCCCGAGGTAGGCCTCGATGACCGCCCGGTGTTCGCGCACCTCGCTCGGTTCGCCGGTGGCGATGACCTGACCGAAGTCGAGCACGACCAGCCGGTCAACCAGGGGCATCACGAACTCCATGTTGTGCTCGACGAGCAATACCCCCATGGTCTCGCGCAATTGCACGATCAGCGCGGAGAACTCCTCGAGTTCGGACTCGTCGAGTCCCGAGGCGGGCTCGTCGAGCATCAAGAGTCGGGGCGCGCCCATGAGGGCACGCGCCAGGGCGACCTTCTTCGCCGTCCCGTAGGGGATCGTCGAGGGCATTCGGTGGGCGAACCCGGCTATGCCGAGACGCTCGAGCATGGCCAGCGCGTCGCGGCGTAGCACCGTCTCCGCGCGCACGGCGCCCGGGAGGGCGAGCAGGCTCGCGACCACGCCACCGGCCGGACGGCTCTGGCCCCCCGCCATGACGTTCTCGAGCACGCTGCAGTGTCCGAAGAGCCCGACGCCCTGGAGCGTCCTCGCCACGCCGGCGCGAGCGAGCTGGTTGGGTCGGAGGTTCGAGGCACCCTGGGTGTGGAAGTGCACGTGTCCGGCCGAGGGTCGCACGAAGCCGCAGGCGACGTTGAAGGCGGTCGTCTTGCCCGCGCCGTTGGGGCCGATGAGTCCGACGATCTCGCCCGAGGCGACGGTGAAGGAGACGTCGTCGAGGGCGCGCAGCCCCTCGAAGAGCACCGAGACGTGGTCGAACTCGAGTAGCGCCTCCCCCCCGACGTCAACCATTGGGCGTCAAACTAGCCCGAGCGGGACGCGCCCCGGTGCCGGCCCGGGTCTGCGAGCCCGGGCCGGTCTAGCCGATGACGCTCGCGCAGTGCCAGCACTTGGTGGCGGCCACCGGCACGTCGCTCGAGAGGCACTCGGGACACGTCTTGGTGGGCGGGGGCGGCTCGGGCGCACCGAAGACCGTCGTCCCGCGAGCGGCCATGAGGGAGCGGTAGGGCACGACGAGCACGAAGTAGATCGCCGTCATGAAGATGACGAAGTACACGACTCCCGAGATGAAGCCGCCGACGTTGATGAGCTGGCCGTTCAGCGACCACGCCAGGCCGGGCTTGGTCGGATTGCCGGCGATCGCGTTGATCAACGGAGTGACGATGTTGGTCGTGAAAGCCGATATGAGGCTGGAGAACGCCAGCGCGACGACCAGACCGACGGCGACGATGATCAGGTCACCTCGCATCAGGAAGTCCTTGAAGCCCTTGAGCACGATTCCTCCTCAGACGGTGGTGAGCCCGACACTACGGCCTGGTCGTGGGGCGAGTCGCGAACTAGGGGCTCGCCACGAGAGAGGAGACCGTCGCGACGATCTCCTGGGCGCTGGCGCCCGGCCCGAGCACCGCGGCGACGCCCGCCTCGTGCAGGAGGGCCACGTCGTCGGGCGGCACGATGCCTCCCACGACGACCGGGATATCCGATCCGCGCGCGCGTAGCGCCGCCACGACGAGGGGGGCGAGGGTGAGGTGGGCGCCGGAGAGCATCGAGACGCCCACCACGTCGACGTCCTCATCGATGGCCGAGGCCGCGACCGACTCGGGCGTCTGGAAGAGCCCGGTGTAGACGACCTCCATGCCGGCGTCGCGCAGGATCCGCGCGACCACCTTCACGCCGCGGTCGTGGCCGTCGAGGCCGACCTTGGCGACGAGCACGCGACTCACAGGGTGGGGACCTCGACGTAGCGGCCGAAGACCTCGGCCATCGTGGCCATCATCTCACCGACCGTGGCGTAGGCCCGGGCCGCGTCGATGAGGGCCGGCATCAGGTTGACGCTGGGGTCGGCGGCGTCCTCGCGTAGTCGCTCGAGGGCCTTGTGGACCTGGTCGTGGTCGCGGCGCGCGCGCACCGCTCCGAGCCGCTCGCGCTGTCGCCGCTCGTCGGCGTCGGTGATCTTGAGGGTCTCGAGGTCCTTGTCGTCGTTGCCCTCGGTGAAGGCGTTGACCCCCACGACGATCCGCTCGCCGACGTTGAAGGTGCGTTCGAGCTCGTAGGCCGAATCGGCGATGCGTCCCTGGAACCAGTTCTCCTCGATGCCGTGGATGCAGCCCTCGAGCATGGAGCCGCCGCCGAGCTCGGCCACGTGGGCGAAGAGCTCCTCGGCCTGGCGCTCGAGCTCGTCGGTCAGGCTCTCGACGAACCACGAGCCGCCCAGGGGGTCGGCGACGTGGGCGACGTTCGTCTCGTGGGCGATGACCTGCTGAGTGCGCAGCGCGATGCGCGCCGCCTTCTCCGAGGGCAGGGCCAGGGCCTCGTCCAGGGAGTTGGTGTGCAGGCTCTGGGTGCCGCCGAGCACGCCGGCGAGGGCCTCGATCGCCGTGCGCGCGACGTTGACCTCGGGCTGCTGGGCCGTGAGCGAGACGCCGGCCGTTTGGGTGTGGAAGCGCAGCTGCCAGCTGCGCTCGTCGCGGGCCCCGTAGTGCTCGCGCATCCAGCGGGCCCAGATCCGCCGGGCGGCACGGTACTTGGCGACCTCTTCGAAAAAGTCGATGTGGGCGTTGAAGAAGAACGACAGGCGCGGGGCGACCGTGTCGACCCCCAGTCCGGCCTCGCGGGCCAGCTCGACGTAGGCGAAGCCGTTGGCGAGCGTGAAGGCCAGCTCCTCGGCGGCCGTGGAGCCGGCCTCGCGGATGTGGTAGCCCGAGATCGAGATCGAGTTCCACCGGGGCATCTCGGCGGCCGTGAAGGCCATGGTGTCGCGCACCAGTCGCATCGAGGGCCGGGGCGAGAAGACGAACTCCTTTTGGGCCTGGTACTCCTTCAAGATGTCGTTCTGCAGGGTGCCGCCGAGGCGCTCGCGCGGGACGCCCGCCGACTCGGCGTGGGCGACGAAGAGGGCGAGCATCACCGCGGCCGGGGCGTTGATGGTCATCGAGGTCGTGATCGCCGAGAGGTCGATCCCCTCGAAGAGGTCGTGGACGTCGGCGAGCGAGTCGATCGCGACCCCGCAGCGCCCGACCTCGCCCAGGGCCATCGGGTCGTCTGAGTCGAGTCCCATCAAGGTGGGCATGTCGAAGGCCGTCGACAGGCCCGTCCCGCCGGCGGCGATGATCTCGCGGAACCGCCGGTTGGTGTCGAGCGCCGTGCCGAAGCCCGCGAACATGCGCATCGTCCACAGCCGCGTGCGGTACATCGAGGCGTGGATGCCCCGGGTGTAGGGGTAGAGGCCCGGGTACTCGCTCGAGGGCGTGCCGTAGACCGGCTCGAGGGGGACCCCCGAGAGGGTGGTGAAGCGGGCCCGGCGTGTGGGGGCCCGCTCGTACAGGTGGGCCCAGGCCTCAGCGTTGCTCGTCGTCGCCACTGCGCGACCTCCTTGTCGGCCGTGCCCAGCATAGGGTCGGCGCCGCGCGGGTCTCAGTCCGAGGGGTCGGCGATTTCGAGGGCCAAGAGGGGGGCCGAGGCCTTGTTGAGGCACTCGAGGTACTCGGCCGCCCCGCGGCTGTCGGCGACGACACCGCCGCCGGCCTGAACCGTGGCCCGGCCGTGGGCGAGCGCCACGGTGCGGATGGTGATGGCGAAGTCGGCGTTGCCCGAGAGGGCGAAGTAGCCCACCGCGCCCCCGTAGGGGCCGCGGTAGGTGGGCTCGAACTCGTCGATGATCTCCATCGCGCGCACCTTTGGCGCGCCGGTGAGCGTGCCGGCCGGGAAGACGGCGTCGAACGCGTCGAAGGCGTCGAGTCCGTCGCGGAGCCGGCCGTCCACGTGACTCACCAGGTGCATGAGGTGACTGAAGCGCTCGACGTGAGCCAGCTGCTCGACGTGCACCGAACCGGTCGCGGCGACCTTGCCGATGTCGTTTCGCCCCAGGTCGACGAGCATGACGTGCTCGGCGATCTCCTTCTCGTCCGAGACCACCTCGGCCTCGAGCGCCCGGTCCTCCTCCTCGGTGGCCCCCCGGGGGCGGGTGCCAGCGATGGGGCGGGTCGAGACGACCCCGTCGTGGACGCGCACGAGCATCTCGGGACTGGCCCCGACGAGCTGGCGCTCGCCGGTGTCGATCAGGTACATGTACGGCGAGGGATTGAGCGCCCTCAGCACCCGGTACAAGGTGAGCGGGTCGACTTTCGTCGCTCGGGCGAACTGCTGGCTCGGCACCACTTGGAAGACGTCGCCGTCTTCGATGTAGGCGCGAGCCCGCTCGACGACGGCCTCGTAGCGCTCGGGCGTGAAGTTCGAGAGCCGGGCGGCGATCTCGCGCACGGGGATCGCGTCGCGCTGGTCGGGCGCCGTCGCCACCAGTCGCTCGGTGAGGGGGTCGGGTACTGGGGCCGGGCTGAGGAGGCGCTCGATGAGCTCGTCGAGACGAGCGCGCGCGTCGCGGTAGCTCTCGTCGGGGTCGCCCTCGACGAGAGCCAGCGTGACGACGGTGGTGGAGTGGCGCAGATGGTCGCAGACCAGCATCGCCCCGGGGAAGCCGAAGTCGAGCTCGGGCCACTCGGGGTCCCCCGGGTGACCCGGGAGCCGCTCGAGGCGGCGCACGTGGTCGTAGCTGACGAAGCCGACGGCCCCGCCCAGGAGGTCGGGCAGTCCGGGGGTGGGGGCCACGCGGTAGCGGCCGAGCCGAGCGCGCAGCTCAGCGAGCGGGGAGGGCGCGCTCGGAAGACCACCCCCCTCGACGAGCGTCGCGCCGGCGTGCGCGGTGAGACGCCAGAGCCGGTCGAGGCCCACGAAGGAGTAGCGCCCGGTGGCCTCGGCGAGGGCCGCGCTCTCGAGCAAGAAGAAGGCCCGATCGCGCAGTCGGTCGTAGAGGGTGACGGGCGTCTCGCGGTCGAGCTGGAGGGTGGCGGTAAGGGGCACCACGTTGTAGCCCGCCTCGACGTGCTGGTCGAAGTCGGACCGGGTGAGCGTCTCCACGTCGAGAGGTTAAT
This sequence comes from Acidimicrobiales bacterium, assembly GCA_035702745.1. Lineage (GTDB taxonomy): Bacteria > Actinomycetota > Acidimicrobiia > Acidimicrobiales > RAAP-2 > RAAP-2. The sequence continues at coordinate 5,348 of DASSZS010000004.1, read as the reverse complement.
CACCGGCCGTAGGATTGGTCGATGGACGCCCCGACGCGCGTACTCGTCGTCGACAACTACGACTCGTTCGTCTACAACGTCGTCCAGTACCTGGGCGAGCTCGGCGCCACGACGGTGGTGGTCCGCAACGACGCCGTCGGGCCCGAGGACGTGGAGGAGCTCGGGGTCGCCGGCGTCGTCCTCTCGCCCGGTCCGGGCCATCCGCGCGCCGCGGGCTGTGACGTGGCCATGGTGCGCCACTGCCTGGGCCATCGCATTCCGTTGCTGGGGATCTGTCTCGGTCACCAGGCGATCGCGGAGGCCCTCGGCGGGCGGGTCGTCCACGCTCCCGAGCTCGTGCACGGTCGCGCGAGCGTGATCACCCACGACGGCGAGGGCCTTTTCCGTGACGTCGCGGACCCTCTCGTCGTCGGGCGCTACCACTCACTGGTCGTAGACCCCGACTCCCTACCCGAGGGGCTCGAGGTCAGTGCGCGCGCGAACGGGCTGGTGATGGGGATCCGCCACCGGCGCGCCCCGATCGAGGGCGTCCAGTTCCACCCCGAGTCCGTGCTGACCCAAGACGGCCACCTCATCCTCGCCAACTGGCTGGAGTCGATCGGCCCGGCGGGCGCGCGGGAGGTGGCCGCGGTGCTCGCTCGACGCGCCGAGACGGTGCGCGCCGTGCTGCCGGTGCCCGGGCGCTAGGCGAAGGACCCGCCGACGCCCACCCGGGTCTCGACGGCACCGTCGGCGCCGCGCTCGACGCGGTAGGCGGCCGGGCCACCCCGGGGGTCGTAGTCGAAGTCGGCGACGACGCGCGTGGCGACGTCGCCCTCGTACCACACGCCGACGTGATCGTCGGTCGCGTAGCTCGTTGGTAGCGACCCCTCGGCCACGAGTCGCTGGAGGAGAGGGCGGCGCTGAGCCTCGGAGTCGTAGTGCACGCCGTTGCCGTAGGGCACGAGGGCGAGCCCGTCGTAGACCGGGGCCAGGGTCGGACCGAAGGAGTCGGTCGGCCCGCCCACGTGCCAGCAGATCGACCCGGCCGAGACCCCGGCGAGGATGACCCCGCGTTCCCACGCGTCGCGCATCGCGGCGTCGACCGCGTGCAGCCGCCACAGGGCGAGCAGGTTCGCGACCGAGCCTCCGCCCACCCAGACGAGGTCGGACCCGCCGAGGCGCTCGGCCGGGTCTCCCGAGGGTTGGGGGAAGAGCCGTAACCAGGTGACGTCACAGCCCGCCGCGGCGAACGCCTCGAAGCTCATCGCGTAACTCGAGGTCGGGTCGCCCGCCGCCGTCTCGAGCAGGCAGACCCGGGGTCGCGTCTTGGCGGTGGCGCCGAGGGCGTCGAGGATCATCCGACCCAGGCGCACCGTCCCCTGGGTCGGGCCCGGCACCCAGCCGCCGGAGGTCGCGAGGATACGTCGGGTCGTCACGAGAACGTTCTAGCAACAGGGGGGCTGCGTAGGATGCGACCGAGAGGGGAGGGTCATGGCCGAGACGATCACCGACCTCGACGCGCGTATCGACGCGCTGCTCGCCGAGGTCCCCCCGCGCACGACCGACCCGACCGCCTTCCTGGGCGAGCAGTTCGACCGGGGACTGGCCTGGGTGCACTTCCCGGTGGGCTGCGGCGGACTCGGGGGAAGCCCGGCCGAGCAGCAGCACACGTCGGTGCGGCTGCTGAGCGCCGGCGCGCCCACGGCCGCGCTGCGCAACGTCATCGGCTACGGCATGGTCGCCCCGACGATCGTCGTGCACGGCACCGAGGAGCAGAGGACCCGCTTCTTGCGGCCCCTCTTCACCGGTGAGGAGGTGTGGTGCCAGCTCTTCAGTGAGCCGGGCGCCGGCTCGGACGTCGCCAGTCTCGCCACCCGGGCCGAACGCGACGGTGACGAGTGGGTCCTCAACGGCCAGAAGGTCTGGACCACCCTCGCCCACGTGGCGAGCTACGGGCTGATCATCGCGCGTACCGACCCCGACCAGCCCAAGCACCGCGGGATCACCGCCTTTCTCGTCGACATGCGCGCGCCCGGGGTCGAGGTGCGTCCCCTGTACCAGGCGACCGGCGAGGCCGAGTTCAACGAGTGCTTCTTCACCGACACCCGGGTTCCCGAGAGTCGTCGGCTCGGCGGGGTGGGCGAGGGCTGGGCCGTCGCCATCACGACGCTTATGAACGAGCGCGTCTCGATCGGCGGTGGGATCCCCCCGCGCGGCTCGGGACTGATAGGCCAGGCCCTCACGCTGTGGCGCGAGCGCTGGGCCACACGGTCCGACGCCCACGCGAGGGCCGTACGCGCCCGGGTCCTCGAGTCCTGGGTCCGCGCCGAGGTGTCGCGTCTCACGAACTGGCGCGCGAGCGACCGGCGCGACGCCGGGACGCCCGGCCCGGAGGGTTCGGTCGCGAAACTCGCCTCGGCCGAGGGCAACCAGCGCCTGAGCGAGCTGTGCCTCGACCTGCTCGGGGCGGAGGGCATGCTCTACGGCTCGACGTACCCCCTGGTGCGCCCCACCGAGACGAGCTACGCGAGCGGCGACGTGCGCAAGCTCTTCATCCGCTCACGGGCGAACTCGATTGAGGGGGGCACGAGCGAGGTGATGCGCAACATCATCGGTGAGCGCGTCTTGGGTCTGGCGGCCGAGCCGCGCGCCGACAAGGGCGTCGCCTGGAAGGACGTGCCCCGGGGCTAGGCGCCGGGACCCCACTCATGGACCCCACCGCGCTGGCCGACTACCGGGCCGCCACCGTGGCGTTCCTCGCCGCGGCGGCCCACCTCGACTCGGCCGACCTCGACCGCCGTCACGCGGGCGCCTGGAGCGCCCGCCAGGTGATCCACCACGTCGCCGACTCCGAGACTCAGTCCTCCACCCGCCTGCGCCGGCTCCTGGCCGAGCCCGGGACCCTCATCCAGGGCTACGACGAGGGCGCCTGGGCCGCGTGCCCGGTCCTCGGCTACGAGGCGTTGCCCGTCGAGCACGCCCTGGAGGTCATCCGCGCGGTGCGCACCGCTACGGCCGACGTCCTCGAGCGCCTCGCCCCCGAGGACTTCGCTCTCGAGGGTCGTCACTCGGCGTCGGGCGCCTACAGCGTGGCCACGTGGCTCGAGATCTACACCCGCCACCCGCTCGAGCACGCCGACCAGCTCGCCGAGGCGCTGTCGGCCCCCGATCGGCGCTAGTCGAAGACCGGGCCGAGGGTCCGGCCGCGCTTGAGCTCGTAGAAGCCCGGGGTCGTCATCACCGCGAGGACCCCGTCGAGGAGCCGACCGGCCGCCTCGCCCTTGGGCGCCGGCGTGACGACCGGTCCGAAGATGGCCTGGCCGGCGACGTGGATGACCGGGGTGCCCACGTCGAAGCCGACGGGCTCCATCCCGGCGGCGTGGCTCGCGCGCAGGGCCTCGTCGTACGCGCTCGTCGTGGCCGCGAGGGCGAGGTCGGCCTCGAGGCCGACGTCGGCGAGGGCCCCGGCGATCACGGCCGCGCGGTCCTTCTCGCCCCCGGGGTGCAGGCGCGTCCCCATGGCCGAGTAGAGGGGCTCGAGGACCGTGGCGCCGTGGCGCTGCTCAGCGGCGACCAGCACGCGCACCGGGCCCCAGCCGTCGTCGAGGAACGCCCGGTAGTCCGCGGGCAGGTCGCGGCCCTCGTTGAGCACCGAGAGGCTCATCACGTGAAAGGCGACCTCGAGCTCGCGCACCCTGGTCGCCTCGAGCAGCCACCGGGAGGTGAGCCAGGCCCAGGGGCAGAGGGGGTCGACCCATAGGTCAACGCGGTCGGTCATGGGGGCAACCTCGCTCGGGTCGGGTCAGCGGGCTCCGTGCGCCGCGACCACGGTAGTCACCGCGTTGGCGACCCCGACCGCGGTCGGCAGGTCGAGCATCTCGTCGATGGCGTGGGCGTTGGCCCCCGGCCCCCCTACGCCCGTGGCGACGAACTGCACCCCGGGGTAGCGGCGGGCGAGCGATCCGAGGAAGGGGATGGAGCCGCCCTCGCCGGTGAAGCCCACGGGCCGGCCGAAGGCGTCGAGGGAGGCGGTCTCGAGGGCCTCACGTAGCCAGGGGGCGAACGTCGGGGCGACCCACCCGTCGCCGGGGTGCTGGGGCGTGACCGTGACGTGCGCGCCCGAGGGCACGTCGGTCGTGAGGACCCGCTCGATCGCCGCCAGCGCCCGCGCCGCGGCGACGGTGGGCGGCAGGCGGAACGAGAGGGTCGCGGTGGTGAAGGGCCGCAGCACGTTGCCCGCGTCGGCCGGCGCCGGGATGCCGGCCATGCCGATCGTCGAGAGCGTCGGGCGCCACGTCTTGTTGAGGATGCGGTCCTCGGCGTCGACGCCCATCAACTCGACGCCCTCGAGCAGGGGCAGGTCCTGGGCGGCGACGTCGCCGAACTCCGCGGCCAGCGCGCGCGCCGCGTCGCGGTGTTCGGCCGGTATCTCGGTGTGCAGCTCCTCGAGGAGGACCCGACCGGTGGCGGCGTCTTCGAGCCGGTCCATGAGCTGGCGCAAGACGCGGAACGAGGAGGGCACGACGCCGCTCGTCGAGCCCGAGTGCTGGCCCGTCACGAGCACCGAGACGGTCACCTCGACGTTGACGTTGCCGCGCAGCGAGGTCGTCACCCACAGCCGGTCGTAGGAGACGGCGCCCGAGTCCAAACAGATCAGCAGCTCGACGTCGCCGAGGTGTCCGGCCAAGTGGTCGAGGTAGGCCTCAAGGTCGGGGCTGCCGCTCTCCTCGCTGGCCTCGATCAGCACCACGCAGCGGCCGTGGGGCGTGCCCGCCGCCTCGAGGGCCTCGAGGGCGCTGAGGGCGGCGAAGGCGGCGTAGCCGTCGTCGGAGACCCCCCGGGCGTAGATCCGATCCCCCCGGCGCACCGGGCTCCAGGGGGCGAGCCCCTCGGACCAGTCCCCGAGGGGCGGCTGCTTGTCGAGGTGCCCGTAGAGCACGACCGTCCCGCGTGCGGGACCCGTGGCCTCCACGGTCACCAGGAGGGTCGGCGTGCGACCGGGCAGGCGGACGATCTCCACGTGATGGTTAGCGAGCGCGCGGCGCCGCGCCCAGTCGGCGAGGAGTTGGGAGGCGCGCTCCAGGTGGCCGGTCTCGGCCCAGGCGGGGTCGAACTGGGGCGAGAGCGAGGGGATCGCCCCGAACTCCATCAGGGTGTCGAGGGCGGTGCGTTCGAAGTCGGCGAGGGTCAGCAGCGGCATGGCTGCGAGGCTACCAATCATGCTTTAGCCGTCGGACGGGCGACACCCGTCGTCGTGTTCGGCCCGGGCTAGTTTGCCCGCAGGTGCGGCACGTCCCGCTCCGGCTGGGTGAGCGCCTCGGCGGCGGCAACCGTCGAGGCGCACCGTCACCTTCCCGAGACGGCCG
>DASSZS010000044.1:0-4425 GCA_035702745.1 Acidimicrobiales bacterium | reverse complement strand
TTGGCCCCGCTGGTGGGGGAGCTACTCGCGGGTAGCCGGTAGGCTCGGGTCAATGGTCCTCAACGACGAGCGTCCGCTCTCGAGCGAGCGCACCCCTCCCCCCGAGCGACGGGACCACCTGCTCGCGGTCGCGCGCACCGTCTTCGCCAACGGGGGCTTCCAGGCCACCACGATGGACGAGATCGCCCACGAGGCCGGCTTCACCAAGCCCATCTTGTACCAGTACTTCGACTCCAAGACCGAGCTCTACCGCGAGGTCGTCACCCACACGGCCGATACCCTGCTCGGGTCGCTGCGCGCCGCCGTCGAGGACGCCACCACCCCGCGCGAGCGCATCGAGGTCTCCTTCCGGGTCTTCTTCGACATGGTCGTCGAGGAGACCGACGCCTTCCGGATCCTCTTCATCCACTCCCACGAGGGCGAGACCAAGGGCGACCTGCGGGCCTTCGAGGCGGCGCTCGTCTCGTTCATCGAGCCGCTCATCGCCGTGCGCATCAAGCCCGACCACCGGCGCCAACTGGCCGCGGGCGTCGTGGGCATCGCCGAGGGCGCCGCGACCGCCTGGCTCATCCAGCAAGAGGCCCGCGGCTGGCCGCCGCCACGCCCGGGCGTCGCCCAGCGCCTCGCCGCGCGCAGCGCCACCCTCGCCTGGGGCGGGCTGCGCTCGATCCAGATCGACTAACCCCGCGCGCCGTAGGCCAGCTGGCGGGCGATGACCCACAGCGTCGACGCCGTGTCGTCGTAGACGGACTGGTCCCCGCCGGCCGGGTCGGTGACGTCGTGGCGGTCGTCGGGCTCGCGCGCCGCCACGAGACCCACCTGAACACCGAGCGGCTCGCCCTCGGGCGCCTCGGCGATGAGCTGGCCGACCGTGACGGTCTTCGCGGCCGCGTCGGGGAAGGCTCGGCGCAGGTGACGGACGTGGTCGGCCTCGGCGGTGAGGATGGCGTCGGCCCAGGCCGCGTCGGCCGCCCCGAGGCGGTGACTGCGGTGCAGGGTGAGGAGCGACCCGTCGACCTCGCGCAGCGCGGCCATCGCGACGAGGGTGCGCGGGCTCACTCGGTCGCCCTCGCCGGCGAGCGTGCCGGCGCTGCGCACCGACCACCCTCGGTTGAGCTCCTCGGCGAGCGTCTCGAGCATCGCGGCGAGCATGGGCGAGCGCGCGACGTTGCCCGTGCACACCACGAGCAGCCTCGCGCCCTCTCCCACGGGCTCAGCGTAACGACCCGGGGCTCGGCCCTCGGGCGACGACCCGGTCGGCCGCTCCTCAGTGGTGGGTGAGGGAGATCACGGCGAGGCTCACGCCGGCCACCACCGCCCACACCCCCGCGCCGAGGGCGAGGGGGCGCACCCCGGCGCGCCGGATGGCGGCGAGGTCGGTCGACAGCCCGATGCCGGCGAGCGCCACGGCGATCATGAAGGTCGCGAGCGAGCCCAGCACCGAGGCCACCCCCGGGGTGAGCAGGCCGAGAGAGCTCACGGCGACCGCCGCGACGAAGGCCAGGATGAACCAGGGGAAAGACGAGGCGGCGGCCGCGAACGAGCCGGTCGAGACCTCGGCCGCTCGGGCCCGGCGCAACGAGATCACGAGCGTTATGGGGATGATCGCGAGGGTGCGGGCGAGCTTCACCACGATCGCGTAGCCCGTCGCGCCGTGGCCGAAGGAGGACGCGGCCGCCACGACCGACGAGACGTCGTTCACGGCCGTGCCGGCCCACAGGCCGAAGGTGTGGCTCGAGAGGTGCAGGGCGTGGCCGAGCAGCGGGAAGAGCACGACGGCCGCCACGTTGAAGGTGAAGATCGTGGCGATGGCGTAGCTGACGTCGCGCTCGCGCGCGCGCAAGACCCCGTCGGTCGCGGCGATGGCCGAGGCGCCACAGATCGCCGTGCCGACCGAGATCAGGGTGCGCAGGTCTCCCCCCACCCCGAGCAGGCGCCCGAAGAGGAGGGCGCCGAGAAAGGCGCCGACGAGGCTCGAGGCGAGCACCGGCAGCGACGACAGGCCAATCGAGGCGACCGCCGCGAAGGAGAGCCCGAAGCCGAAGAAGACGACGGCGAGCTGCAGGACCGGGCGGGCCGCGACGCGTAGCCCCGGCCGCAGCGCCGGCGTCGTGCGCCCGGCGAGGGCGAGGAGGGCCCCGATGAGGATCGCGAAGACCGGCGCCCCGACCGTCGGGGCGAAGCGGGCGAGCCCCGTCGCGACGAGCCCCACCGCCACCGCGAGCGCGAGGCCCGGGAGGGCCGCGAGGGCGGTGGCGGCCCTCGTCGCGCTGGGGGTGAGTGCGACCGTCTCGTCCATGGGTACGAGCCTCGCGGGCGGGGCCCCCGCGTCGCCCGAGGACTTCGCGAGAAGGTCATAACATGCGCTTATGACGAAGTGGCCCGACCTCGACGGCCTCGCGCTACTCACGGCGGTCGCCGAGACCGGATCCATCTCCCGGGCCGCCGATTCCGTCGGGATTACCCAGCCGGCCGCGAGCCTCCGACTCAAGCGCCTCGAGGCGGCGCTCGGGATCACCCTCTTAGAGCGCACCACCTCGGGCACCCGGCTCACCCCCGAGGGGGCCGCCGTCGTCGGGTGGGCCACGCCGGCCCTCGACGCGACGCGCGAGCTCCTTGACGGGGCGCGCCTGCTGGCCACGCGCCGGCGCCACCACCTGCGCGTGGCGGCGAGCCTCACGGTGGCCGAGTACCTCCTGCCGGCCTGGCTGAGCGCCCTGCACGCGAGTGACCCCGACATCGCCGTGTCGCTGCACATGGCCAACTCCTACGAGGTGGAGGAGTCCTTCTCTCGTCGGGCCATCGACCTCGGCTTCGTCGAGGGGGCCCGGGTGCCCCCCGGCCTGCAGGGGCGCACCGTCGCCCACGACGAGCTCGTCGTCGTCGTCGCGCCCGACCACCCCTTCGCCCACCGACGCCGGCCGATCGACGCCGCCGCGCTCGCGCGCGCCGAGCTCGTGGCCCGCGAGCCGGGCTCGGGCACCCGCGAAGTCCTCGAGCGCGCCCTCGCCCGCCACGGCCTCACGCTCGCCCCCACCGTCGAGCTGGCCTCGACGACGGCCATCAAGGCCGCCGTCGCCGACGGGATCGGCGTCGCCGTCGTGGGTCGGGCGACCGTCGCCCGAGAGCTCTCCGAGGGCCGGCTCGTCGCGGTGGCCGTGGCCGACCTCGACCTGCGCCGGGCGATCCGGGCGGTGTGGCCGCGCGCTACGTCGCTCTCACCCGCCGGTCGGCGCCTGCTCGCCTCAATCCGGATCCCGGTCGCCTCACGCGACTAGGGCGAGTGCGCCAGTCGGGGCTACCTGACGGCCCTCGCGACGGCGGTGAGGCGCACAGCGACGTGGCGGTAGCGCCGACCCTCCGACGGGCGAGTCACTGCGCGAAACATCACTGCTAGACGTCTCGGCGATGGCCGAGGGTCACGACGACGATGAGCAGGAGCCCGTCATCAATCGTGTAGAGGATTCGGTAGTCGCCCACTCTGAGCCGGTAGCCCTCTCGCCCACGGAGTGGTCGAGACGCCGGTGGACGCGGATCGTGGGCCAGAAGGGCAATGGCCCCCTGGATTCGAGGCTGCGTCGCACGGTCAATCGTGCGAAGTTCGCGTAGGGCCGCCGGGCGAAACTCGATCCGGTAGGGACTCACGACCAGCCGAGGTCAGTTTTCACCTGCTCCCACGGGATGTTCCCACCCTCTTCGGCGAGTGCCTCATCGAACGCCGCCACGTCCTGGGACTCTTCGAGGGCCTCGAGCATCTCGTCGTACCGATGGGGGCTCACCACGACGGCGGCGCGCTGACCGTAGTGCTGAAGCTCAACCGGCTCCGACTGGGACATCTTGACAACCTCGGAGAGGCGCTCACGCGTCTTGCTGACTGACATTTTGGCCACGGTGTAATTGTACAACATCATGTTCGCTTCTGTACAACTCGTCCCAGAGTCCCGTGCGCTGATTCGACCTCGCACGAGATGTGTGCGCCAGCGGCGTCTCGCGTCGACTCGGGTGATGGTCAGTGATCGTCGGCCCTGCGCGCCGACGACCGAACGCCGTGTTTAGCGGATGTGCTTGCCCGAGATCGCCCGGGCGATGATCAGCTGCTGGATCTCGCTCGTGCCCTCGAAGATGGTGTAGATCTTCGCGTCGCGGTGCCAGCGCTCGACGGGGTACTCGCGCACGTAGCCGTAGCCCCCGAGGATCTGGATGGCGTCCTCGGTCACGCGCACCGCGGTCTCGCCGGCGACGTACTTCGACATCGAGCCCTCGCCCGCACTGAAGGTCTTCTTAGTCGCGGCCATCCAGGCGGCGCGCCACACGAGCAGGCGCGCCGCGTCGACGCCGGTCTTCATGTTGGCGAGCTTGAAGGCGATCGCCTGGTTCTCCACGATGGCCCGGCCGAACTGCTTGCGCTCCTTGGCGTAGTCGAGC
>DASSZS010000022.1:0-14526 GCA_035702745.1 Acidimicrobiales bacterium | reverse complement strand
CATGATCTTGAACGCCAGGGCGGAGAACGGCGCGCTGTCGTCGGGCGCGCGCTCGACCTGCTCGTCCTCCTTGAGCGGGCGGTGGCCGACGACCGCGGGGACGTCGACCGGCGAGGGCAGGTAGTCGACGATCGCGTCGAGCACCAGCTGCACGCCCTTGTTCTTGAACGCCGACCCGCAGAGCACGGGCACGCCGGAGCCGTCGAGCGTCGCCTTGCGGATCGCGCGCTTCAGCTCCTCGACGGTCGGCTCTTCCTCGCCGATGAACTTCTCCATCAGCGACTCGTCGTGGTCGGCGAGCTTCTCGAAGAGCTCGTGTCGCGCTGCGTCGGCGCGCTCGCGGTACTCGTCGGGGATCTGCGTGTCCTTCCACTCCTCGCCCATGTCGCCCTCCCAGTAATGGGCGTTCATCTGGACGAGGTCGATCACGCCGTGCAGGTCGGCCTCGGTGCCCCACGGGAGCTGCAGGACGAGCGGGTTGGCGTTGAGGCGGTCGACCATCATCTCGACCGTGCGCTCGAAGTTGGCGCCGGTGCGGTCCATCTTGTTGACGAAGGCGATCCGCGGAACCTCGTAGCGGTCCGCCTGACGCCAGACGGTCTCGGACTGCGGCTCGACGCCGGCGACCGAGTCGAAGACGGCGACCGCGCCGTCGAGCACGCGGAGGCTCCGCTCGACCTCGACGGTGAAGTCCACGTGGCCGGGCGTGTCGATGATGTTGATCCGGTGCCCGTTCCAGTAGCAGGTCGTGGCGGCCGAGGTGATGGTGATCCCGCGCTCTTGCTCTTGGACCATCCAGTCCATGGTCGCGGCGCCCTCGTGGACCTCGCCGATTTTGTAGTTCTTGCCGGTGTAGTAGAGGATGCGCTCGGTCGTGGTGGTCTTGCCCGCGTCGATGTGGGCCATGATGCCGATGTTGCGCAGCTTCTCGAGGGGGTACTCACGGGGGGCCATGGGGGTTCCTTACCAGCGGTAGTGGGCGAAGGCCTTGTTGGACTCGGCCATCTTGGCCATGTCCTCGCGCCGCTTGACGGCCGCCCCGACGCCGTTGGCGGCGTCCATGATCTCGTTGGCCAGACGCTCGGCCATGGTCTTCTCGCGGCGCTTCTTCGCGAAGTCGGTCAGCCAGCGGATGCCCAGCGTCGTCGAGCGGCGCGGGCGCACCTCGACCGGCACCTGGTAGGTGGTGCCGCCCACGCGACGGCTGCGCACCTCGAGCTCGGGACGCACGTTCTCCAGCGCCCGCTTGAGCGTGGCGATGGGGTCCGAGCCGGTCTTCTGCTCGACCTGCTCGAGGGCGGTGTAGACGATGCGCTCGGCGATCGTGCGCTTGCCGCGCTCGAGCACCTTGTTGATGATCTGGGTGACCAGGACCGACTTGTAGATAGGGTCGGCCGGGACCTCCCGACGCACGGCGGGGCCCTTGCGAGGCATCAGCCCTCCCTCTTGGCGCCGTAGCGGCTACGGGCCTGCTTGCGGTCGCGCACGCCCGAGGTGTCCAGGGCGCCGCGGATGATCTTGTAGCGCACGCCCGGCAGGTCCTTCACGCGCCCCCCGCGCACCAGCACGATCGAGTGCTCCTGGAGGTTGTGGCCCACGCCGGGGATGTAGGCCGTGACCTCGACCCCCGAGGTCAGACGGACGCGCGCCACCTTGCGCAGGGCCGAGTTGGGCTTCTTGGGCGTGACCGTGTGGACGCGGGTGCAGACCCCACGACGCTGCGGGGCCCCCTTGAGGGCCGGCGTCTTGGTCTTGCTGACCTTCTCCTGTCGGCCCTTACGGACCAACTGCTCGATGGTGGGCACGCGAAACCTCTCTCGTAATTTCTCGAACTCGGGGCGCCCGGGGGCCCCCCGGAGCGGACTAGCAATCCTACGCCCGCCCCCGGTACCTGGCAAGCCCGGCGGGGGCTCCAGCCTACAGGGCCTGGCCGCCGAGCTGGTCCTCGGGGTTCTCCAGGTCGTTCTCGGGCAGCGCCGACTCGTCGTAGGTGGCCGTCCCGATGTTCTGGAAGGCGGCCAGGTCGGCGCTGAAGGTGTCGTCCCCGCTCAGCTCGCCCAGCAGGCTCGCCAGGTCGAGGTCCTCCTCGGTGCCCCTCGCCCAGTCGGGCAGCATCTCGGCGTCGGGCATGTCCAGGCGCAGCTCGCGCTCGTTGTAGTAGTCGAGCCCCGAGCCGGCCGGGATCAGCTTGCCGATGATGATGTTCTCCTTAAGGCCCACCAGCGAGTCGTGCTTGCCCTCGATGGCCGCCTCGGTGAGCACCCGGGTCGTCTCTTGGAAGGAGGCGGCCGAGAGCCACGAGTCGGTCGCCAGCGACGCCTTGGTGATCCCCATGAGCTGGGCGCGGCCGTCGGCCGCCTCCTTGCCCTGGGCCTCGAGGTCGTCGTTGGTGTCGTTGAAGGTCTTCACGTCGATGAGCGCCCCGGGCAGCCAGGCCGAGTCCCCGGCGTCGACGACCTGCACCCGGCGGGTCATCTGGCGCACGATCAGCTCGATGTGCTTGTCGTGGATCGACACGCCCTGGTCGCGGTAGACGTTCTGGACCTCCTCGACCAGGTACTGCTGGGTCTCGCGGGTCCCGCGGAACTTCATCATCAGCTTGGGGTCGAGGGGCCCGTCGTGCAGCGGCGTGCCGACCTCGACCTCCTGGCCGTCCTCGACGAGGAGGTGGCGGGCGATGGAGATCGACTCCTCTTGGACCTGGCCCTCGTCGCCGACGATCGTCACCTTGCGCTCGCGCCCGATCAGCTCGACGCGCACGGCGCCGGAGAACTCCGCCACCGCCGCGGCGCCCTTGGGGGTGCGGGCCTCGAAGAGCTCGACCACGCGGGGCAGGCCGTGGGTGATGTCGCTCTCGGTCACGCCACCGGAGTGGAAGGTGCGCATCGTGAGCTGGGTGCCCGGCTCGCCGATCGACTGGGCCGCGATGACCCCGACGGCCTCGCCGAGCTCGACGATCTGGTGGGTGGCGAGCGACATGCCGTAGCAGGCCGCGCACACGCCCTGGAGGGCGTCGCAGGTCAGCGTCGTGCGCACGCGCACGCGCTCGACCGACGCGTCGTCGCGCAGCCGCTCGACGTCGTCGACGTAGAGCAGCGTGCCGGCCGGGATGACCGAGCCGTCGGCGAGGGTGACGTCCTCGGCGACGACGCGACCCCAGAGCTTGGTCTCGAGGTGGGCGCGCCGGCCGGGCCGGTCCGGTCCCACGTTCTCGATCCACAGCCCGCGCGTGGTGCCACAGTCGGACTCTTTGACGATGAGCTCCTGGGCCACGTCGACCAGGCGTCGGGTCAGGTAGCCCGAGTCGGCCGTGCGCAGGGCGGTGTCGCCGAGGCCCTTGCGGGTGCCGTGGGTCGAGATGAAGTACTCCAGGACCGAGAGGCCCTCGCGGAACGAGGACTTGATCGGTCGCGGGATCATCTCACCGCGCGGGTTCGAGACGAGGCCCTTCATGGCCGCGATCTGGCGGATCTGCTGGCTGTTGCCGCGGGCGCCCGAGTCCACCATCATGCGGATGGGGTTCTCGGCCATCGCGTTCATCGCCCGCTCGGCCGCGTCACCGACCTCTTTGTTGGCGTTGGTCCAGATCTCGATCTCCTGCTGGCGCCGCTCGTCGTCGACGATGACGCCGCGCCGGTAGTTCGTCTCGACCTTGGCGGCCTGCTCCTCGTACTTGTTGAGGATGGCGGCCTTGTCGGGCGTGGTGACGATGTCCTCGATCGAGATCGTGAGCCCCGAGCGGGTCGCGTAGCGAAAGCCCAGCGCCTTGATGGCGTCGAGCGCGGTGGCGACCTGCTGGCGCGAGTAGCTCGCCGAGATCTCCTCGACGATCGTGCCCACCGGCACGGTGCTCTTGCCGATCTGCTCGTTCACGTAGCGAAAGGCCGGCGGGAGCGCCTCGTTGAACAGGACCCGACCCGCGGTCGTCACGAGCCGGCGGCTCGCGCCGGTCGGCTCGATGCCGGCCGCGGCCAGGCGGGTGTCGAGGGATGACCCCTCGGCCGGGCGGATCTCGATGGGCGTGCGCAGGCCGAGCGTGCGCTCCTCGAGCGCGCTCTCGACCTCGTAGGTGTGGCGGAAGACCCGCGGGTTCACCTCGTCGCCCTCGGCCGGCAGGGTCAGGTAGTAGGTCCCAAAGACCATGTCCTGGCCCGGCTCGGTGATCGGCCGACCGGTCGCCGGGGTGAAGATGTTGTTGGTCGAGAGCATCAAGATCCGCGCCTCGGCCTGGGACTCGGCCGACAGCGGGACGTGCACGGCCATCTGGTCGCCGTCGAAGTCGGCGTTGAAGGCCTTGCACACCAGCGGGTGGATCTGGATGGCCTTGCCGTCGACGAGCACCGGCTCGAAGGCCTGGATGCCCAGGCGGTGCAGCGTCGGGGCGCGGTTCAACAGCACCGGGTGCTCGCGGATGACCTCCTCGAGGACCTCCCAGACGACCGACTTGCGCCGCTCGACCATGCGCTTGGCGCTCTTGATGTTCTGGGCGACCTGGGTCTCGATGAGCCGCTTCATCACGAAGGGCTTGAAGAGCTCGAGGGCCATCTCCTTGGGCAGGCCGCACTGGTGCAGCTTGAGCTGCGGGCCGACCACGATGACCGAGCGGCCCGAGTAGTCGACGCGCTTGCCGAGCAGGTTCTGGCGGAACCGGCCCTGCTTGCCCTTGAGCATGTCCGAGAGCGACTTGAGGGGGCGCCCGCTCTGGCCGGTGACCGGCCGGCCGCGACGCCCGTTGTCGAACAGGGCGTCGACGGCCTCTTGGAGCATGCGCTTCTCGTTGTTGACGATGATGTCGGGCGCGCCCAGGTCGAGCAGCCGCTTGAGGCGGTTGTTGCGGTTGATGACGCGTCGGTACAGGTCGTTCAGGTCCGAGGTGGCGAAGCGGCCGCCGTCGAGCTGGACCATCGGACGCAGGTCCGGCGGGATCACCGGCACGGCCTCGAGGATCATCGCGCGCGGGTCGTTCACGCGGTGCCCGTGGGCGTCACGGCGGTTGAACGACTGGACGATCGCCAGGCGCTTCAAGAACTTGGCGTGACGCTGGGCGCTGAGCGGCTTGCGGCCGTCCTTCGCCTCGATCATCTCGCGCATGACGCGCTCTTCCTCGTCGAGGTCCATCCGGTCGATCAGCTGCAAGATGGCGTCGGCGCCCATGCCGCCCTCGAAGTACTCGCCGTAGCGGAACTCCATCTCTCGGTAGAGGACCTCGTCCTCGATGATCTGACGCGAGTGCAGGCCCTCGAAGGTGTCGAAGGCCTGGCGGGCGACCTCGCGCTCCTCGGCGAAGCGGGCCTTCACGGCCTCGAGCTCGCGCTCGCTGGCGCGCTGCAGGGCGCGCAGCTCAGACTCCTTGGCCCCCTCGCCCTCCAAGGTGGCGGCCTTGGCCTCGACGTCGCGCAGCTTGGCCTCGACGGCCTTGGCCTCGCGGTCGTTGATCTCGTCGATCTCCTCGGCGAGCGCCTGGCGCAGGTCGGGCAGGTCGACGTGGCGCTTCTCGACGTCCACGAAGGTCACCATGTGGGCGGCGAAGTAGATGACCTTCTCGAGCTGCTTGGCCTTGAGCTCCTCCTTGGGCGCCGTGCCCATGAGGAGGTAGGCCAGCCACGAGCGGGTCCCGCGCAGGTACCAGATGTGCACCACCGGGGCGGCCAGGGCGATGTGGCCCATGCGCTCGCGCCGGACCTTGTCGCTGGTGACCTCGACGCCGCAGCGCTCGCAGACGATCCCCTTGAAGCGCACCCGCTTGTACTTGCCGCACGCGCACTCCCACGCCTTCTGCGGTCCGAAGATCTTCTCGCAGAACAGGCCGTCCTTCTCCGGACGCAGGGTGCGGTAGTTGATCGTCTCGGGCTTCTTCACCTCGCCCGAGGACCAGCTGCGGATGTTCTGGGTCGTCGCGAGGCCGATCGAGATCTCGTTGAACTGGTTGACGTCGAGCGGGCTCATGACAACTTCCTTTCCGCGGCGCGACGGGCGTCTTCCTCGTCCGAGCCGCGCTCGGGCCGACTGATGTCGATGCCCAGCTCGCGGGTGACCGAGAAGAAGTCCTCTTCGGTGTCGGCGAGGTCCACGTGGGCCCCGCCCTTGTCGCGCACCTCGACGTTGAGGCACAGCGACTGCATCTCTTTGATGAGGACCTTGAACGACTCGGGGATTCCCGGCTCGGGCAGGTTCTGGCCCTTGACGATCGCCTCGTAGGCGCGCTCGCGTCCCTTCATGTCGTCGCTCTTGACGGTGAGCAGCTCCTGCAGGGCGTAGGCGGCGCCGTAGGCCTCGAGGGCCCAGACCTCCATCTCGCCAAAGCGCTGGCCCCCGAACTGGGCCTTGCCCCCGAGGGGCTGGGCCGTGATCATCGAGTACGGGCCGGTCGAGCGGGCGTGGATCTTGTCGTCGACCATGTGGCTGAGCTTCAAGATGTACGCGTAGCCGACCGAGATCGGGTTGTCGTACGCCTCGCCGGTGCGACCGTTGTACAAGGTGACCTTGCCGTCGTTGTCCCCGGCCATCAGGCGCTTGCCGTTCTGGCCGTCGACGTTGAGCCGCTGGAAGGTCTCCTGAATCGTCGGCTTGTCCCGAGCGGCCTCGCGCTCGTCCCAGTGGGCGCCGTCGAAGGCCGGGGTCGTCACGTAGACGGCCGGCTCGGTGCGCGGACGGGTCTTGCGGAAGGGACGGCGAGTCGGGTCGGCCTGGTCGTCGTGGCCCGAGGTGCCCACGAGCGGATTCACCTCGACGCCCTCCCAGCCGTGACGGGCGGCGTAGCCGAGGTGGCTCTCGAGGACCTGGCCGACGTTCATGCGGCTCGGCACGCCGAGCGGGCTCAAGATGATGTCGACCGGGGTGCCGTCGGCGAGGAAGGGCATGTCCTCCTCGGGCAGGATCTTCGAGATGACGCCCTTGTTGCCGTGGCGCCCGGCGAGCTTGTCGCCCTCGGTGATCTTGCGCTTCTGAGCCACGTAGACCTTGACCAGCTGGTTGACCCCGGGCTGCATCTCGTGGTCCTCGTCGCGGTTGTAGACCTTGACGTCGATCACCTTGCCGGACTCGCCGTGGGGGACCTTCAGCGAGGTGTCGCGCACCTCGCGGGCCTTCTCGCCGAAGATCGCGCGCAGCAGCCGCTCCTCGGGCGACTGCTCCGTCTCACCCTTGGGGGTCACCTTGCCCACCAGGATGTCGCCGGGCTCGACCTCGGCGCCGATGCGCACGATGCCCATGTCGTCGAGGTCGGCCAGGATGTCGTCGGGCAGGTTGGGGATGTCCCGGGTGATCTCCTCGGCGCCCAGCTTGGTGTCGCGGGCGTCGATCTCGTACTCCTTGACGTGGATCGAGGTCAGGACGTCGTCGCGCACGAGCCGCTCGCTGACGATGATGGCGTCCTCGTAGTTGTAGCCCTCCCACGGCATGTACGCCACGAGCAGGTTCTTGCCCAGCGCCAGTTCGCCGTGGTAGGTCGAGGTGCCGTCGGCCAACAGGTCGCCGGCGCCCACGCTCTCGCCGCCGACCACGAGGGGCTTCTGGTTGATCGAGGTGTCCTGGTTGGAGCGGCGGAACTTGTTGAGCAGGTAGGTCTTTCGCCCCAGCGCCTTGCCGTAGCGGTCGACGGCGTCCTTGTCGTACTCGACGACGATCCGATCGCCCGAGACGGACCGGACGACGCCGGTGCCCTCGGCGATGAGGACGTCACCCGAGTCGAGCGCCGCGCGCCCCTCCATGCCGGTACCCACGAAGGGGGCCTCGGGCAGGACGAGCGGCACGGCCTGCTTCTGCATGTTCGCGCCCATGAGCGCCCGCTGGGCGTCGTCGTGCTCGACGAAGGGGATGAGCGAGGTGGCGACCGAGATGATCTGCTTGGTCGAGACGTCCATCAGCTCGACCTCGTCGGCGGTGACGAAGTCGATCTCCGAGGTGGTCGAGCTCGAGCGGTTGGACGAGCCCACGCGCAGCCCCGTGCCCACCGGCCCGCGGCGCACCAGCACGCGCTCGGCCGTGATGCGGCCCTCGGCGTCGAGCTCGGTGTTCGCCTGGGCGATGACGAAGCGCTCCTCCTCGTCGGCGGTGAAGTAGCGCACCTCGCCGGTGACCCGGCCGTTCTCCACCACGCGGTACGGGGTCTCGATGAAGCCGTACTCGTTGATCCGCGCGTAGGTCGCGAGGTAGCCGATGAGACCCACGTTGGGCCCCTCGGGCGTCTCGATCGGGCACATGCGCCCGTAGTGGGAGGAGTGGACGTCGCGGACCTCGAGGCCGGCGCGCTCGCGGCTGAGCCCGCCCGGGCCGAGCGCCGAGAGGCGGCGCTTGTGGGTCAGGCCCGACAGCGGGTTGTTCTGGTCCATGAACTGGCTGAGCTGGGAGGTCGCGAAGAACTCCTTGATCGCCGACATCACGGGGCGGATGTTGATCAGCGTCTGGGGCGCGATCGCCTCGACGTCCTGGGTGTTCATCCGCTCGCGCACGACACGCTCCATGCGCGACAGGCCGGTGCGCAGGGCGTTCTGGATCAGCTCGCCCACGCTGCGGATCCGCCGGTTGGCGAAGTGGTCCTGGTCGTCGATGTGGTAGCTGGTCTCTTTGGCCGTGCGGTCACGGGCCAGGTTGAGCAGGTACGTCGCCGTAGCGAGCACGTCGGCCTTGGAGAGCACGTGCAGGTCGGCGCTGGGCCGCTCGAGGAGGTCGCCGAAGAGCTCGACGTTGCGCTCGACCTCGGTGCCCAGCTTGCGGTCGAGCTTGTAGCGCCCGACGCGACTCAGGTCGTAGCGCTTGTCCGAGAAGAAGGCGCCCTCGAAGTACTGGCGGGCCGCCTCGACGGTCTGGACCTCGCCCGGGCGGGCGCGGCGGTAGATCTCCAGCCAGGCCGTCTCTTGGCTGGCGCGCGCGACGTTCTCGGGCGTGTCTTCGAGGTTGAACTTCTCGAGGTGCTTGGCGATGTCGAGGTGGGCCTTCTTCCAGTCCTGGTGGAACTGGTCCTCGAGGAAGTCGAAGTGGGCGACGAAGCGCTCGAAGAACGCCTCGTCGAGCGCGGTGTCGAGCGCGCGCAGCAGGGTGAAGATCGAGATGCGCCGCTTGCGCGCGATGCGCGCCCCGGCGTTGGCCGCCTTGTTGCGCTTCTCTTCGAGGTCGACCTGGAGCCACTCGCCGCGGCTGGGGTGGATGGTGCCTTCGAAGGCGACCTTCTCGTCCTTGCCCGGCTGGAAGAGGACCCCGGGCGAGCGCACGAGCTGGCTCACCACGACGCGCTCGGTGCCGTTGATGATGAAGGTCCCCTGCTCGGTCATGATGGGGAAGTCCCCCATGAAGACCGTCTGCTCCTTGATCTCACCGGTGTCGGAGTTGAGGAAGCGGGCCCGCACGAAGATCGGCTGGGAGTAGGTGGTCGCGCGCTGGCGGCACTCCTCGACGGTGAACTTGGGCGGGCTCTTGAGGTCGGGGTCGTCCGGGTCGAACTCGAGCTCGAGGCTCAGCTTGCCGGTGAAATCGGTGATCGGCGAGATCGCCTCGAAGGCCTCGCGCAACCCCTGACGCATGAACAGGTCGAAGCTGTCCCGCTGAATCTCGAGGAGGTTCGGCAGGGGGTACGCTTCGCCCAGAGCCGAGAAATTGAACCGCTCCGGGCTAGTGGACCGAGACGTCAACGGTCTATCCTCCGTGTAGGTGGGTGGCTGCGAGAACGTGCCGGATCGACGCACACGACGCCGTCAGGGGATGACGAGGCCAGGGGCAGGAACACGGTCTTATAACACTAGTGGTTCCGCCCGCGGCTGTGCAACCGGCGCCCGCGGGCCCCGGCTCTAGGTTGGCCACACCCTAGGGGGGCGGACCCCCCAGGTCAAGTCTTTCGCCGCATCGGCGGGCCCCGGAGCCAGCCCCGGGGCCCGCCGGCGAGGCGCTACTTGAGCTCGACCGTGGCGCCGGCGCCCTCGAGGGCCTCCTTCGCCTTGTCGGCGTCGGCCTTCGAGACGTTCTCCAAGACGGGCTTGGGGGCCCCGTCGACCAGGTCCTTCGCCTCTTTGAGCCCGAGGCTCGTGAGGGCCCGGACCTCCTTGATGACCTGGATCTTCTTGTCGCCGCCGCTCACGAGGATGACGTCGAAGTTCGACTTCTCCTCGGCGGCCTCCTCGGAGGCCCCGCCGCCACCGGCGGCCGGGGCGGCCGCGACCGCGACGGGCGCGGCGGCGGTGACGCCGAACTTCTCCTCGAACTCCTTTAGGAGCTCGCTCAGCTCGATGACCGTCAGGGCGGCGATGCCGTCCAGGATCTGCTCCTTGGTCAGGGTAGCCATGGTGTTTCCTTTCTCTTCGAATCTCTCGATCGGGTGGTTACTCGGCCGGGGCGGCCTCGGCGTCGTCCGCCGGGGCGCTGTCGGTGCCGTCCTCGGCCACGGGGGCCTCGGGGGTCGCCGCGGCGCTCGCCGCGGCGTCGTCGCCGGCCGCCGCGGCGGCCTCCTCGACCCCGGCCGGGGTCTCGGTCTCGGTCGCGGGAGCGACCGGCGCGCCACCGCGCTGGTCGATCAGGGCCGCGAGGCCGTAGGCGAGGCTCTGGGGCACGGCCTTCAACAGGCCGGCCATGGTCGATAGCGGCGAGGCGATCAGCCCGGCCAGGCGCGCCAGCAGGACCTCGCGGCTGGGCAGGTCCGCCAGGGCCACCAGGTCGCGGTCGCTCAGGGCCTGGCCGTTCACGACCCCGCCCTTCACCACGAGCGCCGGGGCGGCCTTGGCGAAGTCGCGCAGGGCCTTCGCCACGGCCGAGACGTCGCCCGAGACGAAGGCGATGGCCGTGGGGCCCGTTAAGAAGGCGGCCAGCGACTCGACCTCGGTCCCGTCGATGGCCCGGCGCACGAGGGTGTTCTTGAAGACCTTGTAGTCGGCCCCGGCGGCGCGCAGCTGGCGGCGCAGCTCTTGGATCTGGGTGACGGTGAGCCCCCGGTACTCGGTGACCACCGCGGTCGAGGTGGCCGCGACCCGGGACTTCACGTCCTCGACCGCCGCCACCTTCTCGGTGCGGACCTTGCTTGCCATCTCGCCTCCCACCGGTTCGACCGGCTCTGTCGGGGCCGTAGGCACCCGGGCGCGAGGCGAGGCTCGAACCCCTCGTCAGGCGGACTGGCGTCCCTTAGGCGCTCGCGCGCACCGGATGTCTTCGGCGTTCTTCGTTCTGTGGCACGACGAATCGTGCGGGGCGCCCAGCCTAGCGGCGCGGCCCGCGCTGGGTCAAACCGAGCCGGCCAGGGCCTCGTCGTGCTCCCGGGCCCGGGCCGGGTCGACCTTGACCCCGGGGCCCATGGTGGACGAGATCGTGACGCTCAACAGGTAGCGGCCCTTGGAGCTCGAGGGCTTGACGCGCACCAGCTCGTCCACCACGGCCACCACGTTGCGCACGAGGTCCTCGCGCGAGAAGCTCACCTTGCCCACGCGCAGCTGGACGTTGCCCAACTTGTCGGTGCGGTACTCGACCCGCCCGCCCTTGAAGTCGGTGACGGCCTTGGCGACGTCGGTGGTGACGGTGCCGGTCTTGGGGTTGGGCATGAGGCCGCGGGGTCCGAGCACCCGGCCCAGCCCGCCGACCAGGCCCATCAGGTCCGGGGTGGCGATGGCCACGTCGAAGTCGAGGAACCCACCGCGCACGCGCTCGACGAGGTCGTCGGCGCCCACCACGTCGGCGCCGGCGTCGCGGGCGGCCTGGGCCGCCTCCCCGGCGGCGAAGACGGCCACCCGGTTGGTCTTGCCGGTGCCGGCCGGCAGCGTGATCGTGCCGCGCACGATCTGCTCGGCTCGCCGGGGGTCGACGCCCAGACGCACCGCCAGCTCGACGGTCTCGTCGAACTTCGCCGTGGCGAGGGCCTTCACCTTGTCGACCGCCTCGCTGACCCCGAGGAGCTCCTCGCGGTCGACCTGGGCCAGGGCGTTGCGGTAGTTCTTGCCGTGTCTCATCTCTTCTCCTAGCCCGCGACCGCGATGCCCATCGAGCGCGCCGTGCCCATCACCTGGAGCTTGGCCGACTCGAGGTCGTCGGTGTTGAGGTCCTTCATCTTGGTCTGGGCGATCTCGGCCACCTGGTCCATGGTGACCGTGGCCACCGTCTCGCGCCCGGCGATGTGGGCGCCCTTCTCCAGCCCGGCCGCCTGGCGCAACAGCACCGGCGTCGGCGGGGTCTTGAGCACGAAGGTGAACGAGCGGTCCTCGTAGATCGAGATCTCCACGGGGATGACCGTGCCGCGCATCGACTCGGTCGCCGCGTTGTACTGCTTGCAGAACTCCATGGTCTGCACGCCGTGGGGCCCCAGCGCGGTGCCCACCGGGGGCGCCGGGGTGGCGCTCCCGGCGTCGAGCTGGATCTTGACGACGGCGACGACTTTCTTCGCCATGGGACTCTCCTTGTCTAGAGCTTGGTGACCTGGGTGAAGTCGAGCTCCACGGGGGTCTCTCGGCCGAAGATGTCGACGAGGACCTTGACCTTGAGCTGGTCCTCGTTGATCTCGGCCACGTGACCCGAGAAGGTCGCGAAGGGGCCGGACTTGATCTGGACGGTGTCGTTGACCTCGAACTCGTGGGTCGGCATGCGGCGCTTGGCGACCGGCTGCTCGACGCCCTCGATCTTGGGCCGGATGATGTTGTCGACCTCGCGGCGGGTGAGCGCCGTCGGCTTGGTCTTCTCGGCCCCGACGAAGCCGGTCACCCCCGGGGTCGAGGCGATCACGTAGAAGATCTCCGGGTCGGGCTCGCAGCGCACCAGGAGGTAGCTGGGGAACATGCGCTTGGCGACGGTGACCTTCTTGCCGCCCTTGAACTCGGTGACGTCCTCCTCGGGGAGGTAGATCTCGTAGATCTGCTCGCCGAGCTCGCGGCTCTTGATGATGTTGTTGAGCGCCGAGATGACCTTCTGCTCGTGGCCGGCGAAGGTGTGCACGATGTACCAGCGCCCCGGGCGGTCGAAGGCGCTCTCGATCTCGGGCTCGAGGTCCTCGGCGATCTCGAAGGGCTCCCCGGTCGCGGGGTCGAGGTCCGCGGGGACGTCGTCGATGGGGGTCTCGAGGTCGGACACGGCGCCTACTTGAGGAAGAGGAACGAGACGAACTTCTCCGAGCCCACGCCGAGCCCGAAGATGAGGGCGGTCATGAAGACCAGCACGAACATGACGATCGTCGTGTAGTTGACGACCTCGGGCCGGGTCGGCCAGGCGACCTGGCGCATCTCCTCGCGGACCTGGCGCGCGAAGTCGCGCGGGTGGGTGCGCTCGCTGGAGCGTCGGCGCTGGACGTCCTCGACCGACGTGCGCCGCGAGCCGGCGGAGCCGTCGGCCCCCATCTGGCCCTGTCGCTGCAACATGCGCTTCTGTTCGCGGTTCATCTCGGTCTCTTCTACGCTTCTACGCCCCGGGCAGGGCAGGAGGGACTCGAACCCCCAACCGCCGGTTTTGGAGACCGGTGCTCTACCAATTGAGCCACTGCCCTACGGGAGACGCTCAGCGAGCGCCCCCAGGGACGTCCATCCTAACACCCCCGGGCGTCCCGGTCCCCCGGCGCCCCGGGGCCGACTCAGCGGTCTCGAGCGCGCGCGCGGGCCGCCGAGAGGGTGAGCGCCCCCACGCTGAGAGCGACGAGGGCCACGTAGGCCGCGACGTTGGCGTGGGCCACGTCGCGCAGCAGCGCCGTCACGCCCACGATCCCGACCACCGACAGGGTGATCTCCGGGGTGTCCCCGACGAGGAAGTCCCACCAGAACCGCCCGAAGCCCTCGAGGAGCCGGGCGGCCAAAGGCTTGTCGTCGCGGGGGAAGGGGTTCATCGAGGAGCCCGCACCGGCTCGCGCGCGCCGCTCGCGAGCACGCGCACTACGAGCGCGCTCGAAAGGGCGTAGACGACGACCAGGCCCGCGATCATGACGTCGCCCCCGGGCCAGTGGACCTTGAGCCCCTCGCCGGTCCAGAAGGAGCCGTAGCTCACGAGCATGATCCCCACGGCCATCTTCATGGCGTTCTCGGGCACCGAGGAGAGCTGGCGGGCCAGAAGCGCCCCGCTCGCGGCGACGAGGACGACGGCCACCGCGGCCGTGGCGGCGGCGAGCCCCAGACGGTGCGCCGAGGTGCCCAGGGTCAAGACCGCGACCACGATCTCGAGGCCCTCTAAGAAGACCCCCTTGAAGGCCACCACGAAGGCCACCCGGTCCCGCGGCGGGCGCTCCCCGGTGAGGGCGAGCCGGGCGGTCATCTCGGCGTAGATCGCGTCCTCGTCGTGCTTGGCCTTGATCCCGGCCGAGCGCAGGACGGCCTTGCGCAGCCACTGGAGGCCGAAGATCAGCAGAACAACCCCCACCACCAGGCGCAACACGGTCAAGGGCACGTGCACCAGGGCCGGTCCGAGCACCGCCACGAGAGCCGCCAGGGCGAGCACCGCCACGCCCGTCCCCTCGAGCGCCGTGCGCCAGCCGCGGGTGTGCCCGACGGCGAGCACGATCGTCAGGGCCTCGACCATCTCCACCGCGGCGGCCAAGAAGACCGCGCCGACCAGGACTATCGCTGTGGTGGAGCCGTTCAGGGC
>DASSZS010000016.1:0-23896 GCA_035702745.1 Acidimicrobiales bacterium | reverse complement strand
GGCGACAATGTCCGTGAACTCCAGCCGTCCACGTGTGACGTCCTCGCAGCCTGGACACGTCCACCCTCGACTGCCGGCAGGGGTGAGAGGGTGAGGCCCCTGCACCTCTCGACAACGAGTGAGGTGTAGGGGCCTAGGCGCAAGGTCCTTTTGTCCCTCTTTGGCGGGGGCCTCCCCGCGACGGGGCCTGGTGCACGGGACGGAGGCGCGTCGTTCGTTGGCGTCGCGAGGTCGTCGCGCGATGCCGTCGTCTGGTGAGACGGCTAGGTCTGTCCTAGTCCCCAGCGTCCTTTGAAGGAGGGGGAGATGGATCCGTGCGCCCCGTGGCGCTCACGTGCCAGTACCGTAGGTCCCCACCAACTCCCCACCACCGTCGCTCAGTCGTGGTCGTTCAGTTCGGTGACGGCGAAGCGGATCCCCTCGGTGTGGGCCTCGGTGCCGTCCGCGCGGATGAGGTAGGCGTCGTAGTCGTCGATCGCGGCGACGACCTCGAGTGCGGCGTCGCCTCCGACCGCCACGGCCGTCGCCAGCGCGTCGGCGAGGGTGAGGCTCGGCCCGGTCACGGTGGCCGAGGCCGGTGGGGGACCGAGCCGGCCGATCGGGTCGACGAGGTGCCGGCCGCGTTCGTACTCACCGGAGGTCGCGATCGCCCGCTCGACCTTGAGGACGGCGGCGAGGGCCTCAGGGCGCCACGGGTGGCGCACGCCGATGCGCCAGGGGCCGCCCTGGGGCGCCTCGCCGTGACAGGCGATGTCGCCCCCGCCGTTGACCATGGCGGAGGTGACCCCGGCGTCTACGAGCACCGTGAGGGCGCGCTCGATTGACCAGCCCTTCACGAGCCCCGTCGGATCGACGCCCCCGGGCATCGCGAACGCGTCGAACCACCCCCGCGAGAGTGTCCCGGCGGCCTCGCACAGATCGAGGACCTCGGCCACCTCGGCCTGAGCGTCCTCCGGGCGGATCTCGCCGCGGCGCAGGCGGCTCAGGGGGCTCTGAGGCTTCCACGTGCTGAAGGTCTCGTCGTCGCGGTGCAGCAGCTCCGTGGCGGCGGCCACGGCGCCCCTCAGCGACGACTCGCTCATCTGGGGCGCGTCGAGGTGGAACGAGACGACGGTGCCCATGACCTCTTCGGTGTGAACGATCGAGGCCATCGGCGCCCGGGGTCGGTTACTTCTTGTGAAGCTTGTCGAGCGCCGACTGGAGCGAGTAGATGTAGGCCTCGCTCGTGTAGGTCGCCCCAGAGAAGCCGTTAACCTTCGCACTCTGGGCGGCGAGCACCTCGTGGCGCAAGAGCGGGATGACCTGCTGGGCGAGCTGCTGGGAGTACGGGTCGGCCGTCTGGAGCCCGACGGTGGCGACTCGGGTGATCGACGAGCCGTTCAGCGTGACGCGCACCGCGAGCTGGCCGTACCCGTACTGGTAGGTGGTGCCCACGGCGCTCCGGACCCCGGTCGGCGGGGGGCCGGAGCCGCCGGCGGCGCTCGTCGTGGGGGTGGTCGAGCCGCCGGGTGAGGTCGGGGGCGTCGTGGCGGGCGGGCTCGACGCGGGGTTCGAGGCCGGGGCGCCGCTGCGGAGGAGGGGTGCGCGCGAACCGCCCAGATTGAACCCGAGCACGCCGGCGAATCCGCCGACCGCCGCCACGACCGCGATCACGGCGCGCTTCATCGCGTCACTTCCGGGCGCGGGGTTGGGAGAATCCTCAATCCGCGGCGCACCGTGGCGCGCTCGCCGGACGGGTCAGAGCGCATAGACATCGGCGTGTACCGCCTCCTGGGGGACCTTCAGCACGGATAGAAGTCGCGTCACGCTCATGACGAAGCTCTCCGAGCCCGAGACGTAGGTGTCGCGCTTATGGAGGTCGCCGATCAGCTCGGTGAGGTGCTCGACGGGTTGGGCGGTGCGGGGCCCCACGACTTCGTGGAGTCGGCCACCGTGCCACTTGACGAGTTCGGCTATCTCCTCGCGCAAGACGAGCTCGTCTTCGCTCGAGGCGCGAAGCACCACGACCGGACGGGTGCCCTTGGGCAGGTCCTCCAAGAGGGAGCGGACCGACGTGACCCCGATCCCGCCGGCGATGAGTGCCACCTTGCGGGTGCGCAGGGCGTGGGCGGTGAAGGTCCCGTAGGGCCCCTCGAGCGCGACCCGGGTGCCCAGGGGCAGGCGGGCGAGCGCCGAGGTGAAGTCGCCGACGCACTTCACGGTCAGTCGCAGGTAGGGGGGCTGGGGTCGGGCCGAGATCGAGAAGGGGTGGGCCTGCCACCACATACCGCGAGCGAGGAATCGCCACTCGAAAAACTGCCCGCCCGAGACGGCCAGCCGCTCGAGATGGCGACCGCGCAGGATCACGCTCACGACGTCGGGCCCCTCGGGGTGGATCTCCTCGACGACGAGGCCGTGACGGATCGAGCGCACGACCGGCAACCCGACGCGGTAGATCAGGACGAGCCCGGCGGTCGCGGCCCAGGCGACCGACCAGACGAGCTGGGTCACCGGGTGGCCGACGAAGGAGGGGCCGAGCACGATCTCGTGGGCGAAGGCGAGGGCGAGCGCCAGGTACATGAAGAGGTGGAGTCCCCACCAGTTCTCGCGCTTGATGCGTCGACGGATCGGGTAGAACGAGGCGATCGCGACGGCCATCATGAGCACGAACCCGGCCGTGGCGATGCCCATGTCCGGGAAGCCGTTCACCAAGGGGCCGATCTCGTGCAGGATGCCCGTGCGGGCGGCCTGGGCGTAGCCGATCGTGAGGATCACGACGTGGGCGATGATGAGCGTGATGGGCCAGGGCGCGAGGCGCCGGTGCCAGCGCAGGAGCGTGTCCTGGCCGAGGACCCGCTCCACGAAGGGGATGCGGCTGATGAGCAGCACCATCACCAGGGCGAGGTAGGTCCCGGCGAGCCCCGTGAGGTTGCCGAGGAAGAGGGCCACGCCGCCGGGGGCCGCGAGCTGGTGGCGGCTCGTGGCGGTGAGGGCGATCCCCACCGACAGCCCGAATCCGACCGCCACCACCGCGAGGGCGAGGTCGACGAGCAGGGGCCGGGGGGCCGGCGAGCGCGGCGCGCTCGGCGTGGCCCGGGCCGGCGGTCCCGACTCGTCGGGACCCAGCGCGAGCAGCCCGCCCGGGCGGGGTGGTGCGGACGAGGGCTTCGCGGTCACGCCGCCAGCGTGGTCGGCCAAACTAAGGGCGACGTGAAGGCCTGATAAGCGTTGTCGCAACGTTGGCGCCGGGAGTAGGGGGTTCGGGTCGTGTCCGATGTTACGCTCGCCCGGGCGTCGACCGCCACGCTCGCCGCGGGCCGTGAGAGCGGCCTTAACGGGCGTTTATGTTCGACTGGGAGACTTCGCGGGTGCACTCCGCAGGCCCGCCCCGACGTGGGGCCGGGCCCCGACGGAGGCGTCGTCCCCACCCGCGCACCCTGAGAGGCCCACGATGACCGACCACCCCGCCCCCGAGACGCCCGAACCCGGCTCGGGTCGCTCCCGCCTGAAGACGGCGGTCGCGATCCGGACCCAGGCCAAGAAGTGGGGCCGGCGCGCCGAGACCTGGGACCGCCACAACGACGCGGGCATGGCCAAGGTGGCCGCGGCCGCGATTGAGCGCTGCCGGCTGCGCGAGGGGATGGACTGCGTGGACCTGGGCTGCGGCACGGGGCGGCTGGCCCTGGTGCTGGCCCAGGCCGGGGCGAACGTGCTGGGGGTCGACGTGAGCCCCGCGATGATCGACAAGATGGAGGCCCGTGCTCGCGCCGAGGGACTGACGGGGGTGCGGGGAGTGGCCACGCCCATCGAGCGACTTAGCCTGCCCCCCGAAAGCGTGGACCTCGTGACGACCAACTACGCGCTGCACCACCTCGTCGACGACGACAAGGCCCAGGTCGTCGCCGCGGCCTTCGAGTGGTTGCGGCCCGGGGGCCAACTGGTTATCGCCGACATGATGTTCGGCCGGGGTGCGACGACCCGCGATCGCGAGATCATCGCGAGCAAGGTGCGCTCGATGGCCAAGCGGGGACTGCCGGGCTACTGGCGGATCGTGAAGAACGTGGGCCGGTTCATGCTGCGCCTGCACGAGCGCCCGATCTCCACCGACGCGTGGGTCCGGCTCTACGAGGCCGCCGGGTTCACCGACGTGTCGGTGAACGTCGTGGTGGCCGAGGCCGCGGTCGTGAGCGGCGTGAAGCCGGGTCCGGCCTCCGCCTGACCCGGGCGCGGTTCGGGCTAGCCCGCCGGTGCCCCGGGGCAGGGGCCGGTGGGCGGGGCGAGGCGCGCCGAGACGCGCGACGCGCTCGTCAGGGCCGCCAGGCCGGGGACGTTCCCGTCGAGCGCTAGGCGCCCGAGCGCGCTGGAGGAGCCCTTCAGGTAGGCGTTCAAGAAGTCGATCGTCACCCGCTCGACGACGGCCCGGGCGGGCCCCGCGGGGAGGTAGGCGCCGGTGTGGCTCATTCCGAAGAGGGAGAGGTAGTCCTTGGGCGAGGGCGCGGCGTCGTAGATCTGGAGGCTGCAGGACGGGGGGTTGACCGTGTCGGCGGTGCCCTGGACGACGAGCAGGGGGACGGCCCGGGGGCCGGCGAAGTACTGGCCCGAAAACGAGGCGAGCTCGGCGCCCGAGAGCAGGACGGCGGCGGTGATCCGTGGGTCCGTGCAGCAGGTGTTGGCGACCGTGGCCAGGCTCACGTCACCCCCGTCGGAGTGGCCGATCACGGCGATCTCCTGGGGCCGCACGAGCCCCGCGAGGTCGCCGCCGTGGGTTCTGGACATCGCGAGCAGCGTCGTGATGACGTATCGCAGGTCGGCCGGGTGGTTGACGATGTCGCTCTCGTTGAGCCCCCCGGGTTCGGCCGGATCGGTGAAAGGGTAGACCGGGGCCGCCACGACGTAGCCGGCCGCGGCCCACGCGTCGAGGAGGGCCCCGTAGGCCTGGGGGGCGATGGCGTAGCCCTCCGAGAACACCACGAGCGGGAAGGGTCCGGCCGCGCGCAGGGGACCCGCGCCGGCGGCGGGTGCGCCGCCGGGGCGGCCCGCGGCCGGGTAGTAGACGGTGGTGGGCAGGACCCGCACCGTCGTGCCCCAGGGCTCGCGCAGGGTAAGCGAGAGCGTCCCCACGGCGAAGGGGGGACCACTGGTGGGTGTGGTCGTGGTTGTCGGGTGCGTTGTCGTCGTGGTCGGAGTCGCCGGCGGATGGGTCCGACTGGCCAGGACCGCCGCGAGCGTGCCCAGAGCGAGGAGGGCGACCAGGACGCGAGAGAGCGCCCGGCGTCGGGCACGCTGGCGTCGCCGGCGAGCGCGCGCGGCTACCGAGGGCACGGGCGCGGCGAGGTCGGATCGACGCCGGTCACGCGCCGGCGCGCCCACGGGAACGTGTCAACTTGGTAGGGTCTCCCCATCATGCAGGCGGGCTGCTCTGTCGGTGGCGTGATCCATCGTACCGGTCGTCGGTGACCGGAGTCGTGCAGATTCGCCCGCTCGTCAGCGCTGACCTCGCGGAGGCGTCGGCCCTCCACCGAGAGATCCTCGACATGGAGTTCCTGTCACGTTGCGGGCCGGGATTCATGCGCGCGTACTACCGGACGTGGGTCGAGGCTCCTGGGGCGATCTCACTCGTCGCGCGCGACGACACGGGCGACCTGCTCGGGGTCGTGCTCGGTGCCACCGACCCAGCCACCCACGTGCGCGCGATGGTGCGTCACGGTGGAGCGCGCCTCGCCGCGCGCCTCGCCCTCTACGCCGTGGGCCACCCGTCGTTCGCGCGCGACCTCATCGTCACTCGCGCGCGGCGCTACGTGCGCGGCGTGGTGCGGCTCATCGCGTCGCGGCTCTCACGCTCGCGCACGAGCCTCGAGGAGTCGTCGGGTCCGCGCGTGGGCGAGATCACCCACGTCCTCGTGCGCGCGGACCGCCAGGGTTCGGGGGTCGGGCGCGCCCTGCTCGACGCGGCGATCGCCGCGGGCCGCGCGGCCGGTCTGGACGAGTTGGTCCTCGTCACTCCGCCCGACCTCGCCGCTGGTGGCTTCTACCGCCACCTCGGATGGCGGGCCGACGGTGAGATGACCAGTCGCAGCGGCGAGGCCTTCGTCCGATACCGCTACCTCTTGGACGATCGGGGTCGCGGCGAGGGCGGGAACCCGCTGGGGCCCCGGTAGGCGCGCATCGCCTCGCGGGCGCGCCGCCGGCGACGCGCCCGCCGCTGGCGTGCGACGAGCGCGACGACGACGAGACCGATCACCACCACGAGGAGAGCCCCCACGAGGCGTCGCAGCGTGGCGTTCGATTGAGCGGGGTGGTGAGTTGGGTGCGTCTTTCGTGGGGGGATGGTCGTGGTGGTGGTCGTGGTCGCGACGGCGCTCCCCGCCGCGAGGACCCGCTCCGCGGTGAGGGCGGCCGGGCACCCCGGGGTGGGGGTGGCCGCCACGAGCGGGGGCAGCGTCGGTGCCTGGGGTATCCCAAAGAGGGTGGTGGAGATGGCGTTGGCCATGACCGTCTGGCCGGCGGTGTTGGGGTGGAGGTTGTCGACGGTGTAGTAGGGAGCGAAGGGTGTCGTGGGCCGGCACGCGCCGTTGTACACGTCACCCATCACGGCCGCTAGGTCGATCGTCCCGTCGAAGCCCGAACTCGGCGAGAGGATCCACGCGTTCACCGCGTCCATGGTCGCCTGGTCCGACGGGGTCCAGATCTCGGGCTCCTCGCCGTTGCCCCCGGCGAAGGTCGCCCGCGGCAAGAGGGTCACCCCGAACACCTTGAGCCCGTGGGCGTGGGCGCGGTCGATGAGGGCCCGCAGGGCGGCCTCGATCCGCGGGGCGGTGCCGTAGGGCGGAATCGGGTGGGTCAGGTTGGAACCGCCGGCCCCGAACCAGATGTCGTTGGTCCCGAGGAAGACGACGACGTCCTTCACGCCCGGCAGCGCGAGCGCGTCCGGGCCGAAGCGGGTGACCCCGGGCAGCCCACCGTCGAGTTCGGCGTACGTCGTACCCCGGGGGAAGGTCGATACGGTGTTGCCGGCGATCCCCTCGTCGACCACGGCGACCTGTTGGCTCGGGGCGAGGTGGCTGATGCGCCGCTGTAAGAGCGTCGGCCAGCTGAGACCCGCGTTGTTGAAGCCCTCGGTAATCGAGTCGCCGAAGGCCACGACCGTCCCCTGGGCCGACGAACCCGAGACCGCGATCGCCGAGAGCCAGCGCATGTTGTAGTCGCCGTAGAAGAAGGGTGTCGCCGCCGGATCGGCGGTGAGGTTGCCCGCACCGTTGCGGGTTCCGTAGGAGTCGATGTGGCCGAAGCAGCAGTTGTGGATGCTCACCGTCGCCGAGCCCGAGACCGACAGGCTGATCGCCAGGGTCTCACCGGCGTGCACCGCCAGGGCGATCGGGTCACTCCTCACTCGTCCGCCGGCCGGGATCGTCACCGAGGGACGACCGGCGAAGGTCACCGGCACGATCGAGCCCGGGACGACGGCCGCCCCGCTCTGCTGGACACCCACGGTGACCGCGGCGAAGGTCGTGGGGGTGAGACTCCAGGTGTTGGAGAGCTGGAGCTCGATGAACCGACCGCCGACCGCAACCCGGGCGATGTCGCGGAACGTCGCGTCCACCGCCGGCACGGGCTGGAGGCCGTGCTCGGTGAAGTAGTAGTCCATCGGCGAGGTCCAGGTGGTGAGCCAGTTCGAACCGGTCGCGGGAATCGTGGTCGAGCTCGTCGGCGTCGGTGGGGTGGTGGTCGTGGTGGAGGTCGCCGTGGAGGTCGTCGTGGGGGAGGCCCCGAGCGCCGAGACCAGGATGACGACGGTCCCCGCGATGATGGCCACGGGAGCCAGGAGAGCCTGGACGGCCCGGAGCACGGGCGAGCGCCGACGCGGGCCCATCGGCTAGGCGAGCTCGATGGGCGGTGCCACGCGTGCCCGACACGGGGCGGTCGCGCGCCCGTGACGATGGGACGACACGGGTGGTGCGACGGGCACCGTCACGGGGACGCGGGCTGTGGAAAACGAGTTCGTTATGACCCCATGTTAAGTGATGGGGTGGGTGATCTCGGGTGTGTCGACACCACGGGCGCGGGCTGGTGCGTCGGTGGGGGTTCCGCTGAGCGCGTCTACGAACCCCTCGGGGGGGATGGCGTCGCGTCGACTCTCCCGTGCGCGCACGCGCGCCGTCGTGGTGGCGGGGACGCGTCACGTTGGCCGTCGCCGACGCGGGACCCTAGAAGCGCCAGCCCGCGGCGTAGGGCGTGACCCAGAGCGCGGCGAGCAGTCCCACGGCGAGGCTGAGGGCGAGGACCCACTGGCGGGCCGACGCCCCACGCACCTGGCGCCGGGTGCGCCGGACCCAGTCGCGCGGGGCGAGGGTGAGCGTGTCGCCCAGGTGGCCGAGCACGTGGATTGCCGCCACCGCGAACCAGGCGACGAAGACCAGTCGGTGCCACTGGAGCAGCGCGGGGCGCAGCGAAACCGGTGCTCCCACCACGAGGGCGACCCCGGTGGCGAAGAGGGCCACCGTGAGTACGACGAGCACGGGTCCGAGGAGACGTAGGAGGGTCGGGGGCGGCCCTCGGCGACGGTAACCGGGGTTGCCCGCGTAGTAGCGCGCGAAGCGCCAGCTCGTCGAGGCGATCTTGGCGAGCACCGGTGGGATCAGGATGAGCCCGATGAAGACGTGCCAGTGCAAGAGAGAGCGCACGCTCAGAATCGTCAGTCCCTCGACGAAGAGGAGGATGAAGACGATGACGGCGATGCCGGCGGTGAGCCGCTCGTTCCCCTCGACCGAGGACCGCCCCCCGGACCGCCCCCCGGACCGGGGTCGGGCGTGTTGGGGTGCGGGCCGGCTCGCGAAGTGCTCGCGCTCGGGGGGCACCGGGCGCGACGGCCAGGTGGTCGTCCTCACTGCCCGCTCCCCTTCGGTGGGCACCGGGCGCGACGGCCACGCGTTCGCCCTCGGGGCGCGGGGACGATCCACCGAACCGGTGTAGCGCACCTACCTAAGTGGTGGCTAAGAGCAGTTCGGTTGAGTCGACTATGTGAGGCGCCACGCGGCACCGGGCGTCGTCCACGCCGGGCCCGTTGGTCCTTATCGTCAACTTACGTAGCGTGGCTAGACCCGGGTCCGCAGCCGAGGGGCGCGAGGAGACGGTGATGAGGGTACGCGTAGCGAGACGAGCGGGCGTCGCCCTCGCGACGCTCACCTTCTCACTCGTCGCGACGGGGGGACCAGGGGGAGTGGCGCCCGCGGGCGCGGCCCGCTCGCGCCGGCCGCTGCCGGCACCGGCGAACCTGACGCCCTTTGGCGCGCGCGAACCGGGCGGGCTCGGCGTCTATCGACCCGTCGGGCGGCGAGTCGACGGTCATCCGGCCCTCTACGTGACCTGGTTGCGCCTACCGGGCCACCCCTCGCGCGTGGCGGGCGTCGCCTGGATGGACACTCGATTGCTGCGCGCCCAGCTCTACTCGGGCTCGCTGAGCCCCGGCGGGCTGTTCTGGCACCGCACGGCGCCGGTGACTCCGCGCGCGGCGCGCACCCTCGTGGCCGCCTTCAACGGGGGCTTCTTGATGAAGGACGCCCACGGGGGCTACCTCTCTGAGGGCCACCTCGTCGCGCCTCTGGTGCGCGGGGCCGCGTCGCTCGTCATCTACCGCAACGGGTCGCTGACCGTGGGCGCCTGGGGCGTCGACGTGGGGATGACACCCCAGGTCGTCGCGGTTCGCCAGAACCTGACGCTCCTCGTCGATCACGGCCGACCCGTCCCTGGACTCGTCGCGAGCGACGTGTCGCGCTGGGGGTCATCGCTCAACAACGTTGTCGACACCCCGCGCTCCGGGCTCGGGGTGACCCGTGACGGCGCGGTCGTCTACGTGGAGGGCCCGATGAGCATCGTCGAACTCGCGCGGGTCTTGGTGACGGCGGGGGCCGTGCGCGCGATGACCCTCGACATGAACCCCTTCTGGACGATCTTCGCCTACTACAGCCCGGCGAGCCCGACGGGTCTAGCCACTCCGAGTAACGGCCATCGCCTCAACTCGACGATGGTTCAGTCGCCCGACCGGTTCTTTCAGGTGAGCTACGCGCGTGACTTCGTCACGATGTCGGCCGCGATTCCCGCGCCTCGCGTGGCCGGGACCCCACGGCCGCGCCGGAGCCGATGAGGGCGATGCCGTCCGCCGCGTCGATGGCCGGCGATGCCGCTCGGGGCGCCACGGCGACATCGAGGCCCGGGAGCGGTGGGGCCGGGTCGTGACGTAGCGTCACGAGATGTCCCGTCCACGGGTGAGCCGACGCGCGGTCCTCCAAGGCGCCCTCGGTGTCGCGGGCACACTGGTCGGAGCGGAGGGCACCGCGCCCGCCGCAACGCTCGCGCGCTTCGCGCGGGTGCCCTGGGAGCGGCTCGCCACCCGGCTTGACGGGCGACTCGTGCGACCGGGTCAGCCGCGCTATCTTGAGGCCTCTCTCCTCTACAACTCGCGCTTCGCGAACCAGCGCCCGGCGGCGGTCGCGCTGTGTCGGGGCTCGGATGACGTGGCCCGTTGTCTGGACTTCACCGGCACCCACGACGTCCCCTTCGCACTGCGCTCCGGCGGCCATAGCTACGGGGGCTACTCCGGTTCCGAGGGGCTCGTCATCGACGTGAGTGCGCTCCACACGGTCGAGGTGGACCCCCGACGGCGCGTGGCGAAGGTCGGTGCGGGCACCCAGCTCATCGACCTCTACGACGCCGTCGCGCGTCACGGCCTCCTCGTGCCCGGTGGGACGTGTCCGACCGTGGGGATCGCGGGTCTCGCGATGGGCGGGGGGGTCGGGGTGCTGGCCCGTCGCTACGGGCTCACCTGCGACCACGTGCTCGGGGCCCGGGCGGTCACCGCGGCGGGAGACCAGATCAGCGTCGACGCCGAGGCGCACGCCGACCTGTGGTGGGCGCTGCGCGGCGGGGGCGGGGGCAACTTCGCCGCGGTCACCTCCTTTCACCTCTCCCTCGAGCCCGCCGTACCGCTCGCCCTGTTCTCCCAGCGGTACCCGTGGACCCGGGCCGCCGCAGTCCTCGAAGGGTGGCAGAACTGGATCGCGGCCGAGCCTGAGGAGACGTGGTCGAACTGCCAGTTGCTCTCGGAGGGCACGAGCGGACTCGTGGTCCAGGTGAACGGCGTTTACTGCGGCTCGAGCGCGGACCTCGAGCGGCGACTCGTGCCCTTGGCTGGGCTCGTCGGCTCGGCCAGCTCGTCGTTCGTCGGCGGTGACGACGTCCTCGAGGCGATGAAGATCGAGGCGGGGTGCGCGAGCCTCACGATCGCGGCGTGCCATACCGCGGGCCAGTGGCCGGGCGGAGCGCTCGGGCACGAGGCCTACGCCGCGAAGTCGTCCTTCGTCGGCGCGCCGGAGGACCGGGCGCGTACCGCGCAGTGGGCGGGGGCCGTCGAGCGGCTCGCGCGCGACGCCCCGACCCTGGGCGGCGGTCTGGCCTTCGACGGTTACGGCGGGGCGATCAACCGGGTTCCGGTGGAGGCGACGGCCTTCGTCCATCGCGACAAGCTGGCGGGGGTCCAGGCGACCTACTCGTGGGGGTCGGGCTCGTCGCCCTCGGAGATCACGACCGGCGCGCGCTGGCTGCGCTGGCTCGGCGACGACGTGATCGACCCGGCCGAGGGCGCCTACGTGAACTACATCGACCCGACCCTCACCGACTGGGCGCGTGCCTACTACGGTAAGAACCTGGCGCGCCTCTCGAGGGTGAAGGGGCACTACGACCCCGCCGATCGCTTCCGCTTCGCCCAGTCGATCCCCCTGGGCCTCGACTGACCATTAGTCGAGATCGACGTCGACGCCGTGGGCGCGCAACGCCCCCACGAGGCGGTCGTGTCCCAACTCGAGTCCCCAGCACTCGGCGCGCAACCCGACCCGACGGGCCGCGTCGACGTTCTCCGCGGTGTCGTCGATGAACAGGACCTCGGTGCCCCTGGCGTCGAGGCGCTCGAGGACGGACTCGAAGAAGCGCGCGCTGGGCTTGGCGTGGCCCACCTCGTAGGAGTAGAAACTGTGCTCGAAGAGGCGGTCGTAGCCCAGGGCGTCGCGCATGTAGGCCGAGCGGTGCATCTCCTGGTTGGTCGCCAGGTGCACGCCGAGACCTCGGGCGCGTAGCGCGCCGACGAGCGCGACAGAGACGACGTCGACGCGCAGGTCGCACCACACCTCGTAGAAGAAGCGCTCCGCGGGCACCGCCACGTCGAAGAGCGCGAGGTGTCGCGCGAGCAGTGGGAGGTAGTCGGTCGGACCCTCGAGGCACGGCCACTCCTCGCGCCACGTGAGCTCGAGGAACTCCTCGGTCCGTTCGCCGAGGTACGGGCGCACCCGTTCGCGCCAGCCGCCGGGCAACTCCTGGAGCACGCCGTCGGCGTCGAACAGGACGTGGCCGATCGCCATGGCGCGATGCTACGAGAGCCCCGGGGCCGCCCGGGACCGGGCCGACGGTCTCGGAGGGACCCACGGGGGGCAAACCTTCACGGAGAGTTCACCCGCGGTTAACCAAGGCTACTGCGCGTTTCACGTCTCGCCCGCGAGACTCGAGTCATGGACGATCTCTTGAACCCCACCAACGAGAGCCCATCGGACGTCGCCGCGACGGAGCCGCCGGTGGTCGTGCGAACGGCCATCGACCTGCTCAACGACGCGCCGACGGGTCGCTTCCACCGCCGCGCCGTCGTGGTCTCGGGGATGGGCTTTTTCACCGACGCCTACGACCTCTTTGTCATCTCGACCGTCGCGGCGCTCGTGAAGACCCAGTGGGGACTCTCTGCGACCGAGACGAGCTGGGTGACCGGCGCCGCGATCCTCGGGGCGTTCGTGGGAGCGTTCGTCTTCGGACGACTCGCCGACGTCTTCGGGCGCAAGACGACCTACGTGACCGTTGCGGCCATCATGATCGTGGGCGCGCTCGCCTCGGCCGTGGCGCCGTCGTTCATCTGGCTGGTGGTGGCGCGTTTCGTCCTGGGCCTGGGCATCGGGGGCGACTACCCGGTGTCGGCGGTGCTCATGAGCGAGTACTCCAACCGCAAGGACCGTGGCCGGCTCGTGGGCCTGGTCTTCTCGATGCAGGCCCTCGGGCTCATCGTAGGACCCCTCGTGGCCCTGGTGCTGCTGTCGGTCGGCCTCGCGGACCCGGTGGTCTGGCGCCTGCTGCTCGGACTGGGCGCCGTGCCCGCGGCGGCCGTGATCTACCTGCGGGGGCGCATGCCCGAGTCGCCCCGCTTCGTCCACCACGTCAAGGGTGACCACGAGGCCGCGACGCGATCACTGGTCGCCTTCGCCCAGGGCGAGATTGTGGCCGACGGGCCGGTCGTCGCGACGGCGAGCGCCCGGGTGACCTGGCGTCAGTTCATGTCGAGCGCCAAGAGCTGGAGGCTCATCCTCGGCACCGCGGGCGCGTGGTTCCTCTTCGACTACGCCTACTACGGCAACACCCTCTCGCTGCCGGTCATCCTGGCCCGGGTCGCTCCGACCGGCACGCTCAAGGTCGACCTGCTCTGGTCGCTCGCCATGTTCGTCGTCTTCGCGGTGCCGGGCTACCTCGTGGCGGTGGCGCGCATGGACCGCGTGGGGCACCGCCGGCTGCAGTACATCGGCTTCGCCGTGATGGTGGCGTGCTTCGCGGTCCTCGCGGCCGTTCCCGCGCTAACCACCGCGATCGTGCCCTTCGTGCTCATCTTCGGGGTCAGCTACTTCTTCGTCGAGTTCGGGCCCAACACCACGACCTTCGTCCTCCCCTCTGAGGTCTTCCCGGTCAGCCAGCGCACCACCGGTCACGGCATGGCGGCCGGGATCGGCAAGCTGGGGGCCTTCGTCGGGGTCTTCATGGTGCCCTCGCTCGACTCGAGCCTGGGGCTGCGCGGGATGCTCGCGGTCGCGGCCGGGGCGGCGGTCCTGGGCTTCGTGGTCACTGGGCTGCTGCCCGAGACCAAAGGTCGCACGCTCGAGGAGATCGCCGGGGACGCCGCGGCGTAGGCTCAGCGTCATGGGGCTGCGGGTCCAGAGCGTCTCGTTCGACTGCGCGGACCCGGCGGCGCTCGCGCGCTTCTGGTCCGAGGCCCTCGGCTGGCGCGTGACCTACGAGCAGGACGAGGAGGTGGTCCTCGAACCGCCGGCGGGATCCCCCGAAGATGGGGTCGTCCCCGACATCCTCTTCCTGCCGGTGCCCGAGGGCAAGGTGGCGAAGAACCGGGTGCACCTCGATCTGCGCCCGGCCGACCAGGCCCTCGAGGTGGCCCGCCTGGAGGCGCTCGGGGCCCGGCGCGTCGACGTCGGCCAGGACGATACGGTGACCTGGGTCGTGATGGCCGATCCCGAAGGGAACGAGTACTGCGTGTTGCGCGCGCTGTCGCCCCGCGAGAGCTAGGGGCGCAGGAACTCGAGGTTTACCCAGATCGCCTCGACCGGCTCGTCGCCGATGTTGGCGAGGCGATGGGGACGGCTGGAGTCGAACGAGATCGAGTCACCCGCGTGCAGCACGTGGGTGTGAAAGCCCAAGGTGACCTCGAGGGTTCCCTTCATGACGTAGCCGTACTCGGTGCCCACGTGACGGATGAGCCGCTCGTCGAGCGTCGAGCTGCCCCCGACGTCGTAGCGCACGAACATGAAGTCGGTCTTGTCGTGCCGGGCCGTGAGCGACTCCCAGGTCACCCCGGAGTCGAGGACCAGCACCCGGCGCTCCTCAGGATGCACCACGGGGGAGTCGCCATTCTCCGCACCGGGCTCGACACTGCGGGCGGCGGTATCGGTCCCGTCGCGCCACTCGTTGTGCGAGGCGTCGGTGCCCGAGGGGTGGTCCCGGGGCGGGTCCCCGGCGGCGAAGAGCTCGTCGAGGGAGAGGTCGAGGGCCGCGCAGATCGAGTAGAAGGTCGCCACCGACGGTTGGGCCTTGCCGGTCTCGAGCTGGGAGATGAACGACGCCGAGACGTCAAGATCGCGGGCGAACTGGCGCAGGGAGATGCCGAGTGCTTCGCGCCGAGCCCGCAAACGTGCCCCGACAACGCCCGAGGCGAGGCGGTTCGTCGGGGCGAGGGGGGCGCGCGCGGCGCGCGCGCGGCCGTTCGCGGCGGGGGTCTCGGCGACCGCGGGGGCCGGTCGCGACGGACCCTTGGCGGCGGACCTCTTCGCTGTGGCCATCTTGGAACCTTCCTCGCTCACCGGGCGCCGCGAGCGCCCACACTACCGGCGCCCGTCACCCCTCGAGCTTGGCGGCGAGGTGCTCCCACTCGCGGCTGAAGCGATACGAGTGGCGCGCCGGTGGCTGGGGCGCTTGGACCTCGATCCAGCGCACGAGGTCGTCGCCGCGATTCTCGAACCCGTGGTCGGCCCCGACGCCGCACCACAGGACGTCACCGGGGCCGAAGGCGATCTCCTCGCCCTCGACGAGCGCGTGGACCCGTCCGAGCAGGAAGACGTACGCCTCCTCGAAGGGGTGGTCGTGGGGGTGGGCGATCGCGGTGGGCTGATAGTCGACCATGAACAGGGTGTGGAGCTGGGCGCCGGTGTTCTGGTCGAGGAGCATCTTCACCCCAATCCCGCTGTAGGCGAGCAGCGCGGTGGCCATCGAGGGCGAGACGGTGGGCGCGTTGACGTCCGAGCCCCCGGCGAGTCGCCCCAGGTCCATCGAGGAGGCGTCGAAGCGCACCGCGTTGCGCGTACGCGGGTCGCGCATGTCGGGCACCACCGGACCCCGTCCTGCGAGGACCTCTCGGGTGAAGAACGTGTCGCGTCGACGCCCGTCGTCGATCTCGCCCGGGGCGATCGTCTGCAGCCAGCGCGCGGGCCCGTCGACCGCCGAGACCGCGTAGACCTCGCCGACGGGCAGCACCATGCAGTGGTCGGGACCGAGGTGGGTGATCTGGCCGAGCGTGGTCACCGCGAGCGTGCCCGCCAGAACGTAGACGCTGGTTTCGTGGGAGTGCACGACGGCCTCGATGGAACCGCCGGCGTCGAGGTGGCCCACCGAGAGCGTCAGGTGGGCCGAGCCCGTGTCTCGACTGACGAGTACCTGGCGCCGGTAGCCCTGGGAGTGGCCGACGTAGTCCGGCGGTGTCTCGGCGTGGCGGTCGTCGATGCGGGTGGAGGCGTACACGGCTACTTCCTCAGCCACCCGCCGTCGACGGCCAGGTTCACGCCGTTCACCCCCTGGTTGTCGAGGAGGAACTCGACCGCGTGGACGATCTCGCCCATCGTGACGAGGCGGCCGAGTGGGGTCCGGCTCACGATTCCGGAGTTGTCCTTGTCCTCCCAGTACGGACTGTCGCCGACGATGCCGGGATGGATGGCGTTGACGCGTACCGGAGCGAGCTCGCACGACAGAGAGTGCACCATGCCCACCACGCCGCCGTTGACCGTCGACACCGTGGTCGAGCCGGGGTACGGTCGCTCCAGGGCGAGGCCGCCGAAGAGCACGACCGACGCCTCGGGTCCAAAGCGGCCCAGGCACTGGTGGATGGCCTCGGTGTAGCCGACCAGCTTCAGGGTCACCAGGCGCAGGGCTCGCTCCACGGAGTACTCCTGGATGGAGTTGGCGTCGCGCTCGATCGCCCCGATGACGAGGTCGTCGACCCGAGGGATCGCGGCGAGCGCCGCGCCGAGGGACGCCGGTTCGGCGAGGTCGACGGCGAGCGGGTGGGTGTCCCCTCCGACCTCGGCCACCACGCGCCGGGCGCTCTCCATCGTGCGGCCCGAGAGGTACACCGTCGATCCCTGGGCGACGAGCGACCTCACGAGTTCCTTGCCGATCCCCTGGGTGCCCCCCAGTACGACGGCGACGCGTCCCGACCTGTCTCTGGTCATCCGAAACCCCCAACGTTCAGTGAAATTGAACATACCGCACCGCGAGGGCCCGTGGCGAGGGCGACTTCTGGGCGTAACGACCCTGTCCCGTCCGGCGGTGGGACCCGTGTTCGGTGGGCGGGGGTCGCGCCGGGCCCGTAGCGTACAGTCATCATTGACAGCGCTTAACACGGTGGTACGCTGCGCGCCACACCACTCGTGGGGGGAGGGGACGTGACTGGTCCGGTCAATTCTCGTGGGGAGTCGCTCGAGCACGGGCGCCCCGTGGTCATTCGCAACGCCACCGTCGTAACCATGGATTCCCAGCATCGGGTCCTCGCCGACAGCGACGTGGTGGTCGTCGATGGATCGATCACCGGGGTGGGACCGGGGCTCGTCGCGCCGGTGGACGCCCTCGAGGTCGACGGCGCCAACGGCATCGTGATGCCCGGGATGGTCGACACGCACCGCCACATGTGGCAGACGGCTATGCGCGGTTACGGCGCGGACTGGACCCTCTCGCAGTACTTCGTCTGGTACTACCTCGAGCACGGTCGGAACTTCCGGCCCCAGGATATTTACGCGGGTAACCTGCTCAGCGCCCTCGAGGCCCTGGACGCGGGGGTCACGACGTCGGTCGACTGGTCCCACGGGCTCCAGACCGTCGAGCACGCCGACGCCGCCGTGGACGCCCTCGAGGCGACGCCTGGTCGGTTCGTCCTCGCCTACGGCAACATCCAGCAGGGCCCGTGGGAGTGGACGGCTAGTCCGGAGTTCCGCCGATTCTTCACCCGTCGCTTCGACGGCAAGGGGGACATGCTGGGCTTCCAGATCGCCTTCGACGTGACGGGAGACCCCGAGTTCCCCGAGCGAGCGGCCTTCAAAGTGGCTAAGGACTTGGGTGTCACCGTGACCACCCACGCCGGGGTGTGGGGGGCGACGGGAGACGCGTCAATACAGCTCATGCACGACAACGGCTGCATGGACGACAAGGTGATCTTCGTCCACGCGAGCAGCCTCTCGGAGGACTCGTATCACCGTATCGCCGCCTCGGGCGGGCACGCGTCGGTCTCGACCGAGAGCGAGCAGAGCGCCGGTCAGGGCTATCCGTCCTCGTGGCGGCTGCGCCAGTTCGACATCCCGATATCGCTGAGCCACGACACGACCGTGTGGTGGAGCGCCGACCTGTTCACGGCGATGCGCACGACCGTCGGCGCCGATCGCTCGCGTCAACACTTTGAGGCGCACCTCACCGGGGACACCGTCACGAACCTGGACCTGCGCTGCGAGGAGGTCGTGGAGTGGGCGACGATGGGTGGCGCTCGTGCGCTCGACCTCGAGAGTATCGTCGGGTCGGTCGAGGTGGGTAAGCGGGCCGACCTGGTGCTCTTGAAGAACGATTTCTCGCCAGTCATGTTCCCGATCGTGAACCCCTACGGACACGTCGTGATGCAGGCCCAGCGCAACGAGGTCCACACCGTGCTCGTCGACGGCAACGTGGTCAAGTCCGAGGGGCGCCTGGTCGGGGTGGATCTCGCCCACGTGCGCGAGACCGTCGCCCAGACGGTCGAATATCTCGCCGACACCCTGGGTGCGGAGGCCTGGCGGGGGGGAATGCACCCCGAGGTCCCCGAACGCCAGAAGCGCGAGAACCCCTACCAGTACACGAAGAAGTAGGCCCCGTCCCCGGCAGTGGGGCCGGCCGCGCCCTTTGTGAAGTGTTCACTATAGGTTGACACGTTCATTGAACATGACTACTGTCTCTGACCAAGGCAGTAGGCCCGGAGGGGTCGCGGGTCGGGGGGTCGAGTCGGCGAGCCCCGCTCGCGGGCGCAACGGGGTAGCGGCGTCGAGGGCACGGTGCACTCGGCCACTCAAGGGGGGAATCCATGGTTAGAAGCAGGTGGCGTCGCGGCGTGGTCGCGACGACAGGGGCGGTGCTCGCGTTGACCTCGGTCGGCGTCGGCTTCAGCGCGACGGCCCAGGCCGCCACGAAGCACAAGGCGCCCAAGCACATCCGGGTGGCGTATCTGTCCTACGCCGTGGCGAACAGTTACGACGCGCCGATGCTCGCCGCCGCTAAGGCTGTGGCCGCGGCCGAAGGGGTCTCGGTGACGGTGTTCGACGCGAACAACTCCTACACCACTCAGGTCGCCCAGCTCCAGGACGTCATCAACTCGGGTCAGTATCAGGGCATCATCACCCAGCCGATTTACGGCGC
Organism: Acidimicrobiales bacterium; assembly: GCA_035702745.1. GTDB lineage: Bacteria > Actinomycetota > Acidimicrobiia > Acidimicrobiales > RAAP-2 > RAAP-2. The sequence continues at coordinate 4,909 of DASSZS010000016.1, read as the reverse complement.
GGCCCTCGTGCCGGAGGTGAAGAAGGCGATCGCCAAGCACATCAAGGTGGTCAACATCGACCAGATCCTGGGCTCGAACTACGCGAGCGACGGCATCGAGGTTAAGGGCCTGTCGGCCAACGTGGTCTTCCTCCCCGCGAAGATTGGCCGCCAACTGGCCCAGTTGACGCTCAAGGCCTGTGGGACGGCGTCGCCGTGCAAGGTGGGCCTCGTGCACAACTTCGAGGGCTACGAGCCCGATTCGGAGATCACCAAGACCTTTACCGCCGGTCTGGGCTCCCAGGCCACGATCGTCGACCAGGTGGACGGGCAGTACAACCAGGCCACCGCCCTCACCCAGGTCCAGGACATGCTGGTCGCCAACCCCGACGTCAACGTGATCGTCGGTTCGGACCAGGACTGCGAGGGGGCTCAGGCGGCGCTCGCGGCGGCGAAGAACACCACCACCAAGCTCGTCTGCTACGGCGCGAGCGCGGCCGGCCTCGCCGGGGTGAAGAGCGGGGCGTGGTTTGCCGACGTCGCCCAGGCGCCCGCCTCCGAGGGTCAGTTGGGCATGATCGCGCTGATCAAGGCGATTCGCACGGGCCGGAACTCCGGCGTCATCAACCCGGTGGCGAAGCTACCCGACAACGGGATCCTGACCAAGGCGACGGTGGGCAAGTTCACGGCGCAGTGGCCGGGTTGATCGTCCGCTTCTAGCCCCTGGCTGACGTGGCGACCAGAGCGCTCGAGGACACCCCCGGGGCCGCGAGGACCCCCGGCGACGACCTGGTCGTCGCCGGGGTGTCCAAGCGCTTCGGTGGTGTCCCGGCTCTCACCGACGTGTCGCTCACGGTTCGCGCCGGGACCGTGCACGCCCTGGTGGGAGAGAACGGGGCGGGCAAGTCGACCCTGGGCAAGATCATCTCCGGCGTCGTAACCCCCGACGAGGGCACGATCCAGCTCGGAAGGGACGTGCTCACCCTGCGCTCGCCGCGCGACGCCCTGGCCAAGGGGATCGTGACCATCGCCCAGGAGCTGGCGATCGTCCCCGGTCTGACGGTGGCGGAGAACGTGTACCTCGGCGCCGAGGCCCACCGTGCGGGATTCGTGCGACGGGCCGAGGCGCGCCGTCGCTTCCGCGAGCTGGCCGAACGGGTGGGTTTCCGACTATCGCCGGACTGGCTGGCGGGCCAACTCACGACGGCCGACCAGCAGAAGGTCGAGATCATGCGGGCGCTCAGTCGCGACGCGGCGATCGTCATCATGGACGAGCCCACGGCCGCCCTCGCCGAGCACGAGACGGCGGCGCTGCACGCAATCATCCGCTCCCTCGCGGGCGCGGGCAAGTCGGTCATCTTGGTCTCGCACTTCTTGTCGGAGGTCTTGGCGCTGGCCGATGAGATCACGACCCTGCGCGACGGCCGAGTCATCCGCACGGTGCCGGCCGCCGAGGCCACCGAGGAGACCCTCATCGAGGGAATGCTCGGACGCTCGCTCGGGACGGCCTTTCCGGTGAAGACCCCGCCCGCGACGGACGCCGAGGTCGTGCTCAGTGTTGAGGGGCTGACGGCGTCGGGTGTGCGTGACTGCTCGCTCGAGGTGCGTAAGGGTGAGATCGTGGGCCTCGCCGGGCTCGTCGGGGCGGGACGGTCCGAACTCGCGCGCGCCATCTTCCGCGACGCCCGGGTGCAGCGGGGCACGGTGCGTCTCGCCGGCGCGACCCTGTCGGGTGGGGGACCGCACCGCGCGCTCCAGCGCGGTCTCGCCCTCATCCCGGAGTCGCGCAAGGAGATGGGCCTTCTCGTGGGGCGCTCGGTGAAGGAGAACGTCTCGCTCTCGCGTCTCGACCTCGTGAGCCGGTTGGGCTGGGTGTCTAAAGCGCGCGAGCGCCGGGCGGTCACGTCCGTGCTCGAACGCACGACCGTGAGGGCCGCCAGCCTGCGACAACCGGTCGCGATGCTCTCGGGTGGCAACCAGCAGAAGATCCTCTTCGCCCGCGCGGTGATGTGCGCACCACGCGTGCTCATCGCCGACGAGCCGACCCGCGGCGTCGACGTCGGTTCCAAGCGCGCGATCTACGACCTCATCGTCGAGATGGCGCGCGACGGCATGGGGGTGGTGGTGATCTCCTCGGAGCTCGAGGAGGTGCTCGGTCTCAGTCACCGCGTACTCGTCATGCGCCAGGGGCGGATCGTGGCCGAGTTCGAGGGTGACGACATGAACCAGCAGGCCGTCCTGGCGGCCGCCTTCTCCGAGACGAGCGAACACCAAGGAGTGTGATGACGGCGACCGAGCAGCGCGAGACGCCCGCGGGCGAGGGGAGTGGCCCAGGCGCCGGCGGGGCGATGGTCGGACTACTCAAGTCGTGGCGACTCGCGGGGATCTTCATCCCCTTCGTGATCCTCTTCGTCGTGCTGTCGATCACGAGCGGCCCGTTCTTGCACACCGCGAATCTGATCAATATCCTCGACCAGCAGGCGTCCTACCTCGACATCGCCGCCGCCGGCACCCTGGTGCTCGTCGCGGGGGGCATCGACCTGTCCGTGGGTGCGACGTACGGGCTCACGACGGTCATCGCGGGCGAACTGGCGCTGCACGGTCAGCCGGTGCTCGCGGTGATCGTCGCCGTCGCGGCCGGACTCGTGGTGGGGCTGGTGAACGGCCTCATCGTCACGGTGCTGAGGATCAACCCTCTCATCGCGACCCTGGCGACGTCCTTCGTGATTGCCGGGGCGGCGCTCAAGGTCACCAGCGGCAACCTGGTCGTCCTCTCGGCGACGTCGAGCTTCTTCAAGTTCGCCAACGCCCAGTTCCTCACGATCCCGAGCGCCGTGTGGATGTCGGCGATCTTCGTCGCGGTCCTCGCCCTGCTGCTCGCGCGCACGACCTTCGGCCGACACGTGGTGGCCGCGGGGGGCAACGCCGAGGCGGCACGACTGGCCGGGGTGCGGGTCAACCTGATCCGGGTCGTTACCTTCGTCATCTCGGGGGGCGCCGCCGGCCTGGGCGGGGTCATCGACACCTCGCGCCTGCTCTCGGCCCAGGCGGGCAGCGGCGGGAGCCAGTTGGCCTTCACGGTGCTCGCGGGCATCGTGGTCGGCGGCACCTCAATCGCCGGCGGCGAGGGATCGGTCGTGCGCACGGCGATCGGGGTGCTCTTCATCGCCCTTATCGGCAACGGCTTCAACCTGCTCGGGGTCGACCCGCTCTACCAGCAGATCGTGCTCGGGCTCTTGCTCATCGCCGCGGTGGCCCTCGACGTCTGGGCCCGCCGGCGGCGTCGATAACGTCGCGTCACGAAGGAGGACACATGGGGATCCACACGTACGGCTCCAACGCCGTCGACTGGGAGGCGCGCGTCGACATGCCGCGACTGCGCGAGCAGCGGCTCGCCAAGCTCAACGCCGCCCTCGAGGCCAGTGACCTGGGGGCGCTGCTCACCTTCGACTTCCACAACATCCGCTACATGACCGGGACCCACATCGGGACCTGGGCCATGGACAAGCTCATCCGTTTCGCCCTCTTGCCGCGGGGGGGCCAGCCCGTCGTGTGGGACTTCGGCTCGGCCGCCCGCCATCACCAGCTGTACAACCCGTGGTTGACCGGCGCCCAGGTCAGCCCCGACGGGTCCGTGCGACCCTACGAGGGCGCGCGCGCCGGCATCTCCACATTGCGCGGTGCGATCCCCCCGGGCGCCGACCGGGCCGGCACCGTGGCCGCCAAGATCAAGGAGGTCCTGGCGGAGCACGGTCTCGAGAACGAGCCCATCGGGGTGGACATCATCGAGATGCCGGTGCTGGCCGCCTTCGCCCGCGAAGGGATGACCCTCGTCGATGGCCAGCAGGTCTTCTTGGAGGCGCGTCGCCTCAAGACGACCGACGAGATCTCGTTGCTCACCTACGCGGCGTCGATGGTCGACACGGCCTACGAGGAGCTCTACTCCTTCTTGCGTCCTGGTGTTAAGGAGAACGAGTGCGTCGGACTGGTGAACAAAGTCCTCTACGACCTCGGCAGCGAGCACGTCGAGGGCGTGAACGCGATATCGGGCGAACGTTGCTCGCCGCACCCCCACGTCTACTCCGACCGGCTCATCCGCCCGGGCGACCCGGCCTTCTTCGACATCCTGCACTCGTTCAACGGGTACCGCACCTGCTACTACCGCACCTTCGCCGTGGGCAGCGCGTCGCGGGCCCAACGAGACGCCTACGTTAAGTGTCGCGAACTGATCGACGTGGCGATCGCGATGGTCAGGCCGGGGGTGACCACCGCCGACGTGGTCGCCGCGTGGCCGCGGGCCGAGGAGTTCGGCTTTGCGAACGAGGAGGCCGCGTTCGGACTGCAGTACGGCCACGGCGTGGGTCTCTCGATCTGGGAGAGGCCGATCTTTAGTCGGATGATCTCGCTCGAGCACCCCGAGACCCTCGAGGAGGGGATGGTTTTCGCCCTGGAGACCTACTGGCCGGCGGCCGACGGCTGGTCGGCCGCCCGAATCGAGGAGGAGGTCGTCGTCACGGCCACCGGGTGCGAGGTGATCACCAAGTTCCCGGCCGAGGAGCTGCTCGTGGCCGGCCAGCGCTACTTCAGCGCGGGTGGGCCGGTCACCGGTCTGCGCGAGAGCCAGTCGCACCTGAACACCGCCGCCGGCCGCGCGGGGGCGTAGCACCACTCGCGCGCGGCGATGGCTAGCCTGCGCTCGAGGGGGTGTCGTGGCGCGAGCGGCGGGACGGGCTCTGATGGGCGTGGTGGTCGTCCTGGTGGTGGCGCTGGGGGCGTCGCCGGCGGAGGCGTCGGCGGCGCCGTGGCGCACGGCGAGTTCACTGGCCGGCATCGCCGGACTCAACGCCGGCGGCTACGCCCAGGTCAGCGCCCTGTCGTGCCCGCCGTCGGGGGCCTGCGTGGGGGTCGGCGGCTACAGCGTCTCGGCGAG
>DASSZS010000041.1:0-10206 GCA_035702745.1 Acidimicrobiales bacterium | reverse complement strand
GGGCGCGTCGAGGGAGCGGTCCCCCGGATCCACGAGAGTGTCGAGGGCGACCCCGGCGAGGATTCCGGCGTCGGCGAGGCGCGCCACGACCTCGCGAGCCGGTCGGCGCAGGCGCAGCGCGAACTCCCGGAAGAACGGTCCGGCGCTCGCGGGGGTGACCCCATCGAGTCCCGTCAGCTCGTCGAAGAGGTAGTGGGCCCCCTGGGCGCAGCGCGTCGCCACCTCGCGCCGTCCCGCCGTGCCCAGCCAACCCAACTGGACGGCCGCGGCCACGGCCATGAGGGTCTGGTTGGTGCAGACGTTGGAGGTCGCCTTCTCGCGCCGGATGTCCTGTTCGCGCGCGCGCAGCGTCGTCACGTAGGCCCGCCGCCCCTCGGTATCGAGCGTCTCGCCGACGATCCGCCCGGGCAGGCGGCGTACCTGGGCCTCGGCGCAGGCGAAGAGCCCGAGGTAGGGCCCGCCGAAGGAGAGCGCCGTGCCGAAGGGCTGACCCTCCCCGACGAAGACGTCCGCCCCCCACGACCCGGCCGAGCGCAGCACCCCCGCGGCCACCGGGTCGCTCGCCACGACGAGCAGGCCCCCCGCCGCCGCGGCGAGAACCTTCGCCGCGGCGAGGTCCTCGAGGACGCCCAGGTAGTTCGGGTAGGCGACGACGAGGGCGGCCGCGTCCGAGGTATCGACACTCGACCAGTCCGTGTGACCCTCGACGAGGGGCACCTCGACGATCTCGTGACCGGTGCCGGCGGCGAAGGTGCGCGCGACAGCCCGCCAGTGCGGGTGCACCCCGGACGAGACGAGCATGCGCGAGCGGCCGGTGGCCCCGTGGGCCATGTTGAGCCCCTCGACGAGGGCCGTCGCGCCGTCGTAGAGGGAGGCGTTGGCGATCGGCAGCCCGGCCAGGCGCGCCACCAGCGTCTGGTACTCGAAGATCGCCTGGAGGACGCCCTGGGCGACCTCGGGCTGGTAGGGCGTGTACGCGGTCACGAACTCGCTGCGCCCCGCGAGCGCCCTCACCACCGGGGGCACCTCGTGGTCGTAGGCGCCGGCGCCGGCGAAACAGACCAGCTCGCTCGCTCGCGCGCGGTTGGCCGCACCGTAGCCCGCGACGAGGGCCGCGGCGTCGGGCTCGGTCATCCCCGCCGGCAGGTCGAGGCCCCCGGCCAGGCGCACCGCGGAGGGCACGTGGGCGTAGAGGCCCTCGAGCGAGTCCACCCCCACGAAGGCCAGCATCGCGGCCACCTCCTCGGCGGTGTGGGGCAGGTAGTCGGCCATCACGGCTCCTTGGCGACGAAGGGCAGGGCCGTCACGCTCGCGGCGACCTCGCGGCCGCGCAGGGCGACGCTCACCGGTTCGCCCAGGGCGAGCCCCGGGGTCAGCAGGCCCATCCCGATCCCGCGTTCGAGGACCGGAGAGTAGTTCCCCGAGGACACGAAGCCCACCGAGCGGCCCTCGGCGAAGACCTCGGCCCCCTCGCGCAGGGGCTGGCGGCCCGCCGCGACCAACCCCGTCAGGCGACGGCGCGGGCCACTGGCGCGCTCGCTCTCCACCGCCGCCCGTCCGCGGAAGGTCGGCTTGTTCCAGCCGAGCACCCAGCCGAGGCCCGCCTCGAGGGTCGTCGAGGTGAGCGAGAGCTCGTGGCCATAGAGGGGCAGTCCGGCCTCGAGGCGCAGGGTGTCGCGCGCACCCAGGCCGGCCGGGGTCACCCCGGCCGCCACCAGGGCCCGCCACAGCCGCTCGGCCACCTCGTTGGGGGCCGCGATCTCGATCCCCGGCTCGCCGGTGTACCCAGTGCCCGCGACGCGCACCTCGAGGCCCTCGTAGTCGAGGCGGACCACCCGGTTGCGGGCGACCTCACCGAAGCGCGGGTCGACGCGCGCCGCGCGCTCGCGCGCCGCGGGTCCCTGCACGGCGAGCACGCTGCGCTCGCCGGTGACGTCGACCCCGGGGAGGGCCCCGAGAACCCCGGAGGTGTTCGAGGCATTGGGCATGACGTCAAAGGAGTCCTCGTCGACCCACCAGACGATGATGTCGTCGACGACGAAGCCGTCCTCGGTCAGCAGGTGGGTGTACTGGGCCCGGCCGGGCCCGATCTTGGTCAGGTCGTTGGTGAGCGTCGCCTGCAGGGCGTCGATGGCGCCCGGCCCCGCGCAGCGCACCGTGCCCAGGTGGCTGACGTCGAAGACGACGGCGTCGCGCCGGCACGCGAGGTGTTCGGCGAGGGTGCCCGTGGGGTACGCCAGGGGCATCTCCCAGCCGCCGAAGGGGACCATCTTCGCCCCGAGCTCGACGTGGACGTCGTGGAGGTGGCTGCGGCGAACGTCCACTACGCGGCCCTCTCGTGGTGGTCGGTGAGGTGGGCGACCTCGAGCAGGCGCTCGAAGTCGCGCCGGTACACCACGACCAGGGGCACCTCGGGGTAGAGGTCGCGGAACCGGCGGATCTTCTGATTCTTGCGGGTCACGAGACGCTGGGCGAGCACGGTCAGCTCGACGAAGAGACCGGGCCCGGCGAGGTAGAAGTCGGGGCGAAAGGCGCGCGTGGGCGTGCCGTCGGAGCCCCACTCGAGGGGGAACTCCACCGGCTCGTAGAGCCAGTCGTAGCCCGACAGCGTGAGCAGCCGGGCGAAGAGGGCCTCGGAGGGGTGCGCGAAGTCCCCCTCGACCGGGGCCGCAGCGCTGGGGTGGCGGCGACGGGGGTCCCCACCACTTGAGGGCGAGCTCACGCCGTGACGGCCCCCTTCTCCGACTGTGGAGGCTCTTCGCGCAGGGTGGTCGTGAGCTCGGCGACCACCGTGGCGAGCGGGACAATGTTGAAGACGCCCTGGCCCCCGCGCAACAGGTCGACCAGTTCGCCGTCGTCGTGGGCGAGGACCGAGCCGGCGTCCGAGAGCACCAGGCTGGCCGCGGCGAGATCGGCCCCCAGGGCCCGTCGCAGGCACTCCACGGCCTGGCGGGCGCGCGCGAGCGAGACCCCGGCGTCCAAGAGGCGCTTGATCACCTTCACCTCGAGGATGTCGGCGTAGGCGTAGCGCCGCTTGGAGCCGCTGCCGCGCGCCACGGCGATCGAGGGGGTGACCAGGCCCGTACGCGCCCAGTAGTCGAGCTGGCGGTAGGTGACGCCCGTGAGCCGGCACACGGTGGGTCCGCTGAATCCGAAGTCGCTGTCGCCCATCTCCCCCTCCCGACCGAGGACCGGGATTCGCCCGGACTACACGAGTGTAGTTATCCCCGGGCTACTCGGCAAACAGGTCCGGGCGCCCGAGCGCGCTCGAGGAGGCCTCGGCGTAGAGCCGGGGCGGGATTCGCCCCGCCCGCCGGGCCAGCCAGCCGGCCCGCACGGCCGTCGCCACGGCCTCGCCCATGGCCACCGGGTCGAGGGCGCGGTTGATGGCCGAGGCCGCGAGCACCCCGGCACAGCCCAGCTCCATCGCGAGCGCGGCGTCCGAGGCCGTCCCCAGGCCGGCGTCGAGCAGGACCGGCACGTCGACGCGCTCGCAGATCAGGGCGACGGCGTGGGGGTTGCGCACCCCGAGACCCGAGCCGATCGGCGAGCCGAGCGGCATCACGGCCACGCAGCCCACCTGCTCGAGGCGTTGGGCGACCACCAGGTCGTCGTTGGTGTACGCCCACACCTCGAAACCGTCGGCGACCAGCTCCTGGGCCGCCGCGAGGGTCTCGACCACGTCGGGCAGCAGCGTGCGGTCGTCGCCGATCACCTCGAGCTTGACCCGGTCGGTCTCGAAGGCCTCGCGAGCCAGCCGGGCGGTCGCGACGGCCTCGCGCGCGCTGTAGCAGCCGGCGGTGTTGGGTAGCAGCGCCACCTTGTTGCGCTCGAGCACGTCGTAGAGGGAGCCCTCGACCGTCGGGTCGACCCGGCGCAGGGCGACGGTCGCGATCTTGACGCGGGCGGCCTCCAGGGTCGCCTCGAGGACCTCGAGGGACCGGAACCCGCCCGTGCCGAAGACCAGGCGCGAGTCCGACGCGAACGAGCCGACGCTCAGCAGCTCTTCCACCGCGCCCAGCGTAGTTGCGCCACGGCGAAACTAGGGTTGGAGCGTGCAGCCCGCGGTCGCTCTGACCATCGCCGGCTCGGACTCGGGTGGGGGCGCCGGGATCCAGGCCGACCTCAAGACCTTCGCCGCCCTCGGCGTCTTTGGCACCTCGGCCCTCACCGCGGTGACGGCCCAGAACACCCTCGGGGTCGACGCCGCCGCCGTGCTCACCCCCGACGAGGTCGAGGCCCAGGTGCGCGCGGTCGTCGGGGACTTCACCGTGGCCGCCACCAAGACCGGCATGCTCGCCACGCCCGAGGTCGTCGAGCGGGTGGCCACCCTCGCCGAGGCCGGCCTCCTCCCCCAGCTGGTCGTCGACCCGGTCCTCGTCGCCACGAGCGGTGACCACCTCATGAAAGACGGCGGGGTGCAGGCCTACCGAGATCGCCTCGTTCCCCTGGCGACGGTCATCACGCCCAACCTCGCCGAGGCCGCTGCCCTCGTGGAGGTCGACCCCCGCGACGTGCGCTCGATGGAGGACCTCGTCGCTCTGGCTCGGCGCGTCGGGGCCCTCGGTGCGGTCGCGACCCTCGTCAAGGGCGGGCACCTGCGCGCGCTCGACCGCTCCCCCGACGTGTTGATCGTCGAGGGCGCGCTGAGCGTGCTCGACGTGGCCCGCGTGGTCACCGACAACGACCACGGAACCGGGTGCACCCTCTCGGCGGCGATCTGCGCCGGTCTCGCGCGGGGCCGCTCCGTCGCCGAAGCCGTCGCGGAGGCGAAGGCCTACGTGCGCGCCGCCCTGGAGGGCGCGGCGACGTGGCGCCTCGGCCGCGGGCGCGGGCCCATCGACCACTTCGGGTGGGGACGGTGAGCCAGGCCCCGCGCCCGCCGCTCACCACGACGACGAGCATCTGGCCCGCCGCGACCATCGCCCTGGTCGGCGTCGCCCTGCTCGCCACCTTCCTCATCGTCGACTGGGTGACCAGCCGTCCGGTCGTGACCCCGAACGCTCCGACCCCGGTGGTGGTGGGCGGGCTCGGGGTCGAGCGACCGCTCGTCGCCGGCCTCGCCTACTGCGACCAGCCCCTCGAGGTGCCCACGGATCTCGTGAGCGGATTCGTCTTCCCCGTCGGCACCACACCGCGCTCCGGCTCGAAGACCCTCAACCTCGGCGCCGGCGACTTCGACTGCGTGGAGCAGGTGGCGACGACCAACGCCACGAGCGGCGAGGTCCTCGGCTTCTACCGCGCCCACCTGCCGGTCCTCGGCTGGAGCCTCTTTTCCACCAGCCCCTCGCCCACCGGCCACCCCCAGTACCTCTTCCAGCGCTCCTCGAGCGACGGCTTCTACTGGGAGATCGGCGTCACGATCCTCGACTCCGCCGCGGGCCGGGTGACCTGGAGCTTCACCCTCTTCCAGAACTCCCAGACGGTCTAGACGGCGACCGCGAGCGATGCGGGCTCCTCGACGCGAACCGGTCGGGTGATCGAGGACCACAGGGCGAGGTTGAGCGGGTAGATCACGTAGCCGATCCGGGTCGCCGAGGCCACACAGATCACGACCGCGAAGGCCACCGCGAGCACTCCGAGCAGCTGGCTCAGTGAGAGCGGCTGGTGCCGGCGTAGGTAGCGCGCGAAGAACACCCCGCCCACGACGAAGGTCGCGGGGGCGAGCACGTGGCCGAGCACCGGCTCCCAGGTCGTGAGGACGTGCCCGGGCAGCGCGCTCGCCGCGGGCGAGGTGACTCCGGCGAGACCGAGCGGGAACGCGAACACGTTCGCCATGAAGGCGGCGGGGTTGCGCACGGCGAAGGGCAGCGTCGTGGCGAGCACGATCACTCCCACCCACGCGACGATCCTCGGCCAGGCGGCGCGACCCTCGCGGTCGCGCGCGACGAGGAGGGCCCCCGCGGCGAGGGGCCACGCCGTGAGCTTCATCGCCGCCGCGAGCCCCAGGGCGACACCGGCCAGGTTGACCTGACGGCGTTGCAGCGCGGCCACCGCGAGCAGACTGAGCGCGAGGATCGGCATGTCGTCGCCACCGGTCGAGAGAAAGAGCGCCCCGCTCGGCAGGGCGATCAGCACCTGAGCGACGCGCAGCTTCTGTTCGGCGCGCGCGCGAAGCAACGCCAGCGCCACCGCGCTCGTCGCCAGGGTCATCAGCGTCATGATGATGCGCGCGTCGGTGAGTCCGTTCTCCTCGTGGGTCGTCGCCGAGGGCAGCCCGAAGACCCCCATGAGCGGGAAGTACGGGAAGAACGACTCGAACGCCGGCAGACCCTTGATCTCGCCCACCACCTTGCCGTTGTGGTCGTAGGCCCGATACGGCGTGTGGTCCTTGGAGAGTGCCTGGCCGGCCCGGGTGATCACCCCGACCTCAGGCTGGGCGTGGTGCCAGTGGGCCTCGAGGCCGAGGGGCACCGCGACCACGCCGACTCCGACCGCCACGAGCAGCACGACCCGGGCCAGGTGGACCCGACGGCGCACCCGTCGCGAGAGGAGCAGCGCCACCACCCCGATCAGCGCGTAGGGGCCGAGGGTCAGGTAGCCCCACTGCCACTGGGCCCCCTGGGACGAGACGACCCCCAGCAACGCCGCGAAGACGGCCGAGGCCAGGTAGAGCACGCCGTCGCCCGCGAGCCCCCCGAGTCGATTCCACCGCGCGGAGGTGACGTCGCGAAGCCTCACCAAGCGAGCGACCACCGTCTCAGTGTACCGAGCGGCCCGGCGCGCCCCCGGTTCTGCGGACCTAGGCTCGAGACCCGTGCGAGCCCTGGTGATCACCGAGTCCGACACCGCCGTGACCCTCAGCGTCGAGGACATTGGCCCCCACGACGTCGACCCGAGCGACGCGCACGTGGTCGTCGACTACTCCGGGGTGAACTACAAAGACGCGATGGTCGCCGCGGCGCGCAGCCGCGTACGCAAGGTGGCGCGGGTCGTCGGCGGTGTCGACGCCGCGGGCACCCTGACCGAGCCCCTCGGTGCGCTCTCGGCCGGGACGGCCGTCGCGGTGCACGGCGGCGGCCTCGGCGTCGAGCGCGACGGCGGCTTCGCCACCGAGGTGTGGGCCCCCGCCCGCTGGATCTCACCGCTGCCCGAGGGACTCAACCCGCGCGCCGCCATGATTGTCGGCACGGCCGGCTGGACGGCGATGGCGAGCGTGCTCGCCCTCGAGCACCACGGCCTCGCACCCGGCGCGGAGGTGCTCGTCACCGGGGCGACCGGCGGAGTGGGCTCTCAGGCCGTCTTCTACCTCGCCCGTCGGGGCTATCGACCGGTCGCCTCGACGGGTTCGCCCGACGCCACCGCGTGGCTCCAGGGGCTCGGCGCGACAGAGGTCATCGGACGCGAGGACGTGGCCGACCGACCCGACCGGGTGCTCGGAAGCGAACGCTGGGACGGCGCCATCGACTGCGTGGGCGGTCCGACACTCGCCCAGATCCTGCGCGCGCTGCGTCACGGCGCGGCCGTCGCCGCGAGCGGACTCGTGGCGAGCGCCGATCTCGCGACCACCGTCTACCCCTTCATCACCCGCGCCGTGAGCCTCATCGGCGTCGACGCCGTGGAGGCGCCGTCGACTCAGCGCGCCCGGGTCTGGTCCGAGATCGCGCGCACCGCGCGCGCGCAGGACCTTGAGGTGTTCGTCGATCGCGAGGTCGGGCTCGGCGAGCTCGCCGCAGCCCTTCTCGACGTGCGCGAGGGGCGCACCCGCGGCCGAATCCTGGTGGACCCGCGGCGCTAGACGCCGGCGAAGAACGGCGAGACGGTGAGGGTGCCGTTACACGCCTGGACCGGCGGGGCCGCCGTCACCGATATCTCGGCCGCGCCGCCGGGCAGCTGCACGCTCAGGGTCACGGCACTGGGACACCGTGAGCCGACCGAGACGTCGGAGTAGATGAGGTCGAATGTCGCCGACTGGTTGTTCCCCAGGGTCAGAGTGTGCGGGGGCTGGTTGGCCTGGGGCGGGGACAAGAACGCGCCCGAGACGGTGGCGTTGGGCGCGTCGGTGGCCGTGGTGGGGATGAGACCTCCCTGGCCGTCGAGCAGGGTGAGACGCGGCCACCCTTTCAGGGTGCAGGTCCCGGGGGTGTCCTTCGTGATCGTCACGCTGGCGTAGACGTCGCCGCCGGCGCCCTGACCCTGGTTGAAGCGGCCGGAGAAGTCCCCGGCCGCGCACGCCGCGGGGCCCGGCGCCGTCGTCGTCGTCACGGCCGGGACACTCGTGGTGGTGCTCGGGGGCACCGTCGTGGTCGTGGCGTTGGAGCGGGCGTCGATCGCGTGGCGGCTGATCGTGTAGATGACCACGAAGGCGAAAAAGAGCCCAAGCCCCTTGAGCGCCCGGCTCACTTACCGAAGTCCTCGGGGTTCACTCGGTCGAGGAAGGCACGCAGCTCGGCCACCAAGTCGGCCTCGTCGGACACGTCGATGACCGGGGCCTCCTCGTCCTCGTCCTCCTCCGAGAGATCCATCACGCGCCCCTCGCTCGCCATGAGCGCGTCGCTGACCAGGATCGGAGCGCCCACCCGCAGAGCGAGCGCCACCGCGTCGCTCGGGCGCGCGCTCACCACGACCTCCTCGCTCCCGCGCAGCATCCGCAGGTTCGCGTAGAACGTTCCGGCCACCAGCTCGGTGATCTCCACCGAGAACAGGCGCGCGCCGAGCGCGGTGATTACGTGGCCCATGAGGTCGTGGCTCATCGGGCGCGGCGCCTCGACCCCCTGGAGGGCGTAGGCGATGGCCGCCGCCTCGGGGGTGCCCACGAAGATCGGCAGGACGCGGTCGCCGGCGACCTCCTCGAGCAGCAGCAACGGCGTCGCCGAGCCCACGTCGACGCGTACTGCCCTCAGCACGACCTCGATCACGGTTCCAGCCTAGGCCCCGTGGGGAACGGGAGCGCGGGCGGCAACCTCGCGCTCGAGCTCGCGCGCCACCAACTCGGCCCGCAGCGCGGCGACCCGGGCGGCCACCTCCGCCAACCGCTGGTCGGGCGCCTCCGGGTGGGCCCACGGGGGGCCCGCGATCTCGGCGGCCACGCCGACCTCTCGCTCGGCGACCCGCCCGAGGGCCCGCACCTGGCGCGGGTCGGCCCCGTGGGCGAGCAGGTCGCGCACCACGCGCGCCACCCGCACGTCGCGCTCGTCGTAGCGGGCTTGCCCGTCCACGATCGTCGGGGCCAAGATCCCCAGCGCCAGCACCTGATTGAGCTCGTCGGGCGTGAGCTCGCTCTCGACGAGCAGCTCGGCCACCGAGCGCGTCCCCGCGGCCGCGCGGCTCGCGTCGGAGCCCTCGGGCACGTCCTCGAGTTCGGGTTCGACGGGCCGCACGATCGTAAGGGTGCGCGCGGGAATAGGCGCCGGGGCGACGACGGCGGGAGAGGCCGCCTCGCGAGCGGCGACCCGGGTCGCGGCGACGGGACCGTCGGAGAGGAGGCCCTGGTCGATCAGACGCAAGCGCACCACCCGCAGAGGGACGAACTCCTCCTGGGCGAGCCGAATCGCCTCGCGCAGACAGGCGACGTCGCGCTCGGAGTAGAGGCGGTAGCCCTTGCGGCTGCGGCTCGGGCGCACGAGTCCCTTGTCCTCGTAATAGCGAATCTTGGACAGCTCTAGGTCGGGGAAGTCCCGGCGCAGGCGCGCGTGAACCTCCCCGATGCGCATCGTTCCCTGCTCGAGGGTCATGAGTTCGCCTCCCAGAACACGAGCTTGAACTTGCCGATCTGGACCTCGTCGGCCGAGTGGAGGGTGGTCTCTTCGACCCGCCGACCGTTGACGTAGGTGCCGTTGAGCGAGTTGAGGTCCCGCAGGGTGATCCGCCCGCTCGCGGTACGCGTGAATACGGCGTGGTGCCGTGAGACCGATACGTCGTCGAGCAGGATGTCGCTCGCCTCGTGTCGCCCGACGGAGGTGACGTCGCCGGTGAGCTCGATGCGTGAGCCGGCCTCGGGCCCCGCCGCGATCACGAGTTCGTCGCCGTGTTCCCCGCCCGGTCCGCGCCACGCCTCGGGGTGCCAGGTGTCCGGTGCGTGCACCACGGGCACCGCCACCGTCTCGGGTGAGGAGGTCGCGTGCTGGGGCGCGCCGCAGGCCCAACAGAAGTTGGCGTTGGCGTTGAGGATCTCCCCGCAGCGACGGCAGTTCACGGCGCTAAGACTAGTTAACCCCCGCCCGGCTCGCCGGGGCCGAGGCGAACCCTCTCAGTGGCCGGTCAGGG
>DASSZS010000048.1:0-15022 GCA_035702745.1 Acidimicrobiales bacterium | reverse complement strand
ACCGACGGACCGCCCGACAGGGCCATGACGAGCCCGGTCACCGGCAGGAGGTGGACGAGTCGCGCCGCCCAGTTGCGCCCCGCGGGCAGGCGTCGGGCCTGGGTCGCGGGGTCGGCGCCCCGGGCGACGGCGTCGGCCGCGAAGCGCATGGCCACCAGCACGATCACCACGGCCACGGCCGTCATCACGTGGACCAAGAAGACGAGGTCGTAGCCGACCGAGGTCGCGATCACGGTCCCGAGAGTAACGTCTCGGCCGCGCCGTAGGGGTCGGCGCGGCCCTCGAGGATCATCTCGACCGCGGCCTCGAGGGCCGCGCCGGCGCTGCGCGCGGTGACGCGCTCGCGCAGCGCCGCGGCGACGACCGCCTCGAGCTGGGCCCGCGCGTTCGCCCGCCGGCGCGCGGCGAGCCCCGCGCCATCGAGGTGGGCCCGGTGCGCGTCGAGGGCTCCGCACAGCTCGGCGATTCCCTCGCCGCTGGTGGCGACGGTCTCGACGATCGGGGGCCGCCAGTCGCGCGCCCCGCCCAGGTCGAGCATCTGCTCGAGATCGCGCCGGGTCTCGCGCACCCCGGCGCGGTCGGCCTTGTTGATCACGAAGACGTCGGCCACCTCGAGCAGCCCGGCCTTGTTGGCCTGCATCGCGTCGCCCCAGCCG
The DNA here is from genome assembly GCA_035702745.1 of Acidimicrobiales bacterium. GTDB lineage: Bacteria > Actinomycetota > Acidimicrobiia > Acidimicrobiales > RAAP-2 > RAAP-2. Next base: position 14,366 of record DASSZS010000048.1, on the reverse strand, counting down.
GGGTTGGTCACCACGACCGTCGTGTCGGCGGCCGAGGCGATCTCGACCTCCATCTGGCCCACCCCGACGGTCTCGACGAGGACCCGGCGCGACCCCGTCGCCCCGAGGACCCGCACCGCGTCGGGCACCGCCAGCGAGAGGCCCCCCAGGTGGCCGCGGGTGGCCATCGAGCGGATGAAGACCCGGTCGTCGGTGGCGTGGGCCTGCATGCGGATCCGGTCGCCCAGGATGGCGCCCCCGGTGAAGGGCGAGGTCGGGTCGACGCACAACACGCCCAGGCGGCCCTCGTCCTCGGGGCGGGTCGCGAGGGTCGCCGCGATGTACTGGTCGCTCAAGGTCGACTTGCCGGCCCCGGGCGGGCCGGTCACCCCGACCACGTAGGGCGCGGGGGCGCGATAGGCCAGCGCGGCCGTCGCGCGCAGGGCCTCGCCGCCGCCCTCGACGTAGCTGAGGAGGCGGGCCAGCGCGGCGCGCGAGCCCGCGCGCGCCTCGGCGAGGAGCTCCGCGGGCGCCCTCACGCGCGCCGCTCGACGGCCGCCCCGAGCGAGCGCAGCCGCCCCACGAAGTCGTCGTAGCCGCGCTCGACGTGCTCGAGGCCGGCGACCACCGTCTCGCCCTCGGCCACCAGGCCGGCCAGGGCGAGCGCGGCGGCGGCCCGGATGTCGGTCGCGCGCACGTGGGTGCCGGTGAGGCCCTCGACGCCGCGCACGACCGCGTGGTGGCCCTCGACCGTGATCTCCGCCCCCAGGCGGATGAGCTCGTCGACGTAGCGGAACCGCCCGACGAAGAGGTTCTCGGTGACGACCGACACCCCCTCGGCGACGGCCAGGATCGTGGTGAGCAGCGGCTTGTAGTCGGTGGCCACCCCCGGGTAGGGCAGGGTGGCGACGTCGACCCCGCGCAGGCGACCGGTGGCGGTCGCGGCCACCCCGGTCCCGTCGCGGTCGACCATCACGCCCATCGCCTCGAGCTTGCGCAGGAGCATCACCATGTGGTCGGCCCGGGCGTCGAGCACCCGGACGCTGCCGCCGGTGATGGCCGCGGCGGCGAGGTAGGTGGCCGACACGACCCGGTCCGTGACGACCTCGTGGTTCGCCGGGGCGAGCCTCTCGACCCCCTCGACGGTGAGCCGGGAGGTGCCGAGCCCCTCGACGCACGCGCCCATCGCGAGCAGCTGGCGGCCGAGGTCCTCGACCTCGGGCTCGCGCGCCGCGTTGTCGATGACGGTGCGGCCCTGGGCCAGCACCGCGGCCATGAGCAGGTTGTCGGTCGCGGTGTGGCTCGGGTACTCGAGCACCACGCGCGTCGCGCGCAGTCGCGGCTCGACCAGGACCGCGTGGATCGAGGAGCGGTCGTTGGAGAACCGCGCGCCCATCGCGCTCAGCCCCTCGGTGTGGAAGTTGATCGGACGCTGGCCGAAGTCGTCGCCACCGGGCAGGGCCATGTGCGCCTCGCCGCAGCGCGCGAGCAGCGGGCCGAGCACGACGATCGAGGCCCGCATCGCCTCGAAGAGGTGGGCGGGCGCGTAGGGCGCGAGCTCGCCCGCCTCGGGGACCCGCACCACCAGCTCGCGCGGGGCCGGCCGGGCCACCTCGCAGCCGAGGGCCACGAGCAGCTCGCCCATCACCGTGACGTCGGAGATGTCCGGGACGTTGGTGAGGCGATGCTCGCCGGTGGCGAGCAGGCAGGCGGCCATCTGCTTGAGCACGGCGTTCTTCGCCCCGAGGGCGGTCACCTCGCCCGCGAGCGCGCCGGCGGGCTTCAAAGAGAGCGAGGCCACGGCTCCAGTATGGCCCGTCGTGCGCCCCCCACTCCCGTTTGGGGTGGTCAGAGGGGCGAGGTTACGCTGGCCCCATGCGTCAGCCGACCCAGCCCGACCGCAACATCGCCCTCGAGTTGATCCGGGTCACCGAGGCGGCGGCGATCGCCGCCGCGCGCTGGGCGGGGCGCGGCGACAAGATATCGGCCGACCGGGCCGCGGTCGACGCGATGCGCTTCGTCCTGGGCGCGGTGGCGATGGACGGGATCGTCGTCATCGGGGAGGGCGAGAAGGACCAGGCGCCCATGCTCTACAACGGCGAGCGCGTCGGTGACGGCCGCCCGCCCGAGGTCGACGTGGCGGTCGACCCGATCGACGGCACGACCCTGACGGCCCAGGGGCGCAACGGGGCGCTGGCCGTGATCGCGCTCTCGGAGCGCGGAACGATGTTCGACCCGGGTCCGTGCTTCTACATGAAGAAGGTGGCGGTCGGCCCGCGGGGCCGCGGCGCCGTCGACGTCAACGCCTCGGCCACCGACAACCTCATCGAGCTCTCCAAGCGGCTGAAGAAGCCCATCCAGGAGCTCGGCGTCGTCGTCTTGGACCGGCCGCGCCACGCCGATCTCGTCGCCGAGGTCCGCGAGGCCGGCGCGCGGGTGCTCTCGATCACCGACGGCGACGTCGCCGGGGCCATCGCGACGGGCTGGCCCAACTCCGGCGCCGACATCCTGCTCGGCATCGGCGGCACGCCCGAGGGCGTCATCGCGGCCGCCGCCCTGCACGGCCTGGGCGGTGAGCTCCAGGGAGTGCTGCACGCGCACAACGACGAGGTCCGCGCCAAGGCCGAGGCTCAGGGCTACGACTTCGACCGGGTCCTCACCACCCACGACCTCGTGGCGAGCGAGAACTGCTTCTTCGCCTGCACCGCCATCACCGACGGGGACTTCCTGCGCGGGGTGCGCTTCTACGACTTCGGCGCGACGACCCAGTCGCTGGTGGTGCGCTCGCGCTCGGGCACGGTGCGCACGATCGAGACCTTCCACCGCCACGACAAGCTCCAGGAGTTCAACGCCGCGGGCTTCTAGTGGCGCGGCGCCCCGGGGCTCCGTTAACCTCCGCTCAGGGGCCGCACACCGGCGCCGACGAAAGGGGGGCCGTGATGAACGTCTCAGCAATCCTCGACGCCAAGGGGCGCGAGGTCGCCACGGTCGGGCGCGACGCCACGATCGCCGAGGCGCTGGCGATCCTCGCCGAGCGGCGCATCGGCGCGCTGGTGGTGACCGGCGCGCACCCGCCCTTCGCGGGCATCTTCTCCGAGCGCGACGCGGTGCGGGCCCTGGCCGCGGGCGGCCCGGGCGCCCTGGGCGACACGGTCGCGGCCCACATGTCGAGCGAGGTCAGCGTCTGCACCGGGTCGACCGACCTGCTGGTGGTGCTCGCCACGATGACCGAGCGGCGCTTCCGTCACGTCCCGGTGGTCGAAGGGGGCCAGCTCGTGGGCCTCGTCTCGATCGGCGACGTCGTCAAGGCCCGCCTCGACCAGCTCGAGAGCGAGAAGCGCGAACTCTTGGAGTACGTCTCGGCGCGCTGATCAGCGCGCGGCCGCGCGCAGGCGCAGCTCGGCGCGCGCCACGGCCTCGAGGGCCTCGGCGTAGGCCACGGGGTCGTCGCCGGAGGAGGCCGCGGCCCGGGCGGCCTGGGCCCGCTCGAGGGACGCCTGGGCCCGACCGACGTCGATCTCGTCGACCCGCTCGACGACGCTCGCGAGCAGGGTCGCGCGCGTCTCGCCCTCGGCCTCGCCCGGGCCGACGGCGAAGAAGCCGGCGTGCACCGCGAAGCGCACCTCGCCCTCGTCGGTGCCCTCCACGCGCACCACGCTCGCCACCACGTCACCCACCGTCGGGGCGTAGCCGGCCATGACCGTGAAGTCGCCCTCGGAGGAGCGGGCCACCAGCGCGTGGGCCGCCCCGCGCCACAGAACGGCCTCGGGGGCCAGCACCTCGACGCTGAGCGTGGCCATCAGCTCTGGGCCAGCTCCGCCGCGCGGCGCTCGACGTCGGCGGCGCCCCCGACGTTCAAGAAGGCCTGCTCGGGGAAGTGGTCGAGGTCGCCCTTGACGAGCAGCTCGAAGGACTCGATGGTCTCAGCGACCGGGACGTTGATCCCGTCGATACCGGTGAACACCTTGGAGACGAACATCGGCTGGGAGAGGAAGCGCTGGATCTTGCGCGCCCGGGTCACCGTGACCCGGTCCTCCTCGGAGAGCTCGTCGAGACCCAGGATCGCGATGATGTCCTGGAGCTCTTTGTTGCGCTGGAGGATCTGCTGGACCCGCCGGGCGACCTCGTAGTGTCGCGCGCCGACGATCTCGGGCGCGAGGATGTTCGAGGTGGAGGCCAGGGGGTCGACGGCCGGGTAGATCCCCAACGCCGCGATCTGTCGACTCAGCTCGGTCGTCGCGTCGAGGTGGGTGAAGGTCGTGAACGGCGCCGGGTCGGTGTAGTCGTCGGCCGGGACGTAGACCGCCTGGAGCGAGGTGATCGAGTGGCCCCGCGTCGAGGTGATGCGCTCTTGGAGCTCGCCCATCTCGTCGGCCAGGGTCGGCTGGTAGCCCACGGCCGAGGGCATGCGGCCGAGCAGCGTGGAGACCTCCGAGCCGGCCTGGACGAAGCGGAAGATGTTGTCGATGAACAACAGCACGTCCTGGTTCTTCACGTCGCGGAAGTACTCGGCCATCGTCAGGGCGGCCAGCGCGACGCGCAGGCGCACCCCCGGCGGCTCGTCCATCTGGCCGTAGACCAGGGCGGTCTTTTCGATGACCCCGGACTCGCGCATCTCGAGCAGGAGATCGGTGCCCTCGCGGGTGCGCTCGCCCACCCCGGCGAAGACCGACACGCCGCTGTGCTGCTCGGCGACCCGGCGGATCATCTCCATGATGAGGACCGTCTTGCCCACCCCGGCGCCGCCGAACAGACCGATCTTGCCGCCCTGGACGTAGGGGGCGAGCAGGTCGATGACCTTGATGCCGGTCTCGAACATGGTCGCCTTGGGCTCGAGCTGGTCGAAGGCCGGGGCGTTGCGGTGAATCTCCCAGCGGTCCTCGATCGGCCCGATGTCGTCGGTGTCGAGGGCCTCGCCGACCACGTTGAACACGTGGCCGAGCACGGCGTCCCCGACGGGCACCGCGATCCCCCGTCCGGTCTGGCGCACGAGGGTGCCGCGCACGAGGCCGTCGGTCGGCTTCATGCACACGCAGCGCACCCGGCCCTCGCCGATCTGCTGGGCCACCTCGGCGACGACGGTCACCGTGCGCTCGTCGATGACGATGTCCATCTCGACGGCGTGGTTGATCTCGGGCAGCGCGTGGGGCGGGAACTCCACGTCCACCACGGGTCCCGCGATCGCCACCACGCGACCCGAGTCGAGCTCGGTCTTGTCAGGGGCCAACGTCATTGCTGTCTCACTTTCCCGAGCGGAGCGCCTCGGCCCCACCCACGATTTCCATGATTTCGGTCGTGATCGCGTCCTGGCGCGCCTGGTTCATCCGGCGCGTCAGGGTGCGGCCGAGCTCGTCGGCGTTCTCGGTCGCCGCGGCCATCGCCCGCTGCTGGCCGGTGAGGAAGGCCGCCGCCCCCTCGAGCAGGGCCGTGAAGACCTCGCTCTCGAGCGCGCGCGGCGCCAGACCCACCAGGAGCTTGGCCACCTCGGGCTCGAACTCGGTGTAGCCCGTCGGCCCCACGCTCGGCGCCTTTGGGGCCTCTTCGACGACGAAGGGCAGGAGCTGGCGGACCTCGACGGCCTGGCGGCCGGCCGAGTGGTAGCGCGTCGAGACGAGCAGGACCTGCTGGACCTCGCCCTCCATGAAGGGCGTCGCCAGGTACCGGGCGATGACCTGGGCGTCGGCGTAGGTCGGCCGCTCCACGAAGCCCGAGAAGGCGCGCTCGACCTCGAGGCCGCGGAAGCGGTAGTAGGGGGCGGCCTTCTTGCCCGCGACCGCCAGGCGGACCCGGGTGCCGTTCGCGCGCAGCTCGGCGACCAGGCGCTCGCCGGCGCGCAGGTTCTGGTTGTTGTAGGGGCCCGACAGGCCCCGGTCGCCCGAGACGACGAGCACCGAGGCCGTCTCGACGTGCTCGGGCAGCTCCACGAGGCGACGGGCGCTGAAGGGGTCGCCCTGGATCGCCTCGGCCACGACCCGGCGCAGGCCGTCGCGGTAGGGCCGGTTCGCGGTGATCCGCGCCAGGGCGCGCGGGATCTGGGCCGCCGCGATGAGCTCCATCGCCTTGGTGATCTTGCGGGTCGAGTTGACGGAACGAATCCGTCGACGCAGGACCCTCTCCTGCCCGCCAGCCACGATTCTCCTAGTCGCTCGTCGCGAAGCCGTTGACGACTTCGCGCATCGCCGCGTCCATCGCCGCCTCGTCGGGCAGCTGGCGGGTGTCGCGGATGTGGGCGAGCAGGTCGGCGTGACGGGCCCTAAAGGCCGTCAGCAGCTCGGACTCGAAGCGGCGCACGTCCTCCACCGGGATCGTGTCGAGCCACCCGCGGGTGCCGGCGTAGATCGCCACGACCTGCTCTTCGACCGGCATCGGCGCGTTGAGCCCCTGCTTCAAGAGCTCGGTCAGGCGATAGCCGCGGTCGAGCTGGGCCTGGGAGGCCTTGTCGAGCTCGGAGCCGAAGGTCGCGAAGGCCTCGAGGTCGCGGAACTGGGCCAGGTCGATCTTGAGCGAGCCCGACACCGAGCGCATCGCGCGGATCTGGGCCGCGCCACCGACGCGCGACACCGAGTTGCCCACGTTGATGGCCGGGCGCACGCCCGAGTAGAAGAGGTCGGACTCGAGGAAGATCTGGCCGTCGGTGATCGAGATCACGTTGGTCGGGATGTAGGCCGAGATGTCGCCGGCCTTGGTCTCGATGATCGGCAGGGCGGTCAGCGAGCCGCCGCCGCGCTCGTCGGAGAGCTTGGCCGCGCGCTCGAGCAGGCGGCTGTGCAGGTAGAAGACGTCCCCGGGGTAGGCCTCGCGGCCCGGCGGGCGACGCAGCAGGAGCGAGATCTGTCGGTAGGCCTCGGCCTGCTTGGACAGGTCGTCGTAGACCACGAGCGCGTGGCCCCCGTTGTCCATCCACTCCTGGCCGATGGCGCAGCCGGCGTAGGGGGCGAGGTACTTAAAGGGCGCGGGGTCGCCGGCGCCGGCCACCACGACCACGGTGTACTCCAGGGCCCCGTGGTCCTCGAGGGTCTTGACGGTCTGGGCGACCGAGGAGTTCTTCTGACCCACCGCCACGTAGATGCACTTCACGCCCTGACCCTTCTGGTTCAGGATCGTGTCGATGGCGATGGTCGTCTTGCCGGTCTTGCGGTCACCGATGATGAGCTCGCGCTGGCCGCGCCCGATCGGGGTCATGGCGTCGATCGCCTTGATGCCGGTCTGGAGGGGCTCGGCGACCGGCTGACGGCCCGTGATGCCGGGCGCCTGGATCTCCATGCGGCGCTCGCCGGCGCCCAGGATCGGCCCCTTGCCGTCGAGCGGCTCGCCCAGGGGATTGAGGACCCGGCCGAGCAGCGCGTCACCCACCGGGATCGAGAGGATCCGGCCGGTCGCGCGGACGACCTGCTCCTCTTCGATGCGGTCGACGGCGCCGAGCACCACCGCGCCGATGGTGTCCTCGTCGAGGTTCATCGCGAGGCCCACCGTGCCGTCTTCGAACTCCAGCAGCTCGTTGAGCTTGGCCCCGGGCAGCCCCGAGACGCGCGCGATGCCGTCGCCGACCTCGACCACGCGGCCCACCTGCTCGGCGAAGACCTCGGGGTTGAACTCGGTGACGTGACGCCGCAACGCCTCGGTGATGTCGCTGGCGCTGATGTTGAGATCGGTCATGGCTGGTCTCCTAGTCGTTGTCGGTCGGCCCGGCGAGGGCCGACACGAGGCCGCGCGGGGCGGCCACGGCGTCGCGCAGCACGCCGAGGCGGCCGCGCGTCGTGGCGTCCAGGCGGAGGTCCCCCACCTGGACGAGGACTCCGCCGAGCAGGTCGGGCTCGACGTCGACCTGCAGTTCGACCGGCAGGCCGGTCAAGGCGGTGAGGCTGGCCCGCAGGGCCTCGCGGCTCGCCTCGTCGAGGGGGCGGGCGCTGCGCACGCGCGCCACGCGCCACGCGCGCACGGCGGCGACGTAGTCGACGAGGAAGTCCAGGGTGCCGATCACGTCGCGCGGCCGCCCGCCGATCACGACGAAGCGCGCCAGGTCGAGCGTCACGGCGTCGCCGCGCGCGCCCACGAGGGCGTCGGTCAGCCCCAGACGCGACCCGAGCGGGGCGTCGCGATCGAGCAGGACCCGACGCAGCTCGGGGCTGGCCTCGATCGTGCGGGCCCACTCGAAGAGCTCGGTCTCGACCCGGGCGAACCGCTCGGTCGCGACGTCCTCGAGCACGGCGTCGGTGTAGCCGGCGACCCGGTGGCGCGACTCGAGCAGCCCCAGGCCGGGCAGGTCGAGCGCGCCGGTCTCGGCCAGGGTGCGCGCGACGTGGGCGAGCTCCTCGAAGGACCGGGGAACCTCGGGCGCCGGCGACTCGGTGGCGGCGTAGGCCGCCAGGCGCACCGTCGTCGGGCTCACCTTGCCGGTGAGCACGTCGCGCACCACGGCGCCGCGGGCGAGCGGCGCGATCGAGGTGTCGGTGAGGGCCGTGTCGAAGGCGCTCTGGTCACGCACCGTGTCCACCAGGGCGCGCAGGTCGGCGACCACGACCGCGAGGTCGTCGCCGGACAGGCGTCCGAGTTGAGCGGTGGCGAAGCCTTCGAGCTTGGCGAGCATGACTAGCGGGTCGACCCCCGCGCGGCCTCGGCCCGGAGCGCCGCGATGGCCTCGCGCACGAGGTCCTCGTGGGCGCTCTGGTCGACCTCGCGACCGACGATCTTGGTGACCAGGTCGAAGACGATCTCGCCGATGCGGGCCGAGGCGCCGTCGACGGCCCGCTGGCGGGCGGCGTCGACCTCGACCTGGGCGCCGGCCAGGATGCGCTCGTACTCGGCCTGAGCCCGCCCGGTCGCCTCGGCCCTCAACTGGTCCGACGTGGCCTGGGCGGCCGCCACGATCTGGCGGGCCTGGTCGCGGGCGTCGGCCAGCACGCGGGCGCGCTCGTCCTCGGCCTGGGCGGCCTCGGCCCGCGCGGCCTCGGCGGCGGCGAGCGAGGTGCGCACCTTCTCCTGACGGCTCTCCATGGCCTTGACGATCGGCGGGAGGAAGTAGCGCCGGGCGATCAAGAGCAGGATGACAAAGACGACCAACTCGACGACGAACGTCCCGTTGGGCAGGAGGAAGATGGAGGTGGCGAGCATGGTGGGCCGACTTTCCTAGCGGACGGGGAGACCCCGGGTCAGTGCTTCTGGAACACGTAGACGAAGACGACCATGAAAAGCAGGTTGATGAAGTACATCGCCTCGACCAGTCCGACGGTCAAGAAGAAGTACGTCCTCGCCTTGTTCTCAATCTCGGGCTGACGCGCGATGGCCGCGATGGTCTGGCTCCCGGCCAGGCCGTCACCGATGGCCGCACCGATGGCGCCGCCACCGAGGGCGAGACCGCCACCGATGAGCGCCCCGGCGTTGCGAATGGCGTCGCTAATCGCTGTGGTGTCCGTTGCCATTTATCTACTCCTCCTGGGATGGTTCACTGCAGGACCTCGTGGGCCACCCGGGCGGGGGCGGCCGGTTCGGGCGACGCGTGCGCCTCGGGCGACTCGTCGTGGCTCATCGCGAAGCCGAAGTAGAGCATCGTGAGGAGCGTGAAGATGAAGGCCTGAATCGTGCCGAGCAGGCCGGTGTCGAAGAACTTCCAGACGATCTCGAGCGGTGGGGTGACGTAGATCGGCAGGAGCGTCAGCATCACCACCACCATCAGCCCGCCCGAGAAGATGTTGCCGAAGAGACGGAAGGTGAGGGTGATCGGCTTGGTGATCTCCTCGATCACGTTGATCGGGGCGAGCGCCTTGAACGGCTGGGCGTAGTGGCGGAAGTAGCCCCGGAAGCCGCGGGCGCGGAAGGACTCGATGTGGGCCCAGACGATGACGAACAGCGCCATCGCCAGGGGCAGGTTCACGTCGCTCGTGGGCGCCGGGAAGATGTCGCCCGACTGGCCCGGACGCAGCGCCGAGGGCAAGAAGTCGAGCCAGTTGCAGATGAGGATGAAGAGGAAGAGGGTGACCCCGACCGGCACGAAGCGCCGGCCCTCGGGCCCGATGGCCGAGTCGGCGAGCTCGGTGACCTGCTCGGTGAGCACCTCCCAGACGATCTGGATCTTGCTGGGCACGCCGTCGGTGAGCTTCTTGCGCATCCAGATACCCAACCCGAGGAAGATGGCCGCCGCCAACAGGGTGCCCAGGACGATGTCCTCGTCGATCGTCAGTCCGGCGAGGTGCCAGTAGGGGTGGTCCCCAACGGGAATGGTCTTAGCCGCAGCGAACAGCATCGGCTCTACTCCACTCCTCCCTGGCTCGCCACGACGCGTAGGACGTTCACGACGAAGACGATTTGATACAGCACAAGCCCGACAACAATACCCACTCCCAGAGGGGCGACCAGCCAGATGAGCGCGAGGGCCACCACGGTCACGACCATCAGCCGGCCGGCCGTGCGCCCGCCGAGCTGGCGCCGGACCGCCCGGGTGCTCTTGACCTCGCTGCCGACCTCGACGCGCGCCGCCTGGCGGTCGAGCAGGCGCAGGTTCACCACCGCCAGGGCGACCCCGAGGGCGACCCCGAGGGCCGCCAGCGCCGAGGCCACGACGAAGGCGACGAGAAAGCCGACGACCCCGACGGCGAGCGCCGAAATGGCGGTGCGACGCAGCAGGCGCGGCAGGGTCGAGGCGGGGAGGTTCTCTAGCACGGACGGACGATTCACAGGTAGCGCCGGACGAGTGAGAGGACGCTCGCCACGGCCGCCGCCGCCCCCAACACTATCCCGACCAGCAGACCCCCCGGCGAGGCGTGCCACCACCGGTCGAGGTAGAGCCCGAGGACGACCCCGAGCGTGAGACAGATCGCGATCGAGGTGCCCAGCGCCGCGAACGCGGCCGCGACCGACGGCGCCGACTCGCGCCGTCCATCCTGGTCCGAGGGGGCACGGCCCTGGTCGTCGCCGTGCCCGCCGCTCACCGTTCGACCCGCTCGCGCGGGGGCGTCGGCGGACGCGGTGCGGAGCGGCCGCGCCGGAGCCACTCGAGCAGCGGGCTGAACCAGGTCAACAGGACGATCGCGAGCACCGCGACGCCCAGGGGGATGAAGACGTTGGCCTGGTTGTCGAACAGCGGCACGAGCACGAAGCCGCACAACAGGGCCGTCCAGGCCCAGAGGATCACCACGGTGCGGCGATGCCCGTGACCCAGACGCATCAAACGGTGGTGGATGTGGTTCTTGTCGGGGGTGTCGAAGCCCTGACCCGAGGCGGTGCGCCGGATGAAGGCCCAGGCGGCGTCGATCAGGGGCACGCCGAGGATGAAGACGGGGATCAGCAGCGGGGCGAAGAAGAAGAAGGTGACGCCGCTGGCCGGGGCGGTCCGCCCGCCGATGACCATCGTCGAGGCGCTCATGAGCAGTCCGAGCATCAACGATCCGGCGTCGCCCATGAACAGCTTGGCGGGGTGGAAGTTGTCGCGCAGGAAGCCCACGCAGATGCCGAAGGTGACCGCCGCGATCAGGGGCCCGACGTTGGACACGGGCAGCAGACCGAGCGTCTCGAGACGCAGCGCGTAGACGCACAGCGTGCCCGAGGCGATCGCCACGATCCCCGCGGCGAGCCCGTCGAGGCCGTCGATCAGGTTGATGGCGTTGCACAGGGCCACGACCCACACCGCGGTGATCACCGGGAGGATCGACGGGCCGAGGACGACGAACCCGGCGAAGGGCAGCTTGAGCTGGTACATCGTGGCGCCCGAGAAGTAGAGGATCGAGGCGGCGAGGAACTGGCCGGCCACCTTCGCGGGGGCGCTCATCTCGCGAAAGTCGTCGACCATGCCCACCACGAAGATCACCCCGGCGGCCAGCAGCACCCCGAAGCCCTCGCGCGAGGCGGTCAACACCGGGCGCAGCGACGGGACGGCCAGCGCGGCGAGCAGGCCCGCGCACAGCCCGATCAGCATCGCCGCCCCGCCCCCGTAGGGCGTGACGGCCTGGTGGACCTTGCGCTCGTCGGGCTGGGCGGTGTAGCCGATCTCGATCGAGAGGCGCCGGGCCGGGCGCTCGAGGAGCGCGGTCACCACCGCCGCCACGAGGGCGACGACCGCGTAGGCGACCAGTCGACCCACGACCTAGCCCGCGAACCCCTGGTACGGGTTGAACGCCGCGCACAGCTCCGCGACGTCGTGGCGCACCGCGGCGAGGACGGCGTCGTCGCCGCGACCGCGCAGCGCGCGCGCCATCAGCTCGGCCACCGCGGCGAACTCCGCCTCGCCGAGCCCGGCCGTCGTCTCGGCGGCCGTGCCGACGCGCAGTCCAGAGGTGATGAAGGCGCTGCGCGGGTCGTCGGGGATGGTGTTGCGGTTTGTCGTGATCCCGGCGCGATCCAACGCCTCCTGGGCGACCTTGCCCGTGAGCTCGGCGTCGAAGTCGCGCAGGTCCACCAGGACCATGTGGTTCTCGGTGCCGCCCGAGACGGGCCGGAAGCCCCGGGCGGCGAGCGCCGCCGCGAAGGCCCGGGCGTTGGCGACCACCCGGTGGGCGTAGTCGGCGAAGGCCGGCTGGGCGGCCTCGTTGAAGGCGACGGCCTTGGCGGCGATGACGTGCTCGAGCGGGCCGCCCTGCTGGCCGGGGAAGACGGCCGAGTCGATCTTCTTCGCGTGCTCGTCCCGACAGAGGATGGCCCCGCCGCGGGGCCCGCGCAGTGTCTTGTGCGTGGTGAAGGTCACCACGTCGGCGTAGGGCACGGGCGAGGGGTGCGCGCCCCCGGCGATCAGTCCGGCGACGTGGGCCGAGTCGAACATGAGATAGGCCCCGACCTCGTCGGCGATCTCGCGAAACGGCACGGGGTCGATGATCCGGGAGTAGGCCGTCGCCCCGGCCACGATGAGCCGCGGGCGGTGCGCCAGGGCGAGGTCGCGCACGTTGTCGAAGTCGATCACCTCGCCGGGGACCGCCGGGTCGTGCGAGCGCGCCGTCACCCCGTAGGAGACGAAGCGCCAGAAGGTCGAGGTGATCGACGCCGGCGACCCGTGGGTGAGGTGGCCGCCCTGGTCCAGGCGCATCGCCAGGATCGTGTCGCCCGGCTCGAGCAGCGCCTCGTAGACCGCCACGTTGGCGTTGGCCCCGCTGTGGGGCTGGACGTTGGCGTGGTCGGCGCCGAACAGCGCCGTCAGCCGACGCCGGGCGAGGTCCTCGACCTCGTCGACGACCTGGTTGCCGCCGTAGTAGCGCCGGCCCGGATATCCCTCGGCGTACTTGTTGGTGAGGATCGACGCGGCCGCCGCCAGCACCGCCGGCGAGGCGAAGTTCTCACTGGCGATCAGCTGGAGCGTGGTGGTCTGGCGCGCCCACTCCTCGCCCAGCAGGGCCACCACCTCGTCGTCGGTGATCCAGCGGTCCAGGGGCGAGGGGCTCACGGCTGCTCCTTGGCGCGCGCGGCGTCGAGCGCCGCGATCTTGTCGATACGGGTCTGGTGGCGGGGCTCGGGCGACGCGGCGAGGAACGCCCGGACCGCCTCGAGCGCCACGCTCGGCCCGGTGAGCCGTCCGCCGAGGCAGACGACGTTGGCGTGGTTGTGCTCGCGCGCGAGGTGGCCACTCGTCACGTCGGTGACGACCGCGGCGCGCACGCCCGCGACCTTGTTGGCCGCGATGGCGATCCCGATCCCCGACCCACAGCAGGCCACCCCGAGGTCGGCGCGGCCCTCGACTACGGCCCGGCCCACGGCCGCCCCGTAATCGGGGTAGTCGACCGGCGGGCTCGGCGCGTCGGTGCCCAGGTCGAGCACCTCGTGGCCCCAGGACTCGATCGCGCTCGCGAGGAGGGCCTTGAGCTCGAAGCCGGCGTGGTCGGAGCCCATCGCGATGCGCATAGCGCACCCACCCTACCCGTGGCCCTCGCCCACGCGAGGGGGCGCAATACTGCCGGGGTGGCCCTCGACCCCCGCACGCCGGTCGTCGTCGGGGTGGGCCAGGTGAGCGTGCCCCCCGTCGCCGGCCAGGGCTACCGCGACCGCCCGACACCACTCGCGCTCATGGGCGACGCGCTCGTCGCGGCCGCCGACGACGCGGGTGCGGGCGCCGCGCTGCTCGCGCGCCTCGACGAGGTCGTCGCCGTCAGCTCATTCGTCTGGCGGGCTCGCGACCCGGCCGGCCTCGTGCTCGAGGCCCTGGGGCTCGCCCCGCGCGCCACCGCGCTCGCCCCCACCGGGGGCAGCCAGCCCCAGCGGCTCGTCGCCCGGGCCGCGCGGCGCATCGTCGCCGGCGAGCTCGACGCGATCGCGATCGTCGGCGCCGAGGCGATGTACGCCCACCGCCTCGCGCGCCTCGAGGGCCACCCCGTCGACTGGCCGGGCCACGAGGACGGGCCGGCCCCCGTGACCCTGGGTCGCAACCCCTTTACGCCCGAGGAGCGCCGCCACGGCCTGGCGCTGCCGGTCGG
>DASSZS010000055.1:0-18629 GCA_035702745.1 Acidimicrobiales bacterium | reverse complement strand
GAACGTGCGCACGAGGCGGGGCTCGACCGCGAAGCCCTCCCACCACAGCCGCCAGGCCACCTCGTCGAAGGAGCGGGCCGTCGCGCGCAGCTCGGCGATTCGGGCCACTCGCTCGGCCGTGCCCGGCGCGAAGCCCGCCGGGGTGGGCGCCACCACCAGGCCGCGGCGCACCAGCCGGTCGAGCTGCTCGAGGGAGACGGCGTGCCCGAGGGCGCGCACGTACGCGACGACGTCGCCGGGGTCCTCGCCGGGCCCGGTGATCGGACCGGTGGGCACGTCTCGAGGGTATCGCCCTGCCCGTCCGACCCGGTGGAGCCGGGCCGACGCCCTTGCCCAGGGTCCGGGCGGACCCTACACTGCCCTCGGTCGCGAGAGGGGGTCGCGTGAGTCCTCATCGAGTGGCGCGCCTCGTCGGTGCGACGGTCGCCCTCGTCCTCGCCGGGGCGGTCCCGGCGACCGCGGGGGCGGCGAGCTCGCCGTGGCGCGCGAGCGCCCTCGCACCCGCGCTCCCCCTCAGCGCGGCGCCGGCCGCCCACGCGGTCCCCCCGTGCCTGCGCGGAACCTGGCGCGAGATCGGCGAGACCGACGCCTACAGCTACGCGGACCACCCCCTCACCCTGCGCGGCGACGCCGGACGCACCCTCACCTTTAGCGCCCCCGACCGCGAAGTCGCGAACTACGCGAGAGCGACGCCGCTGCGCGGCGACGTCCTCGGACGTCCCTACGTGATGCGCCTGCGCGGGAGAGCCCTCTACACGATCGCCGTGCGCGGGGACACCCTGAGCTTTACCACGACGCGCCCCGAGTCTCTGAGCGTCACCGTCACCTACGCCGGGCGCACCCGCCACCTGGCGCCGGCGACCACGACGGCGCCGGTGAGCTTCACCTGCTCGGCCGGTCGCCTCGTCCAGGCCGGCCGGGGCTACCACGCGACCTTCGTGCGCGTGGGCTGATCAGTCGGCGTGGCGCGCGCCGTGCGAGCGGGCCACCGCCTCCACCGCCCCGGCGACGGCCGGCACGACGGCCGGGTTGAAGACGGTGGGCACGATGTAGTCGGCCGAGAGCTCGTCCTCGCCCACGACCGCGGCGATGGCCCGGCCGGCGGCGATCTCGACGGCCTCGGTGACCTTGGTCGCGCCGGCGTCGAGCAGTCCGCGGAAGATGCCCGGAAAGGCCAGCACGTTGTTGATCTGGTTGGGCTCGTCGCTGCGCCCGGTCGCCACGACCCGCGCGTGACGTCGCGCGATCGCCGGGTCGATCTCGGGGTCGGGATTGGCCAGGGCGAAGACGATGGCGTCCTCGGCCATCACAGCGAGGTGCTCCTCGCCGATCACGTTCGGGCCCGAGACGCCGATGAAGACGTCGGCGCCGCGCATCGCCTCGCGTAGGTCGCCGCGGCGCTCCTGGGCGTTGGTGTGCTCGGCCACCCAGCGCCGCTCGTCGTCGAGGGTCGGGTCGGCCGCATCGAGGATGCCGTGGTGGTTGAGGGCGACGATGTCACCGACGCCCTCGGCGAGCAGCAGCCGGGTGATCGCGACACCGGCCGCGCCGATGCCCACGATCGCCACGCGCACCTCGTCGAGGTTCTTGCCCACGACCCGCAGGGCGTTGAGCAGGGCGGCGTAGACGACGGTCGCGGTGCCGTGCTGGTCGTCGTGGAAGACCGGGATGTCGAGCGCGTCGCGCAGGCGGCGCTCGATCTCGAAGCAGCGCGGGGCCGCGATGTCCTCGAGGTTGATACCGCCGTAGACCGGCGCGATGGCCGTGACGATAGAGACGATCTCGTCGACGTCCTGGGTGGCGAGACAGACCGGCCAGGCGTCGATGCCGGCGAAGCGCTTGAAGAGCAGGGCCTTGCCCTCCATCACCGGCAGAGCCGCCTCGGGGCCGATGTTGCCCAGTCCGAGGACCGCCGACCCGTCGGTCACCACGGCGACGGCGTTGCGCTTGATGGTGAACTTGCGCGCTAGGCCGACGTCCTTGGCGATCGCGCTGCAGATTCGCGCGACCCCGGGGGTGTAGGCCATCGAGAGGTCGTCGCGGGTCTTCAAGGGCACCTTGGGCTCGATCCCGATCGTGCCGCCCAGGTGCAACAAGAAGGTCCGGTCGCTCACCGCGTGGACGTGGGCGCCCGCGACGCCCTCGACCGCGCCGCGCAGCACCTCGGCGTGGCCCTCGTCGCTGGCGTTGCAGGTGACGTCGATCACCGTGTGGCCCTCGATCGGCTCGACGACGTCGAGGGCCGTCACGAGCCCCCCGACCGCGCTCACCGCGGTGGCGACGGCCGGTATCGCCGAGGCGTTGGTGAGCTTCACCCGCATGGTGATCGAGTAGGAGGCGCTGGGAAAGCTCATGGTCGTCCTTTGGTGTGGTACCGCCCCCCGCGCGAATCCTAAACCCGGGGGCCGCGGGGTCCGGTCCGATCGCGTGACGTCCACGGCGCTGTAGGGTCACAAGGAGAAGGAGGAGCGATGCCCGAGGACACGCCGCGCTACGGACAGCCCGGGGGATCGACGTTCCCCTTGACGACGGCCTTCACCTTCGCCGAGCACGAAATCGACCACACCCTCGGCACCGTCTTCGGGGTGGTCGTGCGCTCGATCGGTGTGGCCAAGGGCATCGGCGCGACCTTCAAGGCGCTCGCCGGCGGCGAGGTCGGCCAGTTCACCGCGCTCGTCGAGGACACCCGGCGCCACGCCCTCGACCGGCTGATCGAGAACGCCCAGCTCCTCGGCGCCCAGGGTCTGGTGGGGGTGCGCTTCGACTCCTCGGACATGGGCAACGGGATGACCGAGGTCGTCGCCTACGGGACGGCGGTCAGCTTCCGGGCCTGATGTTCGCGCTCGTCGTCCTCGCCATCCTCGCGGTCTTCGCGATCGTCAGCCTCTCCACGCGCCGCCACGGGGAGACCCCCCGGCCCGACCCGACGTGGCGCTCGACCGACGAGGTCTTCAAGGACCCCTCCACCGGGCGCACCATGCGGGTCTGGCTCGACGCGAAGGACGAGCGCCACTACGTGCCCGAGGGCCGCTAGGACCTCAGTACTCCACCCAGAGCCGCCGAGCCGGGCCGTCCAGGGTGAGCAGCCCCCCGTAGGGGATCACGTACTGGGGGTCGGTGTGGCCGAAGTCGGGACCGATCACGACCGGGGTCGTGGGCGCGTACACCTCGAGGGCGGCCAGCACCGCCGCGGCCTGGGCCTCGCGGTAGGCGCGCGCGGACTCGGGATCGAGGGGCCGCGCGGGCGACCAGGCCTTGGCCTTGGCGACCACGACGGCGCCGGCCACCCCGAGGAGCCCGCGCTCACCCAGGGTGCGCATCATCCGAAACACCGCCCGGTCGCTCGGCATCTCTTCGGAGGTCTCGAGCACGAGCACCACCCCGCGGTAGGCCTCGACCGGGCGGACGTGGCGGCCCACGGCGAGGATCCACGAGAGCACCTCGAGGTTGCCGCCCCAGGTCGGCCCCGTGACGACGCCCTCGGTGTTGCGCCAGAGCCAGCCGGGCTCGTCGAACTGCTCGAGCTCGGCCTCGAGGGTCGCGACGTCCCCCCAGTCGGGCTGGCGGTCGCTGAAGCGCTCGAGGGGCTCGAGCGCGACGCGCTCGCGCGAGAAGAGGGCGCGCGCGAGCGAGTCCAGGTGGGCCGGGTGCACACCCCCGGGTCGGGCCAGGTGCACGAGGGTGCTCCCCCCGTGGTAGGCGACGACGCCGCGGTCGAAGAGCAGGTTGAGCAGGTTGGTGTTGTCCGAGTAGCCGACGAAGGGCTTGGGGTTGGCCGCGAGGACGGCGGGGTCGAGGTGGGCGATCACGGTGATCTGGTCGTCCCCGCCGATGGTGGCGAGCACCGCGGCGACGCCGGGGTCCTCGAAGGCGGCCTCGAGGTCGCGGGCGCGCTCGACGGGCGTGGCGCCGAGCGCGCGGGTCGTCGGGTACTCGACGGGCACGAGGCCGAGCCGCTCGCGCACCACGGCGAGGCCGCGCTCGTGGACCGCGGGGTAGGCCCCGGGGCCGGCCCACGACGGCGAGAGGATGGCCACGCGATCGCCGGGTCGGGCCTTGGGCGGGTAGATCGGGCGCGCCGCGTCCATCGACGAAGGCTAGGGGACGTTAGCGTCGCGACGTGGCGCGTCCGACCGACCCCACCCGCGAGCGCCTCCTCCTCGACGCCCTCGCCATCGCGCGCACCCTGGAGCGCCTCGACCTCGGGGCCCGGGTCGAGCGGGTTCTCACCGAGGCCGGGCTCACCCCGGGGTCGGTGGGACCGGTCGACCTCGTCGCGCTGGGCAAGGCCGCACCCGAGCTCGCGCGCGCGGCCCGCCGGGCCCTGGGCGGACGCGTGCGCCGGGCGTTCGTGGTCGCCGAGGTGGCCGACGAGGACGCCCTCGTCGGCGACCACCCCCGGCCCGGTCCGGCCAGCCTCGAGGCCGGGGCCCGGCTCCTCGACTTCCTCGACGCGGCGAGCCCCACCGGGCTCACCCTCTTTCTCGTCTCGGGGGGCGCCTCGAGCCTCGTAGTGGCCCCGGTCGCCCCGCTCGGCGTGGCGGACCTCGCCGCCCTCTTCGACGCGGCGAGCGCCCGGGGCGTCGAGGTGGTGACGCTCAATCGCCTGCGGGCGGCTACCTCGTGGCTCTCGGGCGGGGCCGTGCTCACCCGCGTGCGCACGCCCGACTCGCTCGCCCTCGTCGCGGTCGACGTCGCCGCCGGCGGGGCGGAGTGGGTCGCCTCGGCCCTCACCTACGACTACCGGCCCGACGAGGCCGAGGTCGAGCGCCTGCTAGCGGCCGTGGGCCTCGAGCACTCGGCGCTCGCTGGGCGCGTGCGCGAGGCGGCGGCCACCCGGCGCGGCGCCCGGGCGCCCGTGCGTCGTCACACCAATCGGGTCCTGGTCGAGCCAGGCGACTGGCGCGCGGCGGCGCTCGAGACGGCCGCTCACCTCGGCTACGCGACGATCGACCTCGGGGCGGTCGCGGGTCGGCCCGAGCGCCTCGTCGAGGCCGCCGCGGCGGCCCTCAGGGCCGAGCCCGAACGCGCCCTCTGCGCACTCGGCGTCGGCGAGGCGACCCCCGAGATCGGCGCGACCCCCGGGCGCGGCGGGCGCTGCCAGGAGTGGTGCGCGCACATGTCGTGGGTGCTCGCGCGCGCCGGTCGCCCGGCGCTCGCCCTCGGCTACGCCTCCGACGGGCGCGACCACGTCGAGGGCGTCGGGGGCGCGTGGAGCGACGACGCCACCCTCGAGCGCGCACACAGCGTCGGACTCGACGTCGCGGGGGTGCTCGCGCGCCACGACACCCACGCTCTGCACGAGGCCCTCTCTCAACTCCTCGAGGGCGGCCACACCGGGTGGAACCTCTGTGACCTCTACCTCGTGGTGGCGGGGCCGTCCACGCCCTCGGCGCAGAAGTCGCCCCCGACGTAGAGCCGCCCGAGCTCACTGGCGCGCAGGCGATCGTTCGCGTAGGCGGACGCGTCGTCGCGGGGACGGTAGCCGATCGCCTCGGCGCCGGTGGTGGCGGTGATCGCCCCGCGGTTGGCCGAGACGGCCCAGACGACGACGAAGCCCACGGCCGGGGCCGTGAGGGCCGCCGCGACGACCCGGGTCAGGTCGCCCGGGGAGAGCCAGCTCCAGAGGTGGCGCTCCTCGCTCGGCCGATCCCGGAACGACCCGATGCGCAGGCACACCACCTCGAGCCCGTGGCGGTCGTGGTAGAGGCGCCCGAGCGTCTCGGCCGCCGCCTTGGAGGCGCCGTAGTAGGTGTCGGGCCGCACGGGGCCGGTCTCTGCGAGCCGGGTCGAGGCGGTGAGCGGGGTGCGCCCGAGCACGTGGTGGCTGCTCGCGAGCACGACCCGGCGGCATTTCGCCGAAAGGGCCGCCTCGAGGACCCGGCGCGTCCCGTCCACGTTCACCGCCTGGTAGTCGGACCAGGCGTAGCCGGGCGTCGCGAGGCCGGCTAGGTGCACCACGGCCCCGACGCCTGCGACGGCGCGTTCGAGCGCCGCCTCGTCCTCGAGGGCGCCCTCGAGGACCTCGTCATCGGGGTCGGTCCGATCCGCGAAGGGGGCGCGATCGAACAGGCGCAGGCGCCAGCGCGAGCGATCGAGCGACGCGACGAGGTGGCGGCCGACCGAGCCCGAGGAGCCGGTGAGCAGCACGGTCGTTCTCAGCGCCTACCCCCAAGCACTCGCGCGTCGCAGAGTAACGTACCCGCCTGTGGCGACGACCCCCGCGGCGACGACGAGGGTCGGCTTCGCCGGTCTGGGCACGATGGGCGCCCCGATGGCGGCCAACCTGGCGCGCGCCGGCTTCACGCTGCGCGTGTGGAACCGCTCCCCGGGGCGCGACGCGGCGATCCTCACCCTCGGGGCGCAGCGGGCCGAGGACCCCCGGGCGCTGGCTGAGGCGAGCGACGTCGTCGTGCTCTGCCTCACCGACGCCCCCCAGGTCGAGGAGGTCCTCTTCGGCCGCGGTCTCGCCGAGGGCCTGGCGGCGGGCGCGCTCGTCGTCGACTGCTCGACGACGAGCCCCCTCGCCGCCCAGAGGATCGCCGCGGCCCTCGCCGAGCGGGGGGTGGGCTTTGTCGACGCGCCGGTCACGGGCGGCTCCGAGGGGGCCGAAAAGGGCACCCTCACCATCCTCTGTGGCGGCGCGCCCGACGACCTCGCGCGCGTCTCCGGGGTGCTCGCGGCCCTGGGCACGCGCGTTCACCACCTCGGCCCGGTCGGGGCCGGCCAGTGGGCGAAGGCCGTGAACCAGGTGATCCTCGCCGGCACCTACCTCGCCGTGGCCGAGGGGGTGACCCTCGCGACGAAGGCCGGGCTGGACGCGCGGGCGGTGGTGGCGGCGATCGCGGGCGGCGCGGCCGGCTCGTGGGTGCTCGAGAACCGCAGCGCGCGCATGATCGACGACCACTACCCCCTCGGGTTCAAGATCGAGCTGCACCGCAAGGACCTCGGGATCGCTCTCGAGCTCGCGCGCGCCGTCGGCGCCGCGCTGCCGGTCGCGGCCCTCGCCGCGACCTTGGAGGACGGGCTCATCGCGTCGGGCCACGCCCACGAGGACAACTCGGCCCTCGCCCGCTCCATCCGGCGGCTCTCGGGCCTCTAGCCCGCCCGGGTCAGGGGCCCGTTTCGAGGGCCGCGGCGACGGCCTCGACGTCGCCGAGCCGGCGCATCGCCCAGGCCAGCGCGAGGGCGTTGGCCGCCTCGGCGACCCCGACCCACCACCCCCACGAGGACGCGCGCATCGCGAGCACCACCACGACCAGGGCCAGCTCCACGGCGATCACCGTCAGGCTCACCACCGCCCACCAGCCGTACTCGTAGGCCGCCGCGACCATCGTCGGCGGGGCGCTGCGGCCACGGCGCCAGAAGACGTCGAGCACCTGGCGCTTCTCGCGCGCGCTGCACGCCCGGTAGTGGTCGAGCCTCACCGGCTCAACCTAACCCCTAGGCCCGACGGACCTGCACGTCGCCCGAGACCGAGCGGACCTTCACGGTGACGGGCCGCTCGTCGGCCTCACCGGTGGACCCGTCGAGGGCGATCTGGCTCGACACCTGGCCCGAGACCGAGCGCACGTCGAGCTCGACGAGCAGCCCCGTGCGCACCGCCACCGTCACGTCCCCCGAGACGTTCCCGACGTCGACGCGACCCGGGGCCACGACCGCCGCGATGACGTCGCCCGAGACGCTCTGGACGCTGAGGTCGCCCTCGAGCGCCTCGACGCGCACCTCGCCCGAGACCAGCTTCGCGCTGACCGGTCCGACCACGCGGCCCAGGCTGAGCTCGCCCGAGGCCGTCTGGACCTTGACCGAACCCTCGACGCTTCCCAGGCGCACGTCGCCCGAGGCGCTCGCCACCTCGGCCCCGCCGAGGGTGGCCTCGGCCACGAGATCCCCCGAGGCGGTGCGCAGGCGCACCCGCGCGCCCCGCGGCACGGCCACCTCGACGTCGACGTCGTTGCGGGCGTAGCCGATCATGCCCTTGAGCGCGCGGCCGAGGCCCTTGCCCTTGTCGGTGCCCAGGCCCTTGAGGACCTTGGTGTCGATGCTCAGCCGGTTGGCCGCGGGGTCGTAGATGCACTCGACCCGCTCGAGGCGGGTCGCCGGATCGGCGTCGGTCGTCGTGAGCCGGACGGTGCCGGTCTCACCCTCGACCAGGTGCACGTCGCCCGAGGCCGTCGTGACCTCGATCTCGACCCCCTCTCTCAACTCGAAGTGCTCGACCCGCTGGGTCGGGGTGACCTCACTCAGCTCTCCCATGTCAACTCCTTCCTCGCCCTCGTAGCTCCTGGGTCCCTCGTGGACCCGGGTGCTCGAGGCTCTCTGCGACCTCGCGCGCCAGTGCGCGCACCATCCAGCTGTTCGTCGAGGCGCCGCGGCGCTGGGCCTCGCGTTCGATGCGGGCCTTGAGCTCGTCGGGCAGGCGCAGCGCGAAGCGCGCGGTCAGGTCCCCCGCCGCGTCCGGGTGGGGCTCGCCGGTGGTGGCGGGCCGCACCAGGGTGACCTCGTCACCGGCCAGGGTCACCACGAGGGTCGGGCGCTCTCCCGGTCGGTTCGCCTCGGCGACCACCACGTCGAGGGCCTCGAGGAGGCGGGTGCGCAGCGCCGGCGCGAGCGCGTCGGCCAGGCCCGCGGCGATCCGCGCCGTCGTCTCGTCCCCGAGGGCCCCCAGGCGACCGAGGTCCTCGCGCACGCCCTCGACGAAGTGTGATATCCGCATGACATCACTATAACATCATTTCGCCATCGCGTCAACCGGTCGCTCCCGGCCCCTCCCCCGGCGCCGGCGGGGCCCGGGGGTCGACCGTGCGCTCGCGGTGGGGTGGCACGACCCGGCGACCCCGGCCCGCCGTAGGGGTCGGGGGTCGCTAGGGCGCCAGGGCGGCGGCGACGCGCGCGAGCGCCGACGGGGTGCGCGCGCCCCACCAGAAGAGGTCCCGGCCGTCCACGAAGACCACCGGGGCCACCGTCTCGAGCTCGCCCCGGTGGCGCTCGGAGAAGGGGTAGGGCTCGCTCGGGGCGATCACCACCGCGGGCGCGGCGTCGCGCGCCTCGTCGAGGGAGAGTCCCGGGTAGGGCCCCCGGTCGTCGGGCACGACCACGACGCCCGCGCGCTCGAGCAGCGACGCGCCGTAGGTGCGCGGTCCGAGGAACCGCCACGGCCGGCGCCATATGGCGACGACGGCTCGCGTCGTCGTCGGGCGCGCCGGGCCCGGGTCGAGACGCGGGCGGGCGATCCCCAGGGCGTCGGCGAGGCGACCCATCTCGGGCTCGACGTCGGCGACGTCGCGCACCGCGAGGGCGAGGACGTTGATCCCCCTCGCGCGCAGCGCTTCGTAGTCCTCGCGGCGGTTCTCCTCCTCGTCCATCACGACGAGGTCCGGGCCCAGATCGACGACGCGCTCGAGGTTCGGGTCCTTCGTCCCCCCGACCGTCGCGATCCCCGCCTGCTCGCAGAAGCGGGTGATCCCCACCGGGGTCACCCCCCAGGCGACGAGCGTCTCGCTCACCGAGGGGACGAGGGACACGACGCGCACGTCGCTACAGGTTCTCCTCGAACTCGACCAGGACCGCGTGGCGATCCTCCTTCGCCGGCATGTCGAAGTAGGGGTTGCGCCGGGCCCAGTAGTAGGCGAGGGGGATGAGCCCGAGGGCCATCGACCCGAGGCCGACCCACAGGTCGGTGTTGGTCAGCGTCGGGATGACCTTGATGAACATCACGCCCATGAAGACCGCGCCCACCAGGGGCCACAGGCCCATGAAGATGAAGTTCGACACCGAGGTGAAGATCTGGCGCCGGTAGAGGACGACGACGGCGAGCCCCGCGAAGCAGTAGTAGATGGCGATCTGCAGACCGATCGAGTTGACCCCGGCGGTGAGGATGTTGGCGATCGAGCCGAAGGACTGGGAGCCCACGAACAGCGCCAGGGAGATCACCATCACCGTCATCGTCGCCACGAGCGGGGTCTTCGCGTTCGGCGCGATCCGCCCGAGCGCCTTGGGCAGGGTGTTGTCGCGGCCCATGGCGAAGAGGGTCCGGGTGACCTGGATGAGGGTCGTCTCCAGGGTGGCCACCGTCGAGAGGATCACCGCGATGACGATGAGCTTGCCCCCCGTGCCGTGCCAGACCTTCTGGCCGAGCACGCTCAAGATGTCGGCCGCGTTGTTCGGGTTGGTGAGGGCGTGGGTCGATAGCACCATGTTCGTCGCGACGGTGAACACCTCGAAGAGCACGAACACCACGATGATCCCGATGATCGCCCCGAGTCCCGGGGTCTTCTTCGCGTTCTTGGTCTCCTCGCTGAGGTTGGCTGTCACGTCCCAGCCCCAGTAGTAGAAGGCGGCGATCAGCGCGCCCGCGAAGAAGCCCGACGAGCCGTGGAAGACGCCCGGCGAGAACCAGTGCCACGAGAAGGGGTTGGCGTGGGCGTGGACTATCGCGAGCAGGGCGAAGAGCACGAGCAGGGCGAGCTCGATCGTCGACATGATGATCTGCACGGTGACCGTCACGGTCACCCCGGCCGCGACGGCCGCCACCATCGAGAGGAAGAAGACGCAGCCCACGACCGTCACCAGCAGCTTGTTCGACGCGAGCGAGGTGGAAAAGAGCGACACCAGGTTCGAGCCGACCGGCAGCGTCGCGATCACCATGAATATGAGAGCCGAGACCACGAGGGCCCAGCCCGAGAGGTAGCCGAGCGCCGGGTGCAGCGCCCGGCGGACCCAGGAGTAGCTCGCCCCGGCGTTGGTCTCGACGCGCCCGAGGTAGGAGAAGGCGAAGACGATGCCGAACATCGCCACCCCGCAGTAGAGCAGGGCCGCCGGACCGCCGAAGGCGACCGCGCCGAAGAGCACGGCCGTCGTGCCGGCGATCGAGTAGGCGGGGGCCACCCCGGCCACCCCCATGATCACCGAGTCGAACAGGCCGAGGACACCGGCCTTGAGGCTGTGCGCGCCCGCCGTCGCCGGCGGTGACTCGAGGGCCTCGCTCATAGGTATCGCTCTCCTCTCGCGACGGGCGCCGCGTCCGGCCCCGTCGGCGACGAGTCCCGGCGCACGTTATACACGCTCCGTGGTTCCCGGGGGGGCCGTTCCCCGCCGGTAATCTGGATGGATCACCGGGCCGTTCGCGGTGCGGCGCCGTGGGGCCCGCGGCGCGAGAGCCCACGAGCGAGAGACCACCGTGGCACTGATCCAGAGATTCGACGAGTCCGGGGCGCCGCCCATCACGGCCTCGGAGATCAAGCACCGCTGGATCGAGTTCCACCGCCAGGTCCGGCTCATGTCCGGCACCCGGCTCCAGCGCACCGCCGGCCGGATCCTCGGGGAGGACACCCGGCGCTACCGCGCCGCCCGGGCCGTCTTCGGCCCGCCGCTGCGCGCGCTGCGCCGTCTGCGCGGGCAGCGGGCCGAGCAGCGCCGCGCCGAGAAGCTGATCGCCCGTCGAGAGGACGTGGTCTTCCCGGTCAACTACCGGCCCCGCGTCGTCGACTACGCGGCCGAGCTGGCCGAGGTCGCGACCGACCTCGCCGACGTGCACGTGGCTCTCGTCGAGCCCGACTGGACACCGGCCGAGACGGTCGAGCGGCTCAACGACGTCCTCAACTCGACCGCCGCCGAGTGGCTCCTCGTCGCCGACGCCACCGCCGGCGAGGCCGAGCGGCGTTACAGCGCGGCCGTCTTGCTCGCGGCGGCCACGCCCGAGGTCGACGTCGTCTACGCCGACGAGGCCGGCCCCCACCCCTTCGCCCCCCTGCTCAAGCCCCCCGCGGTGGGCCCGCACACGCTGCTCAGCTACGACGTCGTGGGCCGACCGGCCCTCGTGAGGGTCGAGACGGCCTTCGCGGTCGGGGGATTCCGCGCCGAGGCCGGCGTGGCCTTCGAGCACGACCTGTGGCTGCGCCTGAGCGAGGCCGGGCGCACCTTCGCCCACGTGACCCGGGTGCTGCCGGCCGGCCGGCCGGCCGCGGCCTTCGAGGACCCCCGCCTGGGCGAGGACACGGCCGCGGTGGTGCGCGAGGCGCTCGAGCGACGGGGCTGGAAGGGGACGGTGAGCGCCGACCGGCTGAACGGACTCGTCCACTGGAGCCTCGCGGCCCCCGACCCAGCCCCGCGGATCGACATCGTCATCCCCACCCGCGACCGCGTCGACCTGGTCGACCGGTGCCTCAAGTCGATCGAGGAGATCACAACCTACCCCAACTACGACGTCATCATCCTCGACAACGACTCGGCCGAGGCCGAGTCCGCGGCCTACTTCGCCCAGACCCCCTACCGGGTCGTGGCCTGTCCGGGACCGTTCAACTACGCCCACATCGTCAATCGGGGCGTCGCCCACTCCGAGGCCGACTACGTGGTGACCCTCAACAACGACACGATCGTGGTGACCCCGGACTGGCTCGAGCGACTCATCGCGCTGGCCTCGCTGCCCGACGTGGGCATCGTGGGGGCCTGCCTGCTCGACCAGGACGGGCGGCGCGAGCACGAGAGCATCGTCATCTCGCCCTACCCCCAGCACCTGCGCACCGACTCGAACTACCCCCACGTCGACTACTTCTCGCGCGCGACCAAGGACGTGGCGGCGGTGACCGGGGCGGTCCAGATGGTGGAGCGGGCCCTGTGGGAGAGCCTCGGGGGCATGGACGAGGAGCTCAGCGTCGTGATGAACGACGTGGACATCTGCCTGCGCGCCCTCGTCGAGGGCCGCTACAGCGTCTACACCCCCGACGTGCGGCTCTACCACCACGTCGGCTCCTCACGGGGCCGGCTCGACCCGATCGAGAACCGCAACCGGTTCATCCGTCGCTGGGACATCTTCGGGACGTTCCGCGACCCCTTCTTCCCCGAGGCCGTCGTCCTGCTCGGGGAGAAGATGTTCTACCTGCCCCGCTAACCCGAACCCGGGCGGGCGCCCTTGTAGCCTGAGACGGTGACCTCGGCCCGGGCGCGCGTCGCCGAACTCATCCGGCGCGTCCCGCCCCCCGTCTGGCCGCTGGTGGCGATCGTGTTCGTGGTGCTGGCCGGCAACGGGATGTTCGTGCTGCGCCTGGCGAACAACGACCCGATCTCCTGGACCGCCGGAATCTCCCACCAGCTCTGCCGGATCACCTGCGGACGGCCGATGATCGACCCGAACGTCGGCTTTGTCACCGTCGCCGAGGGCCACCTGGCGGCGATGGACCTGCTGCACGGCCACTGGCCCTGGTGGAACTACTTCGAGGGCCTCGGCCAGCCCCTGCTCGGGGAGATGCAGTCGGCCGCCTTCTTCCCGCTCACCGTGCTCTTCGCGCTCAACTCGGGCCTCTTGTGGTTCCACATCACCCTCGAGGTGATCGCCGGGATCTCGACCTACTACCTGGCCCGGCGCCTGTCGGTGCCGATGCTGGCGGCGACCGGCGTGGCCATGGTCTTCGCCCTCAACGGCACCTACGCCTGGCTGGGCAACGCCGTGCTCAACCCAGTCGCCTTCTTGCCGATGCTGCTGTTGGGCATCGAGATGATCCTCGACTCGACGACGAGCGCCACCCAGCGCGGGTGGTACGTCGCGGCGATCGCGCTCGCCCTGTCGATCTACGCGGGCTTCCCCGAGGTCGCCTACCTCGACGGTCTCTTCTGCGGGGCGTGGGCGCTCGTGCGACTCTTCTCACTACCCCCCGCACGCCGGCCCCGGGCGCTGCGCCGCCTGGCCACGGGGGGTGTCGTCGGGGTGGTGCTCTCCCTGCCGGTCTTGGTGCCCTTTGAGGACTTCTTGAAGGTCGCCTACATCGGCAGCCACACGGCGGCCGTCGACGGGATCAGCCGGCTGCCGGGCTACACCTTCTCGATGTTCTTCGACCCCTACGTCTACGGGACGATCTTCTCCAACCCCAACGTCGCCAACGCCTGGGCCGGGATCGGCGGCTACCTCACCACGACCACGCTGGTGCTCGCCGTCGTCGGCCTGTTCGGCTCGCGTCACCGGCCCCTGCGGATCCTGCTCGCGTTCTGGTGCGTCCTCGGCCTCGCCGGGGCGCTCGACGTCGCGCGCAGCCGGGACCTGTGGAACGTGATCCCGCTGGTGAGCTCGTCGTCGTTCCCGCGCTACATCATGCCGAGCGTCGAGATCGCCGTGGTGGTACTCGCCGCGCTGGGCTTTGCCGACCTGATCGCCCAGGCGAGATCCCGGCGGCTCCTGCTCACCGGCACCATCGCCACGACGCTGCTCATCGCCTACTGCGCGCTCGCGGCGCGCTCCCACAACGCCGGGGTCCCCCTCACCCACAAAGACGCCGTCATCCAGGTCGGCCTCGATCTCCTGCCCTTCATCGCCCTGGCCCTCGTGCTCGCGGCCTCACTGCTCGCGCTCAGCCCGCGCTGGCGGGTGGTGCCGTGGCTGCTCGCGGTGATCATGGCCGGCGAGGCCGTGGTGCTCTTCTTCGTGCCCACGGCCGAGTCGCCCAAGCAGATCACGATCGACACCGCCCCCATCGCCTACCTCCAGACCCACCAGGGCGAGGGGCGGTTCTTGGACCTCGCGGTCCTCTACCCCAACTGGGGCTCGGTCTTCGGGCTGAACGAGCTCTCGGCGATCGACCTGCCCTTCCCCAAGTCCTTCAAGAACTACATCGAGGACCGCCTCTACCCCGGCCTCAACCCCGGCAACCAGTTCACCGTCAAGGGCGGCATGGCCGGCATCGTCGCGCTCGAGGACCAGGTCGTTAAGAACTTCAAGAACTACGAGGCGGCCGGGGTGAAGTACCTGCTCATGAACACCCGGGTCCCGATCGACCCGCGCCTCACCCACCTCGGGGTGCGCAAGGTCTTCTCGGACTCGGTGGGGCTCGCCACCATCTACGCGATGCCCCACCCGCGGCCCTTCTTCACCACGGCCGACCCGTCGTGCACCGTGACGAGCCCGAACCCCGACCAGGCGACGGTGCACTGTACGAGCGCGACGACGCTCACGCGCCTCGAGCTCTCGATGAAGGGCTGGAGCGCCACGGTGAACGGCACCACCGCCCCGATCGCCACCGTGGACGGCGTCTACCAACAGGTCGCGGTGCCGGCCGGGACATCGACCGTGACCTACCGATTCCTGCCACCCCACGAGCGCCTGGCCCTGCTCGCCGGGTTCCTCGGCGTCGTCTTCCTCGTGGGCTCGGTGGTGAACGAGCGGCGCCGCTTCGTGCCGCGCTGGCCGGGTCGCGGGGTCCACGCCCCACAGCCGTAGAGCGGAGGCTCGATGGGACGGATCGACGACATCGACCTCGGAAAGTCCCTCTCCAAGGAGGAGTCCGCGACGCGGGTGCTGGCCGGCCAGCGCCGCCTCACCCACCTACGCCTGCTCACCGCCGGGCTGCTCGCGCCCCACCAGCTCGGCCCGGGCGTGTGCGTGCTCTTCGAGGGCTTCGACGCCGCCGGCAAGGGCGGGGCGATCCGGCGCCTCACGGGGGGTCTCGATCCCCGCCACGTCCTGGTGCGACCGGTCGGCCCACCGAGCGCCGAGGAGCTGCGCCACCACTTCCTCTGGCGCTTCAGCCGCGACGTCCCCGGACGCGGCGAGATGACCGTCTTTGACCGCTCCTGGTACGGCCGGCTGCTCGTCGAGCGGGTCGAGGGGCTCATCGACGACGAGACGGCGCGGCGCTCGGCCGCCGAGATCGTCACGTTCGAGAAGATGCTCGTCGAGAGCGGCACGACGATCGTCAAGCTCTGGCTGCACGTCTCGGCCGACGAGCAGCTGCGCCGCTTCGAAGAGCGCGCCACGGACCCGATGAAGCAGTGGAAGCTGACCGAGGACGACTGGCGCAACCGCGAGGCCCGCCCGGCCTACCTGCGCTGTCTCGCCGACATGGTCGAGTGGACCGACCACGACCACGCCCACTGGGACCTCATCGCCGCCGAGAACAAGCACTACGCTCGGGCCGCGGTGATCGAGACCGTCGTCGCGCGCTGGGAGAAGGACCTCGCGCGCCGCGGCGTCGCGGTCCCGCCCTCGCGCGGACGGGACTACCTCGCGTGAGTGGCCGCTACGGGATCACCGTCCCCTTCGACGGGGTGAGCCTGGCCGAGCACCCCGACTGGTACCGGCGCCTGGCCGACCTCGGCTACAGCGACGTCTGGTCGGCCGAGGTCGACGGCGCCGACGGGATCACCCCGCTCGCCCTGGCCGCCGCCAGCGAGGCTCGGCTCCACCTCGGGGTCGCGGTGCTACCCGTCTTCACCCGCGGGCCGGGGCTACTCGCCATGACCGCGGCGGCCCTCACTGAGCTGGCCGAGGGCCGCTTCACGCTGGGGCTCGGCGCCTCCTCCCCCGCGGTCGTCGAACGCTGGAACGCGACCCCCTACCTCCAGCCCTACGCGCGCACCCGCGACACGCTGCGCTTTTTGCGCGCGGCGCTCGCCGGCGAGCGGGTCGAGGCGACCTACGAGACCTTCAGCGTGCGCGGCTTCAGGCTGAGTCGCCCGGTGGCGAGCCCCCCCACGATCCTGCTCGGCGCGTTGCGCCCCGGCATGCTGCGCCTCGCGGGGCGCGAGGCCGACGGGGCGATCCTCAACTGGCTGGGCGCGAGCGACGTCGCGCGCTGTCGGGCCGAGATGGGCGCGGGCACGCTGGCCGCGCGCCTCTTCGTCGTGCCCACGGCCGACGCCGACCTCGCCCGGCGCGTCGGACGGCGCATGATCTCGTCGTACCTGACGGTGCCGGCCTACGCCGAGTTCCACCGCTGGCTCGGGCACGCCGAGGCGCTCGCCCCGATGTGGGAGGCCTGGGCCGGAGGGGACCGGGCCCGGGCCAACGAGGTCATCCCCGACGCCGTCGTCGACGAGCTCGTCGTCCACGGTCCCTTCGAGGCGTGCCGCGAGCACGTCGCGCGCTACGTCGAGGCCGGCGTCGAGGTGCCGATCCTGGCGATCGTGCCGGTGGGCGTCGAGCTGGCCGACGCCGTCGCCGGCCTGGCCCCGCGCTAGACCGACTCGGCCTCTAAGAGCTCGAGGACCTCACCGTAGCGCGCCCGGGCGGCCGCCCGGCGCGCCGGCACGTACTCGCTGGGCACGTCGCGTGCCTCGTAGCGCGCCAGCGTGTGGCGCGCGACGCTCTGGCGATGCACCTCGTCGGGGCCGTCGTAGATGCGCGCCGCGCGCGCCGCGCGGTACATCGCCTCGAGCGGCAGGTCGGCCGAGTAGCCGAGCGCCCCGTGGACCTGCAGGGCCCGGTCGACCACGTCGTGCAGGACCCTCGCGCCGTAGTACTTGATCATGGCGATCTCGTCGCGCGCGCCGGCGGCCCCGCGCTGGTCGATCGTCCAGGCCGCGTGCAGGGTCATCAGCCGGGCGGCGTGCATCTCGGCCGCCGAGTCGGCGATCCAGTTCTGGACCGTCTGCTTGTCAGCCAGCAGAGAGCCGTGGGCGTAGCGGCTCTTCGCGCGCTCGCACATCATGTCGAAGGCGCGGCTCGCCTGGCCCAGCCAGCGCATGCAGTGGTGGATCCGCCCGGGCCCCAGGCGGGCCTGGGCGAGGGCGAAGCCCGAGCCCTCCGGACCGACCAGGTGGTCCAGGGGCACGCGCACCTCGTCGTAGTAGATCTCGGCGTGGTTGCCGAAGCGCCCGTAGGTCACCCGGGGCTCGTCCATCGAGCCCACGTCGCGCACGATGCGCACCCCCGGGCTCGCCACCGGCACGACGAACATCGAGCTGCCCTGGTACGGGTTCACGTCGGGGTTGGTCACGGCCATCACGATGAGCAGGTCGGCCACCGACCCGTTGGTCGTGTACCACTTGTGGCCGGTGATCACCCACTCGTCCCCGTCGCGCACCGCCCGGGTGCGCAGCAGGCGTGGGTCGCTGCCGGCCGTCTCGGGCTCGGTCATCGAGAAGCCCGAGCGCAGCCGGCCCTCGAGCAGCGGGCGCAGCCAGCGGTCCTCGATGTCGGTGCGCCCGGTCATCTCCATGGCGACGGCCAGCAGCTCGGCGTTGCCGCTGTCGGGGGCGTTGTTGCCGAAGACGACCGGGCCGTAGGGGCTGCGCCCGAGGATCTCGTGCATCAGCCCGAGTCGCACCTGGCCGAAACCCGTCCCCCCGAGGGCCGGCGGGAGGTGGGCGGCCCACAGGCCGCGCGCGCGCACCCGCTCTTGGATCGGGGCGATGAGGGTGAGCAGCTGGTCACGGGTGAGCTCGAGCGTCTCGAGCGGCTCCACCTCCTCGCGCACCACCTCGCGCATCCACGCGAGGTCGGCCTCGAAGGCCTCGTCGGTCGAGAAGTCCCAGGCCACGCTCGCCCCTTTCGCCGAGGCCACCCTAGGCCGCCCACCCCGGGGCCTCCCTACACTGGGACCCGAGGAGGCCGACGTGGCGAAGAAGAAGGAGCCCAAGGGCGCCGCCGGGAACCGCACGGCGGTCATCGGGGTGATCGACACGATGTTCGCCCGCTACGACATGGGCGCGGCGGCGCGCGCCGAGCTCGCCGACTGCCCCGGCTACTCCACGCGCTTTATCGTGCGCCACCAGACCGTGCCGGGCTTCAAGGACCTCGCCGTGGCGGCCAAGCGCATGATCGAGCGCGAGGGCGCCGACGTCGTGGTCGTCCTGGGGATGCCCGGCTCGGCGCCCATCGACAAGCAGTGCGCCCACGAGGCCTCCCTCGGGATCATGTGGGC
>DASSZS010000043.1:0-19217 GCA_035702745.1 Acidimicrobiales bacterium | reverse complement strand
GACCTTCACCTTGTGGCCCTCGGCGAGGAACTTGGAGACCTGTCGGGTCTTCGTGTCGAAATCCCCCTGGCCGATCTTCGGCCGGTACTTCATCTCCTTGATGCCGGTGGCTGATCCCCTGCGCCGGGATTCCTTCTGCCGTTGCGCCTCGTCGAACTTGAACTTGCCGTAGTCCATGATCCGCGCCACCGGCGGCTGCGCCGTCGGCGCGATCTCCACGAGGTCGAGGTCCAGGCTGCGGGCCAACGCCAGCGCCTCTCGGGTCGCCACGACGCCTTTCTGATTGCCCTCGTTGTCGATGAGCCGGACGGTGTCGACGCGGATGCGGTCGTTGACGCGACGGTCTCCCGGTGCTGTTGCGATAGCCCACTCCTTGCTCAACGCGACGCCCTCGGCGTCGCGGCAGGTCGCGGGAGTCGGGGACCGGGACCACGGCGCACGTCGGTGGCCGGGTGGGGCCCGAACCCGTCGGACCCGCTTGCTGCGCTGTCGGACCAGGTTAGCAGAGCCCGCCGGGGCCCCGGCCGGCTCCGAGGAGCGGGCCCGGCGCCCGCGACGGCTACCGTGGCGCGGTGAGCGAGACGACCGCGGCCGGGTCCTCCCCCGAGGACGACGCCCTGGCCGGCGAGGTCGCCTACCTGCGCGACACGCCGGTCGAGACGATCCTCGCCAACCACCTCTTCGTCTTGTTGCAGGTGGCCGCGCTGCGCCTGGCCGAGGAGCCCCCGCGACTCGAGGCCTCCCAGCTCGTGATCGACACCGTCTCGGCCATGCTCGACGCCGGCGGGGAGCGACTCGGCGAGCACGCCGAGCTCTACCGTCAGGCCCTGGCCGAGCTCCAGCAGGCCTACGTGCGCGCGGCGGCCCGACCCCGCTAGAGGCGCGGGAACTCCACCTCCACGGCCAGCCCGCCGAGGTCGCTGCGGGCGGTGGTGAGGCGCCCGCCCATCGACTCGGCGATGTCGGCCATGATGCTCATGCCCAGACCCGAGCCGCCGGTCTCGCGCGAGCGCGACTCGTCGAAGCGCTGGAACCGGCGGGGCCGCTCGCCGTAGACCGGCAGGCCCCCGCCCCCGTCTTCGACGACGAGCCGGGCCCGGGGGCCCTCCCCCCCGAGGCGCACGCGCACCGGGGCGCCCGCCGGGGTGTGGATCTCGACGTTGGTAAAGGCGTTGGTGAGGAGCCGTTCGAGGTAGTCCCCGCGGGTCGAGGCGACGACGCCCGTCTCGACGTCGACCTCGACGCGCCGCTCGGGGTGCTCGAGGGCGAACTCCTCGGCTCGGGCGCGCACCAGCGCCGAGACGTCGACCTCCTCGTCGGGGTGGTGGGGGGCCTCGCGCAGCTGGGCGACCAGGAGCAGGTCGCGCACGAGCGACTCCATCCGGGCGATCTCGCGGCCCATGCGCTCGAGGGCCCGAGCCCGGCGGGCCTCGTCCTGGCCCCCCTGGGCGAGCAGGTCGGTGTAGCCCTTCACCACGGTGAGCGGCGTACGCAGCTCGTGGGAGGCGTCGTCGATGAACTCCTGCATGATCCGCGCACCGCGGGCCTCGACCTCGATGCGCTCGGCCAGGGCGCGCACCATCACCGCGAGCGCGTCGCGCAGGTCGGCCAGGTCCCGGCTGCCCGCCGGGGCCGGCACCTCGCCGACCTCGGCCCCGTCGGCCACGGCCACCGCGTAGTCGATCAGCCGTCCCATCGCGCGCAGGTCCCGGCGCATCACCGCGCGCGCCAGCGCCCCGGCCACCAGCGCGATGAGGATCGCGCCCAAGACCACCACGAACACCTCGTGCTCGGTCTGGCGGGCGATGGCCCGCGTGGAGCCCGCGACCACCAGGTAGTCGCCCCCGCCGATGTTGAGCGAGCGGATCGCGAAGCCCGGCAGGCCGGCCACGGCCACCACGTGGTTGCGCGAGGCGGTGACGTCGGCCAGGGTCGGTGCCGCGTTGAGCGGCACCGACGGCTCGGCCACCTCCGAGGTCTTGCCCGAGGGGTAGACGACGACCAGGGCCAAGTCGTAGTTGTTGTACTGGTTGACGTAGAGCGCGTTGCTGAGGGCCGTCGAGGGATTGCGCAGCCCCGCGTCGACGACGGCGTTGATCTGGTCGTAGAGGGTCTGGTAGCGCGCGTGGCTCGCCACCGACAGGGCCAGCCAGCCCACGGCCACCGCGACCACCAGCGTGACCGAGACGAAGAGCAGCGTCAGCCGGGTGGCGATCCTCACGGGTTCGCCGGGGGCTCCACCACCTTGAAACCGACGCCGCGCACGGTGGTGATCGGGGCGAAGCCGTCGCGGTGCACCTTGCGCCGTACGTAGGAGATGTACGTGTCGAGCACCGAGGTCTCGGAGTCGAAGTCGATGTTCCACACGTCGCGCAGGAGCTGCTCGCGCGTGACGACCCGCTCGGCGTGCTCGAGCAGGACCTGGAGCAGGCGGAACTCCGTCGCCGAGAGGTCGACGGGCTCATCGGCGTAGGTGACCTCGTGGCGGTCGACGTTCATCACCAGCGCCCCGCAGCTCATCACCCGGTCGTCCTCGCCCTCGTCGGCCACGCGGCGCAGGATCGCCGCCACGCGCAACAGCAGCTCTTGGAGGTTGTAGGGCTTCTTCACGTAGTCGTCGGCCCCGAGGCGCAGGCCCCGCTCCACGTCGCCGCTCGAGTCGCGCGCGGTGAGCATCAGCACCGGGGTCCTCGATCCGGACTCGCGCAGCCGCTCGACGAACTCGAAGCCGTTCACGGTGGGCATGTTGATGTCGAGCACGCACAGGTCGGCGTGGTGGCGGCGCAGCTGGTCGAGGCCCTCGGCCCCGTTGGCCGCCGTGACGACCTCGTAGCCCGCCCCCTCGAGGGCGTCCTGGAGGACGTCGCGCACACCGGGCTCGTCGTCCACGACCAGGATCGTCGCCATGCCTCCCCTTCCCCGGAGCGAGCGTACCGGACCGGGCCTCGCCGATCGACCCGGGATCCGGCCGGTTCTCACCGCTTTTCCAGGATCCTCACAGCCCATTCTGAGACGGCCTCACTACCTTGGACCAGGTGAGGAGTGTCCTGGTGCGATTGATCCTGGCCCTCGTGATCGGCCTGGTGATCGTGGCGACCCCGGCCGTCGCGGCGGCCGACGACCACGGGCTGCCCACCACCACGCTCCCCTCGCCCACCGGCCCCTACGCCAGTTGCGTCGCCCTCGTCGCCGGCACCGGCGCGAGCATCCCGCGCCCCAGCGACACCCGAGGGGACAGCCGCAGCCGGGCCGAGATGCTCTACGAGTGCGAGCTTCGCGACTACCGCCAGGCGGTCGCCCAGATCGACGACTCCTTCCGCCAGGCCGTCACCCAGGCCCGGATCCAGTTCCGCCACTCGATCCGCGCCGCACGCTCGGCCGCCCAGCGCTCGGCCGCCCTCCAGACGATGCAGGCCGCCATCATCCAGGCCGCGACGGTGCGCTCGGCGGCGCTCGTCACCCTCGGCCCGCCGCCGGTCCTGCGACGGCGCGCCTAGATCGTCTCGACCGCCGCGATCTCGTCGGCCCCTCGACGCCCGACGCGTCGCTCGCCCACGACCCGCGCGCCCCGCGCGACGCGCCGACTGCCGTCGGCGATGGAGACGCAGTGCAGGTAGAGCCGCTCGCCCCGGTCGGTCGTGACCTCGCCGTCGCCGCGTGCCTCGTCGAAGGCGGTGACGACCCCCTCGACCCTCACCGCGCGCCGAGCCCCCGGATCAGGGCCGCCGTCGCCAGCGCCGTCTCGGCCGCCTCGCGACCCTTGTTGGCCCCGTCGGCGCGCGAGCGCTCGAGGGCCTGGTCGGCGGTGTCGGTGGTGAGCACGCCGAAGACGACGGGCACCCCGGTCGAGAGCGCGACGTCTTGGAGACCCCGCGCGCACTCCCCGGCCACGAAGTCGTAGTGGCCGGTGTCCCCGCGGATCACCGCGCCCAGGGCGATCACCGCGTCGGGCGCGCCCGCGGCCAGCGCGCGCGCGGCCAGGGGCAGCTCGAAGGCGCCGGGCACCCAGGCGACGGTCACGTCGTGGGGCTCGACCCCGTGCCCGCCGAGTGCCGCGAGGGCGCCCTCGAGCAGGCGCGTGGTCACCCCACCGTTGAAACGGGCGCAGGCTATAGCCACCCGACGGCCCCGACCCTCGGGGGCCGGGTCCAGGAAGCGGCCGACTCGCCCGGCGAGTCGCTCGAGCGCGGCGGGATCGAGGATCGTCTTGTCACTCGTGCTCATCGAGCCCCTCGAGGAGGTGTCCGAGCCGCTCGCGCTTGGTGCGCAGGTAGTCGATGTTGAAGGGCGTCGGCCGGCTCTCGAGCGCGACGCGCTCGACGATGCGCAGCCCGAACCCCTCGAGGCCGCCGTACTTCGCGGGGTTGTTGGTCATGAGCCGCATGGCGCGCACCCCCAGGTCCTCGAGGATCTGGGCGCCGATCCCGTACTCGCGCGAGTCCACCGGCAGTCCCTGGTCGAGGTTGGCGTCCACGGTGTCGCGGCCCTCCTCTTGGAGGGCGTAGGCGCGGATCTTGTGGCCGAGGCCGATGCCCCGGCCCTCGTGGCCGCGAAGGTAGACCACGACCCCGGCCCCCTCGGCCGCGATCTTCGCCAGCGCCGTGTGCAGCTGGGGTCCGCAGTCGCAGCGCAGCGAGCCCAGCGCGTCGCCGGTCAGGCACTCGGAGTGGACCCGCACCAGCGGGTCGGGCCGACTCGCGAGATCCCCGTAGACGAGGGCCATGTGCTGCTCGTGGTCGAGGACGCTCTCGTACACCAGGGCGCCGAAGGTGCCGTACTCGGTCGGCAGGCTCGCCTCGGCCACCCGGCGCACCAGCTTCTCGTGGCGGCGTCGGTGGCGGATGAGGTCGGCGATCGTCACCAGCGGCAGCCCGTGGCGCTCGGCGAAGACCTCGAGGTCGGGCAGGCGGGCCATGTCGGACTTGTCGGCGGTCACCACCTCGCACAGCACGCCCACCGGCGCCTTGCCGGCCAGTCGACACAGGTCGACGGTGGCCTCGGTGTGGCCGGCCCGCTTCAAGACACCGCCCTCGCGGTAGCGCAGGGGAAAGACGTGGCCCGGTCGGTTCAGGTCGGTCGGGCGGGTCGCCGGGTCGACCAGGGCCCTCACGGTGGCCGCGCGGTCGTGGACCGAGATGCCGGTCGTGGTGCCGTGGCGGTAGTCGACCGAGACGGTAAAGGCGGTGCGCTGACTCTCGGTGTTGGCGCTCACCATGAGCGGCAGGTCGAGCTCGTCGGCCCGCGCGCTCTCGAGCGGCGCGCAGATCACCCCCGAGGTGTGCTCGAGGAAGAAGGCCATCGACTCCGCGGTGACGTCCTGGGCCGCCATCACCAGGTCGCCCTCGTTCTCGCGGTCCTCGTCGTCGACCACCACCACGATCCCGCCCGCGCGGATCTGGGCTATCGCCTCGTCGATCGTCGCCAGCGCCATCAGACCTCCACGTCGAGCCGCACGTCCTCGCCCAGGCGCGTCACGGCGACCAGGCGGCCGCGCCTCAGGGACTCCATCGTAGGGGTGGCCAGCCCCACCAGGGCCGGGAGCCCCGCCGGGCCGGCGAGCGCCGGCGCGACGTACCACACCAGCCGGTCGACCAGGCCGGCTTCGATAAAGCCGCTCAGCGTGCGCGGGCCACCCTCGACGAGCAGCTGGAGCACGTCGAGGCCGCCCAGCTCGTCGAGGACGGGACCGAGCTCGCCCGAGCGCTCGAGGCAGGGGTGCACGCGGGCGCCGGGCGCGACGGCGCCGAGGACGACCCGCAGGGGCTCGTAGGTCCGCGCCCCCAGCCGGGCCGTCAGGCGGGGGTCGTCGGCGCGCACGGTGCCCGCTCCCACGAGGATCGCCTGGCTCTCGGCGCGCAGGCGGTGGGCGTCGGCGCGGGCCGCGTCCCCGGTGATCCACTGGCTGGAGCCGTCGGCGACGGCGACCATGCCGTCCAGGGTGGCCGCGACCTTGCCCACCACGTAGGGCCGACCGGTGCGCCGGTGCGTCAGGTAGG
Source organism: Acidimicrobiales bacterium (assembly GCA_035702745.1). Classification (GTDB taxonomy): domain Bacteria; phylum Actinomycetota; class Acidimicrobiia; order Acidimicrobiales; family RAAP-2; genus RAAP-2. The sequence goes on along the minus strand of DASSZS010000043.1, from coordinate 13,221 downwards.
GGGCGAGCTGGTCGGCCACGGCCGGCGCGTCGACGCCCACGACGACCTCGATCCCCTTCGCGCGCAGGTGCTCGAGACCCCGGCCGGCGACGCGCGCGTCGGGGTCGACGATCCCCACCACGACCCGGGCGATCCCGGCCGCCTCGATTGCCTCCACGCACGGGGGGGTGCGCCCGGTGTGGGCGCACGGCTCGAGGGTCACCACGAGCGTCGCGCCGCGCGCGCGCGCGCCGGCCGCGCTAAGGGCCACCACCTCGGCGTGGGGGCCCCCGGGGGGCGCCGTCGCCCCGGTGGCGAGCACCTCGCCGCGCTCGTCGACGACGACCGCGCCGACCCACGGGTTGGGCGGGGCGTCGAGGCGGGCGGTGGCGGCCGCGGCGCGCGCCGCGGCCATCACCCCGTCGAGGTCGATCATCGGGCGGCGGCCCGCAGCGCCCGGGCCGCCTCGAGGGGATCGGGCCGGGCGAAGATCGCCGAGCCGGCGACCAGCACGTTGGCCCCGGCGGCGACGGCGATCGGGGCCGTCTCGGGGTCGATGCCCCCGTCGACCTCGAGGTCGAGCGCGAGCCCGCGCGCGTCGATCTCGGCGCGGGCGCGCGCGACCTTGTCCATCACCTCGCCCATGAAGGACTGGCCCCCGAAGCCGGGAAAGACGGTCATGAGCAGCAGTAGGTCGACGCGCTCGAGGAACGGCTCGACGGCGTCAAAGGGCGTGTCGGGGTTGGCCGCGAGGCCCACGCGCAGACCGAGGGCCCGGGCCCGCTCGATCGCCTCGTCGGTGGCGCCCACCTCGACGTGCACGGTGCAGCCGTCGGCGCCGGCGCGCGCGAAGGCCTCGAGGTAGCGCACGGGCTCGCTCATCATCAGGTGGCAGTCGAAGAAGCGCTCGCTGTAGCGGCGCAACGACGCCACCACCGGTGGCCCCAGGCTCACGTTGGGCACGAAGTGGCCGTCCATCACGTCCACGTGCAGCCAGTCGGTCTCGGCGTCGACCTCGGCGACGCACGCCCCCAGGCGCCCGAAGTCGGCCGAGAGGATCGAGGGCGCCACCCGCAGCGACCCGACCTCCCCGCAGGGGTGCGCGCTCACGCGCTCAGCCTAGAGGGGGTCGCCCGCGCCGCTCGACCACGTGGTCGACGCCCCCGCGCGTCGCCCACGCCACCACGCCGGCGCGGCCATCGAGCGCCGCCCGGCCGGACGGACCTCGATGAGCTCGAGCGCGCCGTCCGCGAAGCCGAGCAACACGCGCCCCTCGACGAGGGCGACGGTGCCCGCGGCGAGCGCCTGGGTGCTCGGGGCGACGCGCTCGATGAGGAGCCGGCGGCCGTCGCACTCCAGGTGCGCCCCGCCCAGGCGCACCACCCGCGCGGCCGTGGCCGCCGTCGTGGAGGGGTCGAGGGCCCGCTCGGCGCGGCTGAGCTTCGTCGCGTAGGTCGCCTCCCCCACCTGGGGGCGCGCGTGGGCGAGCGCCGCGGGATCGGCCAGGACCCCCACGAGCAGGCGGGCCCCGAGGTCGGCCAGCTCGTCGGTCAGGGTGGCCGCGTCCTTGTCGTCGATCGTGACCGCGGCCGACGCGTGGATCGGGCCGGTGTCGAGGGTCTCGTCGAGGGTGATGATCGTGACCCCGGTGCGCTCGTCGCCGGCCAGGATGGCCCGCTCGACCGGCGCGGCCCCGCGCCAGCGCGGCAGCAAGGAGAAGTGCACGTTGAGCATGGGCACCGCCGCGAGCACCGCGGCGGGCACCAGCGCGCCGTAGGCGACGACGACGCCGCGCTCGACCCCGGCGTCGAGCACGTCGGCCAGCCGGCTCGTCACGGGCAGACCGTGCTCGAGCGCGCAGCGCTTGATCGGACTCGGCTCGAGCGACCCGCCCCGGCGGCGCCGGCGGTCGGGCCGGGTCACGACGAGGGCCACGTCGTGACCGGCGTCGACCAGCGCCTCCAGGGTCGGCACCGCCGCGCGCGGGGTGCCGAGGAACGCGAGGCGCATCTAGTCGGCGCGCCGGCCGAGGCGCAGCCGCCGACCGCGCAACTCGCGCAGCGCCTCTTTGCGCTCGTCTTCTTCCAGCCGGTCGAGCAGGAGGTGCCCGTCGAGGTGATCGGTCTCGTGCAAGAAGATGCGGGCCTCGAGTTCGGTGGCCACGACGTCGAGCTCGCGACCCTCGAGGTCCCGCCCCACCAGGTGGACCGTCCCGGGACGGGTGATCGGCCAGCCCATCCCCGGCACCGAGAGGCAGCCCTCGTCGAACTCCCACTCCCCCGAGGCCTCGACGATCCGCGGGTTGATCACCACCCGCGGGCCCTCGCCGGCGTCGTAGACGAAGAACCGCTGTCCGACCCCGATCTGGTTGGCCGCGAGCCCCACGCCGGGCGCGTCGTACATCGTCTCGATCATCGAGTCGCACAGCGCGGCCAGGGCGCCGTCGATCTCGGTGACCTCGGTGGTGGGCGTGGTGAGCACCGGGTCGGGGTAGACGCGAATCGGTAGCAGGCTCACCGGCCTACGTTATCCGTCACCCCCCGCGACGGCGACCCGGCAACGCCGTCGCGACGCGCACCGCGCCAGGGCGTCACAGAGCGTCGCGACGTCAGGGGCGCGCGCGACAAAGCCCCCCGCGCCCGCGCGCACGCTCACCCCGTGGTCGGCGAGCTCGGCCGCCAACTCGGCCGCGCCCTCGCCCGAGAGACGGGCCTCGCCCCCGAAGGGCGAGAGCCCCAGCAGCGCCGCCTCGGCGGCCTCTTCGGCGACGAGGTCGTCGAAGCGCGCCGCGACCACGGCCTCGAGCACCGGGTCGTCGCCGCGCCGGGTCTGGAGGTAGAGCGCGCCGCGCCCCTCGCGCCGCGCGCCCACCAGTCGGCCGGCGCGTCCGAGCGCGTGGATGAACTGCCGGCGGGCTGCGGCGCGCGGGGCGAGCAGGTACTGGTCGGCGTCGGCGAAGCAGACCGCCCCGGCCCGGCGCACCGAGGCGAAGAGCGCCTCGGTGCCCACCACCACGCGCGACACGCCGTCGTGGGGGTGGGCGGCCGTCACCTCAGCGACCTCGACCCCCAACTGCGCCGCGACGTCGCGCGCGAGGGTCGTCACGCCCGAGCGCACGCGCCGCAGCGCCGTCGAGGCGCACGCGGTGCAAAAGCGCGCGCGGGTGTGCCCGTCGGGGCACACGAGCCCCCCCTCAGCCTCGGACTCGGCCTGGCCGCAGAGCGGACAGCGCGCCAGCGCCCGACAGCGCGCGCAGGCGAGGAGCCGACCCGTCCCGAGGCGCTGGAGCACGACCGCGAGCGCGACCGGCTCGGCACCCGCGAGCGCCCGGCGCGCCGCCTCGAGGACGATCGGGGCGAGCGCGCCCTCGTGGGGGTCCCGGTCGCGCCGGTCGACGAGCACGATCCGCGGCCAGCCCCCGACGAGGTCGTCGTCGCGCTGGTAGCCGCCGCGCCCGACGAGTCCCGGCGCCGGCCAGAGCGCCCCCATCCACAGCGGGGCCCCGTCGCGTCGGCACCGCTCGGCCACCACCGTCGGCGCGTCCCAGGTCGGGGCGGCGCTCGAGGCGAGCGCGTCGTCGTCGGCGTCGAGCACGACCGCCCCGGCGAGGCGGGGGGCGGGCGCGAAGGCCGCCGCCCGCGTGCCCACCACGACCGGCCAGCCGGCCCGGGCCCGGGCCCAGTCCCCGCGCGCGACCGCCAGGCCGCGCCGCTCGAGGCGCGCCCCGAGCCGCTCAGCCCACCCCTCGTGGGGCACCACGACGAGCAGCGTGCCCGCGCGCGCGCGGCTCGCCTCGTAGGCCGACAGCACGAGGTCGAGGGGGTCCGACGTGGGGGCGAGGTGGTAGACCCCGGGCGCGTAGTCCCGACGCGACGGGCCCGCAGCCGTCGCCGGGGCCGGGGGCGGGGCGGTCGGCAACTCGCGCACGATCCGCGCCGGCGATCCGGTCGCGAGGAAGTGGCTCCACGGGGCGCAGAAGCGCCACGCGGCCCAACGGGCGAGCTCGACCACCGAGGGCGGCGGACCGAGGCCGAGCGACGCGCTGACCGCGCGCAGCGCCTCGGGCCCGCGCTCGGGCGACTCGACGTCGGCCTCGATCACCCAGCCGCGCACCGAGCGCGGCCCCAGGGCGACGCGCACCCGGTCACCCGGCGCGAGGTCGAGCCCCCCGTCGAGGTAGTCGAAGGCCCGCTCGAGCGGGGCGACCTCGGTGAGGACCCGGACGACCCCGGCCACTAGGCCAGGTCGAGCTCGCGGCGCAGGTCGTCGAGCCGCGGGGTCTGCTCCCAGGTGAAGCCCTGGTCGGAACGGCCGAAGTGACCGTAGGCGGCGGTGCGCGCGTAGATCGGCCGGCGCAGGTCGAGGTCGCGGATAATCGCGGCCGGGCGCAGGTCGAACAGGGCGTCGATGGCCTTGGCGATCGTCGAGGTGTTGACCCGCTCGGTGCCGAAGGTCTCGACGAGCACCGAGACCGGCCGGGCCATGCCGATGGCGTAGGCCACCTGGACCTCGCAGCGGCGCGCCGCCCCCGAGGCCACCACGTGCTTGGCCACCCAGCGCGCGGCGTAGGCGGCCGACCGGTCGACCTTGGAGGGGTCCTTGCCCGAGAAGGCCCCGCCGCCGTGACGGGCCATCCCGCCGTAGGTGTCGACGATGACCTTGCGCCCCGTGAGGCCCGCGTCGGCGTGGGGGCCGCCCAGGACGAACTTGCCCGAGGGGTTGACGATCGTGCGCATGGAGCGGTGGTCGAGGTCGCCGGGCAGCACCGGGGCGATCACGTGCTCGATCACGTCGTGCTCGATGGTGGCGTGGCTCACGCGGTCCTCGTGCTGGGTGGAGACGAGCACCGTGTCGACCCCGACGGGCCGACCGTCCTCGTAGGCGATGGTGACCTGGGTCTTGCCGTCGGGGCGCAGGTAGGGCACGAGCCCGGTGCGACGCACCTGGGCCAGGCGCATCGAGAGCCGGTGCGCCAGCCAGATCGGCAGGGGCATGAAGTCCTCGTTGTCGTCGCAGGCGTAGCCGAACATCATCCCCTGGTCACCGGCGCCTAGCGCGTTGAGCTCGTCCTCGCCCCCGGTGCCCTCGCGCAGCTCCAGGGCCCGGTCGACGCCCCCGGCGATGTCGGGGCTCTGACGGCCCAGCGAGACGAGAACCGCGCAGGTGCGCCCGTCGAAGCCCTTGGCGCCGTCGTCGTAGCCGATGTCGAGGATCGCCCGGCGCGCTATCGAGGTGATGTCGACCGAGGCGCTGGTGGTGACCTCGCCGGCCACCACGCACAGCCCCGTGGTGAGCAACGTCTCACAGGCCACCCGCGCGTCGGGGTCCTGGGCGATCATCGCGTCGAGCACGCTGTCGGAGATCTGGTCGGCGATCTTGTCGGGGTGACCCTCGGTCACCGACTCGGAGGTGAACAGCGTGCGGTCGCTCATCGGGCTCCTCGGTCCAGCAACGCAGCCACCCTAGCCAAGATGACCTGCGCGACGGCCCCCTTGGCGCCGAGGGGGACGCGCTCGGGCGCCCCGTCGCGCGCGAGGATGACGACCTCGTTGGTCTCGTGGTCGAAGCCAGCTCCGGGCGCCGTGACGTCGTTGACGACGAGCAGGTCGACGTCCTTCTCGTCGAGCTTGCGCGCGGCGTTGGCCTCGACGTCGGACGTCTCGGCGGCGAAGCCCACGATCACCTGGCCCACTCGGCGGCGGGCCGCGAGCCCGGCCAGCACGTCGGGGGCCGCGCGCAGCGCCAGGGTCGGCGCGCCGTCGCGCCGCTTGATCTTCTCGGGGCGGGCCTCGAGGGTGAAGTCCGACACGGCCGCCGCCATCACCAGGGCGTCGGCGTCGCCGAAGGCGTGCGCCAGCGCGTCGCCCATCTCGGCCGCGCTCTCCACGCGCACCACCGTCACGGCGTGCGCGACGTCGGGGGCGACCTCGTGGGCCCCCGCGGTGACCAGGGTCACCGCCGCCCCCAGGCGGGCGGCGACCTCCGCGAGGGCCACCCCCTGGCGGCCCGAGGAGCGGTTGGTGAGAACCCGGACCGGGTCGATCGCCTCGCGCGTGCCCCCGGCGCTCACCAGCACCCGCCGCCCGGTGAGGACCCCGCGGTAACCCTCGAGGACGCGCCCCACCAGCTCGGCGATGGCCTCGGGCTCGACGAGGCGTCCGGGGCCCTCGTCCCCGCCGGCGAGGGACCCCTCGGCCGGACCCAGCACGAGCACGCCGCGCCGACCCAGGGTGGCCAGGTTCTCGCGCACCGAGGGGTTCTCCCACATCTCGGTGTGCATCGCCGGGCAGAGCACGACCGGCGCTCGGGTCGCGAGCAGGGTGGCCGTGAGCAGGTCGTCGGCCAGGCCCAGCGCGTAGCGGGCGATCAGATGGGCCGTCGCCGGGGCCACCACGACGCAGTCGGCGCCCTGGCCGAGCCGGGTGTGGGGGATGGGGGTCGCGGGGTCGTCGAACAGCTCGGTGCGCACCGGCCGTCCGGCCAGGGCCGCGAGAGTCGTGGGGCCGATGAAGCGCTGCGCCTCGCGAGTCATGACGGGCTCGACCTCGTAGCCGCGCGCGCGCAGGCAGCGGATCAGCTCGGCCGACTTATAGGCGGCGACGCCGCCGGCGACGCCTAGGACGATGCGGTAGGGCTCTCGCTCAGACGTCGCGGAGGGCATCGCTGAACGCGTCGAGGTCGAGGTCCGAGTCCGCTCGGACCTCGGCGGCCGCCGCGGCGGCCTCGCGCTCGGCCTCGATCTCTTCGGGGGTCGGGCGATGGTACTGGAGCTTGCCCTCGAAGAGCTCCTCCATGGCGATCGACAGCGACTTGTTCGACAGGCTGGTCACCTGGGGCGGGATGACCCCGCCGTGGCCGGCGCCGAGCCCGTTGTAGTACTCGTTGATCTGGCGGGCCCGGATCGAGGCCACCGCGACCAGGGTGAAGCGCGACGCGTCGACCTTGGCGAGGAGGTCCTCGATGGGGGGGTCGACGAGGGTGGGGCGTTCGGCCATGGGGCGTCCTTCTCAGGCGGGGGTGCGCCGGGCTCGACGCAGCCCCTCCAGTATAGAGACGATCTCCTCGGCCGCCCGGTCCGGGTCGTCGTTGAGGACGACCCGATCGGCCACGCGCCGACCCCGGGCCACCTCCTCGGGGGCGCTGGCCAGGCGCGCGCGCACGTGGGCCTCGTCGTCGCCGCGCCCGCGCAGACGCTCCTCGAGCGAGGTCTCGTCGGGCGCCGTGACCAGCACCACCAGGGCGTCGGGGATGAGCCGGCGGACCTGCTCGGCGCCCTGGACGTCGATCTCGAGCAGCACGTCCTCGCCCGCGGGTGGCGTCGGGCGGGGCGTGCCGTAGAGCTGGCCGTGGAACTCGGCCCACTCGAGGAAGCGGTCCTGGTCGATCGCGCGGGCGAACTCCTCGCGCGCGACGAAGTGGTAGTCGGCGTCGGTCTCGTGGGGCCGGGGCGGACGGGTCGTCCAGCTGCGCGAGAGCCAGAGGTGGCCGTCGCGCTCGACCAGGCGTCGCGCCAGGGTGCCCTTGCCGACGCCGCCCGGGCCGATCAGGACGACGACGAGGGGCTCACCGGACAAGGGCCCGGAACAGCTCGGCGCGCTGCTTGGGCCCCAGGCCCCGGATGCGCCGGGTCTTGGCGATCTGGGCGGCCTTCATGATGCGCTCGGCCTTCACTTCGCCGATGGCCGGTAGGGCGCTGATGAGGTCGTAGGCGCGCATCTGGGCGATGCACTCCTCGCGGGCGGCGAGCTCGAAGAGCTCCTCCAAGGAGAGCTGGCCCGTCTTGACCAGGCGCTTGACCTCGGCGCGGCGTCGGCGGTTGGCGACCGCGAGGCGCGAGGCCTCGACGCGCTGCTGTTGGGTCAGGGACGGTGGAGTTGGGACCACGGGCTCAGACTACCCCGCGCCGGGTGATCAGGCTAGAGGACTTCGGCGAGGCCGTCGCGCCAGCGCTCGGCGGCCTGGCGCAGGGCCCGGCGCGACGGCCCGGCCCCGAGCACCGCGCGCGAGACGCTGGGGAGGACGCTCGCGCGCGCGCAGCCCGCCGTCACCGTCGCCACCTCCCGGGGCCCCGCCCCCTGGGCCCCGACCCCGGGCACCAGCACGGGCCCGCCCAGGGTCGCGAGGTCGACCCCGAGGGGGGCCCGGGTCGCGCCGATCACGACCCCCACCGACCCGAACCCCTCGCGCGCGTTGAGCTCGGCCACGGCGGCGCACACCCCGGCCTCGACGCTGCGGCCCTCGAAGCGGGCCCCCTGGATGGACCGGCCCTCGGGATTCGAGGTGGCCGCGAGCACCAGCGCCCCGGTGCCGCTGGCGCGCGCCACGGCGAGCAGCGGGGCGAGCGCGCCGACCCCGAGGTAGGGGTGCAGCGTGAGCGCGTCGGCGCGCAGCGCCGAGCCCTCCCCCGCCCAGGCCTGGGCGTAGCCCTCGTTGGTCGAGCCGATGTCGCCGCGCTTGGCGTCGGCGACGAGGAGCACCCCCGCCTCGCGGGCCACCGCGATGACGCGCTCGAGGACGGCGTAGCCCGCCGCGGCGAAGCGCTCGAAGAAGGCCACCTGGACCTTGACGGCGGCCGCCGTCTCGGCGACGGCCTCGATGGTGGTCAGGGCGAGGTAACGCGCCCCCTCGGCGGTGTCGGGCTGGCCCCAGTCCGCCAGGAGCGCATCGCTCGGGTCGAGGCCCACGCACAGGGGGCCGCGCGCCTCGATCGCGCGCGCCAGGCGCACCCCGAAGGTCTCAGGCGTTCCCATGGGCCACCCCCACGATCTCGGCGAAGGTGGCGACCCCGTGGTCGTCGAGCCAGCGCTCGAGTTGTGCGCGCACCCGGAACGGCGCGCGCGGGTCGGCGAAGGTCGCCGTGCCCACCTCGAGCGCGTCGGCGCCGGCCATGGCCATCGCGACCGCGTCCTCGCCGGTGGTGATCCCGCCCACGCCCACGATCGGCGTCTCGGGGAAGGCCGCGCGGCACTCGTAGACCGCGCGCAGGGCGATCGGGGCGATCGCCCGTCCGCTCAGCCCACCCCCGCCGTGTCCGAGGGCCGGTCGGCGGGCCTCGACGTCGATCGCCATGCCGAGCACCGTGTTCACGAGCACGAGGGCCTCGGCCCCGGCCGCCAGGGCGGCCGCGGCCACCTCGAGCAGCTCGGGCGTGTTCGGACTGAGCTTGGCCCACCGCGGCACGCCCGCGGCCCCGGCCGCCGCCACCACCGCCGCGGTCGCCTCGGGCGAGTGGGCGAAGATCCCCCGGCGGCCCTCGAGGTTGGGGCAGCTCGCGTTCACCTCGACCGCGGCCACCCCGGCGCCGGCGAGCCCGGCCGCCGCGGCCTCGAACTCGGCCACGGTGCGCCCCCAGATCGACGCGACGACCGTCGCGCCGTGCCGGCGCAGTCGGACCAGGCCGTCGGCGCGCCAGGCGGCCACCCCCGGGCCCGAGAGGCCGACGGCGTTGAGCATCGACGGGCCCCAGGTCGCGAGCCGGGGCGCCGGGTTGCCGGGCCAGGCGAAGGCCGCGAGGGACTTCACGACGACGGCCCCGAGCGAGTCGAGCGGCCCGTAGCCGGCGAGCTCGTCGCCGACCCCGGCCGTGCCCGAGGCGGTGAGGACGGCGCAGGCGAGCTCGAGCGAGCCGACCCGGGTCGAGAGGTCAGCCACCGTGCAGCTCCTGGAGCGATCGGACCCGCCAGCCGTGCGCGCGCGTCTCTTCGATCCCCCGGGCCGCGGCGAAGCCGGCGGCCAGGGTCGTCAGGCAGGGCACCCCGTGGCCGACGCACGCCGTGCGGATGGCCGCCCCGTCGCTGTGGGCCGTCGAGCCGGTCGGGGTGTTCACCACGAGGTGGACCCCGCCCGAGGCGATCAGCTCGACGGCGTCGACCCCGAGGTCGCCCTGGCCGACCTTGGAGACGAGGGTCGCGACCTCGACGCCGTGGCTGCGCAAGAAGCCGGCCGTGCCGAGGGTCGCGGCCAGTTCGAAGCCCAGCTCGAAGAGCCGTCGCGCGAGGGCCAGGCCCTCGACCTTGTCGGCGTCGGCCAGGGAGAAGAAGACCCGTCCCGCGTCGGGCAGGCGCGACCCGGCCGCGAGCTGGGACTTGGCGAAGGCGATGCCGAAGGTCTCGCCCACGCCCATCACTTCCCCGGTCGAGCGCATCTCGGGCCCGAGGACGGTGTCGACCCCCGGGAACCGGCTGAAGGGCAGGACCGCCTCTTTGACCGAGACGTGCGCGGGCACCGGGGTGGCCTCGGGCACGAGGCCCGCGGCGCGCATCGCCCCCAGGCGTTCGCCCACCATGACCCGCACCGCGATCGCCGCCAGGGGCACCCCGGTGGCCTTGGCGACGAAGGGCACGGTGCGCGAGGCCCGGGGGTTGGCCTCGAGCACGTAGACCTCGTCGCCCTTGACGGCGTACTGCACGTTGATCAGCCCGACGACCCCGAGCGCCTCGGCGAGCGCTCGGGTGTGGCCATCCAGGGTGGCGAGCGTCGAGGGGGTGAGGCTCACCGGGGGCAGCGCGCAGGCCGAGTCGCCCGAGTGGACCCCGGCCTCTTCGACGTGCTCCATGATCCCGGCGACGAAGACCTCGCCGGCGCCGTCGCGCACCGCGTCGACGTCGACCTCGGTCGCGCCCTCTAAGAACCGGTCGATCAGGATGGGCCGCTCGCCGGTCACCCCGCCCTCGCGCGCGAGCGCTCCGTGGGCGCTCGTGAGATCCTCCATCACCCGGGCCAGCGCGTCGTCGTCGTAGACGATCTCCATCGCCCGCCCGCCCAGGACGTAGCTCGGGCGCACCAGGACCGGGTAGCCGACCCGCCGGGCGACGGCGCGGGCCTCGGCGAGGGTCGTCGCGACGTCGCCCGGAGGCTGACGCAGGCCGAGGCGCGAACAGATCGCCGACCAGCGCTCGCGGTCCTCGGCCGCGTCGATCGAGGCGACCGGCGTGCCGAGCACCAGGCCCTCCTCCAGGGTCGGGGCCAGCTTGAGGGGCGTCTGGCCGCCCAGGGAGACGACGACCCCGACCACGCGCGCCCCCTCCACGCAGGCCGCGCGCTCGGCGGCGATGACGTTCGCGACGTCCTCGGCGGTGAGGGGCTCGAAGTAGAGGCGGTCTGAGGTCGAGTAGTCGGTCGAGACCGTCTCGGGGTTGCAGTTGACCATGACCGTCTCGTAGCCGAGCTCGCGCAGGGTGAGCGCGGCGTGCACGCAGCAGTAGTCGAACTCGATGCCCTGACCGATCCGGTTGGGACCCGAGCCGAGGATGATCACGCGGTCCCTCGCCGAGGTCGCCACCTCGGACTCGTCCTCGTAGGTGCTGTAGTGGTACGGCGTCGTCGCGGCGAACTCGGCGGCGCAGGTGTCGACGGTCTTGTAGGTGACCTCGACGCCGGCGCCGAGGCGGCGCGCGCGCACCTCGGCGGGCTGGGCCCCGGCGAGGTGGGCGATCTGGGCGTCGGAGAAGCCGGCGCGCTTCAGGCGCCGCCACGCCTCGGGAGTGAATTCAGCGAGGTCCGCTCCCGGAAGCGTCCGCTCGAGCTCGACGATCTCGGCCATGCGGTCGAGGAACCACCGGTCGATGCCGGTCAGGGCCGCCAGCTCCTCGACGGGGGTGGCGCGCCAGAGGGCCTCGTGCAGCGCGAAGAGCCGCTCGGGGGTGGCCACGCGGCACCGCTCGAGCAGGGTCGCCCCGGGAAGGTCGGCGAACTCGCTGTCGGCGCCTAGGGCGAAGCCGAGGCGGCCCTGCTCGAGCGAGCGCACCGCCTTTTGGAGACTCTCGGCGAAGGTGCGCCCGATCGCCATGACCTCGCCCACTGACTGCATCCGGGTGCCCAGATGCGGCGTCGAGCCGGGCAGCTTCTCGAAGGCCCAGCGCGGGATCTTGGTGACCACGTAGTCGATGGTCGGCTCGAAGCTCGCCGGGGTCAGGCGGGTGATGTCGTTGGTGATCTCGTCGAGGCTGTAGCCCACGGCCAGGCGGGCCGCGATCTTGGCGATGGGGAAGCCGGTGGCCTTGGAGGCCAGCGCACTGGAGCGGCTGACCCGGGGGTTCATCTCGATCACCAGTCGGTCGCCGTTGGCCGGGTTCACCGCGAACTGGACGTTGGAGCCGCCGGTCTCCACCCCCACCCGGCGCAGCACGGCGAAGGCGTCGTCGCGCATCGCCTGGTACTCGACGTCCGAGAGCGTCTGCTGGGGCGCGACGGTTATCGAGTCGCCGGTGTGGACCCCCATCGGGTCGAGGTTCTCGATCGAGCAGACCACCACGCAGTTGTCGTGCCCGTCGCGCATCACCTCGAGCTCGTACTCCTTCCAGCCGGCGATCGAGCGCTCGACCAGGATCTCGCCGATGGGCGAGGCGGCGAGGCCCTCGGCGGCGAGGCGAGAGAAGGTCGCCTCGTCCTCGGCGATGCCGGTGCCCGCGCCACCCAGGATGTAGCTCGGGCGCACGATGATCGGCCAGCCGATGCGCCGCGCGATCCCCACCGCCTCGTCGACCGTGTGGGCGAAGTCCGACTCGGGCACCGCCAGGCCGATGTCGGCCATCGCCCGCTTGAAGCGCTCGCGGTCCTCGGCCGTCTCGATGGCCTCGGGCCGCGCCCCGATCACCTCGACCCCGAGTCGCTCGAGCTCGCCGCGTCGCACCAGCTCCATGGTGAGGTTCAGCGCCGTCTGGCCCCCCAGGGTCGGCAGCAGGGCGTCGGGCCGCTCACGCTCGATGATCGCGACCAGCACGTCGACGTCGAGCGGCTCGACGTAGGTGACGTCGGCCGTGCGCGGGTCGGTCATGATGGTGGCGGGGTTCGAGTTGACCAAGACGACGCGGTAGCCCTCCTCGCGCAGCACCTGGCAGGCCTGGGTGCCCGAGTAGTCGAACTCGCACGCCTGGCCGATGACGATCGGCCCCGACCCGATGACCAGGATCGTCGAGAGGTCGTCGCGGCGCGGCATCAGCCCTCCCACCACTCGGCGGACTCGACGAGGCGCGCGAAGCGCTCGAAGAGGTAGCGCGCGTCGTGGGGACCCGGGCCGGCTTCGGGGTGGTACTGGACCGAGAAGCACCGCTCGGCGCGCAGGGCGAGACCCTCGACGACCCCGTCGTTGAGGTCGACGTGGCTCACGACGGCGCGCGCGAGCCCGTCGGGCTCGACGGCGTAGTTGTGGTTCTGGGCCGTGATCTCGATCCGCCCGGTGGCGAGGTCCTTCACCGGGTGGTTCGAGCCGTGGTGGCCGAAGGGCAGCTTGTAGGTCCGAGC
>DASSZS010000025.1:0-19273 GCA_035702745.1 Acidimicrobiales bacterium | reverse complement strand
GGTTACGACAAGGCCGCCCAAGTGGCGAAGAAGGCCCACAAGGAACGCACGACGCTGCGCGAGGCGGCCCTGGCGCTCGGCTATCTGAGCGCCGAGGAGTTCGACCGGGCGATCGTTCCCTCGGAGATGACCCACCCGTAGAGCGGAGCCGCCGGCGCGGGTTGACGCGCCGGCGGCGCACCGAGGGTGGGTGACGAGACGGGGTACGCCCCCAGGCTGTGGTAGCGGCCTCGAGGCACCCGCTCCGACGCGCCGCTATGGGCGAGCCGCGCGGTCTGCCGAACAAGCCCGTCGAAGGGGTGGTCCATCGCAACGGGACCCGGGCACCCGCGGGCGCCCGGGTCCCGTTGCGATGGACGACGGCTACGGCGCCGAGAAGCCCAGGGACGCGTGGGGCGCGAGGCTGTTCATCAGGCCCGAGACGATCGGGGTCCCGAGTCCCGTCGGGGGGTCCCAGTTCATAGCCGCGGAGTAGCCCGGCGCGCCAAAGGGGAAGGCGTTCGATCCGACGGTGACGTCGTGGAAGTCCGCGGCGTACGTGGACGGATTCGACGCGAGGTTGTACAGCACGGGGTTCATTGCGCCGAGGTCGCTGCCGCGGGCCTGGTCGAGGTCGGCCGTGATGGCGGCCCAGCTCGGCGACGCCTCACTGGTCCCACCGAAGAAGTAGAAGCCGTTGTTCGCGGCACCGAGGAAGCCCAGGTAGATCATCGTTGCCGTGTAGACCGAGGCGTTGAATGACACGTCCGAGGTGTATCTCGCTGGCGTGGGCGTCAAGTCAGCCTGGTATGACGGCTGGCCGAAGAGCACGGAAGGCGCGCCACCGGTGGCACCAAAGGGTCCGTAGTTGCAGTTAAACGGGCACGTACTCGGGTTGGCGTCGTTCCACGCGTACTCGCTCTGATACGTCCCGCCGCCATTAGGGCTCGTGTCGCCTGTGACGAAGAGGTCCGTGCCGCCGGCCGCCGTGACGTTGGGGTTCGATGCGGGGTAGGACGCGTTGGGCTGGGCGAGCCCGCCGGTCGCCCCACTGTCGCCCGAGGAGGCGAAGAGGCTCATCCCCTGGTTCACGGCTTGCTGGAAGATCTTGTTCGACTGGAGGAACTGGATGTTGTTGCCCCCACCGGCGATCGCCCCCTCGGGCGAACCGTAGCTCATAGTAAGGACGTCACCCAGGTGGTTGTCGACGGCGTAGGCGACGGCGTTGTTGAGCGCATTGCCGTAGTTCGTCGGCGCGACGACGAGGTTAATTGTCGCTCCCGGCGCGAGCGCGTGGACCGTCTCCACGTCAAGACTCGTCTCCTCGGCCCAGCCGAAGGCGTTGCCGGACTTCGCGGCACCGCCATTGAAGTTGGGCTGTCCCTCGGGGTAGTAGACGTTCAGATTGGCCGCAGGCAAGTGGAACTTAGAGTCATATGTCGCGAGGTCGCTCTGGATAGTGGGACTGCCGAAGGCGTCGATGATGGCGACCGACGTGCCGGTGCCTGCGAGCGCGCCGTTGATCGTCCAGGGGATCTGGTACGCCTGGTGGAAGATCTGTGGGGTGTAGCAGGCCAGTCCGACTGTCTGAGGTTGCCCCGTCGGGGGCGCTGGAACGATCGGTTGATTGATGCAGTCGTAGGGGCTCGGGAATGAATTACTCCCCACGGCCTGGCTCATCTTGATGGCGATGGGGTGGACGGTGTAGACGATATTGGAGTTGTTGGCCGAGCTCGCCCCGGCGACGAGCGCCGGAGCGCCGAAGGCGACCAACGCTCCCGCCGCGGCGCACACGCCGAGGCGTGCGCGCAGGCGGCTCGAGTGACTGCGATCTCTCATGGTTCCCCCTAGGTGGACGTGGTGGTCGGTACCCTTGCACCCCGCACCATAGAGCCTGGAGGGCGCACCGCGGACGCCGTCGAGGACGCCATTCCTTACAGATTGTCAGGCGAGCTGGATCCACCCCGAGGTGACACAGAGCCCCAGGGCGCACCCGCCGACGAGTCCGGCCGCGAGCGCGAGGGCGAGGAGCCGTCGCCCTCGGCTCGAGGAGCGACCCGAGGTCGCCCCCATGTACCACGCCGGCAGGAGGCCCATCGGCGCGCCGAGCCAGGCGACGGCGTCGCCGGCCAGGGGGGCGTCGGGGTCGGCCGCGAGGGCGAGCGCCGTGAGCTCCTCGTCGCTCGGGAGCTCGTCGCTCAGTTGACCGGCAGGTTCCACAGGGCCATCCACTTGGTGAGGTCGGCCTCCATGGGGAGGTCGGAGCCTAGGAACGAGCGCACCCGCAGCTCGAGCTCGTTGTCACGCTGGGTGGGCCCGGTCGGGGCGAAGGGGTAGAAGGTGCCGGTCTTGAACAGATAGACCAGGCGGACCGACCCCTCCCCGGGTGGCGCCTTGGGCACGAAGCCGAAGACGGCGCACAAGAGCCGCGGCCCGAGGCCGTGCTCGACCATCGAGGAGTTGGCGGCGTGGATCTTCGTGACCAGGCTCTCGAGGTCGGGGTCCTTTAGCAGGACCCACTTGAAGCCGAGGTCGTCGGTGGTGAGGCTGACGTTCTCCTCGGCGCCGAAGTCGAGGAGCGACTTGATGTCTTCGTCGGTGGCGAGCGTCGCCCCGCCCGAGCCGTCCTTGAAGAGCAGGCCGGCCTGGCCCGAGGTGACGAGGTCTAACTCGCTCTCGAGGGTGATCGCCGCTTGGGACAGGGCGAAGAGGCGGTCGAGGTTCGGTGGAGCCTGCTTGGTGCGCCCGAAGAGCGTGTCGCGCAGCCCCACTAGTGGTTGAGCTCCTTTTCCAGCTTGGCCAGCTGGTCCAGGCGGCGCTCCAGTGACGGGTGGGTCGAGAAGATGGTCGCGGCGGTGTTGCCCGAAAGAGCCGGAGCGAAGAAGAACTGGTTCATCCCTTCGGCCCGGCGCAGGTCGGTCCGGGGGATCTTCGCCATGTCGCCGGTCACGTGGACGAGGGCGCTCGCCAGCACGCTCGGCTTGCCGATGAGGATCGCCCCGGAGCGGTCGGCGGCCAGTTCGCGGTAGCGCGAGAGGGCCATCGTGAGCAGAAAGGCGATGGCGTAGATCACGACCGAGATCAGCATCGTCGCGAGCTCGAGCAGCACGACGTTGTTCTGGTTGCGGCCCCGACCGCCGCCGCTCAGCATCGCGCCCCACATGGCCATCCGGCTCACCAGGCCCGCCAGCATCCCCACGCCCGAGGCGATGGTCATCACCGCGACGTCGCGGTGGGCGACGTGGGAGAGCTCGTGGGCGAGCACGGCCTCGAGCTCCTCGTCGTTCAGCCGGTGCATCAGCCCCCGCGTGGCGCAGATAACGGCGTGGTTGGGGTTGCGCCCGGTGGCGAAGGCGTTGGGGATGTCGAGCTCGGAGACGCCCACGCGGGGCTTGGTCATGTTGGCCATGAGGCAGAGCCGGTCGACGATCTCGTGAAGGCGCGGCTCTTGCTGGGGGGTGACCTCGTGGGCCTGCATCGAGAACATCGCGACCTTGTCGCTGAAGTAGAACTGGGCGAAGAGCAGGCCCGCCGCGATCACGATGACCACGCCATAGGAGATGCCCAGGGCCAGCAGCACGGTCATGATCACGCCGTAGAGCACGACGAGCGCGAGGCCCGTCAGGAACATCCGGACGTTGAGCCCGTGGTCGGATTCGATCTTGGTGGCGGCCACGACTAGTTCGCCTCCCCGCTCGTCTCTTCGGCCGGCGCCGCGCCGGCGCTCAGCGCGCCCGCCTCGTCGCCCGAGGCGAGCTGGCTCTTGAGGGCCGCCAGTTGCGCGTCGACGCTCGAGCTGGCCGAGGCCTTGTCGAGCTTCGCCTGGATGTCGTCCCTCGGCCCGGTGAGGTCGGTGAGCGCCCCCGAGGCCAGCAGCTCGTCGAGGGCGCCACTGCGCGCCTGCATCTCGGCCACCTTGTCCTGGGCGCGCTGAAGGGCGGCCCCGGCGTCGTTCATCGAGGTGGAGATGCCGGTGACGGCCTCGTTGACGTGGGTCGACGCCTCGGCCGCGGTGTAGGTCGCCTTGATCGTCTCTTTGCGGGTCCGGAAGGCTTCGATCTCGCTCTGGAGCTTGGTCGCGGTGTCCTCGAGCTTCTGCTCTTGCTCTACGACCGACGCGTGCTGGGTGTCGAGGTCCTTTAACTGGGCGGCGATGCCCTCGCGGCGGGTCAGGGCCTCGCGGGCCAGGGGCTCGTCGCCCTGGGCTAGGGCCGCCTTGGCCTGTTCGGCCAGCTTGTCGCCCTGGGCCTTTAGCTGCTCGGCCTGGATCTCGATGCGCTTGCGCGCGGTGGCGACGTCGGCGACGGCCCGCTTGACCTTGGTCAGGTTGTCGAGCTGCTGCTCGTAGGCGAGGTCGAGGGTCTGACGGGGGTCCTCGGCCTTGTCGAGCGCGGCGTTCGCCTTAGCCTGGAAGATCGTCTGTACCCGCTTCATGATGCCCATGGGCCCTCCTTGGCGTACCTCGCCAGAATAGGGCGCGCGCTCCGGCGCCGGGTCCCTGTGGTCCCGGGGCGGTCTAAGACCTCGATAAGCCCTCGTCCTGGTCGTGCGCCTCGCGCGCCAGGGCCGCGCGGTGTTGGTCGAGGCGAGCCGCGAGTCCGTCGTCGCCGACGGCCAAGATCCGCACCGCGAGCAGGGCCGCGTTCGCCGCTCCGTTCACCGCGACCGTGGCCACCGGCACCCCGCGGGGCATCTGGACGATCGAGAGCAGCGAGTCGAGCCCGTCGAGGCGGGCGAGGGCCACCGGCACTCCGATCACCGGCAGCGAGGTCATCGAGGCGAGCATCCCGGGCAGGTGGGCGGCCCCGCCGGCGCCGGCCACGATCACCCTGAGCCCGCGGTCCCGCGCCCCGCGGGCGTAGTCGAGCATCGCCTCGGGGGTGCGGTGGGCCGAGACGACGCGGGTCTCGCAGGCGACGCCGAAGTCGTCGAGGACGCGCGACGCGCCGGCCATCACCTCGGCGTCGCTGGCCGATCCCATGACGATCCCCACGACGGCGCTCACGGCCAGGCCCCCTCCTCGGCGGGCGCGCCGAGGAGGCGCGCGCCCTCCCATGCTCTCACGCGCACCTCGTCGGGGTCGTCACCCAGGGCGGTGACGTGGCCCAGCTTGCGTCCGGGCCGCCAGGCCTTGGCGTAGTCGTGCACGGCGACGCCCGCGACCATCGGCGCGGGAATCGGCGGGGTCGAGGCGCCCACGATGTTGACCATGGACGCGCAAGGGGCCGTCACGGCGATTGGGGCCAGCCCGTGGCCGGCCACGGCGCACAGGTGCTGGGCGAACTGGCCCTGGGTCGTCCCCTCGATCGTCCAGTGGGCGGTGTTGTGGGGACGCAGGGCGACCTCGTTCACGCTCAGCCCGCGGGGGGTCACGAAGAGCTCGATCGCCATGATCCCGATCGGTTCGACGACCGCGGCGACCCGCTCGCCCACGGACGCGGCCTCGACCAGGAGGTCCGCGGGCAGTCGGCTGGGGTAGCGGGTCTCGACGCACATGCCGTTGGCCTGGCGGGTATCGACGAGGGGGTAGGGCGCGAGCTGGCCGGTGAGGGACCGACCGAGCACGAGGGCGGCCTCGCTGACGAGCTCGAGGCGCTCTTCGACGACGACCTCACCGGTGCTCACCCACGCGGCGATCGTCTCGAGGGCCTCGTCGCGACTCGTGGGGAAGGCCACGCCCCGCCCGTCGTACCCGCCGCGAGCGCGCTTTAGGACAACGGGCGCCCCGAGCTCGTCGAGGGCGGCCGAGGCGTCGCCGGCGGCGTCAAGCACGACAAAGCGCGGCACCGGGAGCCCGGCCGCGGCGAGGGCCCGACGCTGGTGGGCCTTGTCGGCGGCGAAGCGCAACGCCGAGGCGCTCGGCCGCACGGCCACCCCGCGCGCCTCGAGGCGCCCGAGTGCGTCGAGGTCGACCAACTCGTGGTCGAAGGTGACGACGTCACAGCGCGCCGCGAGCGCGCCCAGCGCCGACTCCTCGAAGCCGGTGCCGTAGAGGACCTCGTCGGCGACGGCGATCGCCGGGTCCTCGGGCGAGGCGGCGAGCACGACGAGGCGCACGGCGGCGTCGTGTCGCGCCTGGCCCATCATGAGGGCCAGCTGGCCGGCGCCCACGACCCCGACGGTCACGTCGCGACGGGCCCCGGGCACGTGGGGAGGCTAGCGGTCCCTCGTGGCGCCCGGGGGAGTCGGGTCCGGGCCGGTACACTGACCGGGCTATGTCGGTCGCCGCCTCCTTGCTCTCGATCGCCCTCTTCATCGCCTTCGCCACGACCGGCCTGCAGAAGGTGGTCTTCAACCCGGCCTCCTCGCGCGCAGCCGAGCACCTGGGCTACGCCAAGCGCACCTACCAGCGCGTCGGGGTGGTTGAGGTGATCGGCGCGATCGCCCTCATGGTCGGACTGGCCGCGCGTCGCTCAGCCCCCCTGGGACTCGTGAACGAGTTCGGTGCGGGCGTGCTGGTCGTGCTCGTGGTCGTGCTCGTCCTCTTGCAGCGGCGCCACGGGGATCGCTTCGCCCAGTACGCGCCGAACCTGGTGCTCGGCGTGCTGGCGCTGGCGGCCCTCCTCACCCGAGCCCTCTAGGACCCCTAGTAGGGCACCGTGGTGTGCTTGAACTCGTTGAGCGCGCCTCGGTGCTCCATGAGACCGATGAGGGTGTCGAGGAGCTCGACCGAGGCCGTCGGGTCGTCGGTGGGCGGGTCCATGTAGCGCACGAAGGTGGCGTCGCCCCCGAGCACGAAGGTCGGCACCCCGAAGGCCTGGTAGGCCTCGAACTCCTGGTGGGCGGCGCCGATGACCTTGTGGGGCCGGCGCGAATCGACGTCGTCGAAGACCGGCCCGAGCTCGACTCCGAGCGGAACGAGGACGGCGGCGACCTCCTCGCGGGTCACCAGGCGCACCCCGCGCTCGTGGCGGGCCCGGAAGAGGGCGGCGTGGGCGTCGAGGAAGCGCTCGGGCTGCAGGTCGCGCACCGCGACCGACGCCGCCAGGGCGAGCAGGTCGCCGTCGCGCGTCGGGTCGTCCCAGACGTCGGGCGCGCCCTCAGCGCGGTGACCCTGGCTGAGCGACCACGGCACGAAGGTCACCGCGTGCTCGGTGCCCGCGCGCAGGGCCGCGACGACGTGCAGGTGGATGTTCTTCGCGAAGGGACAGCGGTAGTCGTAGGAGAGGGAGAAGGCACTCACGGCTCGAGCCTACGGGACGCCACCTAGACCGGGACCGGGACCCCACTCGCCCGACAGGGCTCGCGGAAGGCGCAGAAGCGACAGGCCCGCACCGACGGGGTGGCCGGGAACTCGCCGGCGTCGTAGTAGCCCCGCACCCGTCGCCACACCGCGGCGGCCGCCTCGCGTCGCGCACGCACGACGGCCTCGGTGACCGGGCGCTCGAGTTCGCGGCCCGCGCCCACGTAGAGCAGGCGGATCGACCGGGGTCGCTCACCGAGGCTCGCCTCGCACAGGGCGGCGTAGAGCTCGGCGTTGGCGAAGGTCTGGGAGTCGTAGCGCCGGTCCGGGACCCGGCCGGTCTTGTAGTCGACGATGGTGAGGTCGTCCCCGACCCGGTCGAGCCGGTCGAGGATGCCCAACAGCGGGGCTCCGTCGACCTCGGCGCTGAGGCGCAGCTCGACGCCCTCGGTGGCGACGGCGCTCGGGTCCTCCATCGTGAAGTACGTATCGAGCGCCGCGGCGACCTCTCCGCGCAGCCGGGCCTCGAGCGCGTCGTCGCAGCCGATGTCGGCGCGCACCTCCTCGGAGAGAACGCCCGCGGTCGCCTCCTCGAGCCGGGCCCGGGCGGCCGCGAGCGTGCGCTCGGGCCCCTCGAGCGCGAAGAGCGCCTCGAGCACTGCGTGCACGGCACGGCCCTTGGTGGTGGCGTAGGTGGCCGGCTGACGGCGCCGCTCGACGGCGCCGTACTGGTAGCGCCGCGGGCAGCTCTGGAAGTCGGCCATCCGCGAGGGCGACAGCGCGGCGGGCAGGGGCTGCTCGAGGGTCACCGCCCGAGGCTAGAGCGGCGCTGTCACGCGGCGCGCAGGGGTCACAATGGGGGAGTGCCGCGCCGCCCGCTCACCTCACGGGTCGGGCCGGTCGTGCGCTCGCGGGCCTGGAACGGGCTGCGCGACGGGGACCCCGTCGTCGTCGACGACGATCGGGCGCGCGCTCACGCGTGGGTCTTCGTCGCCCACGCGCGCAACGAGGTCACCGGCGAGGAGTGGGTCGAGGTGCGCGGGGGGCGCCCCGGGGAGTCGAAGGGCCGCGCCTTCGCGACCGGGCGGATCTTCCCGGCCGGTGCGCGCCGCGGCCGCCGGGTCGTCGGGCTCTCCCTGGCTGACGCGCCCCGACTCGACCTCGCCGACTAGGTCAGGCAGAACTCGTTCCCCTCGGGGTCGCGCATCACCGCCCAGCGGTGCTCGCCCTGGCGGTTGAACTCGACGAAGGACGCCCCCAGGGCGACGACGCGCTCGACCTCGGCCTCGAGGTCGGATGGACGCACGCGCACGTCGAGGTGCAGGCGGTTCTTCGCGCTCTTCGGCTCAGGGACCCGCTGGAAGTAGAGGCGCGGACGCGCCCCGACCGGGTCGGAGGCGGCGGCCGCGTCGCGGAAGGCCCGCCGACCGCCGACCTCGACGACGTCCTCGAGGGGGAGCTCCCCGCTCTCGAGGAGCGTGGTCACCACCGCGTGGGCGTCGTGGACCTCGTAGCCGAGCAGCCCGGACCACCAGCGGGCCTGGGCGTGAGGGTCGAGGCAGTCGAGGGTGAGCTGGAACTCGGGCGCGGGCGTGGGCACGGGGCCGTCCTAGCACCACCGGCGCGCCCGCGCCGGCCGGCGTAGGGTCCGGGCGAGGCGGAGGGGGAGCGATGTGGGGTGAGGCGGGCGCGCGACTCGAGGTGGTGACGGTCTTCTGCGAGGACCTCGCGGCGGCCACGAGGTTCTACGCGGAGGTCCTCGAGGCCCCGCTCGCCTTTTCCAACGACGACTCGGCGGTCTTTCGGATGGGCGGGGTGCTGGTGAACCTGCTCGACGCGCGCAACGCCCCCGAGCTCGTCGCGCCGGGCCGCGTGGCGGCGCCGGGCCTCGGTGACCGGATCCAGCTCACGATTCCCGTCGAGGACGTCGAGGCGACCTGCGCCGAGCTCGCCTCTCGCGGGGTGACGCTCCACAACGGGCCGATGGACCGGCCGTGGGGGATGCGCACGGCGACCTTTCGCGACCCGGCCGGCCTCTTGTGTGAGGTCGCGGCCGAACTCGGCTGACGCGCCCGGAGGTCCTCCCCGTTGGCGATGCGGGCCCCATCGCGTGACCGGATCCGGGTCCGGCGTTGCTCCTAGGGTGGAACTCGCTCGTCGCTCGACGTCTCGCGGGTGGACGGTGGCGGGATCGACGCGAGTGAGAGGGGGGTCTGGGTGGCCCTGCGCATCGAGGACTACGCGATCATCGGGGACATGCACACCGCGGCGGTCGTGGGTGCGGACGGGTCGATCGACTGGCTCTGCCTGCCCGACTTCGACTCGCCCTCGTGCTTCGCTCGGCTCGTGGGGACCGACGCGCACGGGTACTGGAAGATCGCGCCGGCCGGCGGTGCGTCGTCGGTCCTCTCGTCTCGACGACGCTACCGGGAGGACTCGCTGGTGCTCGAGACGGAGTTCGAGACGGCGACGGGTACGGTGCGGGTCACCGATTTCATGCCGGTGGGGCTGTCCCACCCGCACGTCATGCGCGTCGTCGAGGGGTTGGCCGGCAGCGTCGAGATGGCGCTCGAGCTGACCGTGCGCTTCGACTACGGCGACGCCGTGCCGTGGGCCACTTCGTCGCCGGGTCTGCTGCGCATGACCGCGGGCCCCGACGCCGTCGCGCTCTGGCACCGGGTCCACCCGGTGGGCCGGGACCTCACCACCGTGGCCGAGTTCACGGTCGCGACGGGCCAGCGCTTCCCCTTCACCCTCGTGTGGCACCCCTCCAATGAGGGGCCGCCCGCGCCGCTGGACACCCACTACGCGCTCGAGCACACCGACGCGTTCTGGAAGGAGTGGGCCGGGCGCTGCACCTACGACGGTCCCTGGCGCGACGCGGTGGTGCGCTCGCTAGTGACCTTGAAGGCCCTGACGGTCGAGACGACCGGGGGGATCGTCGCCGCGCCGACGACCTCACTGCCCGAGTCCCTCGGCGGCGGGCGCAACTGGGACTACCGCTACTGCTGGCTGCGCGACGCGGCCTTCACGCTGGAATCGCTCATGCGCGGGAGTTACCTCGAAGAGGCCCTGGCCTGGCGCGACTGGCTGGTGCGCTCGGTGGCCGGGGACCCCGCGCGCCTGCAGATCATGTACGGGCCCTCGGGGGAGCGCCGTCTCGTCGAGTGGGAGGCCGACTGGCTGCCCGGA
Organism: Acidimicrobiales bacterium; assembly: GCA_035702745.1. Taxonomy (GTDB): domain Bacteria; phylum Actinomycetota; class Acidimicrobiia; order Acidimicrobiales; family RAAP-2; genus RAAP-2. The sequence continues at coordinate 8,919 of DASSZS010000025.1, read as the reverse complement.
TACGAGTCCTCGTCGCCGGTGCGCATCGGCAACGCCGCCTCGGGCCAGTTCCAGCTCGACGTCTACGGCGAGGTGATGTCGGCGCTGCACGCGGCGGCCCACGCCGACGGGGTGCCCAACGAGGCCGCCTGGGCCCTGCAGATCAAACTGATCGAGTTCCTCGTCTCGGCGTGGGCCGAGCCCGACGACGGCATCTGGGAGGTGCGCGGCCCCCGGCGCCACTTCACCCACTCCAAAGTGATGGCCTGGGTGGCCCTCGACCGGGCCGTACACACCCTCGAGCAGTGGCCCGACCTCGAGGGCGACCTCGAGGGTTGGCGCGCGATGCGCGCGCGCATCCACGACGACGTGTGCGACCACGGGTTCAACGAGGCGGTCGGGGCCTTCACCCAGTACTACGGCGCCGACACCCTCGACGCCAGCGTCCTCATGATCCCCCTGGTGGGGTTTTTGCCCCCCGACGACCCACGGGTCGTGCGCACCGTCGAGGCGGTGGAGCGACGCCTGCTCGTCGACGGCCTCGTGCTGCGCTACGAGACCTCCGAGGCGGGGCCGGTCGACGGACTGAGTGGGCGCGAGGGTGCGTTCCTCGCCTGCTCGTTCTGGTTGGTGGACTGCCTGCACCTCATCGGGCGCACGGCCGACGCCGAGGCGATGTTCGAGCGCCTCGTCGGGCTCCGCAACGAGCTCGGCCTGCTCTCGGAGGAGTACGACCCCTTCGCCGGGCGACTCGTGGGCAACTTCCCCCAGGCGTTCTCCCACGTGTCGCTCGTGAACTCCGCTTTCCGCCTGGCCGGGGCCGACCCGCTCACCACGGTCGCGGCCGCCCTGGGGGCCACGCCCCCGTTGCGGCGCGCGGCGCGCGCTAAGAGCCGACGCGCCGCGCGGTCGCGCCGCTCGGCGGCGCGCGGCTCGAGCGGACCCGCCCCCAAGAGGAGGAAGAGCTCATGAAGGCACTGACCGTCGTCCCGAAGACCGCCGGCTCGGCCGAGCTCTCCGAGGTGGACGAGCCCCCCGCAAGTGACGGGCCCATTCTCGTCGAGACGCTCTCGGTCGGGATCTGTGGCACGGACCTCGAGATCCTCGCCGGGAACTACGGCTGGGCGCCCCCGGGGCGAGAGCGGCTGACCCTCGGCCACGAATCCCTCGGCCGTGTGCTCGAGGCGCCCGAGGGGGGACCGGTCGTCGCCGGCGACCTCGTGGTGGGGATCGTGCGCCGGCCCGACCCGGTGCCTTGTGCGAACTGCGCGGTGCTCGAGTGGGACTTCTGTCGCAACGGTCAATACACCGAGCGCGGCATCAAAGAGCGCGACGGCTACCTCTCCGAGCGCTACCGCATCACCCCGGACTTCGTGGTGAAGGTCGATCCCGGTCTCGGGCGCCTGGGCGTGCTCTTAGAGCCCACGAGCGTCGTGGCCAAGGCGTGGGAGGACGTGGACCGGATCGGGGGACGGGCCCACTGGGCCCCCTCGAGCGTGCTGGTCACCGGGGCCGGCCCGATCGGCGTGCTGGCCGCGATGATCGGCGTCGAGCGCGGGCTCGAGGTGCACGTGCTCGACCGCGTCGAGACCGGGGCTAAGCCGGACCTCGTGCGCGCCCTGGGCGCGACCTACCACCACGGCACCGTGGCCGAGACCGGCCTCGCCCCCGACGTCGTGATCGAGTGCACCGGCGTGGCCTCGGTGGTGCTCGAGGCGATGACCCACGTGGGTCCCGGCGGGGTCGTCTGCCTCACGGGGGTGTCCTCGGGGGGCCACCTCCTCGAAGTCGACGAGGGCGCCCTCAACCGGTCCATGGTGCTCGAGAACGTCGCCGTCGTCGGCTCGGTCAACGCCAACCGTCGTCACTACGAGCAGGCCGCCGCGGCCCTCGCGGCGGCGGACCGGGCGGTGCTCGCGCGCGTGGTAACTCGTCGCGTGCCGCTCGCGCGCTGGTCCGAGGCCCTCGAGCGCCACGACGACGACGTGAAGGTCGTCATCGACGTCGTCCCCGCCGACCAGGGGGAGAACGCGTCGTCGGGGCCCGCGCGGGCACCGCACTCGGCGGCCTGAGCGCACTCTCGGGCTCCTCGAGGGCGTCGGGGCCGAAGCGCACTGACGACCGCGTCGCTAACGGCACGGCTAACCTCCCCCACAGGACGTCCGAACCCCGCTTCCGATACGACCGGCCCTTGCGCCGGATAACGACAGAGGCGGCACATCGTGAGACTCCATTTCCCCACACCCACTCCCACTCGATTCGTGCGTTCGGCGGCCTCGACGGTGGCCGCCCCCGTGCTGGGGGTGCTCCTGGTCATCGGCGTGGTCGCTATCCCGGGGGGAGTCGCGGGCGCCGTCGGGACGACGGCGAACGCGATCAGCGCGATCGCGACGCCCAGCGCGGGTAGCAAGGGCGGTTCGTTCCGGGTGAGCGCCACGGCGACGTCGGGCGACACGGTGCACATCACCCTCGATCCGAGCTCGACGGGATGCGCGCTGAGCGCGGGCGTGGTCTCACTCACCCGCGCGGGCACCTGCGTCGTCGACTTCAACGACCCCGGGAACGCGACGTACGCCGCGGCCCCCCAGGTACAGCGGCGCGTCAAGGTCTACGCCGCCAACACGATCTCGCTCAGCGCGGCCCCGAGTGCGGGGAGCGTGGGCGGCTCCTACACCCCGGGGGCCACGGCCACCTCGGGTGACACCGTCGCACGAAGCCTCGCCACGACCTCGACGGGGTGCACGCTCGACGCGGGACGGGTAACCTTTACCGGCGCGGGCCGGTGTCTGGTCGACTTCAACGACGCGGGCAGCGGAGCCTTCGCCGCGGCCGCCCAGGTCCGCCAGTCCATCAAGGTCTACGCGGCCAACGTGATCACGCCCAGTCGTCCCCCCGCGGCCGGCACGATCAACGGCACCTACGCCGTCAAAGCGTCGGCCACCTCGGGCGACCCGGTGGTGATCACCCTCGACGGCGCGTCGACCGGCTGCGCGCTCAAGGGCGGGGTCGTGACCTTCACCAAGGACGGCGTGTGCCTGGTCGACTTCAACGACGCGGGTAACGGCGCCTTCGCCAAGGCGGTCCAGGTCCAGCAGTCGATCACGGTCGGCACGGGCAACCCCCGGGCCCAGGCGGCGCTCTCGATCTCGAGTGTCCTGGGCCGGCACGGCCACCCTCTCACCCTCACCTCCGTGGGCGGTTCGGGGTCGGGTGCGGTGACCTTTAGCGTGGTCAACCCCGGCACGGCCGGGTGCAGCGTCGCCGGGGACCTGCTGCGCACCGATCGGGCCGGCTACTGTCGGATCACCGCGACCAAGGCCGCCGACGCCACGTTCGCCTCGGCGACGTCGGCCGTGACGACCGTGAGGATTCTGGCCGAGGGGATTCGGGCCTTTCGGTTGACCTCCGCCGTGTGGAGCGGGCGGACCGTCACGACCACGATCCTCGGTGTCGGCTTCTACGGATCTCCGCGCATCACGAGCAACGTGGGCCACACCCGCGTCGTGGTGCTGCGCGACCGGGGTACGTCGCTGCGGATTCGGGTGAGTGTCGGGGCGCGCGTCGCTCGCGGGGTGCACGCCTTCACACTGGTCTTCGCGCACGGGCAGCGGGCGGGCGTCCGCTACGTCCAGCGATGACGCGCTGACTTCGGGTTCGCCCGAGGTCGGCCCAGGGGACTGATCTGAAGTAGTCCGCCTCCCCCGGTTGCACGGCGCGCCCGGGGGAGGGGCGAGCCAGCCCGGGGAGCGCGACGACCTGAGTGCGCCGGTCGTATCGGCCGTTTCGCCGGCGACGGACTTAGGGGCGTCGTCGGACCGCGCACGGAGCGCCGACTCGACAGACGGTGCACTCGCTCGCGCGATAGAAAGGGTGGTCACGGTGGGGCCGGGTCGGCCGCGTGCGTTGTCACCGACCACCCCCAGTCAGTCCGAATGAGATTCGCGCGGATCGTCCCCGAGGGCTCACCTGGAGGGTGACGCCGACCCCTATTTGACTTGGAACGCCTGCATGGTCAAACCCTGATAGCACGGCGCGACGTGTCTTTCCAGGGGTTGGTAGAACACCGCCCCGGGGCCGAACGTGACCGTCACCCCGGTGACGGCGGTCGTGTGACACGGGGACGACGCCGACGGGCTCGGCGAGAAGAACTGGACCTTGACCGTGGCCCTGCCGCCGTGTGCGGACAGGGTCACGTATCTCGTGGCGGTGCTGTAGGTTCCCACGTACGGTGACGGCCAGCCCACCGGGGTCCTCGTGGGTCCCTTGACCATCTGCAGCTCGGGCACGCCGTAGAGGTAGCAGGCGTGGGGGGAGTGGTTGGTGAAGACCAGCGACTCCTTCCAGCCGCCCACGTCACGCGCGCGTCCTGTCGTCGACACGCTCACCGTGCTCGCCGTACAGACCGGGTCTCCCCGAAAGCGGCCCGGCGGCAGTCCCGGCAGGGCCGCCCACGACGTTCCATTCAGGGTGCGGAACATCTCGCCGTGCAGCTCGTCCAATACCGCGCCCGATGCGCCATAGGTGGCGAGCGACTCGGCCGCGCCCCCATCGTTCATGTCGGGATCGGGCTCGAAGGTCCACGTACGCCCACCGTCGACGCTGTACTCGAGCCCACCCGCCGGGGAGAAGACCGTCCCGTAGAGGATGCGGTGGTCGCCGCTGAACGACAGGACGCTGGCGTCCACCCCGACGTTGGTGAGACCGGGGATGAGGTGGGTGGTGTCACGGACGCTGGACCAGTGGGCGCCACCGCTGGTCGTACGCCAGAGACTCCCCGGCCCTTGGCTCATCCCCCCGTCCTGCCAGCAGGCGAGAAGCCATCGGGAGGTGGACTGGGCGAGGAGTTGGTTCACGTGAATCTTGCCGCACGGGTCGGGGACCCGTCGCCAGGTGGCGCCACCGTCGGTGGTCTCGAGAATGGTCGACGGACGTCGATAACTCTGTCCGCCAACGAATATGTACGTGGTCGCACTTATCGCGGTGAGCGCCGGGTACAGCGAGGAGACCGCGCCGGAGGCCGGCGGGGGCAGACGGTGGGACGCGTAGGGAGTCGCCGATCCCACGTGGAACAGCGATAGTCGGGTGGAGCAGTTCGGCCCCTCGGCGTTTCGACACGACGAGGTGACAACGGCCGCGGTCGCGCCCGATAGCGCGAACGCCGCATCCACCCCCGGTGCTCGCACCGTGGCCCAGTGCGCACCCGCGTCGGTCGTGACCTGGAGGTCACCGCCCACGCCCGCCACCTCGCCGACGTAACCGATGGAGGGCGAGACGAAATCGACGAGTGGTATCTGGTACGGGCCCGCCCCTTTGGCGGGCGGCAGCGGAACGCGAGGTCCGAGCCGCCAACGGACTCCCCGGTCCGTGGTGCTGATCAAATAGAAAGGCTCACTCGCGCGCCGCGACGAGCCCTCGTACGAGTTGGAGGCGATGCCGTAGCCCAGTGACGGCGACACGAAGTCGATCGCGTCGATCTGCGTGCCCGTACCCAACGAGACGTTGGTGAGCAGCGGCCACGGCCTCGCGGCACCGCCAGCCGTGGCCACCACGAGGTCAGCGAATCCCACTATCACGACCACCGAGATGAGCATCCGTGCGCCCACTCTCCACATAGGCGTGAGTCTTCCACCTAGAGCGACGCCCACACCGTCGCGGGGCTCCCACGGTGGGAGATTCCTCGTGGCGGAGACTCGAAGAGGGTGGACGCGCTGCTCTGCCCGGGTCGATCACGCTTCTCGTGAGCCGGTCGGCGCATCGGCCGGACCAGCACACGGGGGTGGGGCGACGGGCGATACATTCGTCCCGTGCGCCCTCGAGGGATCGCCTTCGTCGTGGTGGCGATCGTGGTCGTTGCCCTGCTCTACACGTTCGGGGGCGTGAAGAGGACGGTTTCCAGCGAAGCGTCATCGAACCTCGAGGGAAGCCCATCGGCGACATTTACGCCGATGTCGGTGTCGTTCCCGGCGGCTCGTCGGGGCTGGGCACTGGGCACGGTGTCCTGCTCACTGCGGCCGGCCTGCGTGCAACTTCGTACCACTCGCGACGGGGGGGCCGCGTGGACCGTAGATCCACTGCCCGAGGCGCTCCTGAAAGTTGTCGATCAGAGGTACCACAAGACCATCGCCGCTCTCAACTCGACCGGCCTCAACGTCCGTTTCGCGAACTCCCGTGATGGATGGATCTACGCCACGGTCGAGAACTTCGACTACTTCGGTGGAATCACCACCTCGCGTTGGCTGGTCATCCTGTGGTCGACCCACGACGGGGGAGCGACCTGGAAGAGGGTAAGGCCCCCCGGGATCGACTCCCAGGGCCCCCTCTACGACCTCGAGGCCTCGCCGTTTGAGGCCTACCTGTTGGGGGAGGGGCGGAGGGGTACCGCGGTGCTCGTGGAGTCTCCCGTTCAGCGTGACCACTGGAGCGTCGTGCCGACACCGCCCCTACCGCCCGCTACCGGGGGCAGTGCGACCACCGGCAATCTCGTGGTGAGCGGACACGCGGGGTGGCTCGTGGAGGGCGGCGACCGCGGCATCACCGGGAGCCTGCGTCTCAGCCCTGGGGGCGGGTGGACGACGTGGTCGCCACCGTGTGCGGCCGTAGGCAACAGTTACGCGGTGCCCGTGGCCGGTGACGCGCGTCGCCTCGACGTCGTCTGTGAGATAGGAGGGGTGTTCGCCCAGCCGTCCCCCACGGCCCCTCCGGGGGCGACGCCGGGCTCGTGGTGGCTCTACGCGTCGACCAACGCCGGTTCGAGCTTTCACGCGGTGCGTGAGGTGCACGGCGTCAACGGCTACTTCGCCGCGCTCGCGTCGCCCACCCCCCAAGAGGTCCTGTTTCTCTACGATTCCGGCTCGGGCCTGGAGATGGTCAGGAGCAGCGACGGAGGAAGGCGTATGCACACGGTCTTTCGCGGTTCCGTTACCTATCTGCACTTCGAGAACGCGTCAGACGGAGTCGGGATCGCCACCTCGACGGCCAACACCCCTGAGATGATCGTGACTCATGACGGGGGGAGGTCGTGGCGCGTCCAGCACTTCGGCACGTGACGCCACTGAGTGTCGACGTCTGCCTTGTGCAGAGATGACGGTGAGAAGAAAAACGCAGGGTTATGACCGCGAAACAGGCTGTGGTCGCCAGCGCGGGCCGTCGACCGAACCGATAGCCGTCCTGCCGATCGCGTGGTCGTCGAACGCCTGCGCGTTGACGCGCCGCGAGTGCCCCTCGGCGCAGGTCGAGTTCTCCCACCCGGTCATCTTCTCGGTGTAGTGATTCGTGTCAACGTATTGTGACGTCGCCCCTACCTTGAAACCACCCTCTACGCGGGCGCAGCGAAGTGGGGGGTCTGGGAATCGATCGTCGTCGCGTGGCACGCACACCCCGTCCGAATCCGCAGACCCCGACTGTCGAGAGCGGGTGACGGGAATCGAACCCGCATAGCCAGCTTGGAAGGCTGGAGCTCTACCATTGAGCTACACCCGCGGGTGCATCGCGCTGGCCAGTCTAGAGCCGCCGGTACCGTGGCGGGGTGGGTGAGACCCTCTTCGAGCGCGTCGGTGGCGAGACCTTCTTCGTCGACCTCGTCGACGCCTTCTACGAGGTCGTCGAGGGCGACGCTCTGCTGCGCCCGATGTACCCCGAGGACCTCACCGACTCGCGTCGCCACCTCGCCCTGTTCTTGATCCAGTACTGGGGCGGGCCGCGCACCTACCAAGACGAGCGGGGACACCCCCGTCTGCGGCTGCGCCACGCGCCCTTCGCGGTCACGGGAGAGGCCCGCGACCACTGGCTGGCCGCGATGACGGCCGCGCTGGGGGCGGTGCGCGGGCGACTCGACGAGGCCGACTACCTCGAACTGCGCGACTACCTCGCCGGCGCGGCCGCTCAGCTGCGCAACGCGTAGCGCCGGAAGCGACCCTGGCCGAGGGCGGCGCCGAGCAGCACGAGCGCCCCGCCGACGGGCTCGTACCAGGCGAGGGGCTCGCCGAGCACCACGACGCCCGCCACGACCGCCACTACCGGGGTGAGGTAGGTGACGGTGCTCGCCACGGCGCTGCCGGCCGCGCGCTGGACGCTGAAGTTCCACACGTAGGCCAGCCCACTGCCGAGGGCGCCGAGGGCGACGACGCTCGCGAGCGCGCGGGGGCTCGCCGCGTGCCCGTTCAGGCCGCGCAGCGCGAAGAGGGGGGCCAGGGTCGCGGTGGCGAGGATCAGCTGGGCGGTCGCCATCGAGACCGGCGAGAGGCCCCGGTGGAGGAGGTGGCGACGGGTGTAGGGGAAGGAGACCCCGTAGAGGACGACGGCCGCCCCGAGCGCGAGGACGGCCCACCACGGGTTCGGCCCGAGCCCGCGCCACACGCCGAGAACGACGAGCACCCCCACCAGCCCGAGTCCGAGGCCGGCCACCTGGTGGACGTGGACGGGCTCGTCGCGGAAGACGACCACGATGAAAAAAAGCGTCGTGAGCGGGGTCAGCGCGTTGACGATCCCCGCGACGACCGAGGTGACGCGCGTCTCGGCCACGGCGAAGAGGATCCCGGGCACGACGTTGAGGGTCAGGGAGACCACCCAGAGGTGTCCCCACACGGCCGGTTGACGCACCCAGGGCTCGCGCCGCGCGAGGGAGAGGGCGAACAGCGTGGCGGCCCCCAGAGCGCAGCGCACGAAGGCCACCCCGAAGGGGGCGAGGAAGCCGAGGGCCTCTTTGATGAAGAGAAAGGAGCAGCCCCAGGTGACCCCGAGGGCGAGGTAGGACCAGAGCCACGAGCGCCGCGCCATCGGTGGAGGCTACCAATCATGCTGTAGCCGTCGGACGGGCGACACCCGTCGTCGTGTTCGGCCCGGGCTAGTTTGCCCGCAGGTGCGGCACGTCCCGCTCCGGCTGGGTGAGCGCCTCGGCGGCGGCAACCGTCGAGGCGCACCGTCACCTTCCCGAGACGGCCG
>DASSZS010000063.1:0-2023 GCA_035702745.1 Acidimicrobiales bacterium | reverse complement strand
GACGTGGTCCTCCCAGTTGAGCCCCACGTGGGCGAAGGCCACCTCGCACAGCTCGCGCACCGAGTGGGTCTCGCCGGTGGCGATGACGAAGTCGTCGGGCGTGTCGCGCTGGAGCATCAGCCACATCGCCCGCACGTAGTCAAGCGCGTAGCCCCAGTCACGACGGGCCTCGAGGTTGCCCAGGCGCAGTTGGGTGTCCAGTCCCGCGGCGATGCGCACCGCGCCGTGGGTCACCTTGCGGGTGACGAACTCGATTCCGCGTCGGGGCGACTCGTGGTTGAACAGGATCCCGCTCGAGGCGTACAGGCCGTAGCTCTCGCGGTAGTTGACGGTGATCCAGTGGCCGTAGACCTTGGCGACGCCGTAAGGGCTGCGCGGGTAGAAGGAGGTGTGCTCGTTCTGGGGCACCGCGCGGACCCGCCCGAACATCTCAGACGAGCTGGCCTGGTAGAAGCGGATCTCGGGGTCGACGATCCGTATCGCGTCGAGCATCCGGGTGACCCCGAGCGCCGTCGACTCACCGGTGAGGACCGGCTGGGCCCACGAGGCCTGGACGAAGCTCTGGGCGGCCAGGTTGTAGACCTCGCGGGGCCGGTACTCGCGCAGCACGTTGATCAACGACACCTCGTCCATCAGGTCACCCGAGACGAGGGTCAGGCGCTCTTGGATGTGGCTGATGCGCTCGATGTTCACCGTCGAGGAGCGGCGCATGAGCCCCACGACCTCGTAGCCCTCGGCGAGGAGCAGCTCGGCCAGGTAGGAGCCGTCCTGACCGGTGATGCCGGTGATCAGCGCCCGCTTGGCCATGGTCCTCCCAAAGTGCGCCGACTGGACCGTGAGAGTCTACCGGCGCCCCGCGTCGGGCCCCGGGGCCGCCCGGCCATAGCCTCGTGCGGTGGCGCGCGTCGGGGTCGTGAGCTACCGCCTGGGCGGGGTCGACGGGGTGAGCGTCGAGGCCGCCAAGTGGTGCGGGGCGCTCGCCGCCCTCGGCCACGAGGTCACGACGGTCGCCGGCGAGGGGACGGCCGAGCACCTCGTCGCGGGCCTCGCGGCGCGCGCGACCGGGCCCGTCGATGGAAGAGCGCTCGAGCGCGCGCTCGCGGGCTGTGACCTCGTCGTCGTGGAGAACCTGGTCTCGCTGCCGCTCAACCCCCACGCGGTCGAGGCGACGTACCGGGCCCTTGCCGGTCGCGCCGCCCTCTTTCGCCACCACGACCTCGCCTGGCAGCGCCCGGGCGGGCCCGACGCGCCACCGCGCACAGGGGATCGGTGGCGCCACGTCACGATCAACGAACGCAGTCGCGTCGAGCTCGCCGCGCGCGGGGTCGCAGCCCTCACCCTCTACAACGCCTTCGACCTCGATCCGCCCGTGGGCGAGCGCCACGGAACCCGCGCACGCCTCGGGGTGGGCGACGGACGGCTCGCCCTCATGCCCTCGCGCGCGATTGCGCGCAAGAACGTCCCGGGCGCCCTCGCCCTGTGCGAGGCGCTGGGAGCGACCCTGTGGATCCTCGGGCCAGCCGAGGACGGCTACGACGACGAGCTCGACCGCCTCGTCGCGGCCGGCGCGGCGCCGGTCATCCGGGGTCGCCCCGAGGGGGTCGACGTCGCCGACGCCTACGCCGCCTGTGACCTGGTGATCGTCGCCTCGACCTGGGAGGGCTTCGGCAATCCCGTCCTCGAGTCGGTGGCCCACCGCCGGCCCCTCGCCGTCAACCCCTACCCGGTGCTCACCGAGATCACCGCGACCGGCCTGCGCTTCTTTGAGCTCACTGACGTCGAGGCGATCGCCGCCGAGCTCGACGCACCCGACCTCACGCGTCGCGCGGCCAACCTCGCTCTCGCGCGGGCCCACTTCGACCTCGCGGACCTGCCGCACCGATTGGCCCCGCTGGTGGGGGAGCTACTCGCGGGTAGCCGGTAGGCTCGGGTCAATGGTCCTCAACGACGAGCGTCCGCTCTCGAGCGAGCGCACCCCTCCCCCCGAGCGACGGGACCACCTGCTCGCGGTCGCGCGCACCGT
>DASSZS010000023.1:0-17253 GCA_035702745.1 Acidimicrobiales bacterium | reverse complement strand
ACTGCTGCCTCCCGTAGGAGTCTGGACCGTGTCTCAGTTCCAGTGTGGCTGATCGTCCTCTCAGACCAGCTATCCGTCGTTGCCTTGGTGGGCCGTTACCCCGCCAACAAGCTGATGGACCGCGAGCCCCTCCCGAAGCGATAAGACATTTCTTCCCTCGGCCATGCGACCAAGGGGAGGTATTCGGTATTAGCACCGGTTTCCCGGTGTTATCCCGATCTTCGGGGCAGGTTGCTCACGTGTTACTCACCCGTTCGCCACTAGATCTTTCGGAGCAAGCTCCTTGGATCCCGTTCGACTTGCATGTGTTAAGCACGCCGCCAGCGTTCACTCTGAGCCAGAATCAAACTCTCCATCAAGATTTTCCGGGGACGAATCCCCTCGAAATCAGAAGAGCCAGACGAGTTAGCTCTAAAACCTCGCCTGACGGGTCTGGGCGCACGGGGTGCCCCCAGACCAAATTGTGTGCGAACGACGCGTCCTGTTTAGATCAGGTCGTGCCGCCCGTACTGGCTTTTGGCTCTCGTTCTTCCGTTTTCAAGGAGCGACGGCGCACGCGGCGTAGCCGGAGGTGCGCAGTACACCTTCCCGGGTCTCCCCGGGAATCCCGTCCCGGGTCTCCCCGGGCAGGGCTACCTACCTTAGCAGGGCCGACAGACCCGGGCAACTTCCCCGGTGCCCCCCGCGGGCAGGGTCACCAGACTAGCACCTCGTGCGAGGGGCCGGGCTACGCCCGCGTCGAGCCCTCGACGAAGGCGTTGACCGTGCTGATGAGGCGCATCGTGTCGACGGTCGCGGCCCGCGCGTCGAGCAGCGCCTCGGTGCACACGAGGTAGGCGAGGCTGCGCGCCCGGCTCACCGCCACGTTGAGCCGGTTGCGCGAGAAGAGGAACTCCTTGCCCCGGGCGATCTGATCCTCACTCGAGGCCGTCATCGAGAAGAAGACGACGACCGCCTCGCGACCCTGGAACTTGTCCACGGTGCCCACCTCGACCCCCGCGAGGCCGGCCCGGTCGAGGGCCGCGCGGAAGAGTCGCCGCTGGGCGTTGTAGGGCACCACGACCATGAAGTGCGCGTCACCGAGGACCCGCTCGGTGCCCTCGCGGTCGACGAAGCGACCGCCGCGCATCGAACGGATCTGCTCGACGACCAGTTCGACCTCCTCGGGGGCCGCGGTGGAGCGACCCTCGTGCTCGGCCCGCAGCCAGCGCAGCCCCGTGCCGAAGGCCGTGCGCTGGTTGAGGCAACCCGCGTCGGCCTCGAGGCGCCCCTCGTAGAACTGCCGGCTGACGAACTCGCACACCCCGGGGTGCATGCGCCGCGTCGTGCGCAGAAAGACCCCCCAGTGCTCGGGCAGGGTGGCCCGGCCGTGGAGCACGTACTCCAACACGCTCTCCCCCGAGCGACCCGGGTGGATCGCCTGGGCGACGTTGGCGAGCTGGAGGGGGTCACCCAGCAACAAGAGGTTGGGGGCGGCCCGCGACATCGCCACGAGGTCGGCGAGGGAGACCTGGCCGGCCTCGTCGACGATCAACAGGTCGAGCGGCTCGCGCGCGAACTCCTCGGCGGCGAAGAGCCACGACGTCCCCCCCACGACCGCCGGAGCACTCGTAAAGACCGTGGCGCGCCGGCTCGGGTACTCGATGCCCCGCTCGAGGCCCCGCTCGGCCCGGTTGTCGTCCCAGTGGACGAACGAGACGTCCGTGAGGTCGACGGAGTTGTCGCGCGCCACCTTGAGCGCCTCGCGCATCAGGTTGTCGATGGCGCTGTGGCTCGGCCCCGTGACCCCGACGCGGCGCCCCTGGCGCACCATCGAGACGATCACGTGGGCGCCGCGGTAGGTCTTGCCCGTGCCCGGGGGGCCCTGGATCGGCGCGTAGGAGTTGTCGAGTCGCTCGACCCACGCGACGATCTCCTCCTCGGTGTCGCCGACGACCCGACCCGCCTCGACGCCCGCCACCCGCGGCGGCGCGCCGGTGAGGAGGTCGGCCAGCGCCCGGGGCGCCCCGGTGATCGATCCCGCCTCCACGACCCGGCGCGCGACGTCGTGCAGGGCGTCCCACTTCGCCCCGGGGGCCACCGCGCGGTGCAGCGCGAGGGCTCGCGGGTGGGGACCCTCGTAGGTCCCGGGTGGTTGAACGACCACCTCGCGCGCCACGGGGTCGTGCGCGCGCAGGTCGCCCAGGCACAGCCGGCCCTCGCCGTCGAGGAAGGCGACCTTCTTGTCGGACTCGTCGAAGTCGCTATCGAGCTCCTGCTCGGGGTAGCTGAAGCGCCAGCACGTCGTGCGTCGTCGGCCCTCGGGGGCCACCTCACCGGCAAAGACCAACCCGCCGAGCGCGCCCAGCGCGGCGAGCGCGGCGTCGTCGCTCGAGCGCAGCGTCGCGCGCAGGGGCATCTCGGCGGCCGCCTTCTCGCGCGACCAGTAGCTGAGCAGGTGCCCGAGAAGCGCCTCGGGCGAGTGGGGGTCCGCGACGGCGAAGGCCGCCAGACGCGCGCGCAGCTCGTCGAGCTCCTCGTTGGCGTTCTCGCGCACGAACTGGGCCTCGCGCCAGGCCAGCCCCGGTGGGCGCTGGGCCACCACCCAGTCGCGCAAAGCCTTGGTCGCGACCACGTCGTCGCGATTGTAGGCCTCGATGTTCGAGAGGCACGACGGGTCGCGCGTCGCCATCCAGCGCTCGTACTCGATCACGGCCCCGGTGCCGCGCTGGATCTCGGTCGCGCGGGTGAAGCCAACCAACTTCTCGAGGCTCTTGAGGCTGTAGGACTCCGCGCCCACGGTGAAGGCGTTGCGCACGATCGGGTACAGGTCGACGAAGTAGCCCGAGAACTTGAGCGCGTCCACCCGGCTCTGGGCGACGGCCCCGTCCACCAGCCGTTCGATCGCGGAGCGCTCGGTGTGGTTGTAGTGGTACAGGTGACTGTTCGGGTAGCGCTCGCGCCGCTCGTAGAACAGGGCCACGAGCTCGTCGACCATCGCGCGCTGGGCGTCGAGGTCGTGGGCCCACCACGCCCGGTACCGCCACTGGCCCGCCTCGAGGAGCCACAGCCCGGCCATGAAGAGCAGGTCGCTCGCCGGCGACCAGAAGGGGTCGCCCTCGAAGTCGAGGAAGAGGTCCCCCTCGTCGGGCTCGGGCAGCTGTTCGAGGCCGCGCCCGTAGAGGGGGTCCTCGCCCGGGGCGATCGCCTCGAAGGGCGGGGGGCCCTCGGGGTCGCGGCGCCCGGCCACCTGGAGGGCCGCCTGGCGGCGCAGGCGCACGTAGCGCTCGGCCCGCACCCCCTCGGGCGCGCGGGCCGACCTCGCGAGGTCCACGACCGTGGTGACCCCGCCGGCCTCGAGCAGGTCGACGTCGTCGCGCCGGGCGCCGGCGAGGAACTCGAGCGAGTCGGCCGCTCGCCACCCCGCCTCGCAGCGCCCCTGGTACGCGCAGTAGTCGCACTGGGCGCAGCGGCGCGCGCGGGTCCCCTCGAGGCTGCCCGAGGCGAAGATCTCGAGGACCTGGCGCCGGATGCGCCGCCAGTAGGCCATGAACTCCTCGACGAGGTAGCTCTCGCGCTCCCCGGTGCCGAGCACCAGGTGCATCCGCCGCGGCGGCGCGCCGGTGAGCCGGGTGAGGGCCTCGGCGTAGAAGCACAGCTGCAGGACGTGGCCGGCCTTGGCCTCGGAGCGGGTGAGCTTCGCGTCGACCGGCTCGTAGGCGCCGTACCCCGCCTCGGGATCGGCGACGCGCTCGACGAAGTCGGCGACCCCGCGCACGCCCTCGTTCTCTAGGGGCATCTGGTAGACGACGTCCCACTCCCCGCCCAGGGGGTCGCCCACGCGCGCGACGAAACGCTCGAAGTCCTCGCGCGAGCCCTTCTCCACCTCGAGCACGCGCAGCCCGCGCTCGCGATAGTCCGCCAGCACCCGGCGCTCGTGGAGCAGTCCCTTGGCCTGGAGGATCTCGGCGAGCTCGCTGAGGGCCCGCTCCTCGCCGCCCTCCCCGGCGAGGTAGAGCGCGAGCGCGTGCTCACAGCCCAGCCACTCCGAGATCTTGGTGGGCGTCATCAGCCGCTCGGCCATCGGTCCTCCAACCTACGGGCTCGTCCCGCCCCGCGAGGGTGCCAGAGGGCTGCTACAGCCCGAGCCGGGCGCGCGCCGCGACGAGCTCCGCCTCGAGGCGCGCGCGCTGGGCCGGCGCGGCGACCGGTCCGGCCGCCCCCGGCGTCGTGCGCGCGGCCAGGGCCGCGCCGGGGGCGAAGAGGCCGCGATGTCCCGCGAGGTCGGGGTCCGCGCCCACTAGGTCGTAGAGCCGCGCACCCGTGCGCACGGCCTCGCCCACCAGGCGCCCCACGCGTTCGTGGGCCTCACGGAAGGGCACGCCCGCGGCCACCAGGGCCTCGGCCAGGTCGATCGCGACCACGAGCTCGTCGTCGGCGGCGGCGGCGGCGCGGACCTCGTCGAACTCGAGCGAGCCGTAGGCGCCGGTGAGGGCGCGCACCACGAGCAGTACCTGGCGCACCGAGTCGAAGAGGGGCTCCTTGTCCTCTTGGAGGTCGCGGTTGTAGCTGAGCGGTAGACCCTTCAGGGTCACGAGCAGCCCGGTCAGGTTGCCCACCAGGCGCCCCGCCTTGCCCCGGGCGAGCTCGGCGACGTCGGCGTTCTTCTTGTGGGGCAGCATCGACGAGCCCGTCGTGAACGCGTCCCCCAGCCGGGCGAAGCCGAACTCACTCGTGGTCCAGAGCACCAGCTCCTCACCGAGCCGGCTGAGGTGAACCCCGGTGAGGGCGATCGCGAAGAGGCTCTCGGCGACGAAGTCCCGGTCGCTCACCGCGTCCATCGAGTTGGCGAAGGGCGCCGCGAACCCCAAGAGCTCGGCGGTGTAGGCGGGATCGAGCGCCAGCGAGCTGCCGGCGAGCGCGCCCGCGCCCAGCGGTGAGACGTCGAGGCGCTCGCGCGCGTCGGCCAGACGCCCGACGTCGCGCACCAGGGCGAAGGCGTGGGCGCCCAGGTGGTGGCTCAACAGCACGGCCTGGGCCCGCTGGAGGTGGGTGTAGCCGGGCAGGCGGGCCTGCGGGTGGCGCTCGGCCAGGGCGAGGAGGGCCTCCACGAGGCCGACCAGCCCCTCGCCCACGCGGGCCAGGGCGTCACGGGTGAACAGGCGCAGCGCCGTGGCGACCTGGTCGTTGCGGCTGCGCCCGGTGTGCAGGCGCGCTCCGAGCGACCCGGCGAGCTCGATGGCCCGACGCTCGATGGCCATGTGGACGTCCTCGTCCCCGGCCGCGCGCACGAAGGTGCCCTCGTCGAACTCGCGCTCGATCGCCGAGAGCACCCCGAGCAGCTCGTCGCGTTCGGCCTCGCCGAGCAGTCCCGCGCGCTCGAGCCCGCGCACGTGGGCCGCCGAGCCCTCGAGGTCGTAGTGGTAGAGGGCCCGGTCGACGCTGAAGCTCTCGGAGAGCTCGAAGAGGGCCTCGTCCATGGCCGTCTCGAAGCGGCCGGCCCACAGCGCCACGGCTAGGACCGCCTCGGGGTGGCGTTCTTCGCGCCCTGGCGCTGGGCCCAGGTCCTCACCCCGAGCCCGTAGATCCGCACGAAGCCCTCGGAGTCGGCGTGGCGGAAGGTGTCGGCCGCCTCGTAGGTCGCCAGGCCGTAGTCGTAGAGGGCCGCGGGGCCGCGTCGGCCGCTGATGGCGAGGACCCCGGGCGGGCTGAAGGTCAGGCGGACCTCACCGGTGACGTGTCGCTGGGTCTCGTCGATGAAGGCGTCGAGCGCCTCTTTGAGCGGCGAGAACCACATGCCGTCGTACACGAGCTCGGACCAGCGCGTCTCGAGCCGGCGCTTCTCGTGGGTGAGGTCGCGTTCGAGCACCAGGCCTTCGAGGTCCTGGTGGGCGCCGATGAGCGCGAGCGCGGCCGGGCACTCGTAGACCTCGCGACTCTTGATGCCGACCCGACGGTTCTCCACCATGTCGAGGCGCCCGAAGCCGGTCGCGCCGGCCAGGGCGTTCAGCCGGGCGATCAGCGCCGCGAGCGCCAACGGCTCGCCGTCGAGAGCGACGGGCACCCCGGCGTGAAAGCCGACGACCACCTCGACCGGGTCGGCGGTACGGATCCGGGTGAGGGTGAAGGGCTCCTCGGGCGGGGCGGCCCACGGGTCCTCCATCGCGCCGCACTCGATGGCCCGACCCCACAGGTTCTCGTCGATCGAGTAGATCTTCTCCCGGGTGGCCGTGATCGGGATCTCCCACTTCTGGGCCGCGTCGACCGAGTCGGCCCGGGTCATGCCCCAGTTGCGCGCCGGCGCCAGCACGTCGAGGTCGGGGGCGAGCGCGTGCACGCCCACCTCGAAGCGGACCTGGTCGTTGCCCTTGCCGGTGCACCCGTGCGCCACCGCCGTGGCGCCGTGACGCCGGGCCTGGTCGACGAGGTGACGCACGATGACCGGCCGGCTGAGGGCCGAGACCAGGGGGTAGCGACCCTCGTAGAGCGCGTTGGCCGCGATCGCCGGGGCGCAGAACTCCTCGGCCATCTCGTCGCGGGCGTCGACGACAACGCACGCGCTCGCCCCCGCGGCCAGCGCGCGGGCCCGGATCTGCTCGAAGCTCTCGGAGCCGGCGGGGTCCTGTCCGACGTCGACGAGCACGGCGACGACCTCGACGCCCCACTCCTCGATCATCCAGCGGATCGCCACCGACGTGTCCAGCCCGCCGCTGTAGGCGAGCACCACCGTGTTACTCACTTCGCCTCCGTCAACTCGTCGAGTCCGGCCAGGACCCGGAACTGCGCGCTCAGGTCCTCACCGCCGTCGGCGTCGGCGGCCACGACGAGGATCGTGTCGTCGCCGGCCACCGAGCCGAGCACGCCGGGCAGCGCGCTGCGATCGAGCGCCGAGGCCACCACGTGCGCACAGCCCGGCGGCGTGCGCACCACGACCACGTTGGCCGAGTGCTCGACGGTGACGACCCACTCGCCCATCACCCGGCGCAGGTGGTCGAGCGGAGCCGGCGCCAGCTTGGGCGAGGCGGCCATGACGATGCGGCGCACGCCGTGCTCGTCGCGGATCTTCACCGTCCCGAGCTCTTGGAGGTCGCGGGTGACCGTCGCCTGGGTGGCGCTGATGCCCTCCTCGTGGAGCCGCGCCACGATCTGGGCCGCGGTGGAGATGACCTCGCGGTCGATCATCGCGGCGATCCGGTGCTGTCGTTGGGCCTTCGTCACTATCCCCCCTTGAGCCAGGCGAGCACGCCCAGCATCGCCGTGCGCCGGTGGAAGACCTGGCGCCAGACCCCCGAGCGCTCCCCGTCGAGCACCCCGCCGGCGACCTCCTCGCCCCGGTGGGCGGGCAGGCAGTGCAAGACGACGCAGCGCTCACCGGCCAGTCCCACCAGGGCCTCGTCGACCCGGTAGTCGGCCAGGTCCGCCCGGCGCCGGGCCGCCTCGGACTCCTCGCCCATCGAGACCCACGTGTCGGTGTAGAGCACGTCGGCCCCGCGGGCCGCCTCGCGCGGGTCGCTCACCAGCGTCGGCGCGGTCCCGTGGGCGAAGGCGTCCTCGGGACCGCCCGGGACGAGTTGGTAACCCGGCGGCGCCGCGACCACGACACTGGCCCCGAGGCGCGTCAGGGCGACCGCGAGCGAGCGGGCGACGTTCGTCGCGTCCCCGACGTAGGCGACGCGCAGCCCGGCCAGCGCGCGCACGTCGCCGCCGGCGTGGGCCTCGGCGATCGTGAGCACGTCGGCCACCGCCTGGGTCGGGTGGGCGGCGTCGGAGAGCAGGTTCAGAACCGACAGGCCCGGGCTCGCCGCGCGGATCCGCTCGAGCACGCCGTGGCGGCGCACGCGCAGCGCGGCCACGGCGAAGGTCTGGGCCAGGGTGCGCGCGACGTCCTCGGCCGACTCGCGCGCGTCCAGGCCGATCTCCTCCCCGGTGAACTCGACCGGCCAGCCCCCCAGCTGGTGGACCGCGACACTCGTCGCGGCCCGGGTGCGCAGGCTCGGGTGCTCGAACACGAGCGCGACCGGCTCGTCCTCGTAGAGCGTGGCGTCCAGGGGCGCTGTGGCGAGGTCGAGCACCTCGAGGAGCTCGTCGCGGCTGAGGGCGTCGAGGGTGAGCAGGTGACGGGTCACGCCACCACCTCGGTGTGTCGGCCCTCGCGCGCGAGCGCCGAGGCCAGCGCGTGGGGCCGGCGGCCGTTGGCGAGCACCACGCGCCCCGCGCCACCGGCCAGCGCGTCGAGCGCCGCGCGGACCTTGGGGCGCATCCCCTCGCGCGCGGCGCCACTCGCGAGGAGGGTGGCCACCTCGGCCGCGCTCACCCGGGCGAGGCTCGTCGCGGGATCCTCGGGGTCGGTGCGCAGCTGGTCGACGTCGCTCAAGAGCACGAGGTCGGCCCCGAGGGCGCCGGCGAGGGCGCCGGCGACGGTGTCGGCGTTGCAGTTGAGCAGCCGACCCCCCTCGTCGGCGGCGATCGGGCTCACGACCGGGACGAGGCCGGCGGCCCACTGGGCCTCGAGCGCGCGCGTCGTGACGACCGGGGTGTCCCCGGCCCGGTCCCAGGTCGGGCCGATCGGCCGGGACACCAATAGTCCCGCGTCCAGACCCGAGAGCCCCACCGCCGCCACCCCGTGGGCGACGAGCCCGGCCACCAGGGCCGCGTTCACCGCCGCCAGGGCCATGGCCACGTAGCCCATGGTCTCGGCGTCGGTGACGCGCAGGCCGTCGACAAAGACGCTCTCGACGTGGAGCGAGCTAAGGAGGGCCTCGATCTGGGGACCGCCCCCGTGGACCAGGACGACGCGCTCACCGGCGCGCCCGAGGGTGGCGAGGTCCTCGGCGAGCGCCTCGAGGGTCGCGCCCTCGGGTGCGAGGTCGTCGAGCGCGTGGCCGCCGAGCTTGGCCACGACGCTCACGGGGTCACCCCCGTGAGGGGCAGGCCGAGGGTCTCGGGTCGGCCGCTCGCCACGTTCCAGGCCTGGATGGCCTGGCCGGCCGCGCCCTTGATGAGGTTGTCGATAGACGCGAGGGCCACCAGCCAGCCGGTGCGCTCATCCACCGCGACGCTGACAAAGCACAGGTTCGAGCCCACCGGGTCCTTCAGCGTCGGGGGCGCCTCGCTCACCACGACGAAGGGGTCGTGGGCGTAGCGCGCCTCGAGCAGCGCGAGCGCCGCGGCGCCGGTGATCGGCTCGACGAGTCGCGCGTAGGCGGTCACGAGCAGGCCCCGGGCCACCGGGACGAGGTGGGGGGTGAAGAGGAGCTCGACGCCGAGCTCGGCCTCCATCTCGGGGGTGTGGCGGTGGCGGCCCACGGCGTAGGCCTCGGCGTTGGCCGCGAGGCGCGCGAAGTGCAGACGCTCGCTCGTCGCGCGCCCGGCGCCCGAGACGCCCGAGAGCGCGTCGACGACGATCCCCGCGCGCTCGACCACGCCCGCGTCGACGAAGGGTCCCAGGGCGAGCGCGGCGGCGGTCGGGTAGCAGCCCGGCGCGGCCACGAGACGTGCGCCGACGAGCTCGTCGCGGTGGCGCTCGACGAGGCCGTAGACGGCCCTCGTGAGCATCTCGGGCGCGCGGTGGGCCTCGCCGTACCACGCGGCGTAGGCGAGCGGGTCCTTCAGGCGGAAGTCGGCCCCGAGGTCGACCACCGCGACCCCGCGCTCGACGAGGCGCGCGGCGAGCCCCTGGCTCTTGCCGTGGGGCAGGGCGCAAAAGACGACGTCGAGCTCGGCCTCGAGCACGCTCTCGGTGGGGGTGAGCACGAGGTCGGGGTAGCGCGCCGCGAGCGCCGGCACGTGGGCGCCCAGGGCGACGCCCGCGTGGGCCTCGCCGGTGGCGAGGACGACCTCGAGGTCGGGGTGGGATCCGCACAGGCGCGCGACCTCGCTGCCCGCGTACCCGCTCGCCCCGACGACTCCGACCCGCATACGTCATTTTATGCACACGCCCGGGGTAAATTGCAACTACGCCGGCCGTCGGCTACCGTTTAACCCGTGTCCCGTCGCGGCTGGCTGCTCTTTGTCGCGATGTCGGTCATCTGGGGCATCCCCTACCTTTTGATCCGCGTGGCCGTGCGCCAGCTCGACCCCGGGGTCCTCGTGCTCGCGCGCACCGCCCCGGCCGCGCTCGTGCTCGCCCCCCTCGTCGCCTGGCGGCGCCAGTGGCGCGCGCTCGCCACCCACCTGGGGTGGATCGCCCTGTTCGGGGTCGTCGAGTTCGGCGTCCCCTGGTACCTCATGTCGACCGCCGAGCGCCATATCACCAGCTCGCTCACCAGCCTGCTGATCTGTTGCGTGCCGCTCGTGTCGGTCGTCGTCCAGCGCCTGCGCGGCGCCGAGACGGTCGACCGGCGCCGCCTCGGCGGACTCATGGTCGGGGCCCTGGGGGTCGCGCTGCTCGTCGGGCTCGGGATCACCCGCGGCTCGATCCCCTGGATCGCGCTGATGGCGCTCGTCGTCGTGGGCTACGCCCTCGGCCCGATCATCCTGGCCACCAAGCTCACCCACGTCGACGGGCCGACCGTCGTCATGGGCGCCACCGCCGTCGTCTCGCTGGCCTGGGTCCCCTGGGACGTCGTGCACTGGCCGACGAGGGTCTCGGCCGAGACCCTCTGGTCGATCGTCGTGCTCAGCCTCGTGTGCACCGTCGCCGCCTTCCTCATCTTCTTCGAGCTCGTGAAGGAGGCCGGGCCGGCCCGATCGGTCGTGGTGACCTACCTCAACACCGCCCTCGCGGTCGTGCTCGGGGTGGTCGGTCTGCACGAGCCCCTGACGGTGGGCATCGCCGTGGGCTTCCCGCTGGTCCTCGTCGGCTCGATCCTGGCGACGACCCGCGCGCGCGCTCGCGCGTGCGCGAACGACCTCGCCGACGCTCAGGTCGCGTAGGTCGCCGAGACCCTCACCTCGTCGCCGACGACCAGCCACGCGACGCGATCGCCCTCGACCAGGGCGACGTCGTCACCCCGCTCGAGCGCGCCGTGGTGGACGACGCTCGCCGCGCCGAGCGGTCCGGGCGCCACCTCGGTCACCACCTCCCAGACGGCGGCGTTGTTCACGTGGCCGACCAGGTCGAGGTCGCTGCGACGCGTCGGCCACGGCCGACGGGTCGCCCCCTCGCTCATCGGGGGCACCCCCACGCGGCTCGACACGCGCCGGGCCCGCGCCGCCTCCCCGTAGACGGCGAAGAACGACTCACGCATGCGCACCGGGCGTCCCTCGAGGTCGGTGGGCACCCACAGCGCCACCGTCTCGATCACGACGACCCCGTCGAGGAGCACGTCGGTGCGCCGCTCGGCCCAGGCCCCGCCCGTCCCGGCGCACCAGGTCGCGAGCTCGAGCCCCTCGAGGTAACCGGGCCACCGGGCGCCCGCCACGCGGCGTAGCCCCGTGCGGCGCACCAGCCACACGTCGTCGCTCTCGAGGACGAGTCCGGTGTCGTTCCAGTCGTCGGTCGCCACGTCCTGGAGGTAGCGCGCCAGCGCGTCGACCCGGAGCCGACCGTTCGGGTCGACGTCGCCCAGGCGCACCGTCGCCGCGCCGAGGTAGCGGCGCGAGCCGTCGACCCAGGCGGCGAACTCCATCAGCGCAGGCTCGCTCCCAGGGCTCGGCCCGCCTCGATGAGGGCCTCGCGCAGCTGGGCGACCTCGCGCTCGTCGAGGGTGCGCTCGGGCGAGGAGAGTCGCAGCGTGAAGGCGAGGCTGCGCGCCCCCGAGGGCACCGCCCCGCCGCGGTAGACGTCAAAGAGCGTCACCGACTCCACCCGCTCGTCGGTCGCGCCCAGCGCGTGGGCGAGGTCCTGGGCGTTGAGCCCGTCGGGGGTGACAAAGGCCAGGTCGATCACGGCGCTCGGGAAGCGACTGGGCAGGCGGATGGTCCGCGGCGCCGGGGTCGCCCGAGCCGGGTCGGCCAGGGCGTCGAGGTCGAGCTCGACCACTCCCGCGCGCCGCGGGGCCTCGCCGCCGGCCAGGCGGGCGACGAGGTGGGGGTCGACCTCGCCCACGACGCCCAGGCGCGCGCCGCTCGCCCGGTCGACGAGGGCGGCGGCCCGGGTGGGGTGCAGGCCGGGGGGGGCGTCGGAAAGGGCGCGCACCACCACGTTCTCGAGCGCGAGGCGTCCGAGCAGGGCGCGCGCGACGACGGTGGCCGCGACGGCGTCGTCGCCGGGTCGCCCGAGCACGAGCGTGAGGCGCTCCCCCTCTTCGGGCAGGTCGACCTCGCTGCGCCCGCCCACCCCGCCGCGCGTGCGCCGGGGGTGGGTCGCGACCTCGGGGTGGGTGAAGACCGTGCCCACCTCGAACAGCGCCACGTCACCCCGGCCGCGTTCGAGGTTGCGCAGCCAGACGCGCGCGACCCCGGTCACGCAGGTGGCGCGCAGCACCGACTCCTCGGCCGAGAGGGGGTTCGCCACGGTGACCGGCGGCCCGAGTTCGACCAGGCCGTGCTCGCTCGAAGCGACGAGCGTGGGGGTCCACACCTCGAGCGCCCCGAGGGCGACCGCCGCGTCGCGAAGGCGCCGGCGCGTGCGCTGGCGCTCGCTCAGCCCGCCGACCTCGGGCCAGGCGGGCACACGCCGGACCAGCCGGCCGTAGCCGTGGAGCCGGGCCACCTCCTCGATCAGATCGGCGCGCCCCTCGAGGCCGGCGCGCACGTCGAGGCGGCGCGCCGGGGGGCGCACGATGAAGGGGTCGTCCCCCTCAACCACGAAGTCGAGGCCGCTGAGCAGCCGGCGCACCTCGTCGGGCTCGATGGTCGTGCCGAGCAGGCCGGCCACGTCGATCGCGGCGAGCGTGATGGTGGGCGTCGCGGGGAGCTCGCCGGCGAGGTCGAGGGGCTCGGCCAGCCACTCGAGCCCGGGCGAACTCTCCTCGAGCACGGCCACCAGGCGGGCGACGGCCCGCAGGGCCAGCGTGGGGTCGACGCCGCGCTCGAAGCGGGCCGAGGCCTCGGTGCGCAGCCCGTGGCGCTTCGTGGAGCGCGCGATGGCCATGGGGTCGAAGCAGGCCGCCTCGATGAGCACCTCGGTCGTTCCCTCGGTGATCTCGCTGGCGGCCCCGCCCATGATCCCGGCCAGCCCGAGCACGTGGTCCTCGCCGTCGACGATGACGCAGTCCTCGCCGGTGTCGCCGAGTCCCCGCCCGGGCGTGGCGAGATGCCGCTCGACGCCGTCGAGGGTCGTGAGCGTCTCGCCGGGGCGGGCCCGGCGCGCGCCGAGCGCGGCCCCGGCCACCCGCGCGAGGTCGTAGGGGTGGGTGGGTTGGCCGAGCTCGAGCATCACCAGGTTCGAGGCGTCAACCACGTTGGAGATCGGGCGCATCCCGCACGCGCGCAACCGCTCGACGACCCACGCCGGGCTCGGCGCGATCGTGACGCGGCGCAACACCGACACGGTGAGTCGCAAGCACAGGTCGGGCGCCTCGATGCGTGCCCCCACGAGCGACGCCGTAGGCGTCGTAGCGTTCGGGCTCGCCAGGCGCGGGGCGCGCAGCTCGCGCTCGAGACGCACCGCGAGGTCTCGCGCGACGCCCTCGACGCACCACGCGTCGGGACGGTTGCCCTCGACCGAGACCTCAAAGACGACGTCGGGGACGAGTCCGAGCACCTCGGTGAGCCGGCGCCCGGGCTCGGCGCCGGGCTGGTCGTTGAGAACCAGCAGGCCCCCGTGGTCCTCGCTCAGGCCGAGCTCGCGACCCGAGCAGAGCATCCCGTGGGAGGTGACCCCGCGCATCGTGCGCCGGGCGATGGCGAAGCCACCGGGCAGCACGGCCCCCACCGGGGCCAGCGCGACGAGGTCGCCCTCGTCGAAGTTCCACGCGCCGCAGACGATCTCGAGCGGACCCGCGCCGGCGTCGACGACGACCCGGCGGATCCGGTCGGCGCCCGGGATCGGGGCGATCTGCTCGACGCGCGCCACCACGACGTCCTCGAGGCCCTCGCCGACGCGCTCGATCCCCTCGACCACGAGGCCGAGGTCGTCGAGGATCGCGCGCAGCTGCTCGGGCGACTCGGGCAGGTCGACGAAGTCCCTCAGCCAGGCGAGCGAGATCCTCACGAGAACTGCTCCAGAAAGCGCACGTCGTTCTCGGTGAGCGCGCGCAGGTCGGCGATCTCGTAGCGCATCATGGCGCACCGGTCGATGCCGAAGCCGAAGGCGAAGCCGTGGAAGCGCTCGGGGTCGACCCCCACCGCCGCGAGCACCGCGGGGTCGACCATGCCGCAGCCGCCGAGCTCGACCCAACCGGTCATCGAGCAGGTGCGACAGCCCGCCCCGCCACAGACCGTGCAGGTTACCTCGAACTCGGCCGAGGGCTCAGTGAAGGGGAAGAAGCCCGGCCGCAGTCGCGAGGTGACCGCCGGTCCGAAGTACGCGCCGGTGAAGGATTCGATGGTGCCCGCTAGGTCGGCGAAGGTGATCCCCTCGGCGACGACCAGGCCCTCGATCTGGTGGAAGGCGACCAGGTGGCGCGCGTCGGGGGTGTCGCGCCGGTAGCAGCGACCGGGCATCACCGAGTGGATCGGCAGGGTGCCCGTGGCGATCGCCCGCTCCATCAGGTGGATCTGGGTGGGGCTGGTGTGGGTGCGCAGCACCACCGTCTCGGGCGCGCCGAGGTCCACGTAGAGGGTGTCCCACAGACCGCGGGCCGGGTGGGCCGGGGGCATGTTGAGGGCCTCGAAGTTGTACCAGTCGCTCTCGACCTCGGGCCCCTCTTCCACCGTGAAGCCCATGGCGACAAAGACGTCCTCGAGCTCGCGCTGGGTCGCGGCGATCAGCCCGCCGTGACCGACCGCGACGGGCAGTCGCACCGCCGTGTCCACGACGTCGCCCAGGTCCAGTCGGTCCGCCTCGAGGGCGCGGCGGCGCTCCTCGGCCCCGAGGAGTTCGCGGCGGTTCTCGAGCGCGTCCTCGACCCGGCGGCGCGCCGCCTGCAGGGCCGCCCCGAGCGAACGGCGCTCCTCCTCCTCGAGCGCGCCCAGGGTCCGCTGGAGCTCGGCGAAGGGCGAGCGTCGCCCCACGAGGGAGGCCTCGGCCTCGCGCAGCGCGTCGAGGGAGGCCAGCGCGTGGACCCGGTTCACCAGGTCGTCGGCCAGGGCCGCGGGGTCGAGACGGTCGTGGGACATGTGGCCCCCAGGCTAGAAGGTGCGCGCGGGGCGCCCGAGCCGGCGTTGGACCATCGCCTCGTAGGCGAGCATCGCGCCGGCCGTGGCGGCGTTGAGCGACTCGGCGCGTCCGGCCATCGGGATCGTGAGAGTCCCGTCACAGCGGGCCACGACCTCCTCGGCGAGCCCGGCGGCCTCGTTGCCGATCAGCAGCGCGCAGGGGCCCGCGAGGTCGCTCTCGACCGGGTCCTCGCCCCCGCGGGCCACGCTGGCGAGCACCCGGGCGCCCTTGGTGCGCAGGTCCCCGAGCGCCTCCTCGAGACCGGTGACCACGACCGGCACGTGAAAGATCGAGCCCGCGCTCGCGCGCAGCGCCTTGGGATTGGTCGGGTCGACGCCCGGGCCCACGAGCACCACCCCGGCCGCGCCGGTGGCGTCGGCGGTGCGAATCAGCGTGCCCACGTTGCCCGGGTCGCGCAGGTCGGCCAAGACGAGGACCGTCCCGGGGCGCACCTCCTCGAGGGTCGCCAGCGGCCGTCGGGCCGCGGCGAGCACGCCCTGGGGCGTCACGGCGTCGGCGACGCGCTCGAGCACCCCGGGCGCCAGAGCGAAGGTCCGCACCCCGAGGGCCCCGGCACGCGCCGCGAGCGCGGCCAGGCGCGCCTCGCCCGCCCTCGCGCCGTCGACGTAGAGCGCCTCGAGCTCGGCGCCCGACGCGAGAGCCGCCTCGACGAGGTCGGGCCCCTCGAGGACGCAGGCGTCCTCGCGCCAGCGCAGCGCCCGCTTGGCGACCAGACGCCGCAGTCGACGGACGCGCTGGTGGCTCGCCCCCAGCGCCTCGATCGCCGCCTACTTCGCTAGGGCGTCGGTGGCCAGCGCCACGATCTGGGCGAAGGCGGCCTCGTCGGTGACCGCGAGGTCGGCCAGCATGCGCCGGTCGATCTCGATACCGGCCGCGTTGAGTCCCGCGATGAAGCGGCTGTAGCTCAGTCCGTGGACGCGGGCCCCGGCGTTGATGCGCTGGATCCAGAGCTTGCGCATCTCGCCCTTGCGCGCCCGACGGTCCCGGAAGGCGTAGACCCCGGAGTGCTGGACGGCCTGGTTGGCGGCGCGGAAGGTCCGGCTGCGATCGCCGTAGTAGCCCTTCGCCTCTTCGAGGACGGCCTTGTGGTGCTTCTTGGCGTTGACGGCCCTCTTGACTCGTGCCATGTCTGTCTCTCTTCCCTCGTCTTAGTGCCTACAGGCCCATCATCCGCTTGACGCGCTTGGCCTGACCCGGCGCGACGTCGGCCTCGCGGCCGAGCCGGCGCGCGCGCACCGAGCTCTTGCCCTCCATGAGGTGGCCGCGGAAGGCCTTGCCCCGCCGTAGCCGCCCGGTGCCGGTGATCTTGATGCGCTTCTTCGCGCCGGTGTCGGTCTTCATCTTCGGCATCTCAGCCCTCCTCGTTCGTCTCTGGGGCGCCGGTCGTGGCGTCCTCGGTCGTCTTCGCTCGGACCCGCTTGTCCGGGCCCAGCACCATGGTCATGTTGCGTCCGTCGAGCTTGGCCGCCGCCTCCACGCGGGCCGCGTCGGCGAGCCGCTCGACGATCCGGTCGAGGATCTTCTTGCCGAGCTCGGGGTGGGCCGACTCGCGGCCCCGGAACATGATGGTGATCTTCACCTTGTGACCCTCGCCGAGGAACTTCTCGACGAGTCGCGTCTTGGTCTCGAAGTCGCCGGCGCCGATCTTGGGCCGGTACTTCATCTCCTTGATGCCCACGTTCTGGGACTTGCGGCGCGACTCCTTGGCCCGCTGGGCCTCGTCGAACTTGAACTTGCCGAAGTCCATGATCCGGCAGACCGGCGGATTGGCCATGGGAGCCACCTCGACGAGGTCGAGGTCGAGGTCCCTCGCTATCGCCAGGGCCTCGGGCAGCGGCTTGATGCCCAATTGCACGCCGTCGGGGTCCACGAGCCGGACTTCACGGGCACGGATTCGGTCGTTGATCCGGTGCTCAGTTGTGGTTTCAGCGACGATGCGGCATCACACCTCTCACTCGGGTCCGCGGTCTTTCCGCGGGCCAATTGGTGGAGCGAGGCCGCACGACGGGCAGCGCCCGTGTCGGAGACGTTCGACCTGGCGCACGGGTGCTCACCAAGAGGGTGAGGTGGTGGCCAGGTGGAGGCTTCCCTGGTAGAGGCCCCGCTTC
>DASSZS010000033.1:0-32683 GCA_035702745.1 Acidimicrobiales bacterium | reverse complement strand
CGCTTCTGGGCGGCCTCGGCGACCCCGCGCAGGCGCGCGAGGGCGAGCGGCTCGCTCGTCTCGTACTCGAGGGCGATCACCTGGTCGTGGTCGTCGGAGTGGTCCCGCACGGTCCCGGCGAAGGTCACGACCGCCCCGCAGTCGGGCCGCGTCGCCCAGGCGACCAGGGGGTCGAGGGCGAGGGGCTCGGGGGTGACCGCGACCCAGGTCGACGAGGACTCGGCCGTCACGGCGCTCATCCTATAGAGGCGCGCGGCGCGCGCTAAGGGCCCCCTCGCCGATGAGCCCCGCACGAGACCTGTCCCCACGTCAGCGCAGATGTGTTTGATTCGACCATATAGACACGTAGATGCGGCTAAATCGGCGCGATGTTACAGTTCGCGCGATGGGGGGAACGATTAGGGCGCGCCGTCGCATCCGCCGGGCCCTCGTCGCCGCTCTCGCCCTCGGGCTCCTCGGGGCCACCGGGGCGCCGCCGGCGGGGGCGTCGCACCCGCGGGCCTCGGGCCCGGTCGACGTGCTCTACGCCGGTTCGCTCTTTGACGTCATGACCCAGTCGATCGGGCCCGCCTTCACCCGCGCCACGGGCTACACGCTGAGCGGCGTCGCCAACGGCTCGACGGCGCTCGCGAGCGAGATCAAGGGCGGCACCCAGGTCGCCGACGTCTTCATCAGCGCCTCCCCGACGGTGAACGCCTCACTGGCCGGAGCGGCGAACGGCGACTGGCTCTCGAGCTACACCGTCTTTGGCGCCTCGACCCTGGTGCTCGGCTACGACCCCCACTCGAGGTTCGCCCGGGCCCTGCGCACCGAGCCGTGGTACGACGTGGTGGGCCGGCCGGGCTTTCGCCTCGGGCGCACCGACCCCGCGACCGACCCCAAGGGGGTGCTCGCCGTCGACGCCCTACGGGGCGTCGCCCTCAGCTACGATCGGCCCCGCCTCGACGCGCTCGCCACCTCGAGCGCGGACGTCTTTCCCGAGACGGCCCTCGTCGGTGAGCTCCAGGCCGGCCAGCTCGACGCCGGCTTCTTCTACGCCCTCGAGGCGAGGGCCGCGCACCTAGCGACGGTCCCCCTCGTGGGCACCGGTCTCGCCGGGGAGTTCACCGTGGCCGTCCTCAACCGGGCGCCGCACCCCTCGGCGGCCCGGGCCTTCGTCCGGTTCCTGCTTAGTGCGCGCGGGCGCCGTCTCCTGCGCCGTAACGGCGTCACCCCGATCGTCCCGGCGCGGGTGGTGCGTGGCGTCGGGCGCTCGCCGGTCTCGTGAGCGCGGCGTCCTCCCGGCGCAGCCCCCTCGTCTGGCTCGGCGGGCTCCTCGCCCTCTACCTCGGCTACCCCCTCCTCGCCTTCGTCGTGCGCCTCGTGCGCTCGCCCGAGCGGGGCTTTCACGTCCCGGGGCTCGTCGGCGCGCTCGCGGTGTCGCTCAGTGGGGCGTCGATCAGCCTCGCGATCGTGAGCGTCGTCGGGGTCCCCTTGGCCTACGTGCTCGCGCGCTCGAGGGGCCGGGTCGCCGCCGTGGTCGGGCTAATCGTCCAGGTCCCTCTTGCGCTGCCGCCGGTCATGGGCGGGATCGTGATGATCTACCTCGTCGGCCCCTACACCGCGCTCGGTCGGCTCTTCGGCGGTCGGCTCACCGACTCGATGGCCGGGGTCGTGATCGCCATGACCTTCGTCTCGGCGCCCTTCCTCGTCGTGGCGGCCCGGGCCGCCTTCGCGGCCGGGGACCCCTCGCGCCTCGAGGTCGCGGCCACCCTCGGCCACGGCGAGGTGGCCCGGTTCCTCCGGGTCGCCGTGCCCGAGGCCGGCGAGGGGATCAGAGCCGGGATGCTGCTCACCTGGCTGCGCGCCTTCGGGGAGTACGGCGCGGTCGTGGTCTTGGCCTACAACCCCGCCTCGCTGCCGGTCTTCACCTACAACCAGTTCAGCGGCCGGGGCCTGCCCCCGACGCTCGCCCCGACGGCCCTCGCCCTGGCGGTCGCGGTGGTGGCGGTTGTGCTCAGCCGGGCCCGGCGCCCGCGGCGCGCCGGGCCGGTGAGCGAGGGGAGTGCTCCACGAGCGCGCCCGCGGCCCGCGGGTGCGCCGGCGGCGATCGCCCAGCCGGTGCGCTTTTCGCTCGACTACCGGGTCGGCGACTTCCACCTCAGCCTCGCCCACGAGGGCGCGACGGCCCACCTCGGGGTCCTCGGGCCCTCCGGGGCGGGCAAGTCGGCGCTGTTGCGCTCGATCGCCGGCCTCTACGGCCCCTCTCCGGGGCCGGTCTTCTTCGGTGAGGAGGAGGTGACCGACGTCGCGGTCGAGCGCCGTGGCGTGGGCTACGTGGCCCAGGGCTTCTCCCTCTACCCGCACCTCGACGTGTGGCGCCACGCGCTCTTCGCGCGCGGGGCGACCCCCGAGCTCGCCCGCCACTGGATCGAGCGGCTGGACCTCAGCGGTCTCGAGGCCCGTCGCCCGGGCGAGCTCTCGGGCGGGCAGCGCCAGAGGGTGGGCCTCGCCCAGGTCCTGTGCGCCTCGCCCCGGGTGCTTTTGCTCGACGAGCCCTTCAGCGCCCTCGACGCCCCGGTGCGCCTCGAGCTGCGACGCGAGCTGCGAACGCTGCAGCGCGAGACCGGCCTCGCCACCGTGCTCGTCACCCACGATCCGGCCGAGGCGGCCTACCTCGCCGACGAGCTGCTCGTGGTGGCCGACGGTCACCTCCTCCAGCGCGGGCCGAGCCGCGAGCTCTTCGCCCGCCCGGCGAGCGAGCGGGTCGCCCGGCTCCTCGGGGTGGAGAACCTCCTCGAGGGGGTCGTCGCGGGCCCCGACACGATTCTCGTCGCGGGCGCGCCATTCAGAGTCGCCCCCCACGGGCTATCGCCGGGCACCGCGGTGCACTGGAGCGTGCGGCCCGAGCGGGTCGCCCTCGCCGCCGAGGGGACCGGTCCCGCGGGCGCCCTGGTGGGCGAGGTGGTCGACGTCATCGACACCGGGCTCTCTTTCGACGTCGTTCTCGAGCTCACTGGGGGGCTCGAGCTGCGCACTCGTAGCGACGCCACGAGCGTGAGGATCGGGGAGCGACGAGCGCTCCTCGTCGACCCCGCGGCGGTCGCGTTCTGGCCCGCGAAGAGCGAGCGGAGCCCGGCCTAGTAGCGCTCGGGGATCTCCACCGAGACGTTGGTGGCCTTCACCACGGCGTCGACGACGACCCCCGGGGCGAGGCCGAGCTCGTCGGCGGCCTCGCGGGTGATCACCGAGACGAAGCGGTGGGGCCCGGCCTGGACCTCGACCTGGGCGACGACCGCGTCGCGCACGACCCGGGTCACGATCCCCACGAAGCGGTTGCGCGCCGACTGAGCGCGTGGGCGCGTCGGCGAGGGGGACTCGGCCATGGCGACCGCGGCCGCCGCCAGGTCTTCTCCGGAGAAGACCCGGCGCCCGCCCTCATCGAGGCGCGAGGCCAGCCGGCCCGACTCGGCCCAGCGGCGCACCGTGTCGGGGCTCACCCCGAGCAGCTCGGCCGCCTGGGTGGTGCGATAGAGGCTCACGGCTCGACCCTAGCGAGGTCGAGCTCGCGGCCTAGCCGCCGATCATCGACATCGAGCGGCGCGGGGCGAGGAAGCCCGGCTCGTTGATGGCGTGTCCGGGGTGCTTCGCGCCGACGGCGGCGCGCAGCACGTCGCCCAGCATCTCGTCCGAGCCGCCGGCGCGCATCACGTCGCGCACCGAGAGCTCGTCGTCGGAGAAGAGGCAGTTGCGGATCGCCCCGTCGGCCGTGAGGCGCAGCCGGTTGCACGTCCCGCAGAAGGGCTGGGTCACCGAGGAGATGAACCCGACCTCGCCGAGCCCGTCGGCGAAGGCGAAGCGCTCGGCCGGCGCGGCGCCGGAGCCCTCGAGGGGCACCAGGGGGAAGTGGGCGGCGATGGTCGAGGCGATCTCGGCGCCGGGCACCAGGCGAGGTCGCTCCCAGTGGCCGCCGGCGTCGAGGGGCATGAACTCGATGAAGCGCACGACGCGACCGGTCGTACGAGCGAAGCGGGCGAAGTCGAGGACCTCGTCGTCGTTCTCCCCGCGCAGCACCACCACGTTGACCTTGAGCGGGGTGAGCCCGGCCGCCTCGGCGGCGTCCATGGCGGCGAGCACCGTGGCCAGGTCCCCGCGCCGGCGGATCGCGGCGAAGCGCTCGGGGCGCAGCGAGTCACAGCTCACGTTCACCCGGGTGAGTCCGGCCTCGGCCAGGGGGGCGGCGAGGGGGGCGAGCAGGGTCGCGTTCGTCGTGAGGCTGAGATCGCTAAAGCCGATCTCGGCGAGCTGGGCCACGAGGTCTACGAGGTTGCGCCGCATCAGGGGCTCGCCCCCGGTGAGGCGCACCGAGGTGACCCCGAGGGCGCGCGCGACGCGCCCGAGCCGGGCGATCTCTTCGAAGCTGAGCAGCTCCGCTCTCGGCAGGAAGGTCACGTCCTCGGGGATGCAGTAGACACAGCGCAGGTTGCACCGGTCGGTGACCGAGATGCGCAGGTCGTCGTGGACCCGTCCGTAGCGATCGACGAGGGGCCCCTCGAGTCCGCCCGGGGTGGGGGCGGCGACGTCGGCGACGCGGGGGTGGGGGCGCACCGACACCGCCACCGGCGACGCGGGGCCGCCGGGCGGGGTGTCCCCTGGAGCGACCCGGGGGTCAAAGAGTCCCACTGGGTGCGATGCTAACGGGCGCCTTCTCAGAGGGCGCCGGTCTCGGGCGACTCGGGGACGTGTCGGCCCCAGGCGCCCGAGCGACCGCCCTCTTTCGAATCGAGGGCGAGGCCCTCGACGCGGGCGGCGGGATCGACCTCGCCGATCGCCTGGATGAGACTCAGAGCCGCCACCGCGCAGGCGGTCAGCGCCTCCATCTCGACCCCGGTGCGCTGGGTGGCCGTCACGGCGGCCGCGACCGCGAGGCCGCCCTCGATCGGAGTTACGCGCACGTCGACGTCGGAGAGCTCGAGCGAGTGGCACAGCGGGATCAACTCGTCGGTGCGCTTGGCGGCGAGCACGCCCGCGACGCGCGCCGCGTGGCGCGCCCCGAGGCCGTCGGCGCGCTCGGGCAGCGCCGCCAGGTCGACGCTCGTGACGACCCGACAGCTCGCCTCGGCGCGTCGGCGCGTCGGCGCCTTGTCCGAGACGTCGACCATGCGCAGCTCGCCCTCGGCGTTGACGTGCGAGAAGGGCCGCTCCATCGTCACTGTCGCCTCCTCGTACCGTGCGCAGTGTACCGAGGGGGGTCGTGAGAGGGCCCGGGAGAGCGCGCGCCCCGCTAGACCGGGGTCGTGGCCAGAGAGGGCGACGAGGGGCGCGAGCGCGACGCGCGCGTGCCGGTCGGTCGGCGGGTCTTCCTCTCGCTGGGCGCGCTCGCCACCCTCGGGGTCGTGCTGGGCGCGCGCCTTCAGAGCGCGGCGCGCGGGGTGCTCGGCTCAGGGCTCGGGGGGCTCTTTCCCTTCGGCGACCGGTTCCGGCTCTACTCGATCACCGGGAGCTACCCGGCGATCACCCCCGCGGCGTACCGGCTCGAGGTCTCGGGCCTCGTGGAGCGCCCCCAGACCCTCACCCTCGCGGACCTAAAGGCCATGCCCGCGACGCGCCTCGTGCGCACGTTCCAGTGCGTGACGGGCTGGTCGGTGCCCGGGGTCGCGTGGGAGGGCGTCGCCCTATCGGCGATCCTCGCGCGCGCCGGGGTGCGCCCGGGGGCGGCGGCGGTGAGCTTTTCCTCCTACGACCGCGCCGACACCGAGAGCCTCACCCTCGACCAGGCTCGGATGTCCGACGTGATCGTCGCCTACCGCATGCTCGGCGCGCCGGTGACACAAGAGCATGGCGGGCCGGTGCGCCTCTACGTCGCCCCGATGTTCGGCTACAAGTCGCACAAGTGGCTCTCGGCGATCCGGGTCGTCGAGCGCGTCGAGCCGGGCTTCTGGGAGCGAAACGGCTACCCGGTGAACGGTTGGCTCGACGGCTCGACCGGACCGACCGACCCCCGACTCGGGCTCGCGTGATGGGGCGCGTCTCGAACCCCACGATCCTTCGCTTCAGCGCGACCCAGCGGGTGGCGCACTGGGTGAACGCGCTCCTCTTCCTCGCCCTCATCGTGACGGCGATCCCGCTCTATCTCGGCTCGCTCTTCGGGCTCGTGCTCGAGCGCCACGTCGTTGAACTGGTCCACCTCTGGTGCGGGCTCGCCCTGCCCGTGCCCCTCGTGGTCTCGATGCTCGGGCCCTGGGGGGCGCCGATGCGCGCCGACCTCGCCCGGGTGAGCCGCTGGAGCCACGCCGAGGTGGAGTGGCTTCGCCACCTCGGGCGTAGCGCCCTTCGCGCCGACAAGTTCAACCCCGGCCAGAAGCTCAACACGGTGGTCGTGGGCGCGACGGTCCTGGTGCTGCTCGCCACCGGCGCGATGCTCCAGTGGTTCTCCCCCTTCCCGGTCGCCTGGCGCGCGGGGGCGACCGACGTCCACGACCTCTTCGCGCTCGCGATCACCGTGGTGATCGTGGCCCACGTGATCCTCGCGCTCAGCCACCCCCGGGCCCTCGCGGCGATGGTCCGGGGCCGGGTGAGCGCGGCCTGGGCCCGGCGCTACGCGCCGGGCTGGGCCGACGAGCTGGGCCTGGATGAGCCGAGCGGCGCGACGGATCGGGCCGGCGCCGAAAAGGTAGCCTCGACGTAGCAGGTAGCGACCCCCCCGAGCGCACGAAGGCGGTGGCGTCATGGTCGAACGCGACGAGCGGACCCCCCGGGTATCGGCCCCCCTCACGACCTCGGTCGGACTGCCGGCCGTGCGCCACGCGATGGGCTACGCGCTGCGCGAGATGGGCCCGGTGCGCGGTGCGCGCACGTTGCTCTCGATGAACCAGGCGAGCGGCTTCGACTGCCCGGGCTGCGCGTGGCCCGATCCGGTGGCCCGCGAGCGCAGCGTCGCCGAGTTCTGCGAGAACGGGGCCAAGGCCGCGGCCTGGGAGGCGACGACGGCCCGGGTGGATCGCGACTTCTTCGCGGCCCACTCGATCGACGAGCTGCGCGCGATGGACGACCACACCCTGGAGCACTTCGGGCGCCTCGTTGAGCCGATGTACCTCGCCCCGGGGGCGACCCACTACGCGCCGATCGGCTGGGACGACGCGATCGCCCTCGTGGCCCGGCGACTGCGCGAGATGCCCTCGCCCGACCGGGCCGCCTTCTACACCAGCGGCCGGGCGAGCAACGAGGCGGCCTTCACCTACCAGCTGCTGGCGCGCCGCCTGGGCACCAACAACCTGCCGGACTGCTCGAACATGTGCCACGAGTCGAGCGGCGTCGCCCTCTCTGAGACGATCGGCATCGGCAAGGGCGTCGTGACCCTAGAGGACATCACCGACCACGCCGAGCTCGTCGTCGTGGTGGGCCAGAACCCCGGCACCAACCACCCGAGGATGCTCACCGCCCTCGAGGCGGCCAAGCGCCGCGGCGCCCGAATCGTCGCGATCAACCCGCTGCCCGAGGCCGGCCTCGGCCGGTTCAAGAACCCCCAGAGCGTGCGCGGGCTGGTGGGTTCGGGCACCCAGCTCACCGACCGCCACCTGGCGGTGCGGGTGAACGGCGACCTCGCCCTCTTCGCCGCCACCAACAAGGCCCTGCTCGAGCGCGAGGACCGCGACGCAGCGACGCTCGATCGGGCCTTCATCGAGACCCACACCAGCGGCTTCGAGGCGGCGGCCGCCCACTGGCGCGCCCTCGAGTGGAGCGAGCTCGAGCGGCTGAGCGGCCTCGCCCGCGCTGAGATCGAGGCCTTCGCGAGCGACGTCGTCGCCGCGAAGAGCGTCGTCGTGACCTGGGCGATGGGACTCACCCAGCACCGCAACGCCGTCGCCACGATTCGCGAGATCGTGAACTTCTTGTTGCTGCGCGGCAACATCGGCCGGCCCGGCGCGGGCCCCTCGCCGATCCGGGGCCACAGCAACGTCCAGGGCGATCGCACCATGGGCATCTGGGAGAAGGCACCCGACGCCTTCCTCGACCGGCTGCGCGACGAGTTCGGCTTCGAGCCGCCGCGCGCCCACGGCTACGACACCGTGGGCACGATCCGGGCCCTGCGCGACGGCAAGATCGACGTCTTCATGGCCCTCGGGGGCAACTTCGTCGCGGCCACCCCCGACACCCAGGTCACCGAGGCCGCGATGGCCAACTGTGCGCTCAGCGTCCACGTGGCGACCAAGCTCAACCGCTCCCACCTCTTCTTCGGTCGCGAGGCGCTCATCCTGCCGTGTCTCGGGCGCAGCGAGCGCGACGTGAGAGACGGCGTCGAGCAGGTCGTCACCGTCGAGGACTCCATGGCCATGGTCCACGCCTCGCGGGGCCGGCTCGAGCCGGGCTCGCCGCACCTGCGCAGCGAGGTCGACATCGTGACGGCGATCGGCGCCGCGCTCTTCGGCGAGGACCTCGGCTGGAGCGCGATGGGGCGCGACTACGCCACGATCCGCCGCCACATCGAGCGCGTGGTGCCCGGCTTCGAGTCCTACGAGGAGCGCATCACCGAGCCCGGCGGCTTCCAGCTGCCCCGCCCGCCGCGCGACTCACGCACCTTCCCGACCGCCGACGCCAAGGCGCACTTCAGCGTCAACGAGGTCGACGCCGTGGAGGTGCCCGCGGGCCACCTGCTCTTGCAGACCCTGCGCTCGCACGACCAGTTCAACACGACCGTCTACGGCCTCGACGACCGCTACCGCGGGATCCGCGGCGGGCGGCGAGTGGTCTTCGTGAACCGGGCCGACCTCGCCGCGCGGGGACTCTCCGACGGCGACCTCGTGGACCTGGTGAGCGTCTACGGCGACGGGGAGCGGCGCGCGAGCGCCTTTCGCGCCGTCGCCTACCCGACGCCGCGGGGCTGTGCCGCGGCCTACTTCCCCGAGGCCAACGTGCTCGTCCCGCTCGAGTCAACGGCGCTCGCCAGCAACACCCCCACCTCGAAGTCGATCGTGATCCGCCTCGAGCCGGTGGCCGCTCGCGAGGGGGCCGAGCGGCGGGTCAGGGTATGGGCGTGAGGACGCGCTGGGGGTTGGCGTAGACGACCATCGAGGGCGGGCGCAAGAACCCCACCAGGCCCATCCCGGTCTCCTCGGCCAGCTCGACGGCGAGCGAGGAGGGGGCCGACACCGCGGCCAGCATCGCCACCCCGGCCATCGCGGCCTTCTGGACGAGCTCGAAGGAGGCCCGGCCCGACACCACGAGCACCGTGCCGCGAAGCGGCAGGCGCCCCTCGCGCAGGGCCCAGCCCACGACCTTGTCGACGGCGTTGTGGCGCCCGACGTCCTCGCGCACGCAGAGCAGCTCCCCGCTCGCCCCGTCCGCGAGGGCCGCGGCGTGCAGGCCGCCGGTCGCGCTGAAGACGGCCTGGGCCTCGCGCAGCCGCTCGGGGAGCGTCGCGAGGACGGCCGCCTCGACGGTGAGAGGGTCGCTCGTTAGGTCAAAGCGCGACGTGGTGCGCACCGCGTCGATCGAGGCCTTGCCGCACAATCCGCACGAACTCGTCGTGAAGAAGGCCCGGGCCGTCGACTCTCCGGGCGGGGCCACGTGGGGGGCGAGCGTGGCGTCGAGGACGTTGAAGGTGTTAACGCCCTCTGCCTCGCCGGCGCAGTAGCGCAACGCCACGAGCTCCTCTTTGGCCGCGACGACGCCCTCGCTCACGAGGAAGCCGGCCGCGAGGTCGAAGTCGGCCCCGGGGGTGCGCATGGTGACCGCGAGCGAGCGCCCGCCCACGCGGATCTCGAGGGGCTCCTCACCGGCCAGGGTGTCGCGCCGGCTCACCGGCGCCTCACCCAGGGTGAGGCGCGTGACGCGCCGCTCGGGCGCTACTCGGCTCACGCGGCGACCTCCACCCCCTGGAGACTAGGGGCGCCGGGCGGCCCACCCTCTACCATGGCGTCGTGGCGAGCGAGCGGGACTGGATCGAGGCGTTCGCGCGCGAGCTCGGGCTCGAGGCGCCCAGTGAAGCCGAGCGCGAGGCGATCCTCGGCCTCGCCGGCGTGGCGGCCCACGGCGCGCAGCGCACCGCGGCGCCGCTCGCCTGCTGGCTCGCCGCGCGCGCCGGGCTCGACCCCGAGGCCGCCCGCGCCCTCGCCGCGCGC
Organism: Acidimicrobiales bacterium; assembly: GCA_035702745.1. Taxonomy (GTDB): domain Bacteria; phylum Actinomycetota; class Acidimicrobiia; order Acidimicrobiales; family RAAP-2; genus RAAP-2. Next base: position 22,583 of record DASSZS010000033.1, on the reverse strand, counting down.
GTCGCGCTCGACGAGCCGACGTCCGATCACGCAGCGTCCGACGAGGACTAGAGGGCGAGCCCGAGGCGAATCGCGTCCTCGGGGGTGTCGACGTCGGCGAAGGCGAGGGCCGTGGCGACCCGACCCCAGTCGGACTCGTCGATGGGGGTGACCTCGGGAAGGGCGAGCAGCCCGCGCAGGGAGCGCTCGCCCGCGGCGTGCAGGGCGACGCTCGCGGTGAGGGCCTCGTCGCTCCAGCGCGCGAGGAGGGGTTGGGCCCGCCCCGCGACGACGGGCACGACCGAGCCCGGGGTCGGCCACTGGGCGATGAGGCGCACGAGGTCGACACTGAGGTGGGGCAGGTCGCAGGCGACCGCGAGAGTCGGGCCCTCGTGGCCGCGCGCACCGAGGGCCGCCCACCCGGCCGCGAGCGCGCCCAGGGGTCCCTCGCCGGCGGGGTCCTCGAGGACGCTCTCGCACCCGCTATATCCCGGGCCGACCTCGAGGACGAGGGGGCAGACGTCGGAGAGGACGCGCGCGACCCTGGCCGCGAGGGGGGTCCCCTCGACCTCGAGGGCGGCCTTGGGTCGACCGAGGCGTGAGCTCGCCCCGCCGGTGAGGAGGAGGGCCGCGACGGGAGGAGCGGGCGTCACGGGGCCGAGTGTAGAGAGTGTCAGGGTGACGTCCACGGGGCGGTGTGATAAAGTGATTATGTCCTTATAAGAACTACGGAGGGTCCATGTCGGCGCGTTTCGTCCACCCCGAGCGCTACGCGCGCTCGGCCGCGCTCTACGCCGAGGCCCGCAAGACCATCCCCGGCGGGGTCAACTCGACGGCGCGGGCGGCCTTCTCGGGCTGGGAGCCCCACCCGATATTCGTCGACCACGGCACGGGCTCGCGGGTCGTCGACGTCGACGGCAACGAGTACATCGACTACCTGCTCGGCCTCGGCCCGGCGATCTTCGGCCACCGCCCGGCCGGCATCACGGCGGCCGTCGCCGAGGCGATTGCGGCGCGCGGCACCGTCTTCGCCATGCCCACCGCGCCCGAGGTCGAGCTCTCCCAGCTGATCGTCGCCGCCGTGCCCAGCGTGGAGAGCGTGAGGATCGTCAACACCGGCACCGAGGGCGTGCTCTACGCGCTGCGCCTCGCGCGCGCCTTCACCGGACGACGCAAGGTCGTGCGCTTCGAGGGCCAGTACCACGGGTTCTCCGACGGCATCTACTGGTCCAAGCACCCCGACCTCGCGGCGGCCGGGCCCGACGACCGGCCGATTGCCCTCGCCCAGGGACCCGGGGTGCCCGCCGAGATGGGCGACGCGCTCGTCATCGCCCAGTGGAACGACCTCGCGATGATCGAGCGGATCCTCGCCGAGGATCCCGAGGGGATCGCCGCGATCATCACCGAGCCGATCATGTGCAACACCGGCTGCATCCTGCCGCGCCCGGGCTACCTCGAGGGGCTGCGGGCGCTCTGTGACCGCTACGGGGTCGTGCTCATCTTCGACGAGGTGATCACCGGGTTTCGCATCGCGCTCGGCGGCGCCCAGGCGGCCCTCGGGGTGACCCCCGACCTCACGGTGATGGCCAAGGGCCTCGGCGGCGGGTTCCCGGTGGCGGCCCTCGGTGGTAAGCACGAGATCATGGACCTGGCGAGCGAGGGCCGCGTCTCGATCGCCGGCACCTACTCGGGCAACGTCGTCGCGGTGGCGGCGGCCCTCGCCTCGCTGCGCTTCCTCGCGACCGCCCCCTACGACGAGCTCTACCGCCGCTCGGACCGGCTGCGCGAGGGATTGAACGAGCTGCTCGACGACAAGGGCATCGCCGGCGCCGTCGTCGGGGTGGGTCCGGTGTACCAGCTCTGGTTCGCCGACGCCGAGATCGCGAACTACCGCGACGCCGCCCGCCACGCCCGCGCCGACCTCTTCCGACTCTGGTGGGAGGAGATGCTCGACCGGGGCGTCCTCTTCCACCCCGGGCACCTCGAGAACCTCTTCGTCTCGTTCGCCCACGACGACGCCGACATCGACGAGACCCTCGCGAGCGCCGACGAGGCGCTCGACGCCGTGCTCGCGCGTTCGGTCGCGCGGCGTTAGCCGCTCGCGTGGCGACGATCCTCTCGATTGACTTGGGGACCTCCCGGGTCAAGGTCGGCGTGCTCGACGAGGGTCTGCGCCTGCGGGGCTCGGCGGCCGTCGCGTACCCGACGGCGCGCGACGCCTCCGGCGCCGCCGAGCAGCGCAGCGACGACTGGCTCGTGGCGCTCGGTCGCGCCTCGCGCGAGGCGCTCGCGGCGGCCGGCGCCCCACCCGACGCGCTCGTCCTCACCGCCCAGATGCCGACCCTCGTCGCCCTGGGCGACGACGGCGAGCCCCTGGGGCCGGCGGTGACCTGGCAGGACGGGCGCGCCGACGGCCTCGTCGAGCGTCTCGGCGCGGCCCTGCGCACCCGCGTCGAGGAGGTCTCCGGGGCGCCCCTCGACGGGCGCTACCTCGTGGCGATGGAGCGTCGGCGCGTGGCCGACGGTCTCGCTCCGGCGGCCCGGCTCCTCTCGGCGAAGGACTACCTCTACTACCGCCTCACCGGGACGCTCGCGACCGACCCCTCGACCGCCTCGGGCTACGGGCTCTACGACCTCGCGCGCGCGACCTGGTCCGACGAGCTGATCGGGCTCGTGGGGGTCGACGCGGCCGCCCTCCCCGAGGTGGCCGCCTGCGACCACGCCGAGCCCCTCACGGCCTGGGGCGCCGAACTGCTCGGGGGCGTGGCCCCGGGCCGGCCCGTCTATCTCGGCGGGGCCGACTCGGTGTGCGCGCACCACTTCGTCGAGACCCTCTATCCCGGGGCGGTCTCGGTCATCGACGGCTCCTCGTCGGTCGTGCTCGCGACGCTCGCCGGCCCGCGCCCGGCGCGCACCCTCGTGACCCCGCTCGTGCGCGCCGGCGCCCTGGGGGCCGAGATGGACCTGCTCGCCACGGGCGCCTCCCTCGCCTGGCTCGCCGAGACCCTCGGGGTCGCCCCGGGCGCGCTCGAGGCGCTCGCCCTCACGCACCCGGACCCGGCCGGGCTCGCCGTCACCTTCCGGCCCTACCTCGCGGGCGGTGAGCAGGGGGCCCTGTGGCGCCGCGACCTCGCGGGCTCGATCGAGGGGCTCTCGCTCACCACGACCCGCGCCGACCTCGCCCGCGCCCTCTACGAGGGGATCGCCTTCGAGACGACCCGCTGCTTGCGGGCCCTCGCGCCCTACGCCCGCCTCGATCGGGTCGTCGCCCTCACGAGCCCGACCAGCCGCTCGCTCGGCCCGGCCCTGCTCGCCGGGGCCAGCGGGCTCGAGGTCACCGCGATCGCCGGCCACAGCCCCTCGCTCGTGGGCGCGGGGATCGTCGCGCTGGAGGCGCTGGGCGTCGGGCCGGTCGACGTGGTGGCGCCGACGCCGTCGGGGCTGGTCGAGCTCGCCGACCTCGGGGCGCTCGCCGCGCGCGCCGCGCGCTACCTCGAGACCGTCCCCCCCTCGACGGGGGGTGCGTCGTGAGGGTCGTGCGCGCTCGGGGCGAGGGGGCTTTCGCCGGCGCCGCGCTCGCCTCGCTCGCCGGGGCGCTCGCCGCGCGCCCCGACCTCGCCCTCACCCTGCCGACCGGGGGCACGCCCCAGGGCCTCTACCGCGAGCTGGCCGCGGCGCAGCGGCGCGGCGCGGTCTCCCTCGAGCGCGCGACGGTGTTCATGCTCGATGAGTACCTCGACCTCGCGGCCTACCCCGAGGGCAGCTTCCTCGCCTACCTGCGCGAGCACCTGGGCGAGGTGGTCTTCAACGACGCGACTCGCTTCATCCCGCTCGAGCCGAGCGACGACCCGGCCCGGCTCGCCGCCTACGACCGGGCCCTCGACGAGGCGGGCGGGCTCGACCTCGCCGTGGTGGGCGTGGGGCGAAACGGCCACGTCGGCTTCAACGAGCCCCACTCGCCGCTCGCCGCGCGCACCCGGGTGGTCGAGCTCAGCGAGGACACCCTGGAGGCGAACTTCCCCGGCGTCGAGCCGGCGCGCCGGCCGCGCCGGGCCGTCACCGTGGGGCTCGCGGACCTTCTGGGCGCGCGCGCGGTGCTGATGCTCATCGCCGGCGAGGGCAAGGCCGGGGTCGCCCGGCGCCTGCTCGAAGAGGGCGGGGTGGACCCCTCGGTGCCCGCGACCCACCTGCTCGAGCACCGGTCGCTCACGGTCGTGGTGGAGGCGAGCCTGCTCGACTAGCCCGGTGCGCGCACGTCGATGGGGTCGGCCGTGGGCGTCGTGCGCAGCCGGAAGGCGAAGAGGTGGGGCACGAAGACCATCTCGAAGCGGTCGAAGGCGGTGCCGTTGGACGAGAGCGAGGTCCCGGTGACCTCGACGACGTAGGCCTCCTCGTCCAGGGCGAGGTCGGCCGCCTCCTCGGGGGTGGCCGGGCGCGCGAGGAGGGTCTGCTCCTCTTGGGTCTCGGTCAGGCCGTAGCGGCGCGAGAGGACCTCGTAGAGCGAGTCGGAGGCGGGCGAGAAGACCTGGTCGAGGTCGGGGGCGAGGATGCGGGGGATGACGGCCACCTCGCGCACCGCCGGCACGTCGTCGAAGCGCCGGCGCCGCACGAGCCGCCAGACCGAGGTGCCCACGGGGATGGCGAGGTCCTTCGCCACCGCGGCGCCGGCCGCCTCCTCGCTGAGCGAGACCAGTTCGGTGGCGAGCGTCACCCCCTGGAGGGCGAGGGTTCGGCCGAGCCCGCCGAGAATCGTCGACTCGGTGCGCACCCGGGTGCTGCGCACGAAGGTGCCCCGGCCCTGGACCCGGCTCAGGGTGCCGGCGGCGACGAGCTCGGACATCGCCCGGCGCACCGTCATCAGGCTCACCCCGGCCATGGCCGCGATCTCGTTCTCCGAGGGCAGCCGGTCGCCCGGGACGAGACCGTTGTCGGCGATGTACTGGCGCACGAAGTCGATCGTCTTCTCGTAGAGGGTGATCGTCGCCCCTTCCTCACGCGTGGCTCTCACCAACGCTACGTCACTAGGCCCCGAAGGCGCGGCTGTAGCGCAGCCCGTCGCGCTCGAGCACCACCACCTCGCCCTCGCGCACCGGACCGGCCACGAGCCGCTCGGGCAGCCAGGGGTCCGCGCCGATCCGGAAGGTCCCCGGGGCGACCTCGACGAGGGCCACCTCCTCGTCGGGCGCCTCGACCCCGCCGGGGGCGCTGAGGTAGAGCCGGCCGGCGCGCGCGACGACGCGGAACTCGGGGTACCACGGGGAGTAGCTGCGGTAGCGCCCGACGAGCGCGAAGGACAGCGAGCCCGTGGCCGGACCGGGCGCGCCGGCCGGGGCGAAGGTCGTCGGCCCGTGGGTCCACATCCCGGCGGCGTCAAAGTCGAGGTGGAAGGTGCGCAGCGCCGGATGGTCGGTGACGAACCGGCCGGTGGGGGTGGCAAAGAGTGAGCCCGTGCGCCCGCGGTAGGTGACGTGGGCGCCGTCGTGGCCCGCGACGACGGCGAGGGGCTCGCCGTCGTCGTCGCGAAAAGCCCCCGCCCCCGTCAGGTCCCCGCGCACCGCGGGGTCGAGGTCGGCCAGGGCCAGAGGGGAGTCGGTCGCCTCGGCGACGAGCTGGGCGTGGGCCGCGCGCGCGAGGAGGTGGGCCGCGAGACAGTCGCCGTTCGCGTTGGTGAGCGCGACGACCCCGAGCCCCAGGGTGCAGTCGACGAGCAGGAACGTCGAGTGGCCCACCATCCCCCCGCCGTGGGTGACGCAGAGGTTTCCTTCGATCCGCTCGACGTTGAGGCCGAGGCCGTAGCGGCTCAGCGATACCGGGAGCGTGCCCGCCGGGGTGTGGGTCGGCTCACCGGTGGGCGCGAGGGTCGTCGTCACCCGCGCGAAGGTCTCGGGCGAGATCGGCCCGCCGGACTCGCCGTGAGCGGCGCGCAGGAGGGCCGCGACGAGCGCGGCCATGTCGGCGGCGCTCGCGGCGACGTTGCCGGCCGCCGAGTCGGTCTCGACAAAGGTCGCCGGCTCGATGGGATCGCCCGGCACCCAGGGCCGGTCCGGGCGGGCCGGCCAGTGGCCCGTCGCGAGGGCCGCGCGGTCGTCCCAGGTGATCTCGGCGAGGGCGCTCGTCATCTCGAGCGGATCGAGCAACCAGTCGGCCACGAGCTCGGCCAGCCGGCGACCGCTGAGCGCGCGCGCCACCTCGCCGAGGACCAGGTAGCCGAGGTTCGAGTAGTGGAACCGGGGCGGGGCGACGTCGGCCGCCCGAATCGCGCGCGAGGCCCAGAGCTCACCGGCGTCGTCGGCCAGGCCGTCGCTGCCCAGCGGCAGTCCGGCCGTGTGGGTCAAGAGCTCGACGACCCGCGCGCGCCCCAGCGAGGGCGAGAGGCCCGCCCAGGGCACGAGGTGCCCGACGGGGTCGTCGTGGTCGAGCCGGCCCGACTCGACCAGCCGGTCGATGACGAGCGAGGTGAAGAGCTTGGAGATCGAGCCGATCTGAAAGAGGTGCGCGGTCGTCACGGGCGCGTCCGCTGCGACGTCGGCGCGCCCGAAGGCGAGCGCGTCGATCAGGCCGTCGCGGTCGGCGAGGGCGAGGACGCCCCCGCCGAGGGGGAAGTGGCGGGTCGAGGACTCCGCGAGCGGCGCGACGCGTTCGAGGACTCGGCGCGCCGCGTCGCGGGTCGCGGCGCTCACCCGAGGGCCCCGGCGATCGTCTCGACGAGCAGGTCGACCGCGGCAGCGGCCTCGGGCAGCGACACCCACTCCTCGGGGCTGTGCAGGTTGCCCCCGAGTGGCCCGAGCAGGAGAGTCGGTATCCCGGCCGACTGCATGAGGGCCGCGTCGGTCCAGGCGTTGAGTCCGACCTCGCTCAGCTCGAACCCGAAGCGCTGGCGAGCCGCCGCCTGCAGGCTCGCCAGCAGTCCCTCGTGGCCGGCGGCGCGAAAGGGCTCGCGCTCCAGGCGCACGCGCACCTCGCCGGTGAGCCCGGGCATCAGGGTCGCGACCTCGTCGATCACGGCCTCGATCTCGGCCACCCGATCGGCCAGGCGCTCGCCGGGCTGGGTGCCGATCTCGAGGCCGACTTCCGCCCGGCTGGGGTAGGTGGCGTAGTCGGTCCCCCCGCGCACGGTGCCGGTGTGAAAGACGGTGGCGCCGTTGCGCGGTGGGGGCGAGACCGCGCGCTGGGCCCGGCCCCACGCCCCCAGGCGGGTCACCACCTCGGCGAGCCCCACGATCGCGTCGACGCCGGCCTCGGGGGCCGAGCCGTGGGCGGCGCGCCCGTTGACCACCACGTCGATCCAGCCGAAGCCCTGGTGCTCGACGACGACCCGGTCGAGCGCGTCGGCCTCGAGCACGATCGCGAGGTCGAACGACCTCGTCGCGACGAGTCGCTCGGTGCCGATCGACACCCCCTCCTCGTCGGCCACGCAGGCGACGGTGAGATCGCCCCGCAGGCGCGACGCCCTCGTCGCGAAGTGGCGCAGCACCAGCAGGGCCACCGCGCAGCAGCCCTTGTCGTCGCTCGCCCCCAGTCCGTAGAGCCGATCGCCCTCGCGCCGCGGGGTGAGGGCCCGCTCGGGCCAGAGCGCGTAGCCGACGGTGTCGGCGTGGGCGTTGAGACACAGCGACGGCCCCCCTCCGGCGCCGCGCAGCGTGGCGACGAAGTTGACGCGCCCCGGCTCGATCTCGTCGAGCTCGACCTCGACGGGCAGGTCGGACACCCACTCGGCGAGGTAGCGGGCGACCGCGGCCTCGCCGGCGCCGCCCTCGACGAGCCAGGGGGTCACCGAGTCGAGGCGCACGAGCTCACCGATGAGCCTCTCGAGCTCGGCCTCGGTGACGCTCGGGGTGGGCGTACTCACGTGTGTCCTCCGAGGGGGAAGTGGCAGGCGACGGCGTGGCCCTCGCCGGTGGCGGGGGCGAGGGTGGGGTCGCTCACCCGACACGCCTCGGGCTCGCCGAGGGCGGCGTAGCGCGGGCAGCGTGGGTGGAACCGGCACCCCGGGGGCACCCGGGAGGCCGAGGGGGTCTCCCCGGGCAGGACCGCGACGGACTCCTCGGAGGAGGGACGCTCCTCGTCGGCCGAGACCTCGAGCAGGGCCGCGGTGTAGGGGTGAGCCGGGGCCCCCACGACGTCGGTCGAGCGGCCGATCTCGACGACGCGCCCGAGGTAGAGCACGGCGATCCGGTCGGCCACCACCCAGGCGGTCGCGAGGTCGTGGGTGATGAAGAGGTAGCTCGTGCCGAGCCGGTCGCGCAAGTCCATCATCAGCCGCAAGATGCCCGCGCGCGCCGAGACGTCGAGCATCGAGACGGGCTCGTCGGCGACCACGAGCGACGGGCGCAGCACCATCGCCGAGGCGATCGCCACGCGCTGGCGCTGGCCGCCGGAGAGCTCGTGGGGGTAGTTGGCGGCGAGCCGCTCGGGCGGGGTGAGGTGCGCGAGGGTCAGCGCCTCGTTCACCCGGGCGCGGCGCTCCTCGGCGCCGGCGGCGATGCGGTGGATGACGAGCGGTTCGACGACCGTGTCGTAGACGCTGCGCCTCGCGTTGAGCGAGCCGAAGGGGTCCTGGAAGATCATCTGAAGGCGCTGGCGGGCCCGGCGCAGGCGCCGTCCCGTCAGCCGCGCCAGGTCCTCGCCCCCCGAGAGGATGGTCCCGGAGGTCGGCTCGATCAGGCGCATGACCGCGAGCGCGATCGTCGACTTGCCGCAGCCCGACTCGCCCACGAGCGCGAGGATCTCGGCCGGGGCGATGTCGAACGAGACCCCGTCGACGGCCCGCACGGTCGTCTTTCGCCGTCCGGCGAAGTGCACGACGAGGTCGCGCACCGAGAGCACCGGACCCGGAAGCGCGACCGGCTCGCCCGTATTCGCGGGGGCTCCCCTCACGGGCGCCCCGCGAGCAGGTGGCAGGCGGCGAGGTGCCCCGGGGCGACCTCGCTCGCCGGGGGGGCCTCGACCCGGCAGACCTCCATGACGTGGGGGCAGCGCTCGGCGAAGCGACAGCCCACGATGGGCCGGGAGAGGTCCGGCGGGTGGCCGCCGAGTCCCTCGGCGAGGGTCCGCTCGCCGTTGAGGTCGGGGTGGGTGCGGATGAGGGCCTGGGTGTAGGGGTGGGCCGCCCCGGCCGGGCGGCCGCGCCGGCCGAGGACCTCTGCGGTCGTGCCGTACTCGACGACCTGGCCGGCGTACATGACCGCGATCGTGTCACAGACCCGCTTGATCGCCGAGAGGTCGTGGGAGATCATCATCAGGCTCAGGTTGTTGGTCCGGCGCAACGAGGCGAGGAGGGCCAGGATCTGGGCCTGGCTGATCACGTCGAGGGCCGTGGTGGGCTCGTCGGCGATCAGCAGGGCCGGCCGGCAGGCCAGGGCCATGGCGATCATCGCGCGTTGGCGCATGCCGCCGGAGAACTCGTGGGGGTAGCTGCGCGCGCGACTCGGCGAGATGCCCACGACCTCGAGCAGCTCGAGGACGCGGCGGTAGGCCTCGGCGCGCGAGGTCGCGGGCTCGTGGGCGGTGATGGCCTCGCGGATCTGCTTGTCGACCCGCTGGACGGGGTTGAGGGCGTTCATCGCGCCCTGGAAGACGAACGCCACCGAGGTCCAGCGCAGCGCGTTGAGCTCGCGCTCGGAGAGCCCGGTGAGCGTGCGACCCTCGAGGGTCACCGAACCCGACGCCACGCGCGCGTTCGCCGGCAGCAGCGCAGGGATCGCCAGGCCGAGCGAGGTCTTGCCGCACCCGGACTCCCCGACGATCCCGAGGGCCCCACCGGGGGCGATCGAGAGGCTCACCGCGTCGACGGCGCGCACGACCGACTCACCGACGCGGTACTCGACCGAGAGGTCGGTGATCTCGAGCAGGCTCACGCGCGACCCCCGTGCAGGGGGTTGAGGACCCGGTCCAGGCTGTGGCCGATGAGGGAGAACGCGAGCACCATGGCCACGATGCCCACGCCCGGGGTGAGGACGTACCACCAGGCGCCCGAGCTCATCGCCCCCGAGTCGAAGGCGTTGTGCAGGGTCGTGCCCCAGGACACCTGGACGGGGTCGCCCAGGCCCAAGAAGGCGAGGGCCGCCTGGGCCAGGATGGCGCCCGAGAGCACGAGGGCGAGGTTCGCGAAGATGAGGGGCGCCACGTTGGGCAAGATGTGCACGCGCATGATGCGCAGGTCCCCCGCCCCGAGGGAGCGGACCCGCTGGACGAGGGGCCGCTCGCGCAGGCTGAGCACCTGGGAGCGGATGATCCGGGCCGTCTGGGGCCAGCTGGTGAGCCCGATGACGAGGCTCGTGACGATCACGCTCTGGCCGAAGAGGGCCGCGAGCACGATGATGAGCGGGAGCGTCGGCAGCACCAAGAAGAAGTCGGTGATGCGCATCAAGACCGTGTCGCGCCAGCCGGCGTAGTAGCCCGAGACGAGTCCCAGCCCGGCGCCGAGCACCATCGCGATGAAGGTCGCCGAGAGGCCTACGTAGAGTGAGATCCGCCCGCCGGCGAGGAACTCGCGAAAGACGTCCTGGCCGAGCTCGGTGGTGCCCATCCAGTGGGCGGCCGAGGGCGGCTGGAGGATCGAGGCCGCCGAGGTGCCGAAGGCCTGGGCGTCGAAGGGGAAGACGAGCGGTCCGACGAGGACCACCACGAGCACGACGGCGAGCAGGTAGACCCCGGACCGGCCCATCGGGTCGCGCCAGAGACGGCGCCAGACCCCGGGGCGCGCCCGGGCGTCGAGGGCGACCAGTGCGCCCGGGGCGCCGGCGAGGGACTCGTCGCTCACGTGCGGCGCACCCGGGCGTCGAGCAGGTGGTACAAGAGGTCGCTGATGAAGTTGGTCGCGATCACCGCGATGGCGAAGAGGAAGAAGCAGCCCTCCAAGACGGGGTAGTCGCGCTGCTCGACTGAGTTGTAGATCAGCAGCCCCATCCCCGGCCAGGAGAAGACCGTCTCGACCTGGATGGCCCCGCCGAGGATCATGCCCACGTAGAGCCCGGTCGCGGTCATGACCGGCAGCATGGCGTTGCGTAGGGCGTGACCCCACACGACGCGCCGGCGCGACAGGCCCTTGGCGCGCGCGGTGACGACGTAGTCCTCGACCAGCACGTCGACCAGGGTGTTGCGCGTGATGAGGGAGAACTCGGCGGCGTTGACGAGCACGAGGGTGAGGGCCGGCAAGATCAGGTGGCGTCCGACGTCGAGGGTGTGGGCCCAGAGGCCCTCGGTCACGCCCGAGGTGACGATCCCCGAGACGGGCAGGGCGTGGGTCCACACTCCGAAGAGGAAGATGAGGATCATCCCGGTGAAGAAGTCCGGCATTGACCACAGGGCCAGGCTGCCCACGGTGATTGAGGCGTCGGTGAGCGAGTGGGCCCGCGAGGCCGCGATCACCCCGACGACGACACCCACGATGATGGTGACGACGGTCGCCGTGCCCACGAGCACCAGGGTGTTGCCGATCGCCCCGCCCATGACGGTGGTGACCGGCTCGCGGTAGACGTAGGAGAAGCCGAGGTTCCCGTGGAGCATGTTCTTGAGGTAGATGAGGTACTGGACGAGGACCGGGTGGTTCAGCCCGAAGAGGCGGATGAGCTCGGCCCGGGCCGCCGGGCTGAAGTGGCCCGAGCGGGCCAGCATCTGCACCGGATTGCCCGGCAGGACGTGGAAGAGCAGGAAGTTGAACGAGACGGTGACGTAGAGGGTCAGCGCGAGGGTCGCGACCTTGCGGCCCAGGTACCGAGCGGTCACGGTCAGGGCGGCCGGCCTAGGCCGGCGTGATCTTCAGGTAGTTGTCCCGGGTGAAGTTGTAGACCATGCCACCTCGCGTCGGCGTCCAGCCCTTCCAGGTGTCGGTGCGGTACGCCTGCAGCTTGCTCTGGTACCACATGATGAGGTACGCGCAGTCATCGTAGAAGAGCTTCTGGGTCGCGTGAACGAGCGGGATCCGCTTGGCCGGGTTGGGCTGGGTGGCCTGCTCGTTGTAGAGCCGGTCGTAGGCCGGGTTCGCGTAGTAGACGTCGTTGTTGTTGCCGATCTGGTTCGAGAGGTCCACGCTGAGCAGGTAGTTCGGGTCGGGGGTGCCCGAGTCCCAGCCCCAGATGAAGATGTCCCAGTTGGGGGCCTTCGAGTTGTAGACGACGTTGTTGAGCGTGTTGGCGTCGAGCGTGTTGAAGGTCAGCTTGATGCCCACCGCCTCGGCCGCCTTCACGAACATCTGGCCCGCGAGCACGTCCTCGGTCGTGGTGGCGATCGCGATGAGCCTGAAACTCAGCGGCTCGCCCTTCTTGTTCTGGCGCACCCCGCTCGGGCCGACTTTGTAGCCGGCGTCGTCGAGCATCTTCTTCGCCTTGGCGGGGTTGTTGTTGTACTGCTGGTGCGGGGGGATCTTCGCCTGCCAGACGCCGAAGCTCGGGGGCAGCTGCACGCTGCCGGGCTTGCCGCGCCCGGCCAGGGCGAGCGCCACGAGCTGGGCCCGGTCGAGGGAGAGCCCGAGCGCCTGACGCACGACCGTGTCTTTCAACAGGGGGTTGCCGCCGGACTTGGGATTCTTCGAGACGTTGATCCCGATGTGGTGGAAGGAGAAGGACTCCATCTCCACGGGCTTCACCTTCGGGGCGCCGCTGAGCCCGTTGAAGAGGACCGGCGGGACCTCGGTGAGGATGTCGAGCTGGCCCGACTTGAGGCTCTGGACCATCACGTCGCTGTTCTCGTACTGGTTCCAGATGACGGTCTTGACCGCGGGCGCCGTGCCCCACCAGGTCGCGTTGCGCTCGACCTGGACGTACTGGCCCGAGACCCACTTGGTGAAGCGGAAGGGACCGGTGCCGATGGGCTTTTTGTTGGAGAAGGTGAGGATCTTCGCGGGGGTCATCGCGCTCCAGACGTGCTTGGGCACGATGGGCACGACCATGGCCGGGTCGAAGGCCTGGGGCTTGCGATAGGTCATCACCACCCGGTGGGGGTTGACGACGGTGGTCGACTCGAGGTCGACGAGGCTCCAGGCGGCCTGGCCCAGGTTGTTCTTAGCCATGACGTCGAAGGTGTACTTGACGTCCTCGGCGGTGAAGGGTTTGCCGTCGTGCCAGGTGACCCCGGGGCGCAGGGTGTAGGTGAAGACGGTGCCGGCCGCGTTCATCGACTTCTTCAGGGCGAGGGAGGCCTCGGGCTGGAGGTTGAGGTCGTACTCGAGCAACGTGTCGTAGATCAGCCAGAGGATCTCGTTCGAGGCGGTCGTGGCGAAGGTGAAGGGGTTCATCACGTCCGGGGGCGAGGTCCACCCGACCCGCAGGGTGTCCTTGGGGGCGGCCGCGCCGGCCACTCCGGGCATTGCGGCGGCGGCCCCGAGCGCCCCCGCGGTCGCCGCGCTGAGGGCGAGGACCCTCCGGCGGCTCACCAGATGCTCTACGTTCCGGTCGTTCCCCACGGACATGTCCGCCCCCCTGACCTAGCGATCCACGCTCAGGACGGCGTCCTGGTACGGAACCGATGAGACAATATAAGGATAGTATCTTTCACCTCCACCCCTGTCAAACGGGGCGCCGGCCCTCGGCGAGACTCGGATGAGGAGACCCGGTGAACCTGCTCGACCTCGACACCCCGGCCCTCGTCGTCGACCTCGACCGGCTCGAGGCGAACGTCGAGGCGATGGCCGCGCGCGCCCGCGCGGCCGGGGTGCGCCTGCGCCCCCACACCAAGACTCACAAGACCCCCGAGATCGCGCGGCTCCAGGTCGCGGCCGGCGCCGCGGGGATCACGGTCGCCAAGCTCGGCGAGGCCGAGGTGATGGCTGCGGCCGGGCTGACCGACATCCTCGTGGCCTACCCCCTCGTGGGAGCGGCGAAGCTCGAGCGGCTGGCCCGACTGCGCGCGTCGGCCCGGGTGATCGTGAGTCTCGACTCGCTCGAGGTCGCCCGCGGCCTCGGCGCGATCGGGGTTCACAGCGCCGAGCCGGTCGAGGTCTACGTCGAGGTGGACACGGGCCTGCACCGCCTCGGCCGACCGGCCGGGGAGGCGACGGCCGAGCTCGTCGAGCGCGTCGCCGGGGTGCCCGGCATTCGCGTGCTCGGTCTCATGACCCACGCGGGTCACGCCTACGCGGCGGACCCGGGCGAGCTCGAGGCCCTCGTCGCCGAGGAGGTGGAGGGTCTGCGCGCGACGATGGCCCTGTGCGCCCAGCGCGGCGTCGCCCTGAGCGAGCTCTCGGTCGGCGCGACGCCGACGGCGCGCCTGGAGCTCGCCCGCGCCGGGGTCACCGAGGCGCGCCCGGGCACGTACGTCTTTAACGACACGACCATGATCGAGCTCGGCGCCGCCCGTGAGGCGACGTGCGCGGCCCACGTGCTCGCGACCGTCGTCAGTCGCCCGAGTGAGGACCGCTTCGTCATCGACGCCGGCACGAAGTGCCTCGCGAGCGACCACGACGACCGGTCCGGGTGGCTGCGCGTCGCCGGCCGCGACGACCTCGCCTTCGAGTTCCTCAGCGAGGAGCACGGGGTGGGGCGGCTCGACCTCGAGAGGGGCGGCGGGCTCGCCGTCGGGGACAAGGTCCTCGTCATCCCGGCCCACGTCTGTCCGGTCGTGAACCTCTTCGACTCGATGACCCTGGTGCGCGACGGGCGCGTCGAGGGCGAGTGGGCGATAGCCGCCCGCGGCCGGGTGCGCTGAGGGGTTGGGCGTGACGACCACCGGGCACGAGCCCTTCCCCCTGGAGCTCTTCGCCCCGGGCACGACCCTCGACGGTGACGAGCTCGTCCTCGGGGGGTGCCGCGCGAGCGCGATCGCCCGGGCTGTCGCCACGCCGGTCCTCGTCATGGACGAGGCGGCGCTGCGCGCGCGGGCCCGCCGCTACGTGGAGGGGCTCGCCGCGCGCTGGGCCGACGCGCGCGTTGTCTGGGCCTCGAAGTCGCTGCCGTGCACCGCGGTCTACCGCACGCTCGCCGAGGAGGGCCTGGGCGTCGACGTCGCCGGCGGCGGAGAACTGGTGATGGCCCTGGCGGCCGGGGTCGACCCCGCCACGATCGTGGTGCACGGCAACGCGAAGACCGACGCCGAGATCGACCTCGCGCTCGAGTCGCGGGTCGGTCTCATCGTCATCGACAACCGCGACGACCTGGCGCGCCTCGAGGCCCGCGCTGGGCGGGGTCAGCGGGTGCTCGTTCGGGTGCGACCCGACGTCGCCGCCGCGACCCACGAGGCCATGGCGACCGGCGGGGCGACCTCGAAGTTCGGTCTCTCCCTCGAGGCGGCTGAGGCGGTCATTGCCGAGCTGCGCGCGAGCCGCACCCTGGTTCTCGAGGGTCTCCACGTCCACGTGGGCTCCCAGATAACCGAGACCGAGCCCTTCACTCGGGCGGTCGAGGCGATCGGGCGTCTCGGTGAGTTTCCGACCTACGACCTCGGCGGGGGACTTGGCGCGCGCTACACCGCAGAGACCGCCGTCCCGAGCGTCGAGGAGTACCTCGACGCCCTGACTGTCGCCGCGCGGGCCATCCTGCCCGCGGGCGCGCGGCTCCTCATCGAGCCGGGACGCTCCATCGTCGCCGAGGCCGCCTGCACGCTCTATCGCGTCGTCACGGTCAAAGAGGGCGTCCGGGGCCCGATCGTCGCTATCGACGGCGGCATGGGCGACAACCTCGAGGTCTCCCTCTACGGCCAGGCCTTCGACGCGACCCTCGCCAACCGGGTCGGCCGGGGCGAGCCCGTCACCCTCGTGGGACGTCACTGCGAGTCCGGTGACGAGCTGATCGCCTCGGTGTCGATGCGCGCCCCCGAGGTCGGCGACCTCGTGGCGGTGCCGGTAACCGGCGCCTACTGCCTCACGATGGCGAACAACTACAACGGGGCGCTGCGCCCCCCGATCGTCTTCGTGCGCGACGGTCACGCCCGGGTCGTCCAGCGCCGCGAGACCTACGAAGACCTGGTTCGCCGCGACGTCGACGAACCGGTCCTCTGACCCGGGCGCCGCCGTCACCGACTCTCGCTCACGGGGATCCGCGCGAGGGGCCCCCGGGGGCGCGTCGAACCAGATCCGGCCGCGCCGACGGGGCCCGCCGCGGGACTGGGGGTGGTCACGTCAGCAAAAAGGGAGCTTTGCGCGGGGTCAATATGATGACATAATGACCGGAGGACGGCACGCCGTGCCGTGAGAACCGGGGGGTCAGCATGTCAGAGGCGCCGAGCGCGAATTCGCCGTCAGCTCCTTCGCACACACTCAAGGCCGACGCACTGGGACTGGGCGACACCATCGTGCTCGCGATGGCGAGTTCCGGTCCCACCCAGAGCATCGCGGCGAGCCTCGCCGCGCTGCTCATCGCGGTCAACTACGCGGGGTTCTTGCCGATCCTGATCTGCTTCATCCCGATGATCGGCATCGCGATCGGCTACCAGCGTCTGAACGCCTGGCAGCCTTCGGCCGGCGCGACCTACTCGTGGGTGGGGCGGGTCCTCAACCCGCACGCGGGGTTCTTCGCGGGCTGGATCATGCTCATGTACTACACGATCGGCACGGTCAGCCTCACCCCGATCCTCGGCTCCTACACCCTCTCGTTCTTCTCCAACGCGGCGGCCAACAACAAGTACGACGTGGCCCTGATCGGCTCGGTGCTGAACATCGTCGTCCTGGTGGTCGCGGCCGTCGGCATCAAGTTCTCCGCCCGCTTCCAGTGGGTGTGGGCGGCCTTCGAGTACGCGGTGCTGGCGGCCTTCGCGGTCGCGGCGATCTGGCTGATCTACTCCGGACACCTCCACCACGTGGTGAAGTTCTCGACCTCGTGGCTCTCGCTGTCGGGGGCCGGCGGGTTCCACGCCCTGATCGGGGGGATGCTGATTGCGATCTTCCTCTTCTCGGGCTGGGACACCGCCGCCTACGTCGGCGAGGAGGTGAAGGGACGGCGCGCCGGCGCGGCGGCCCTGATGAGCGTGGTGCTGCTCTTTGTCGTCTACGAGGTCGGCGTCGTCGCCCTCCAGGGCGTCGCCCCCAACGGCGCGATGCAGGCCCACGCGGGCAACGTCCTCGCCTTCATCGGCGCGAAGATCGGCGGCGGCTTTTGGAAGGACGTCATGATCATGGTCGTGCTCGGCGGGACCCTCGCCTCGCTGCAGGCGGCGATCGTGTCCGCGGCCCGGATCTCGTTCGCGATGGGCCGCGACCGGGTCTTCCCGACCTGGTTCAGCCAGGTCTCGCTCAAGTACCGCACGCCGATGAACGCGACGATCCTGCTGGGGCTGTTGAACGTGGTCTTCTTGTGGGGCTCGACCCTGGTGGGCTCGGTGGGGACGGCCCTGTCGGACGTGGTGAGCACGCTCGGGCTCATGGCCGCGATGTTCTACCTGCTCACCGCGGTCACCGCCATCTGGTGCTACCGGCGCTCGATTCTCTCGAGTGCCTCGAGCTTCCTGCTGGGCGGCGTGCTCCCGGGACTGGGCGCGGCGTTCATGGCCTTCGTGATCATCTACGAGCTCGCGACCAACGCCTTGAACGGGGTGCAGATGACCTTCGGCTTCGGCTTCGCGGCTCTCGGCCTCATCCTCTCGTTCATCTCCTCGCGCAAGGGCAAGGCCGACTTCTACTCGGACCCGACCGTCAGCCACGGCGGCGAGGTGGAACTCGGTCTCGCCTAGTGCGGGATCGCTTGGGTCGTCACAGCGAGCGGTAGCGGCGCAGGGCCACCACCGACCAGACGAGCTCGACGACCCCGAAGGGCCACGCCCCCGAGAGGAAGCCGTAGATCGACGACAGCACGCACCCCAGGGCGAAGGCGAGGATGAAGCGGGGCCCGCGCCGCTCGAGGGCGTACATCACCATCATGAAGGTGACCGCGCACACTCCGTAGATCGTGACGGCGCTCACGCGTCACCCTGGCGGACGATTCCGAGGCACTCGCGCGTCGCGTAGTAGACGAGGACGAAGCCGGCCGCCGGGTCGGCCCACCACCACCCGAGCGCCGCGTTGAGGACGAGCCCGACGAGGACCGAGGTCGCGAGGATCCCGTCGACGAGGGTCACCCGGCCCTCGGAGAGGAGGACCGGGTTATCGAGCGCCCGGCCGGTGCGGGCCTTGCCGGAGGCGAGGAGGAACATGGCGACGGCCGTGGCGCCGGTCCAGGCGATGGCGAGGGGGCTGTGGCCGGCGTGGTGGCGCGTCGCGAGCACGACGACACCCTGGACGATCAGGTAGAGGGCGAGGAGGGCGAACGCGACGGCGATGAGCTTCAGCGCACTCCTTCGGCGGGCCTCGCTCGTCCCGGTGAGCTCGAAGATCACCACGATCGAGGCCCCGATCTCGATCAGGCTGTCGAGCCCGAAGCCGGCGGCCGCAACCGACTTGGCCGAAAAGGCAGCGACGGCGAGCACGACGACGCCCACCACGTTCCAGCCCAACGTCGTGTACTCGAGCGTGAGGCCCCGGCGAGTGAGACGCTCGCGGGTGAGAAGCGCGCCTCGCGCGTCGAGGGGTCCGCTCACGAGGCTTGAGGCTAGCGGTCCCGCCTACGGCCGGCCGGGTTCGCTCGTCGCTCCCGCTCCGACGCGAGGGCCGGGCTCATCGCGGGTCGCCGTGACTCTGGCGCGCCCGGTGAGCGGAGCCGGCGGGACTCTGTCCGAGGCGCCGCGCAGCGCGGGGGACGTGTGCTCGTGGCGCCCGGGGGCGTCAGAAGCGAGTGGCGGCTAGGCGGCGTGGCGCCCGCGCGAGCCCAGGCGCCGAAGGACCCACCAGGCGATCGCTATGACGATGAGCGCCCCCACGACGAGGCTGATCGGGGTGAAGGCCGACGAGACGCTCTTCCAGTTGGCCGCGACGGCGTCGCCGGCGAGCGCTAGGGCGAAGGTCCAGGGCAGGCTGCCGAGGACGGTGAGGACGCTGAAGGTGCCGAGCGGCATCTCGGCGATGCCGGCCGGCAGGCTGATAAAGGTGCGCACGACCGGTAGCACGCGCGAGATCAGTACGGCCGGGGTGCCGTAGCGCTCGAAGAACCGCTCGGCCCGGTCGAGGTCGTGGGGGCGCAACAAGACGTACTTGCCGTAGCGCTCGATGAGGGGTCGTCCCCCAATCCGCCCGACGGCGTAGGCGATCCACGAGCCGATGAGGTTGCCCGCAGTTCCGGCCAGCGCGACCGCGATCACGTTGAGGTGCACGTGCACACCTGCGAGCACCACGCCGCCCGCGAGTGCCCCACCGAAGAGCATGACGGCCTCGCTCGGGATCGGGATGCAGGCCGACTCGAGGACCATGAGGAGGAAGATGGCCAGGTAGCCGTGGCGACTGATCTGGCTGACGACGAGGTGTTCCACCGGTCTCCTAGGGCGGGGCGCGCGGGCGCGACGGTCGCTGGCGAACGTAGCACGGGCGAGCACATCCGACCCCGGATGCTCGACGACGTCGGGCACTCCTTTAGCGACTTCTTATTGGACCACCAAGCCGTTGGTGCGTCGTCGAGGTCGACCCGGGGGAGTGCGGGGTCGTCCCGGAGGAGTACGGGCACCTGGTCTCAGGGTGTTCGCGGGCGTCCCGAACCGTCTCATCGAAGTCGCCGACCTCGTGTGCGAACAGTGGCCCCAACGAGTTGATCGCGCGGGCGATGTCCCCGTTGGGGCCACTCTGGCGGGACTGATGCCTACGCGGGGCGGGGCCAGGTCGGAGCCGGGTCGGGCTCGACCTCTTTGCGGGCATGACGCGCGTAGATCACGATGTCGGTGTCCTCGGCGTGCTCGTCGAGGTCGTAGGCGCTGATGGGCTTTTGCGGGTCAACCGACGCCGCGTAGTTATCCCACGCCCGCTGTGTCACCGCGTCGTTATCGACAGCCCCATTGGAGGTGGGGGAGTGGTAGTTCGAGTCGCTCATGGCGGTGATCCTTGCTAGACGGATATCACCGAGCTTCTGGAGCGACGCCTCCGACTCTAGGCGTGACTCAAGCCAAATGCAATAGCGGAATCGAAGCGGTCTCGGCAGGGGCGTGCAGGTGAAGAAAGTTGGACTCCTGTAACCGCGTCTGATGTGACCGGTTCCCCGTTCGGTGGACTAAGTCTTGTAGCGACGGAGCCTGGATGTCGGCCACCACGAAGCGCCAATTCGGTGTCGTTAGCGAGATGCTTCTCGCCGCCGCCGAGGATCACCGCCTTTCGCTACATCCCCACGAACCACGTGCAGAAGATCTCGTCGACGAACTCCCTCGAGCGCCTCAACGCCGAGATCAAGCGGCGCACCAACGTGGTCGGTATCTTCCCCAACGACGCAACTGCCCTGCGTTTCATCACGGCGGTCGGAGTGGATCAACACGACGAGTGAAGTGTGTCGAAGCCGAAACCTCTCTCAGGAGTCCATGGATCTCTTGAAGAGTGACCCGCAACCGCCGGCGCCGGTGGCCGTCGCCAAGGTCAAGTGAGAAGTGGGCCCGATAACGAGGAGTGCTCCAAGGGAGTAACACCACTCGGCGGGACGGGATCGCAATTCACCCAAGGGCGCAGATGGCGCAAGCGATGATGATGGTGATGAGCAGCAGTCCAAAGTAGGACTAGGACTGCCCCTCTTCCTGTTCTTGCTCTGGATCCTTTGTCCGCCGTCCGAGCACCCAAAGAACTCTCCGGCCAAGAGCACCAACACTCTCGCTGCGCCCGTGAGCTTTGTCGTGGTCGAGCCGATGCCCGCTCGGAGATGGGCCATCGTTAGATAGTCCCGCCAAGTGAAGGTTGCTCGCTTCAGCGCCTCGGGGCACCTTGGGCAGACGATGTTTGCGCTTACGCGGATTCTCTCCAGAAGATCCCATTAACTCATCCTCGCACACCCCTTGTCCGCGTACATCCTCATACGTCGCTTCGCGTACGGGCTGATATGTCAGTCGCCCGGGGCTGAAAACAGCCCCGGGAGGTGATCATCGCGACCGCGAAGGTAGTCGCCGCGAGCGCCGCCTCGTGTTATGCGCTCCCAACGCGCTGGTAGAGATCGAATCGCCATCCACCCGTCATCTCGTAGTCGCACAGAGCTTCGGTCATTGAACACATCACCTCGAGCACTTGAGCGGCGGGAGCGTCCACGGGCACATCTAAGAGCACACCGCGATGCTTATGGTCTTGTCGTATGACGAACGGCGCTCCGGCGAGCATCTGGGTGATTCCCTGCCGGCCAAGACGACCTCGCGTATGCAGGATCCCCAGCGAGGATGGTTTTACGATGCCCCGCTTTGGGGCGAAGGTCACGAACGTCGCCTCGGGTGCCCCGCGACTTACCCAGAGTCCGGTGAGATTCACACTGATGTCGGGAATCTCACCGGCCACGCGCGGCACCACATTGCACCATCCGCGCCCGGAGCCGATAGAGGAGATCGCGTCGACGGCGACCCCTCGATTGGAGTCGAAGTAGATTTGACGCGGCAGAATCACGAGTGTTCGCACGCGTGCGTCGACGTGTTCACGCCCACCCCAACTCGTCGAGCCGTGGATCGCTGATGCCGAAGTGGTGAGCGACTTCGTGCAGGACCGTCTTTCGAATCTGCTCCCTTACTTGGTCCTCGCTCGAGCAGGATCGCAAGATGGTCTGTTGGAACAGTGTGATCCGGTCGGGCATGACGCCGCTGTAACTTGTGCGGCCGCCTCGTTTCGTGAGGGGTATTCCCTCGTAAAGACCGAAGAGTCCGCCCGGCGGACGATCGTCGACAATGATTGCGACATTGTCGATCTGCGAAGACAACTCCTTCGGCAGTGAAGCGAGCGCTTCATCGACCAACTCGTCAAAGTGCTCACGTGAAATGTCGAACACGGTCCCTAAGACTATTCGTCGTAGTCCAAAGTCGCATATTCCCCATGGACTGAATCACCCTGGGTCTGATGGTGAACCTCCAGCCAACCCAGGGTGATTCAACCCGTTGAGTTTCAAATGCCAGTCGCGTACCCTCAGGTCAATACTAGTACATATTTGTACTATTATGATCACATGGTGAGTGGAGACCTGATTAGAGAGGCTCGATTACGAGCCGGACTGACCCAGAGCGAATTGGGTGCGCGACTGGGCAAATCTCAGTCCGTGATTGCCCGTTGGGAACGCGATGATGTGTCGCCCAGTCTCGAGACTTTACGCGAGGTGGTGCGCGCGTGTGGTTTGGACCTCACGTTCTTTATGTCCAAATTTGACGACTCGAACGTGACAATCATTGACCAGCACCTGCGAATGACGCCCGCTGAGCGTTTCGCCGATCTGATGGTGCGCGTACGGTTCCACGATCGCCGTGCGCAGCGAAAGACGAAGCACCATGCCTGAATTGGTCCCCTATCGCCCGGATGAAATCCTCGAAGTACTAGAACGCCACAAAGTTCTCTACGTCGTCATCGGCGGACTCGCTGCCGAGCTGCGCGGTTCTCCCTACGTCACTCGTGATGTCGATGTCACGCCTGCACGCACGCGAGAGAACTTCACCAGACTTGCGGCCGCTCTCAGAGAACTCGACGCCAAGCTTCGGATTCCTGACATGGAAGAGCCGCTAGCTATACCGCTGGATGAACGAACATTTGGGCAAGGAACCACGTGGAACTTCGTGACCAAGCACGGCTATCTGGACATCGCCCTACTTCCAGACGGCACTCGAGGTTACGAAGACTTGAAACGATCAGCTACTCATGAGCAGATAACCGACAGCGT